>PLBK01000007.1 GCA_003134505.1 Actinomycetota bacterium | reverse complement strand
TCCGCACGACCCAGATCGAGAGCGCCGAGCAGGTCGCCGAGCGGATCCGCAAGGTGATCGCCGTGGTTCCGCCCGAGCGGGTCTACCTGACGACCGACTGCGGGATGAAGCCGCTGCCGCGCATGGTCGCGCGGATGAAGCTCGAGGCGCTCGTCGAGGGCGCGCAGATCGTTCGCGGCGAGGTGTCGTGACGGAACCGAGAGGAGAGGCATGAGCGAGCAGAAGGTCATCGCGGTCGTCGGGGCAACCGGGGCCCAGGGAGGCGGGCTCGCCCGCGCGATCCTGGCCGACCCGGGCGGCGGCTTCGCCGTGCGCGCGCTGACGAGGCACCCGGAGTCGGACAACGCGAAGGCGCTCGCGGCTGCCGGTGCCGAGGTCGTGCAGGCGGACCTCGACGACGAGGCGAGCCTGGCCGCGGCGTTCCAGGGGGCCTACGGCGCGTACTGCGTGACGAACTTCTGGGAGCACTTCTCGGCCGACAAGGAGATCGCGCAGGCTCAGAACCTGGCGAACGCGGCCAAGCAGGCCGGGATCAAGCATGCGATCTGGTCGACCTTCGAGGACACGCGCGACTGGATCCCGCTCGACGACGACCGCATGCCGACGCTGCAGGGCAGGTTCAAGGTCGCCCACTTCGACGGCAAGGCGGAGGCGAACCACTTCTTCACCGACAACGGCGTGCCGACGACCTTCCTCCTCACCTCGGGCTACTGGGAGAACTTCATCTACTTCGGCTGGGGGCCCGCGCGCGGCGAGGACGGGGTGCTAGCGGTCACGTACCCGATGGGCGACAAGATGCTCCCGACGATCGCGGTGGAGGACATCGGCAAGTGCGCGTACGGGATCTTCAAGGCGGGCGACGCCTACATCGGCAAGACGGTCGGTATCGCCGGCGAGCATCCGACCGGAGAAGAGATCGCCGCGGCGTTCACGAAGGCGCTCGGCGAGGAGGTGCGCTACAACGACGTTCCGCCGGACGTGTACCGCGGCTTCGGCTTCCCGGGCGCCGACGACATCGGGAACATGTTCCAGTTCAAGCGTGACGCGAACGAGGACTACTGCGCTGCGCGCGACCTGGGCGTCTCGCGCTCGCTGAACCCCGAGCTGCAGAGCCTCGAAGGCTGGCTCGCCCAGAACAAGGACCGCGTTCCGATCGGATGAGCCCGGACGGCGACTCGACGGCCGTCGGCGAGGCGCCGGCGGCCGCACGGACAGCCGGCTCGACCCTCCTCGCGGCGGCGTTTCTCGTCGCGGGAGCGATCGTCCTGCTCTGGTACGCACCCGACTCGGTGCTCGTCTACCGGGCGCTGCACGTGATCGCGATCGTGATCTGGGTGGGGGGCGACATCACGCTGACGACGCTCGGCATCGTCTTCGAGCGCCGCCGCGACGGAGAGGCGCTCGCCGTCCTCGGCAAGCTCGGCGCCTGGATCGGCGTCCATGTCTACACGCCGGCGCTCTTCGCCGCACTCGGGTTCGGCATCGCCCTGATGCAGAAGTACGACTACTCGTGGAGCGTCTTCTGGGTCGACTTCGCGCTCGTGGGCTGGGCGATCGCGGCGACGGTCGGCGTCGGCTTCGTCGGGCCCGAGCTCGGCCGGATCGACCGCGCCGCCCAGCAGCTCGGGCCGGACTCGGACGAGGTGCGACGGCGCGTCAAGTGCCTGTTCACGATCTTCCGGTTCGACACGGCGTTGCTCATCCTGATCGTGCTCGACATGACGGCGAAACCGTCGTTCTGACACGGAGGGCCCCGTGTGGGCCCTCCGTGTGCTGCCGTTGCCGCTCCCCGCTACCGGAACCAGATCGCCATCGTGGCGGGGATGACGTGATTGCTTGCAGAGCCCGGGGAGTAGACCACTCCTCTGTGCACAGAATCGGTGTTGATACCGAGGTACACGGCCTCGAACGGCTGGTTGTCGATGAACCAGTCGCACTGGGGGTTGGAGTTGTCCAGCACGAGGCCGTACGCATTCCCGTAGCTCGCCCCGAGACTGGTGGTCCTCGTGTACATCGAGCCCGGCAGGCTCGGCGTGCCGACCAACGTCGTCACCGTAACCTGCGTCCAGGCCGGATTGGTGCAGTTGTAGGCTCCGCCATCGGGGTTGAGGGTCTGGCCTGCGGGGTTCGGGATCGCATAGCTGACCGCATCCTCGTAGCTGCCGAGACCCGCGTTCGCGGCCGCGCTCGACCAGGAGAGCGCAACCTCGGAGCTTCCCCGGGCGAGAGCCAACGCGTTGATGTTCGCGGAACCGCTCCGATTCGTCGGGTTGTAGGCGCCGTTGGCGGTGGTCAGATGGCCGCCCAGATTCGCGTTGGCGCCGTACCCGGCGAGCGTCCAGCCGCCCCCGTCGGTCGTCATGTCGCAGTACACGCTCACGTTGCCGCCGTTCTGCGCAGGATCGATCGTGTACACGCCGCTCCTGACCTGTGGCATGGCCTTCGGTGTCTGCAGAATCGCGGCACAACTCGCCGGTGCCAGCGTGGCCGACGCCGACGGTAGCGCCGTGAACGCGAGCGCGAGCAAGCCGATGGCCAGGACAACCGGCAGACCGCGGCGCAGTTTCGTGTTCTTCACCAGGTTCCTTCCTCTCCTTCGTGAGCCGGTCGATGGCACCTTCCCCACACGCCCTCGCTGCGCAGGCCGGGCAAGTATGGACGTGGCAAGGTTACGGTGCAATCCGGAAAGCGGAACCGTCGTTCTGACCCGGCCGGCGCGCGGGCGGCGGCGGAGGAGGTGGGGCAGATGGCAGTGATCACGGGCAAGGACGAGCGGTTGCTCGTCGGCGGCGAATGGGTCGAGGCGAGCTCGGAGAGCCGGTTCGACGTGACCAACCCCGCGACGGGGGAGGTCGTCGGCTCGATGCCCGACGCCGGCCCCGAGGACGTCGAGGCGGCGATCGACGCGGCCGCGGCAGCGCTCGACGGCTGGAAGTCGCTGCCGGCGATCGAGCGCGCCCGCGTGCTGCGGCGCTCGGCCGACGTGATCCGCGAGCGCAAGGACGAGATCGCGGCGGTCATGACCGCCGAGCAGGGGAAGCCGCTGGCGGAGGCGGCGGGTGAGGTCGAGTACGCGGCCAGCTTCCTCGAGTGGTTCGGCGGCGAGGCCGAGCGCGTCTACGGGCAGGTCGTGCCGGCGGTCAACCCGCAGAACCGGGTGCTCGTCCTGCGCCAGCCGGTGGGTGTCGTCGCGGCGATCACGCCCTGGAACTTCCCGGCGGCGATGATGACGCGGAAGTTCGGGCCGGCGATGGCCGCGGGCTGCACGAGCGTCGTCAAGCCCGCGAGCGCGACCCCGCTGACGGCTGCGCTCGTCCTGCGCGCGATCGAGGACGCCGGCGCGCCTCCGGGCGTCGTGAACCTGGTCACGTCCCGCTCCTCCGGGATGGTCGCCGAGACGATCTTCGGCGACCGCCGCGTGCGCAAGATCTCGTTCACCGGCTCGACCGAGGTCGGCAAGGAGCTGATCCGGCTCTCCGCCGGTCAGGTGAAACGCCTCTCGCTCGAGCTCGGCGGCCATGCGCCCTACCTGATCTTCGACGACGCCGATCTCGAGGAGGCGGTGGACGGGCTGATCGCGTCGAAGTTCCGGAACGCCGGCCAGACCTGCGTCTGCGCGAACCGCATCTACGTCCAGTCGGGCGTGCACGACGCCGTGGTCCGCCTGCTCGGCGAGAAGGTGGCGCGGATGGTGGTCGGGCCCGGCGACCGGCCGGGTGTCGCGATCGGCCCGCTGATCGACGAGCGCGGCGTCGACAAGGCCGACCAGCACGTCCAGGACGCGATCCGCCGCGGCGCCCATCTCGTCACCGGCGGCGGGCGGCTCGACGACGGCGAGTACGCGCGCGGGTCGTTCTACGCGCCGACGGTGCTGGACGGCGTCACGCCCGACATGCTCATCTCCACGGAGGAGACCTTCGGCCCTGTCGCCGGCGTCTCCCGCTTCGAGACCGAGGAGGAGGCGATCCGGCTCGCCAACGACTCCGTGTACGGGCTCTGCGCCTACTTCCACACGCGTGACTACGCGCGGCTGCTGCGCGTGGCGGAGCAGCTCGAATACGGGATCGTCGGCGCGAACACCGGAATCATCAGCGCGGCGAACGTGCCGTTCGGGGGCGTCAAGGAGTCCGGCTACGGCCGCGAAGGCGGTGCGGTCGGCGTCGACGAGTACCTGGACGTGAAGTACGTGCTCGTCGCCGGCGTGGGAACGCCATGACCGTCGTCCCGATCAGTCCCTCGAAGGGGTGAACGAGGCAGCGGCGGCTCGCGTCGATTCAGCAAGTGTGCCCGGGACCGATCACGAAGAGCGTGTGACCGCGTTGCTCGGCGGCGGCCTGCTGTCGGAGCGGATTCGCCACGGGCACGAGGCGTTCGCCGGCGACGTGCTCCCGCCCGAGCCGGCCGAGGCCCCACCGGAGGTGTCGCTCGGGCCCGCGACCCAGATCGAGATCGAAAACGGCGAGGTTCGCTTCCTCGTGCCGTTCTCGGGCCAATGGCCGAGCGAGTACTGGCTGCGGGCCTTCCGGCAGGCTCAACTCGTCTGGCCGAGCCAGCTGATCGAGCCGCGGCTCGACGAGGGTCGCGGGCTCCAGCTCGGCCCGCTCCCTGCCGCCGAGCTCGAGCAGCACGTTCGCGCCGCGAAGGAGCAGGTCGCGACGGCCAACCGGATCTACGTCGACGAGATCGAGCCCGAGCTGCGCCGCCAGCGCGAAGAGGCGATCCGGCGCGAGGACGAGGAGCACCGGCTCCAGTCCGAGGTCGAGTCGAAGCTCAAGCAACTCCTCGGCTGAAGGCCCGCCGGCGCCGGCCGGGAACCGCTCTCTGTTCTTAGCGCAAACTTAGGCGGACCTGATTCCGTATAGCTCTTCGTGCCCCCAGAAAGGAGCGCTGAAGTGGTGAAGCAGGCGAACGACGCTCCGCCTCCCTCCCCGGAGGAGGCGAAGGAGCGACTCGAGCAGACGCTGTTCGAGATCAAAAGGGTGATCGCGGGCCAGGACGCGATGCTCGAGCGGGTGCTCGTCTGCCTGCTCGCGCAGGGGCATCTGCTGATCGAGGGTGTTCCCGGCCTCGCCAAGACGCTGACGATCAAGACGGCGGCCGGCGTCCTCGGCGGAACGTTCGCCCGCATCCAGTTCACGCCCGACCTCGTCCCGTCCGACCTGGTCGGAACGCGTATCTACCGGGCCGGTGAAGGGACGTTCGACACCGAGCTGGGGCCGGTCTTCTGCAACTTCCTCCTGGCCGACGAGATCAACCGGGCGCCCGCCAAAGTGCAGTCGGCGCTGCTCGAGGTCATGCAGGAGCGCCAGGTGACGATCGGACACGACACGCACCGGGTGCCCGAGCCCTTCCTCGTCATGGCGACGCAGAACCCGATCGAGTCCGAGGGCACCTATCCGCTGCCCGAGGCGCAGATCGACCGCTTCCTGCTCAAGATCGTGATCGGCTATCCGGCCCACGACGAGGAGCTGACGATCGTCCAGCGCCAGCTCGTCCCGCACCCCGAGCTGCGCCAGGCGCTCACGCTGGACGAGCTGAAGGAGCTGCAGCGCGCGGCGATCGGCGTCTACGTGGACCCGGCGCTGATCTCCTACGCGGTCGAGCTCGCGACGGCGACACGGAGCCCGGCGCGCTACGGCCTGATGGGGATCACCGACTACATCGCCTACGGGGCCAGCCCTCGAGGCCCGATCTCCGTCATCCAGGCGGCCCGGGGGCTCGCGCTCCTGCGCGGCCGTGACTACGTCCTGGCCGAGGACGTGCAGGCGCTGGCGAGGGATGCGTTCCGCCACCGGATCGTCCTCACCTACCAGGCGCTCGCGGAGGAGGTGGACGCCGAGAAGATCCTCGACGCCGTGCTGGGCGCCGTGCCGGTCCCGCAGCTCGACCTCGCCCGCACGAGCGCCGCATGAGCTCGGCCGGCGCGCTCGCCCGGCCGGGACAGCACGATGCCCCGGGCCCGGGGCCGATCCCCGAGGTCCTGCTCCGCGCGCTCGACATCAGCATCGCGCGCAGGATCGAGGGCATGCTCGCCGGCGACTACCGCTCGGCAGTGCTCGGTCAGGGCACCGAGCTGGCGCAGGTGCGTCCGTATGCGCCCGGCGACGATGTTCGCCAGATCGAGTGGAACGTCACGGCCCGGACAGGGCAACCGCACGTGCGCGTGCAGCTCGCCGAGCGCGTGCTCGTGACCTGGCTCGTGCTGGACACGTCGCCTTCGATGCGCTTCGGCACCGCCGACCGTCTCAAGGCTGACGTCGCCGAAGGCGCGGCGATCGCGGTCGGGCACGTCGCGAGCCGGCGCGGGAACCGGCTCGGTGTCGTCACCTTCGGCGACGCCGACCCGCAGGCACTTCCGCCGCGACAGGGCCGGCTCGGGCTGATCGGCCTGCTCACCGCGCTCAGGCGTGAGCCGGTGGAGGAGCGGGTCGGGGCGACGTCGCTGGGCGAAGGCGTGCGCAGGACGAGTGCGCTCGCTCGTCAGCGGGCCCTCGTCGTCGTCGTCTCGGACTTCCGCGGGCCGTTCGACTGGCGCCGGCCGCTCCTCGAGCTGGCGGGACGGCACGACGTCGTCGCCGTCGAGGTCCGCGACCCGCGGGAGGACGAGCTTCCGAACGCCGGAGAGCTCTGGCTGGTCGATCCCGAGACCGGGAGGCAGCTCCGGGTCGACACGCGCGACGCGAAGCTGCGGGCACGCTTTGCGAGCGCCGCGGCCGAGGAGCGGAGCGGGCTCCGACGGACGCTCGTCTCGCTCGGCGTGCGCCACACCGTCCTGTCGACGTCCGGCGACTGGCTGCGGTCGCTGGCACTGTTCCTGAAGCAGGGGCGGCGCTGAGCTTCCAGTCCCCACTCTGGCTGCTCGCGCTTCTCGCGGTTCCGCTGGTCGTCGCGCTCTACCTCGTCCTCGAGCGGCGGCGAGTGCGGTTCGGCGCCCGCTTTGCCAGCCCCGCGCTGCTGCCGAGCGTCGTCGACCGGACGCCCGGCCGGCTCCGCCATCTCCCACTCGCCGTCCTGCTCGCCGGGCTCGTGGCCATGGTGCTCGGGGTCGCCCGGCCGCACGCGACGGTCACGATCCAGCGAGAGCAGGCGACGGTGATGCTCGCGATCGACACGTCGCGGTCGATGCAGGCGACCGACGTCAAGCCGTCACGGCTCGCGGCGGCGGTGAAGGCGGCCGACGAGTTCGTGCGCAGGATCCCGAAGAAGTTCCGCATCGGCATCGTCTCGTTCGCGAGCGGCGCCCGGTTGGCGCTGCCCCCGACGGCCGACCGCAGCCTCGTCGACACGGCGCTCGCGGACCTCATCCCGGGCGAGGGGACGGCGATCGGCGATGCGGTCGCGCTCGCCGTGCGCATCTCCCAGCGGGAGCGCACCTCGGACGGGAAGATCCCGCCGACCGCGGTGCTGATGATCTCCGACGGCGCCCGTGACGGCGGACGGGTCGCGCCGCAGACGGCCGCTCTCAGAGCGAAAGCGCTCCACATCCCGGTCTACACGATCGTGCTCGGCACCCAGGCCGGCGTCGTCCAGCAGGCGCTCACCGGCGGCTATCGCGTGACCGTCCACGTCCCGCCGAGCCCGCAGACGCTGCAGCAGATCGCGCGGACGAGCGGCGGGCAGTCGTTCACGGTCGCGACCGACTCGCGGCTGCGTGAGGTCTACGGCCGCCTCGGGTCGCTGCTCGGGCACCGCAGCGAGGACCGGGAGATCACCGACGTGTTCGCGGGAGGTGCCGCGGTGCTGCTGCTCTTCGGCGGCGGGATATCGATGCTGTGGTTCCGGAGGCTGCCGTGAAGCTGGTGGCGCTGTCGGCGGCCGTCGCCGCGACGCTTGCGCTCGCCGCCGCCCCGGCCGGCGCGACGAACGAGTGTCGCGGCCTCCAGGTCTGCGTGTCCCTCGCCGGTCCCTGGGTCGTCGTGCCCGCCGGCAGCACGGTGCCGCGGCCGCGGGTCGAGTACCAGCTCTCGTGCCCGAAGGGGTACGTCGTCGGCGGGCTCGACGCGGAGCTCACCGACGCGGGGATCGACGTCGGCTTCCAGGCGCTGCTCGGGAGCCCGGTCAACCCCGGTATCACGACGAGCCGCGCGGCGGTCTTCTTCGCCACCGACGTCGGCAAGCCGTCGCCCGCCGCGAGCTTCCGGCCGCACATCGGCTGCACGCCGACCTCGGGAGGAGGCCGGAGGATCCCGACGGTCGCCCACGTCGTGCCTCCGGGGCATCCGTCCGCGCGGCGCGTCTGGACGGTTCGCGTCCGGCCGGGCGTCCACCGGCTGGCGAGGGCCTGCGCATCCGGCGAGACGCTCGTCGCCGCCTCGCACGCTATGGGCTTCTACTCGGGCTCGCCCCCGTCAGCCGCCCTCGTCGCGAGCGTGCACGCCTCGCAGGTCGTCCGGTCCGGCCGGGTGAGCGTCTCGGTGAAGGCGGGCCGTGCCGTGAGCGGCGTGCGTGCCGTCGTCCAGCTCGATCTCACCTGTGCGGGTGGCACATGAGCTTCGGCCAGCCTCTGCTCCTGCTGACCTTGCTCGCCGTCCCGCTCGTGGTCGGCCTGTACCTGCTGGCGCAGCGGCGACGGGCCCGGTATGCGGTCAGGTTCACGAATCTCGACGTGCTCGCGGCCGTGGCGGCCCGGACGCGACCCTGGCGGCGCTACGTCGCGCCCGCCGTCTTCCTCCTGGCGATCGCGGCGCTCTGCGTGGCGATGGCGCGGCCGAGCGTGACCAAGCTCGTCGCCAGCCAGGAGGCGACGGTGATTCTCGTGGTCGACGTCTCGGGATCGATGCAGGCGACCGACATCAGCCCGACGCGCCTCGCGGCCGCGCAGCACGCGGTCGACATCTTCCTCGACCACGCCCCCGAGAACCTCCGCGTGGGCCTGATCGCCTTCGCCGGCGAGCCCGACATCGTGACGCCGCCGACGAGCGACCACGGCCTCGTGCGCGAGGGCGCCGATTCGCTCGGCTACATCACGGGCTACGGGGGAACCGCGATCGGCGACGCCCTGGCCGCGGCAGTGCAGCTCGCCCACCAGGCGGTCGGGGCGACCAAGCCCGCGTCAGGCGGGGCCACGATCGCCTACCACCCGCGCGGCCCGCAGTCGCCGGTGTCGATCCTGCTCCTCTCGGACGGCGCACAGACCCGCGGTGTGCTCCAGCCGGAGCAGGGCGCCGCGCTCGCGAAGGCGGCCGGGATCCCGGTGTACAGCGTTTCGCTCGGCACGCCGAACGGGATGCTCACGAGGGGAGGCTTCGGCGGGCCTGGGGGTTACGGCAGGTTCGGCGGCTCCATCCCGGTTCCGGTCGACCCGACGACGCTGCGTGAGGTCGCCACCGCCACAGGAGGCAAGTTCACCCAGGCGCGGACCGCGAAGGCGCTCGATGCCTCCTACGCCGATCTCGGCTCGCGGCTCGGGCGCAAGCCGGGCAAGAGCGAGGTGACGAACGAGTTCGTCCTCCTCGCAGCGGTCCTGCTGCTCGGTGCGGGGCTGCCGGCGGCGCTGTGGTCGCCGCGGCTCCCCTAGCGCCGGCTCGCGGTCGACACGCCCAGGTTGACCGGCGGAGGTTAGCCGTGCGAGACGAACGCGAGGAAGAGCAGCCCGAGCGGGAGCAGGAGCGCAACGAGTCCGTGGTGCAGGAGGGCGCGCCTGAGGCTGTGACCGAATGCTCGCAGGTGTCTGTTCATCTACAGGCTCTGACGAAAGTGAAGCGGCTTTGATGTGAAGACTGCATGAAGCTTTCGCAAGGTTCGCCGTTACCATCGGCACTCATGCCCGGGGCCTTGACCGAGATCGACGAGACGGCCGCCCGGTTCGACGAGCTGCAGCGCAGGCTCGTGCCGCTCTGGCAGTCGATCCAGACGATGACTCCGGACGAGCAGACGATCGTCGTCGTCCCGTCGCTGACGCTCGACGATCCGGGCTGGCCGAGCTCGGTGCTGCAGGCCTACGAGGAGCGGTTCCTGTTCCTGTTCCTGCTCCTGCGCCAGCCTCGGGCGCGCCTCGTCTACGTCACCTCGCAGGCCGTCAACCCGAGCATCGTCGACTACTACCTCGACCTGCTCCCGGGCGTGATCCCCTCGCATGCCCGGCGGCGCCTCTTCCTCGTCTCGCCGCTCGACGGCTCGGCCCGGCCGCTGTCCGAGAAGCTGCTCGCGCGGCCGCGACTCCTCGAGCGCATTCGCGCGCTGATCCCCGATCGCGACCGGGCGCACCTCGTCCCCTTCAACACGACCGAGCTGGAGCGAGACCTGGCGCTGGCGCTCGACATCCCGATGTACGGCGCCGACCCCCGGTTCTTCCACTACGGCACGAAGACCGGCTGCCGGCGGCTGTTCGCCGAGCAGGGCGTCCGGCACCCGCTCGGTTACGAGGATCTCGGCGGGATCGACGACGTCGTCGACGCGGTGCGAAGCCTGCGCGCCGAGCGGCCCGGGGCGGCGCACGCGATCGTGAAGCTGAACGAGGGCGTCTCGGGGGAAGGGAACGCCACCGTCGACCTGCGCGGGCTGCCGGAGCCCGGCTCGCCCGGGGAGCTCGCCGCGGTCGAGGAGCGCGTGCGAGCGATGGGCTTCGAGTCGCCGGCCGTGAGCTTCGACGCCTACGCCGCCGACCTGGCCGAGTACCGCGGCATCGTCGAGGAGCGCATCGCCGGGGAGCAGTTCCGCAGCCCGAGCGTCCAGATGCGCGTCACGCCGCTCGGCACGCTCGAGGTGCTGTCGACGCACGACCAGCTGCTCGGCGGGCCGAGCGGCCAGTCCTATCTCGGCTGCTGCTTCCCGGCCGATCCCGCCTACGCGCCGGCGATCACGCGTGAGGCGGTGAAGGTCGGCGAGCGACTCGCCGAGGAGGGCGTGATCGGCCGGTTCGCGGTCGACTTCGTCGCCGTGCGGTCGGGCGACGGCTGGGATCCGTACGCGATCGAGCTCAACCTCCGCAAGGGCGGCACGACGCATCCGTTCCTCACGCTGCAGTTCCTGACGGACGGCGTCTACGACCCGGAGACGGCCGTGTTCACCGCGCCGAGCGGGCAGGAGAAGCATTTCGTGGCGTCCGACCACGTCGAGAGCCCGCGCTACCGGGCGCTCACGCCCGACGACCTGTTCGACATCGTCGTGCGGCGCGGGCTCCACTTCGACCAGTCGCGCCAGACCGGCGTCGTCTTCCACATGATGAGCGCGCTCGGCGAGCACGGGCGCACGGGCCTGACGGCCGTCGCCGACGACTCCGCAGGCGCGGACGAGCTGTACGAACGCGTGGTGTCCGTGCTGGACGAGGAGTGCGCGGGCTAGCGCGAGATGGGCGTGCTCTCTGCGGACGACCAGTCGAAGTCCTCGCCGATCGCCCGCAGGGCGCCGCGGGTCGGCTCGTCGCAGAGCGCGCCGTCGACCGCGACCTCGTAGAACTCGCGCGGGCTGAGGCCCCGCGCCGCCGCCTCGGCGTACTCGCTGGTCAGGTCGATCCCGAACATGGCCGGATCGTCCGTCGAGAGCGAGCAGCGGAGCCCGGCCGCGACCATCTCCGGCAGCGGGTGCACGTCATACGACCGGACGGCTCCCACGCGCACGTTGGCGGTCGGGCAGACGTCGAGGACGGTGCCGCGGTCGGCGAGCTCGCGCAGGAGCGCCGGGTCGTCGACGGCGCGGATGCCGTGGCGGATCCGGTCGGCGTGCAGCGCCTCGAGCGCGCCCCAGATCGACGCCGGGCCGACGACCTCGCCCGCGTGAGGCACCGAGCCCAGCCCTCCCTCCCGCGCGAGGCGGAAGGCGTCGGCGAATTGCTCGGGCGGCGCGAGGTCCTCGACGCCCCCGAGGCCGATCCCGACCACTCCGCGATCGCGGCAAGCGATCGCCCGGCGCACGATGTCGGCCGCCTCCTCGGGCGGTGACGTGCGGTTGAGGTCGGGCGTCAGGCGTACCTCGACGCCGAGCCGCTCGCTCGCCTCCTGCACGCCGTCGCAATACCCCTCGAACAGCGCCTCGAGCTCGATCCCGTTCCGGGACGGCACGGTCGGCGCGAAGATCCCCTCGATGTAGACGGCCCCGTGCCGCGCGGCCTCCTCGGCGTAGTCGACGGTGATCTGCCGGAAGTCGTCGGCGGTCTGCAGCGCGGCGGTGACGAGGAACCAGACGTCGATGAAGTGCGTCAGGTCGGTGAACTGGAAGAGCCGCTGCAGCTCGCCGGGGGTCTCGGCCGGCAGCACGACGTCGTTGCGGCGCGCGATCTCGAGCAGCGTCTCCGGCCGGACGGTGCCTTCGAGGTGGACATGGAGCTCGATCTTCGGATACATCGCCTGCGGCGAGATGATCGCTGGTTCGACCGGACGGTGCACGGCGCCGGAGACGTGGCCTCAGTCGGGAAACGAGCCGGGCTCGTCGCGGCAGCGCGCGAGCAGCTCCTCGTCGATGTTGCCGCCCGTGACGACCACCACGATCGGCCGCTCGGTCTCGTCGAGCTGGCTGACGGCGGCGAGCCCGGCCCCGGCGGCGGCCTCGGCTCGGATCCCGGCACGGTCGAAGGCGGCGACACCCTCGGCGATCTCCCGTTCCGAGACGAGCAGCATGCGGTCGGCAGCGTGGTTCAACACGTCGACGGCATACGGGATCGCGACCCGGACGGCGAGACCGTCGGCGATCGTCGCGCAGCGGTCGCTCTCGACGGGTCGGCGGGCCTCGAAGGAGAGCGCCATCACGGGGGCCTCCTTCGCCGCGACGCCCACGCGGAGCGTCGAGGGGGAGCGCCGGCCGAGCGCGCGCCCGATGCCACCGAGCAGCGCGCCGTTTCCGACCGGGACGACGATCGCAGCCGGTGCCTCCTCGAGCCGGTCGAGGATCTCGTCGCCGATCGCGCCGTAGGCCTCGTACTGCAGCGGCTCCGCTCCGTCCTCGAAGAAGGGCAGCCCGTGCCCGCGCGCGTACGCCTTGCCGGCCTCCTTCGCCTCGTCGACGTCGGCACCGCCGACCCGGACATCGGCGTCGAGCTGCTCGAGCCGCGCCAGCTTGCTCCGGCTGGCGCCCGCGGGCGCGAAGACCACCGCCGCGAGGCCGAGCCGGCGCGCCGCCCAGCTGGTCGCGACGCCGTGGTTGCCGGTCGAGGAGGTCACGACGCCGCGCGCGCCTTCGTCCCGGTAGCGCTCCACCACCGGCAGCGCGGCGCGCCACTTGAAGGCGCCGAGCTCGTGCACGTCCTCGCGCTTCAGCCAGAGCGGGCGGCCCTGCGCGAGCGACGGCGGAGCGGTCTCGAGCGGCGTCGTCACGCTGTGGGTGCAGCGCCGGTGTGCCGGGGCAGCCCGTCGTCGGGAATCGAGTCCCAGCCCGCGGCCGACGCGGTGTGGGAGTGGTATTGCGGCCGGATTCCGGGCTCGTCGTCGAGCGCTCCGAAGCGGATCGACACCTCGGGGCCGTCCGGCCAGGTGCCGCCGAACAGGCTCGAGCCGCACACGGAGCAGAACGCTTTGGCCATCCCGCCCTCCGGTCGGTACACGCGTATCAGCTCCTCGCCGTCGAGCAGCCGGAACCCCTCACGCGGCACGCGGCCCTGGGTGAGGCCGAACGTGCCCGAGTGCTTGCGGCAGCGCGAGCAGTGGCAGTAGCTGGCGCGCCGGAACGGCTCCGTGACCTCGAAGCGCACGCCTCCGCACAGGCAGCTTCCGGTCACGGGCTCCACGCACCAGACTCTACGGCTTGGAGTGGCCCGCGTGAGATGCTGTCGCGCCCATGCCCACTGTCCAGCTCTTCGCGACCTGCCTCGGCGACCTGGTCTTCCCGGACGCGGTCGACGACGCTGCGCTGCTCCTGCGCGAGGCCGGCTTCGAGGTCGAGTTTCCGCCCCGGCAGGTCTGCTGCGGCCAGCCGGCGTTCAACGCCGGTCACCGTGCGGCCGCCCGTCGCGTCGCGCGCACGTTCGTCCGCGCGTTCTCGCGCGCCGCGCCGATCGTCACGCCCTCGGGCTCGTGCGCGACGATGGCTTCGCGGTTCCTGCCGGAGCTGGTCGGGTGCGAACCGTTCGACGTCTGGGAGCTGTCCGCGTTCCTCGACGCGCAGGGCGTCGAGCCGGCTCGCCGGAACGAGGGCCGGCGCGTCGCCTACCACGACTCCTGCCACATGCTCCGCGAGCTGCGGATCGCCGATGCGCCTCGGCNNGGCACGTTCTCCGTGAGGCAGCCCGAGGTCTCGGTGGCGATGGCGGACGACAAGCTCACGGGCGCCGCAGGGGTCGGCGCAGACGCGCTCGTGAGCGCCGACCCCGGCTGCCTCATGCACCTGCGCGGCCGCGCGGCGCGACTCGGCGAGGCCGTCCCGCTCGTGCACCTCGCGACCGCCCTGGCACGCGGGGTCGCCGCCGCAGCGGATCGGGGCGGTGCCTCGTGACCGCGGCGGCGGCGCAGAATCGTCACGCGTTCGCGGCAAATCGGCACACCTGCGGCACAGACACGCGCGTGTCGGAGCGATATCGTCGAGCACGAGGGTGGAGGGTGGTACCCCACCCTCGATTGGGTGGGGGTGCGGGGGCCCGGTCCGGAGCAGCCGGTGGGAGGTTGGCATGACGGAGCTCGAGCAGCCGCCGCGGCGATTCAGCGAGATCGCGCGCTTGAAGCTCGCGGACACGCACACGCAGGGGGCGCTCGACATGTCCACCGCGCGGCTGTACGGAAACCGCACCGCGGCCTGGCAGGCCGTCCCCGAGATCGAGGCGCTCCGGCAGCGCGCTCACGACGCGCGCATGCGCGTGATCGACGACCTCGACACGCACGTCGCGCGGTTCACGGAGGCGCTCGAGGCCCGCGGCGGCCACGTCCATTTCGCGCGCACGGCGGACGACGCGAACGCCTACGTCACGGAGGTCTGCCGTCGCGCGGGGGCGAAGCTGGCGGCGAAGTCGAAGTCGATGCTGTCCGAGGAGATCGGCCTCAACGGCGCCCTCGAAGCCGCGGGCGTCCGCGTCGTCGAGACGGATCTCGGCGAGTACATTGTGCAGCTCGCCGGCGAGCACCCGGTGCACATCCTCGCCCCGGCGATCGAGAAGACGGCGCAGGACGTGGCCGAGCTTCTGTCCCGGGTCGAGGGCAAGCCGGTGCCGGCGGAGCTCGAAGCGTTGACCCAGGCGGCGCGGCGCCAGCTCCGCCAGGTCTTCCTCGACGCGGACGTCGGCATCACCGGCGCGAACTTCGGCGTCAGCGAGACCGGCTCGATCTGCCTGGTCACGAACGAGGGGAACGGGCGGCTGGTCAGCTCGCTGCCTCGGGTTCACATCGCGCTCATGGGAATGGAGCGGCTCGTCGCCGACCTCCCCGACCTCGCCGTCCTGCTCCGGCTCCTCGCCCGCAGCGGCACGGGCCAGCGGCTGAGCGTCTACACGACCCTGCTCACCGGACCGCGCCGGGCCGGGGAGGAGGACGGTCCCGAGGAGCTGCACGTCGTGATCCTCGACAACGGCCGCTCCAACCTGCTCGGCACGCACTACCGGGAGATGCTCGCGTGCATCCGCTGCGGCGCCTGCCTCAACGTCTGCCCCGTCTACCGCAAGGCCGGCGGAGCTGCGTACGGCCCCGTCTACTCCGGGCCGATGGGCGCCGTGCTGCTGCCGCTGCTCGTCGGGCTCGAGCAGGCGCCCTCGCTGCCTCACGCGTCGTCGCTCTGCGGCGCCTGCACGGATGCCTGCCCGGTCAAGATCCCGCTCCACGAGCTGCTGCTCGAGCTGCGCAAGGACCTGGTCGACCAGCGCATCGCGCCGTGGTGGGAGCGGGCCGGCTTCGGCCTGTGGTCGCTCGCCTGGTCGTCGCCGCTCGGCTACCGGGTCTCGACCCGGCTGGGCCGCGCACTGCAAGGGCTGGGCGGCCTCGCCGGACCGGGGCGGGTGTGGGCGAGAGGGCGGGCGCTGCCCCGGCTCGGGCGGCGCTACCGGGACCGCCGGTGAGCGTCGACCTGATCGTCCGCGGCGCCACCGTCTACCCCGGCGACAGGCCGCCGTCGGTCGCGGACGTCGCCGTCGCCGACGGCCGGATCGAAGCCGTCGCTGCGTCGCTTGCGGCGGCGGAGGCCGCCGAGATCGTCGACGGCGCCGGGCTCATGCTCTCTCCCGGCTTCGTCGACATGCACGCGCACTCGGCCCTGCGCTCGTTCGACGAGCCGTTGCTGGAGCCGAAGATCGCCCAGGGCTTCACGACCGAGCTGATCAACCCGGACGGCCTCGCGCCCGCTCCCGTCGCGCCCGGCCGGCGGTCCGAGCGGCAGGCCTATCTCCGGGGCCTCGAGGGAAGCGGGCCGGCCGAATGGCCCTGGTCGACGTTCGCCGAGTACCTCGACGCGCTCGCGGGCACGCGGCCGGCGACGACGCTCGTTCCCTCGATCGGCCACAACTCGGTCCGCGACGCCGTCATGGGCGGCGACCGGCGCGCTCCCGGCCGTGACGAGCTCCGGCGGATGCAGCAAGAGGTGCGGCTCGGCCTGGAGGCAGGCGCGCGGACGCTGTCGTTCGGTCTCCTCTACCTGCCCGGCGCCTACGCGGACACCGACGAGCTGGTGGCGCTCGCCGAGGTCGCGGCCGAGTTCGGCGCGCCGCTCGTCCCGCACATCCGCAACGAGGGGCGGGACGTGCTCGTCGCAGCGGGCGAGATGATCGAGGTCGCGCGACGGTCGGGCGCGCCACTCCACGTCTCGCACCTCAAGTCGGCTGCCGACGAGGCGCTGATCGACCCCCTGCTCGAGCTGCTCGACGAGGCGAGCCGCGACGTCGATCTGTCGTTCGACCAGTACCCGTACGGCGCCGGGAGCACGGTGCTCGCGGCGCTGCTCCCCGCCTGGGCACAGGAAGGCGGTGCTTCGGGGACGCTGGCGCGGCTCACCAGCGCGGAGGGGCGCGCCCAGATCGCGCACGACGTGGATTACGGGCTGCCCGGCTGGGAGAACTGGCTCGGCATGGTCGGGCCGGAGCGTGTCGTGATCGCGAACGCTGCTCCGCCCAACGAGGCCGCGGCCGGCCGAACGCTGGCCGAGCTCGCGGAAGAGCGTGGTCGGGCGCCGGTCGACGTGGTCTTCGACCTGCTCGTCGAGTCGCAGCTCGACGTCACGATGCTGCAGCACTACGCGTCCGAGCAGGCTGTCCGCCGGATCGCCGCGCACCGGCTGCAGCTGGTCGGCTCGGACGCGATCTTCGGCGCCAAGCCGCATCCGCGGCTCTACGGGACGGCGGCGCGTTTCCTCGGACGGTTCGCGATCCGCGAGGGGCTCGTCCCCGTCGAGGAGGCGGTCGCGCGGCTGACGGCACGCGCGGCGGATCGGCTCGGGTTGCGGGATCGCGGGCGCATCGAGCCCGGGCTTCGCGCCGATCTCGTGCTCGTCGATCCCGAGCGGTTCGTCGACACGGCGACGTACGAGGAGCCGCGGCGATATCCCGACGGCGTCGTCGGCGTCTGGGTTGCCGGCCGGCCGGTCTGGCGGGACGGGCGCGCCACGGGGGAGCGGCCGGGCGGCGTCGTGCAGGAGCCGCGCCGGTGAGCCTGGTCGAGGAGTTCGTGCGGAACGCGGAGGCCGTAGGAGTGATCGTGCACCGCGGGCAGGCGCCGGACATCGACGGCGCGGGTGTCTCGCGGGCGCTCTACGGGCTGGCCGACACGGGCAGCGTCGTCCTCGCGGCCTCGCCCGAGGAGCCGCGGGCGCGGTCGCTGCTCCCGGCCGTGCACGTCACGCTGCTGGCCGAGGACCGGGTCCTGCCCGGGCTGGCGGAGCTGTTCGAGGCTGTCGGCGGCGACCTGCCGAGCGCTCTCGCGATCGTCACCGGCCCGAGCCGGAGCGCCGACATCGAGCAGAAGCTCGTCGTCGGCGTCCACGGCCCGGGCGAGGTGCACGTCGTGCTGCTTCCGGTGGCGCAGACGGAGGCCGCTGAAACGCTCTAGGCGCCGGACAGCCGGGAGCCCATCCGCACCAGCCGGCGCGGTGCGGCCAGCGCGACCTCGAGCCTGGCGGCCACGTTGAGCCGGTGTGCCTGCTGCCGGTTCTCTGCCGCTTCGGCGCGTCGATCGGCCGCGATCTCGGCCAGCTGCGGTGCGCTGCGGAGGTCGACGCCTGCGCTGCGCCGAAGCTGCGACTGGCGATCCTGGGCGAAGCTGCGATGGAAGTCGTGGTGCGGGTGCATGTCTCCTCCTGTCCCTCGCTTGTCACCTACAGGACGGGGGAGAGGCCGCGTGCTTCCGCGAGTGTGCTCACCGTCACACGCTTCGTGTCGCGGACGCCACACATTGCCCGGCGAGCCGGTCAGAAGATAGGGTCGCGTGGTGCTTCCCATCGAGCGGCCGCAAAAGATCGTCTGCATCGGGCTCAACTACCGGGACCATGCCGAGGAGCAGGGCGTGGCCCTGCCCGAGCGGCCGCTGCTCTTCGCCAAGTGGCCGAACACGCTGATCGGCCCGGGCGAGCCGATCCGCCTGCCGTCGATCTCCCACGAGGTCGACTACGAGGCCGAGCTCGCCGTCGTGATCGGGCAGCGGGTCAGCCAGGCGTCGCCCGACAATGCGCTCGAGGCCGTCCGCGGCTACCTGTGCGCGAACGACGTGTCCGGGCGAGACGTGCAGTTCGCAGACAAGCAGTGGGTGCGCGGCAAGTCGTTCGACACCTTCTGCCCGGTCGGCCCCGAGCTCGTCCCGGCGGCCGACGTGCCCGACCCGCAGGCGCTCACGATCCGCGCGATCCTGAATGGCCAGGTGATGCAGGACTCGACGACGGCCAACATGGTGTTCGGTGTCGCCGACATCATCTCGTTCGTCAGCCAGGCGATCACCCTCGAGCCCGGCGACCTGATTCTCACCGGCACGCCCGCCGGCGTCGGCGTCTTCCGCGACCCGAAGGTGCTGCTGAAGCCGGGGGATGAGATCACGATCGAGATCGAGGGGCTCGGCGCTCTCACCAACCCGGTTCACGCCGCATAGAAACGGCGACGGGGCGGCCGTCGCCCGCCCCGTCACCACCTGTCGAGTCCGGCGCCTGCGGCCTAGTCGCCGGGCTCGTCCTCGTCCGACCCCCGGCTCGAGGAGCTGCTCTTCGAGCCTTCCGACCCCGTGTTCTGCTCCGCGGCCTGCCTCGCCTCGGCGAGGTCCGGCCGGACGGCGGAGCGGAACTCGTTCGCCTGCGTGCGTGCAGCCTGCAGGAACGACCGCGAGCCCGTCCCCCCGGCGACTGGTGCGCCGGGGATCGTGACGGTGATCTCGCTGCGCTTCATGGCTTCTCTATCGGGGCCTCGCTGCGGTTCCAGGTGCCGCAGATGGGGGAGGCCAGGTAAGAAACCGGTAAAAATCCGGCGCCCGCGCCCCGGGATCCGGAGAGAGGAGAGAGATGGCCATCGTGCTCGTCGCCAGGTGGGTCGCGAAGGAAGGCGAGGAAGAGCGAGTCCTCGCGGTGCTCGAGCAGCTCGCCCCGGCATCGCGAGCCGAGCCGGGCTGCCTGCACTACCAGCCCTGTCGCGACCGGGACGATCCCCGGCGGTTCCTCATCTTCGAGATCTACGCCGACGACGATGCGCTCCGGGCGCACAGCGAGTCGGAGCACTTCCAGCGCCTGGTTCTGGACGAAGCGGTGCAGCTGCTCGAAGGCCGTGACCGCTCCTTCTACGTGACGATCGCTTGAGAGCGCACGCCCGCTTCGTTGCGGCGCTCTTCCTCGTCTCACTGGCACTGCGGCCGCAGATCATCGGCGTCGGGCCGCTGGTTCCCTCGATTCAGAGCGACCTCGGGATCTCGCACACGGTCGCGGGGCTGCTCGGCACGATTCCCGTCCTCTGCATGGGCATCTTCGCGCCGGCTGCGGCCTACGTGGCCGGCCTGGTCGGCGCCCGGCTCGCGATCGCGGTCTCGGTAGGCCTGATCGCCGCCGGCGGGCTGCTGCGGGTCGCCGTGCCGAACACTGTCGTGCTGATCGTCCTGACGCTCCCCGTCGGGATCGGGATCGCGGTGGCGGGGACGCTGATGCCGGCTGCGGTCAAGGCTCGCCTCCCGCACCGCCCGGCGTTCGGCACCGGGATCTACGCGACCGGCATCCAGCTCGGCGCGGCCGTGTCGGCGGCGATCGCGGTTCCGCTCGCCAACCTGCACGGCGGCTGGCGGTTCGCGCTCGGCTCGTTCTCGGTCGCCGCTGCGCTCTCCGGGGCGGCGTGGCTCCTGCTCGGCGGCCGCGAGGAGCGACCCCGCGTCCGCGTCCGTCCGCCGAAGCTGCCGATCCGGAACTCGACTGCCTGGGCGGTCTCGCTCGTGTTCGCGATGATCGCGGTCTGCTTCTACGGGCTGTCGGCGTGGCTGCCCGACGCGTACGTCGAGCACGGCTGGTCGGACGGGAAGGCCGGCGCGCTGCTCGCGGTCGTGCAGGCCGTCACGGTGCCGGCGGGGCTCACGCTGCCCTGGCTGGCCGACCGGCACGGCTCGCGGCGCACGTACCTCGGCTGTGCGGCGGCGGTGCAGATGGGAGGCCTCCTCGGCGTGCAGCTGGCGCCGGGCGGTGCCTGGCTGTGGGCGGTGCTGCTCGGCCTCGGCCTCGGCACGCTGTTTCCGCTCGCGATGACGCTGCCGCTCGACCTGTCGGACGACCCGGGCCAGGCCGGCGCCGTCACGGGGATGATGCTCGGCGTCGGCTACTCGATCACGGGCCTCGCACCGCTCGTCCTCGGCCTGGTCAGGGACGCGACCGGCTCCTTCTCCGCCTCGTTGTGGCTGATCGTCGGCATCGAGGCCTGCCTGCTCGTCTCGACGCTCGGGCTGACGCACGAGCGGCTCCACGGCCGTGCGCTCGAGGGCGAGCCGGCGGTCCCGTAGGACCGCCGGCTCGCCGAGGGGCTAGAAGTTCGTCGCGCCCGAAGTGGACGCGACCGAACCTGACGCCTTCGCTTTCCAGTAGGCGTTCAGCGCGCCCTGGTTCTTGGCGATCCAGATGAACGCGCCGACGTAGGGCACGATGTACCACAGGCCCGTGAGGCCGCTGACGGGCGGGTTCTCGTTCCCCTCGGCGCGGTACATGCGGCCGATGTACTGGGGCAGCTTGAAGTAGCCGAGGATGATGAAGCAGGACAGGAAGCCGAGGAGCCCGCCCATCCCTTCGCCGCGGTGCCGCTTGACCTCGGCGTAGGTCTTGCAGATCCAGTAGATGCCGTAGATCCCGATGGTGACGATCGTCATCACGATCGCGAAGCCGATCCCTCGCTCCTGGCCCAGGGGGCCGCTGTTCGGTGCAGGTGCGTTCACGTAGTTTCCTCCGTAGTGGACGGCGCGACTCAAGCACGCCGGGCGGACGGCGTCAACCGAAGCCGAGCGAGATGATCCCGCGATCGACGAGGCCACGGGTGAAGGTGTCCGAGGCGACGACCTTGACGCCGTAGACGTCGCGCAGGAACCATTCGAAGTAGACGAACACGCTCGAGCGGACCGCATTCACCTTCTCCAGGCGGGCCAGGTCGTAGACGGCGACGCGGCCGCGGAGTGTGGCGTCGTCGAGCAGGCGGGTGACGAGCGTGTCGGTCAGCTCCGTGAGGACGAGCGTCGGCTCCTCGCGCTCCGGGAGCGTGTCTGCGACCTCGACGGAGCTCCGCTCGCGCCGCCAGGCGAGCTCGAGCCGCGTCGGCGACCCGGCCAGCACCTCGACGTCGTCGAGGTCGTCGCGGCAGTAGACGGCGAAGGCGTCCAGGATCTCGCCCTGCGTGACGCTCGTCGCAGCCCAGTCGATCCGGCGCTCGCGCGGATCCGTCATCCGGCTCGCTCCGCCAGCTCGATCAGCAGCTCGGGCGCCAGCTCGGCGACGGGGATCCTCGTCCCGCCGCTCACCCGCGCCAGCTCGACGGCGCAACCACGCGTGCCGTCGGACGTGTCCGCGACGACGCAGGCGATTCGGCCACGTCTGAGGGACTGACCCTCGGACAGGGCGTCGGCGGACGGGTCCGAGCCGGGCCTGAGCGGCACGGTCGCCTCGCCGTCGGTCACGACGACCACGAGCGGCACGGCGTTCGGATGCTTGGACAGCTCCTGCCGGAGCAGGATGCGGGCGCGTCGCAGCGCGTCGGCGAGCGGGGTCTGGCCGCTGAGCGGGATCCGCTTGAGGCGCCGGGTCGCGGCGGCGAGGCTGGACGTGAACGGAAGCGCGACCGTCGCCTCCGGCAATCCGCCGCGGAAGGCCACGAGCGCCACCTTGTCGCCGCGGCCGGTCGCGTCCTCGAGCAGCCGGAAGACGACGCCCTTCGCCTTCTCGACCATCCGCTCGGCGTGCACGGACCACGAGTTGTCGACGACGAAGCAGACCGCGAACGGCGAGCGGTGCTCGCGCACCTTGCGCCGCAGGTCGCCTGCCTCGACGCGGATCGGCGCGGAGCGGCCGCGCAGCGCCGCCGCGCGGAGCGTCGCGTCGAGCGCCACGTCGGTTGCGCGACGCGGGGCGAGCCGGTGGCGCGAGTACTTGCCCTTGCGATGGCTCGCGAGCGAGCGCGCCCGCCGGCCGGGACGCGTGCGCTCGGTGCGGTCGCGGCGCAACCGCTGCCCGAAGACGGCGTCGGCGCGCACCTCCAGCGGGTCGATTCCGGGCGCACCCCTCGGCCGGGCCTCGATCTCGAGACCTAGGTCACCGGGCTCGCTTCGGCTTTTTTTGAGCGTTCCAGCTCGAGCGCCTCGTCGAGAAGCCGCCTGACGAGGTGCGGCTCGAGGCTGGGCGGCGGCGCGAACGGGTCGACCGGCAGCCGATGGCCGAGCGCGAGGGCGGCGGCCCCGGCGACGTCCTCGACCGTCACCTCGCGACGGCCGTCGAGCGCCGCCGACGCCTTCGCGCACTCGAGGATGGTCACGTCCGCGCGGTGGCTGGAGACGCCTGCCTTGACGGTCAGCCGCGCGACGGCGGGGTAGAGGTGATCGGCCATGCGGACGTCGGGCAGGAGCCGCTCCGCGACGGCGAGCTCCTCCGCCAGCTCCGCCTGGCTCTCCACGTGCGCCCCGAGAAACGCCTCCGCGTCGGCCGTGAACGCCTCGCGGCGGCGCATGATCTCGGCACGCGCATCCGGGTCGACGACGGCCTCGACCTCGACCCGCAGGCCGATCCGGTCGGCGATCTGCGGTCGCAGCTCGCCCTCCTCCTCGTTCATCGTGCCGACGAGGATGAAGCGCGCCGGGTGGGCGATCGAGATGCCCTCGCGCTCGACGACGTTGACCCCGAGCGCGGCCGCGTCGAGCAGGATGTCGGTCAGATGGTCGTCGAGGAGGTTGATCTCGTCGACGTAGAGGATGCCCCGGTTCGCCTCGGCGAGCAGGCCCGGCTCGAGCGCCCGCTCGCCTTCCTTCAGCGCCCGGGCGATGTCCACCGTCCCGGCTACGCGATCCTCGGTCGCGTTGAGCGGGAGGTCGACGATGCGCCGCCGCCGGCGGGCGAGGGGCAGCTCGTCGCGCGTCCGGCAGGCCGGGCACGGGTCGCCGGGGTCGCACGAGAAGGGGCAGTCGGCGACGACGTCGATCTCCGGCAGCAGCTCGGAGAGCCCGCGCACCGCTGTCGACTTCCCCGTCCCGGCCGGGCCGACGATCAGCACGCCGCCGACGGCCGGGTTGACCGCGTTGAGCAGGAGCGCCTGCTTGAGACGCTCCTGCTCGACGATCGCGACGAACGGGAAGTACCTCACTACGCGCGTCCCTCGCCGGCGGCGGCTCCCGCCGGGCGGAGCCCGGCTCCGCCGTCGCCTGACGCCGCTGGCGGCACGGTGCTCTCCGGGGCCGTGTTACTCACACTGTCCCCTCCGGCCCCGCACCACCAGCAGCGCCCGAGGAACGCGCCTCGAGTTCGGTCCGATTGCTCACGTGATGACGAGCCGCTTCCCGAACGTCGGCTCCGCCTGGACGATCGGCGGGAACTGCCACGTTCCGATCAGCGGCACCGCCGTGTCGCGGTTCACCTTGACGTCGACGAGGTAGGGCTTGCCGGCCTTGAAGGCCGTGTCGAACGCGTCGGCGAGATCGCCCGGCTGGTCGACCGAGATCGAGCCGGCCCCCATCGCCTCGGCCATCTTCGCGAAGTCCGGGTTCCAGAGCTCGCCGGTCGAGTGCTTCATGAAGCTCGTCCCGATCTCGCGGCTGTCCATGTAGAACCGCTGCAGGTCGCGGATGACCCCGATCGTGTAGTTGTTCAGGATCACCCAGACGGCCGGGATGTCGTGCTCGACCGCCGTCGCGATCGCGCCCGGGAACATCATGAAGCTGCCGTCGCTCGTCACGCAGACGGCCGGCCGGTCGGGCCTCGCCAGCTTGACGCCGAGGACGCCGCACGTGCCGAAGCCCATGCCCGCGAAGCCGCCGGGCGTGAACACGCTGCGCGGCTCGTACGCCTCCCAGTACTGCTCGACCCAGGTCTGATGGTTGCCCGTGTCGGTGATCATCAGCGTGTCGTCNNTCCGGCCCGATGTAGTTCTGCCACTCGAGCTTCCAGGCGTCGACGTCGTCGTGCCACTGCGTCCGCTCCCGCTTCGGCTGCCTCTGCGCCAGCTCTCCGAGCTGCTTCAGCACCTCGCGGGCGTCGCCGACGATGCCGAGCTCGGTCGGGTAGTTGCGGCCGATCTCGGTNNGCCGCCTCCTGGGCCGGGTACTCGCCCCAGCAGCCGGCGATGCCGAGGTAGAGCGGGTCCTTCGCCGACAGCACGCCCTTGCCCATGAAGGTCGAGTAGACGGGCACGTTCACGTGCTCGGCGAACGCGCGCAGCTCGGGCGTCGCGTCGGAGCAGATGACGCCGCCGCCGGCCAGGATCAACGGCCGTCGCGCCTTCATCAGCATCTCGAACGCCCTGCCGACAGCCTCGGGCGAGCCCGGCGTCCGCCAGTTCAGCATCTGCGAGCGCTCCTCCGGCTCCGGCACCTCGGTGTCGGCCGTGCGGATCCACAGGTCGTACGGCACGTCGATGTGCACGGGGCCCGGCCGGCCGGTGCGCGCGAGCTTGAACGCCTTGGGGAGGAACTTGCCCAGGTCCTCGACGGACTGGGCTGCGAAGCTCCGCTTCGAGATCACTCTGGCGACCGACGGGAAGTCGGCCTGGTGGTGCCGGTACTCCTCCTGCAGCGCACCGGAGTCGTACTGGTTCGTCGCCACCTGGCCGGTGATCGCGATGAACGCGGACGAGTCGTAGAACGCGTTCCCCAGCGCGGCCGTCAGCAGCATCGGGCCGGGGCCGGTGGAGGTGTAGACGGGGATCACCTGTCCGGAGGCGCGGAAATACGCGTCGGCCATGTACCCCGCGGCCGTCTCGATGCGCGGGAAGATGATCTTGAGCTCGTCGGAATGGTTGTAGACGCCGTCGAGGAGACCGACCGCGCCGTGTCCGGCATAGCCGAACAGGTATGGCACCTTCTCCTTGATCAGGTACTCGACGACGAGGTCACAGCCGCGTATCTCGGCCATCGTTCGGTCTCCCTTCGAGTCGTCCAACGACCCCGACGGGGCCGCCGGCCAACTATACGGAAGTCAGACTTTCGTCCACGTCAGGGGATTCACGGATGGGTCCGGGCCCGTCGATCGACGGCGTCAGCGCGGTAACGGCAGCCCGACCCCTGCCGCCAGCAGCCCGAGCGCGAGGCCGACCATCAGGATCACGAACGAGCTCCGCCCGAGCAGGGCCACCGCGACGGCCGTGACGACGACGAGCGGCTGCCACCACTCCTTCGCCGCCTGCGGGGCGAGCAGTGCGGCCGCTCCGAAGATGGCGCCCACCGCGGCCGGCCCGGCGCCGTCGAGGAATGCCCGCGGGCCGGGCCTCGTGCGGAGCTGGTCGAAGTACGGCGCGCCGGCCAGCACCATCGCGAACGAGGGGGCGAACGCGACCGCGGCTGCCAGCGCCGCGCCGGCGACGCCGGACACCGCGTAGCCGACCACGCTGACCGTCAGCACGACCGGCCCCGGCGTCAGCTGCCCGAGCGCGACGGCGTCCGAGAACTGACCCTCGCTCAGCCAGTGGTGCGCGTGGACGACGTCGTGCTGCATCAGCGGGATGATCACGAGCCCGCCGCCGAAGCTGAGCCCTCCGACCTTGAACGCGGTCCAGACGAGCGCCGGGAGCTTCGCCGTCGAGCCGACCCAGGCGAGCACGGCGGGGCTCCGCAGCCGCAACGCCACCTCGACGATCCCGCTGCCGAGCAGGACGGCGAGCACCCAGGGGCCGAGGAACACCGTGGCGAGGGCGGCCGCGACCGCGTAGGCGAGGCTGCGGGCGAGCAGCCAGCTCTGGGCGTCGGCGAAGCCGCGAGCGAACCCGATCCCGGCGAGCGCGACCACGACCACGACGGCGGCCGCGGCGCCCGCGGAGGCGCCTCGCACGGCGTCGTTCCGCCCGTGCTCGAGGAAGAGCGACGCGAGCGCCACGATCAGGACGAAGCCGGGGAGGATGAACGCGAGCCCTCCGACGATCGCTCCGCGGGCGCCGGCGGCGACCCGCGCGCAGAAGATCGCGAGCTGCGTCGAGGCGGGCCCGGGGAGGAGGCTCGTCGCCGCGACCGCATCCTGGAACTCCCGCGCGGTCAGCCAGTGCTCGCGCTCGACCATCATCTCCCTGAGCAGCGCCGTGTGGGCCTGCGGGCCGCCGACGCCCAGGATGCCGAGCCGTCCCCAGCGCACGAGCACGCCGCGGAGGTCGGTGCGCGGCGGGCGCGGGGGCTCAGGCGTGCCGGTCAGCGGAGCGGAAGTGCTCGATCGTCTCGCGTACGGCGACGTCGAGCGGCGTCACCTGGGCGTCGAGCCGCTCGCCGGGCAGCTCCTCCGGGAACGGCAGCGGGACGTCGTCGAAGGTCACGAGCCCTCGCGCCGCGGGCGCCGCCGCCTCGATGGCCGCGACCACCTCGGTCATGTGAACGGACGTGCCCGGGAAGTCGTACGCGAACGCGCCTGCAGCCTGCGAGCGCGCTGCCGTGATGAACCCGCGCGCCACGTCGGGCGCGTAGTGGAGCTCGGTGCGGCCTCCGAAGGCGATGCGGTACGGCTCGCCCTGCGCTGCCGCCTGCATGGCGAGGGTCGGGCCGGAGGTCAGTCCCTGGTCGCGACCGGGCCCGAAGACGACGTAGGGGCGGATGCCGACGCTGGTCACGCCCTCGTCGGCCCAGTAGACGCCGGCCGTGCCCTCGTTCGCCACCTTGAAGACGCCGTAGAGCGTCTGCGGCGAGCGGTGGCCGCGCCCGTCGTAGACCGCGGCCGTGCTCGCGTACGCGATCGGCGTCGCGAGCCCGCGCCGGCGGGCGGCCTCGAAGACGTCGACCGTGCCGACGACGTTGACCTGCGCTCCGAGCGGCGGATTCGCCTTGACGAAGGGCACCTGCAGGGCGGCGAGATGGACGATGTGGGTGATCTCGTGCTCGGCCAGCGTCCGCTCGAGCTGCTCGAGGCTCGTCACGTCGCCACGAACGAAGGCGATCTCGGCGATCTCCTCCGGTGTCGCGACCAGCCGCAGGCGGTGGTCGTCGTCGCCGAGGTCGTACGCGACGACGGATGCGCCCTCGCGCACGAGCAGCGCCGACGCCCAGGCGCCGATGCACCCGAGCGCTCCGGTGACGAGGAACCGGTCCGCCACCTAGACGTCTTCGTACACGGTTACGACCTCGGTATAGAACTCGCGTGCCGCGCGGCCCTGCTCGTGCGGGCCGAAGCCGGAGCTCTTCACGCCGCCGAACGGGACATGGACATCGGCGCCGGCGGTCTGGCCGTTGATCCGGATGATCCCGGCCTCGATCTCCTGCGCGAACTGCCGCGCCGAGGCCAGGCTCGACGTGAAGATCGACGCCGACAGCCCGTACTCGACCGCGTTCGCGCGGCGAAGCGCCTCGTCGAGCGACGTGAAGCGGTACAGCGACGTGACCGGGCCAAACACCTCCTGGCAGGACAGGAACGCGTCGTCGGACAGCCCTTCGAAGAGCGCCGGCGCCAGGAGATACGCCTCGTCGTCGATCCGCTCGCCGCCGGCGAGCAGCGTGCCGCCGTCGGCGCGGCCCTTCTCGATGCCCGCGAGGACCTCCTCGAGCTGTGCCTCGTTGACGATCGGGCCCACCTCGGTCTGGGGGTCGGCCGGGTCGCCGACCACCCCGCGCTCCATGCGCGCGACGAGGAGCGAGCGGAAACCGTCGTACACCGGCTCCTCGACCAGGATCCGCCGGGTCGCGGTGCACTTCTGGCCGGCCGACCAGAATGCGCCGGCGTAGGCAGCCTCGGCGGCGCGGTCGAGATCGGCGTCGGCCATCACGATCAGCGGGTTGTGCCCCCCGAGCTCGAGCTGGACCCGCTTGCCGAGCGCCGTGGCCTCTCCGCGCACCTGCACTCCCACGGCCACCGAGCCGGTGAACGAGATCGCCTTTACCAGCGGATGCTCGACGAGCGGGGTGCCGACCGCCGACCCGCGCCCGACGACGACGTTGAAGACGCCGGGGGGCACACCGCCCTCCTCGAAGCACGCGGCGAGGTGCAGCCCGGTCAGCGGCGCCTCCTGCGCCAGCTTCATCACCACGGTGTTGCCGTACACGAGCGCGGGTGCCGCCTTCCAGGCCGGGATCGCCGCCGGGAAGTTCCACGGGGTGATCAGGCCGACGACGCCGAGCGGGCGGCGCATGGTGTAGACGACGCTGCCGGTCGCGGCCTGCTCGTAGCGCTCGCCGGTATCGCGCAGGCCCTCGCCGGCGAAGAAGCGGAGTATCTGCGCCATCCTCGCCGCCTCCATCCGAGCCTCGCGGATCGGCTTGCCCATCTCGAGCGTCATGTCTTGCGCGACCTGCTCGACGCGTCGGTCGAGCGCGTCGGCGGCCCGACGGAGCACCTCGCCCCGTGCCGCGCCCGACAGACGCGACCAGGCCGGGAACGCGGCCGCGGCGGCCTCGACCGCGGCGTCCACGTCGGCGGCGTCCGAGGCGGGGAACTCGCCGATCACCTCGGAAGGACGCCAGGGGCCGCGCTTCTCGTAGGTGCGGCCGGAGCGGCTCGGGTGCCACTTCCCGCCGACAAAGTTTGCGTGCGCCGGTGCTTCCAGGACGTCGGTCATCGGTGTCAGCGCTCCTCTGCGATCAGGTCGGCGGCGCGGCCGACGGGGTTCACCAGCGTGCCGATCCCGGGGACGTGGATCTCGACCCGCTGGCCCGGCTCGAGCGTGAAGTCGTCCGGCGGGACGAGCCCGGTACCCGTCAGCAGCACGCTACCCGCGGGGACGGGATTGTCGCGACGGAGCCACGAGACGAGCTCCTCGAAGCTCCGCTGCATCCTCGCGGTCGACGTCTCGCCGGCGAACAGCTCCTCACCGCCCGGCCCGAGGATCCGCAGGTGGATGTCGAAGACGGCTCCGGCGCCGTCGGCCACGAGCACGGCGGGCCCGATCGCGCACGCTCCCGCGAACAGCTTCGCCTGCGGCAGGTAGAGCGGGTTCTCGCCCTCGATGGCGCGCGAGGACACGTCGTTTCCGATCGTGTAGCCGGCGATCGCTCCGCCCTCGCCCAGCACCAGCCCGATCTCGGGCTCGGGTACGTCCCACGACGAGTCCGAGCGCACGCCGATCGGCCGGCCGGGCCCGACCGTCCGCCGGCAGGCCGCATCCTTCAGGAACAGCTCCGGCCGCTCGGCGTCGTAGACGAGCGTGTAGACGTCCTTGATCGTGCTCTCGTCGACGCGCGCGTCGCGGCTCCGCTCGTACGTGACGCCGGCGCACCAGACCTCGGGCGGCTCGACGGGCATGAGCAGCTCGTACGGCTCGGGGAGCTCGAGCGTCTCCGGATCGAGCGGCTCGACCGGCAGCTGCTCGACGGCGGCCTCGTGCACGCCGTCCGGCCCGCGAAAACGCACGCGTCTCGTCACGAGCCAATCGTATGCTGGCGGGCACCGTGGAGACGCTGGTCGAAGCCGTGCTCGCAGGTGACGCGGAGTCGGTCGCCGCGCTGCTCGAGCGGGGCGCCTCTCCGGACAGCCGCTTCGACGGGAGCACGCCGCTCTACGTGGCGGCGGTGCAGGGAGAGATCGAGCTTGCGCGGGTGCTCCTGAAGGCCGGTGCCGATCCCGATCTGATCAGCGGGGGCGAGCTGGAGGGAACGCCGCTCTGCGCTGCAGCCTGCTACGGCCACGCGGGGATCGTCCGCGCGTTGCTGGCGCGCGGCGCCGATCCGAACCTGCGCGAGGACGAGTGGTGGACACCGTTGCGCTGGGCGGCGAGCCACGGCCACGAGGACGTCGCGCGAATGCTGCTGGCCGCGGGCGCCGACCCGGATCTTGCCTCGCCGCTCGCCGAGGCTGCGCGTCGCGGCTCGCTCGGTGTCGCCCGGGTGCTGCTCGAGCACGGCGCCAACCCGTTCGGAATCGACCCCGAAGGCCGTACCGCGCTCGAGATCGCCGAGGAATGGGCCGGGAAGGACGTCGAGGCCGAGCTGGTGACGCGTGTCGATCTCATCGTCGGGACGCTCGAGCACGGTCAGAAGGGGGCTGAGATCGCGATCGAACGGACGCCGCTTTCGGACGGCACCGAGCTGGTCTCGGTGCAAGTCTCGTTCCCTGACGGCCGCGCGATGGGCTCCGACCTCGAGACGGGCCACGCCCGGATCGCGGAACTGCTCCGCTCGCGCCGACTTACCGACCTAGAGCTAGCAACACATTGGTCGCATGCCAGCCTCCGCGGAGCCCGGGCTTTGCTCGGGCGTAGCTCGGGCCGCCGGATACGCGACCACGAAGGGAAGGGGGCTCACGGGGAAACCGGCCGTTTCCCTCGTGCTAATAGACGGCGCGGCCGCCGGAGATGTCGTACGTGGCGCCGGTCGAGAACGAGCACTCGTCGCTCGCCAGCCAGCAGATCAGCGCCGCCACCTCCTCGGACGTGCCCATGCGGCCGATCGGGATCCGCTCGACCATGTAGTCGACGTGCTCTGACGTCAGCCCCTCGAGGATCGGCGTCTCGATCACGGCCGGCGCGACGCAGTTGACGAGCACGCCCGTGCGGGCGAGATCCTTCCCGAGCGCCTTGGTGAGCGCGATCACGGCCGCCTTGGAGGCCGAGTACGCGGGCGCCATCGGATTGCCCTCCTTGCCCGCGATCGAGGAGACGAGGACGATGCGGCCGTAGCCCCGCTCGACCATGCCGGGCACCACCGCGCGGCAGGCGAAGAAGGTTCCGTCGGCGTTCACCGCCATCACGTGGCGCCACTCCTCGTCGGGCATGTCGACCGTGCGGAGCGACTCACCCGGGACGCCGGCCGAGTTGACGAGGATGTCGATCTTCCCGAGTTCTGTCTCCGCCCTCCGGACGGCCGCCTCGACGTCGGCCGAGCGCGAGATGTCGCCCTCGAGCGCGAGCCAGTCACCCTCGGCGGCCTGCCGGTCGAAGACGGCGACCTGCGCCCCGGCCGCGCGCAGCCGCTCGGCCGTGGCCTTGCCGATCCCGCTGGCCCCGCCCGTGACGAGCGCACAGCGGCCGGAGAAGTCGTAGGTCACGCCCATCGGCCTACCTTAAGCTCTGACGCGATGAGATTCGACCCCAACACCGACTACCCGCTCGGGCAGAAGCGGCCCGATCTCGTCTCGACGCCGGGCGGCCACTCCCTCGGCGAGGTGACGCTCGAGGCGGTTCGCGACGGCCGGATCGGGCCAGACGACCTGCGCGCCACACCGGAGACGCTCCGGCGCCAGTCGGCGATCGCGCTCGCCGCAGGGCGCCGTCCGCTGGCGGAGAACCTCGCGCGGGCGGCCGAGCTGGCGAGCGTTCCGGCGGACTCGATCCTCGAGATCTACACGGCGCTACGCCCGCATCGCTCCTCGGCGGAGGAGCTCGAGGAGTGGGCGCGGCGGCTCGAGACCGAGTGGGCGGCGCCGCTCACCGCCGCATTCGTGCGCGAGGCCCGGGACGTCTACGCGAAGCGGGGGCTGCTTGCCGCAGAACGCGCGCAGGTCTGAGCGCTTCGTCTCGCGCGAGCAGCGCGAGCTCCGGCGCGAGCTGCTCGTCTCGCCGTACCCCGAGCTCGGGCTCGTCGCCATGGACGGGCCGAACGATCCGGATCCGAGCCTCGTCGTCGAGGACGGCCGTGTCGTCGAGATCGACGGGCGCCGCGAGCCGGACTTCGACGTGATCGACCACTTCATCGCCCGGTACGGGATCGACGTGGACGCGGCCGCCGAGGCCGAGGTGCTGACGGACGAGGAGATCGCCCGCCGGCTCGTGGACGTGGACTGCCCGCGCGACCAGCTCGTCCGCCTCTCGAGGGGCCTGACCCCGGCCCGGCTGGCCCGCGTTGCCTCCCGGCTCGATCCCGTCGAGACGATGTTCGCGCTCAAGAAGCTGCGGGCGCGGCGTGCGCCGGCGAACCAGGCGCACGTCACGAACCTGAAGGACAACCCGGCTCTGCTCGCCGCCGACGCCGCCGAGGCCGCGGCGCGCGGCTTCGCCGAGGTCGAGACGACGGTGGGCGTGTCCCGCTACGCGCCGTTGAACGCGATCGCGATCCTCGTCGGCGCGCAGACCGGCCGCCCGGGCGTGATGACCCAGTGCGCGGTCGAGGAGCGACGGAACCTCGACCTGGCGATCCGCGGGCTCGTCACCTACGCGGAGACGCTGTCGGTGTACGGCACCGAGCCGGTCTTCGTGGACGGCGACGACACGCCCTGGTCGAAGGCGTTCCTCGGTTCCGCCTACGCGTCGCGCGGCGTCAAGATCCGCTTCACGTCGGGCGGCGGCTCGGAGGCGCTGATGGGCCGCTCGCTCGGCTACTCGATGCTCTACCTCGAGGCGCGCTGCCTCGCAGCCGTGCGTGCCGCCGGCTCGCAGGGGGTCCAGAACGGCTCGATCTCGTGCGTCGCGCTCGCGCTGGCCGTGCCCGGCGGCACACGCGAGATCCTGGCGGAGAACATGATCGCCGCCTGGCTCGACCTCGAGGTGGCGTCCGGCAACGACGCGATCGCCTCGCACTCGGAGATCCGCAAGACGGCGAAGCTGATGGGGCAATTCTTGCCCGGGACGGACTTCGTCACCTCGGGCTATTCGGTCATGCCCCGCTACGACAACATGTTCGGCGGCGGCAACTACGACGCGGACGACCTCGAGGAATGGATGACCGTCCAGCGCGACTGGCAGGTCGACGCCGGGATCGAGCCCGCCGCGGAGGCGGACGTGGTCGCCGTGCGCGAGCGGGCCGCGCGGGCGATCCAGGCCGTTTTCGAGGGGCTGGGCTTGCCGGCTGTCACCGACGCCGAGATCGAGGCGGCGACGTACGGCTCCACGAGCCGGGATCTCCCGGATCGGGACCGCGGCGCCGACGCCGAGGCCGCCGACGGGCTGCTGGCGGCGGGAACGACGAGCGCCGACGTCGTCCGGGCGCTCGACGAGCGCGGCTTTACCGAGGTGGCGGAGGCGATCGTCGGCATGCAGCGCCAGCGGGTCTCGGCCGACTACCTGCAGACGGCGGCCGTGATCGACGCCGAGGGGACCGTCCACTCGGCGGTCAACGACCCGAACCTCTACGCCGGCCCGGGGACGGGCTATCGGCTGGACGGTGCGCGCTGGGAGCTCTTGCAGTCGCTACCGTACGTCGTCGACCCGCGCAAGCTGCTCGAGGAGGCCGCCGCCGGCGAGCCGGTCGTTGTCGAGGCGGGGGAGGCTGCGGTGAGCGAGCGCGCGGACGAAGTGGTCGTCGCGGTCGGGCCGGCGTTCGGCGACGCACTGCGTGCCACGATCAACGGGCTCTCACATGCCGACGTGCTGGCGGCGCTCTGCGACGGCATACGGGCGGGCGGGGCCGAGCCGCGGCTCGTGCGCGTCCGCCGCTCGTCGGACGTCGCCTTCGTCGGGCATGACGGCGCGCTCCTCTCCGGCTCGGGGATCGCGCTCGGCCTCCAGTCGAAGGGCACCGCCGTCATCCACCGCTCCGACCTGCAGACGCTCGACAACCTCGAGCTGTTCGGCATGTCACCGCTCTACTCGCTCGACTCCTACCGCGCGATGGGACAGAACGCGGCCGGCTACGCGCTCGGGCACGCCGTCGGCCCGGTGCCGACGATGATGGACAACTACGCGCGCGCAAAGCTGATCGTGAAGACGACACTCCTCCACGCGCGAGAGACGGCCGCGATCGTGCCGGGCGCGCCCGCCGTCGAGCTCCGGCTGACCGGCTAGAGCGAGCTCTTTACTGGTCGTTGGGGTGCACTCGACCGGGGCTTGACCACCGTTCGCGAACGTCCGAGCGTGCTCGGCCAGGCCGTCAGCTGGGGAAACGTGGCGATCGGCATCGTCGGCGGCGCCGGCGGCGTGCTGGTTGCGCTCGGGTTGCTCCTCATCCTCCTCCACCGGCGGCGCTAGGGCGGAAGCAGAGCGCGCCGAGGTCGAAGCCGTAGATCGGCTGGTAGACGTGGCAGCCGATGCGGGCGGAGAAGAAGTCGCCGTTGGTGGAGATCCCGTAAGCGACCATCGGGGCGGCGTTTCGGGTCAGATCCTCGTCCAGTTCAGCGTAGACGCGGTAGCGCTCGGGCGGCGACAGCTGCGCCGCGGCCCGCAGCTTGCGGTTGTACGAGGGGTCGTCGAAGTAGGAGAAGTCGGTGCCGCCGTGCGGCTTGATCTGCTGCCCGTCCAGAAGCTGGTTGAGGAAGTTGGCGGGATCGAGGTAGTCGGAGAACCAGCCGACCTCGGCGATGTCGAACGGCTCTCCCTTCGTCTGGATCCTGGCGAAGCGCACGCCGTACGAAAAAACCTCGACCTGGACGTCGATGCCGATCATCGCCAGGTCGTGCTTGATGATCGCGGCCGCCTGCGCGCAGGTAGCCGACTCGCACGTGTAGAGCACTGCGGTCCCGTGGCGACCTGCCGCGAGCTGTCTCGCCTTCGCCAGATCGGGCGTCAGCGGGTAGATCGAGAGGTCGCGGTAGCCGGGCATTCCCGGAGGCAGGTACTGATCCGTCGGGATGCTCGGCAGGCCCGTTCCTCTCGAGGCGAGCCTCGCCAGGGCCTGCCGGTCGATCGCGTAACTCACCGCCTGACGCATCTGTGCGTCCGCGAAGAGCGGCCGGCTCGTGTTGAGCATGAGGTAGTAGACGCCCGTTCCCGCGCTGGTGAAGTACTGCTGCTCGCCTGCCTTCGCCCTGCGACTGCCCGCCCCGTACGTCGCGGCCAGCCTCGCCGCCTGCTCGGGGGCGATCCCATCGATGGCGTAGTCCGCCTTCCCGACCTCGATCTCGCGGACGCTGTCGGCCTTGCTCACGCCGACCGTCACGTCGATCTCGGCCACGCGTCTCGGCCGGCCACCCGTGTAATTCGGGTTTCGCCGGAGCACGGCAGCCTGGTTCGGGGAGTAGGCGGCGAGGTAGTACGGGCCCGCCGAGGGAATCAGTCGCAGACCGCGTGGGTCGACGGGGGTGCCCGAGGGCACCGCACAGAAGAAGGGAAGAGACATCCGGATCGGGAGGTCGGGCGCACGCCCGGTCAGCCGGATCGCGAGCGTGTTCCTGTGGACGACGACGCCGCTGATGTGCCGGGCCTTGCCGGCGGCGTAGGCCCGCTCGCCGACGATGTCGCCGGCATACTGCTGGGCAGGGCTGTGTGCACGAGGATCGAGTGTCCGCTCGATCGTGTCTTTGAACGTCTGGGCGGTGACCGGTTCGTTGGACGGAGGCGAGAACCGGAACCCCGTCCGGACCGTGAAGGTGTAGGTCTTGCCGTCGGCCGAGACGGTCGGGAGCGCTTCGGCGACCTCGGGCCCGAGGTGCGAGCCGGCCGAGCCGCGTGCGTCCGGGTAGTTGAGGAGCTTCGCGCAGGTCGCGTACTCCAGTTGCCAGCTGATGTTGGTGTACGCGATCGCGGGGTCGAGGGAGCCGAAGTCGTCCTGGGCGTTGACGCGGACGACCCCGCGCCCCGATGCCTGCGCGCTCACGGCCGGCGGCTGCTGGAGCGTGACCCAGACATTCCGCCCGGCAGCCGTGAGCGCCTCGGGACTCCCGCCCACGGCGATCCGTTCGACGACGTGATCAGTCGCAGGATCGACCCTCGCCACCGTGCGGTCGTGCTGATTCGCGACCCAGACCGAGCCCGCTGCGATCACGACGGCGACCGGCCCGTCACCCACCCGGATCGTCGCTCTGACCGCGAGCGTGGACGGGTCGATCCGCACCAGGAGGTCGTCGAGGCTGTCGGCGACCCAGACAGCTCCGGCGCCTACAGCGATCCCTGACGGGCCGTTGCCCACCGGAATCGTCGTCACCACCCCGTGCGCGTCGATTCTCGTCAACGTGCCCGCGGCCCCGTTGCCGAGCCACAACGCGCCCGCTCCGGCAGCGACGGCGGTCGGCGTGCTCCGAGGGTCGATCCGGGCAACGGTCCGTCCCGACGACGGCTCGAGGCGCGTGGCGAGGCTGAACGCGGGCGCGACCCACAGGGCTCCGCCTCCGCTCGCGACGCGGGACCACCCTCCGGCCGGGCTCGGCACGTCGACGCTCTGGGCGACGTCGTTGAACTGCGTGTCGACACGGCTGGCCCGGATGAACGGATCCGCCGGTGCCTCCCCGACGGCCCAAAGCACGTCGCCGTCGCCCGCGAGCCCGTCCACGACCCGGGGCATCGTGACCGTCGCGACGACGCGGCGCGACGTCGGATCGACGCGGACCAGGGTCGCGCTGTCGGTGTCCGCAACCCAGAGCGCATCCCCGGCAAACGCGACCGGGCCCGGAGACAGCCCCAGTGGGACGGAGTCGACGAGCCGGCGCTTCCCCGGCACGATCAGGCCGAGCGCGTTCGAGGTCTGCAGCGTGTGCGAGCCGCCCCCGCTCGCCAGCTCGAAGGCGAGCGCCGAGATCGCGGCTCCCAGCAGCACCGCGCCGGCGAGGACGAAGGCAGGCCCGCGGCGGCGCAGCGTCGGAGGCACGAGCGTCGAGATCCTGCTCTCCGCGGGCGGCTCGATCCGCGGCGGCGCTTCGAGCCCGGCATCGTGCCGGAGGATCCGGCGCTCGAGTTCCTGCAGCGCCGGCGCGGGCTCGAGGCCGAGCTCTTGGTCGAGGGCGCGGCGTCCTTCACGCAGCGTGTCGAGCGCTTCCGCCTGGCGGCCGCACCGGTAGAGCGCGAGCGCAAGCTGGGCGCGAAGGCGCTCCCGCAGCGGGTGCCGGTTGACGAGGGTCTCGACCTCGACGGCGACCTCTGCGTGCCGGCCCAGGGCCAGGTCGGCCTCGATCCGCTCCTCGAGCGCCGCCAGCCGAACCTCTTCGAGGCGGCCGATCTCCTGCTGGGCGAAGTCCTCGTAGGCGAAGTCCGCGAACGGCGGTCCGCGCCACAGGCCGAGTGCCTCCCGCAGGCTCGACGCCGCCGCAGCCGGCACTCCCTCCGCGAGCGCGCGGCGGCCCTCGGCGAGCAGTCGCTCGGCGCGATCGGCGTCGACCTCCTCCGGCTCGACCCGAAGGGTGTAGCCCGGTGAGCGCGTGACGAGGACGTCGTCGCCGAGCGCCTTACGCAGCCGCGACACGTAGAGCTGGACGATCTTGCCGGCGGTCGCCGGCGGGCTGCCGTGCCAGAGCTCCTCGATCAGGGCGTCGGTCGGGACGATCTGGTTGCGCCGGAGCAGGAGGAGGGCCAGCAGGGCTCTCTGCTTGCCGCCGCCGATCGTGATGACCGCTCCGTTCCGGGCGACCTCGAGCGGTCCAAGAATCCGGAACTCCACCGCGGGCGACCGTACCACGGATCGATGCGGAAGTCACCGTTTGCAGGTGATTTACCGCCCGTTTGGCCGCCTTGACCCGATCTTTGGGCGCGCCTGCGAGAAAAGCGGCCGAAAGGAGGTGGTCAATCACATGAAGCGAACGATGTTCTTCATCATCGGGATCTGCACGGCCGCCGCTCTCGGCGCCTCGACGGCCGGCGCCTCGTCTCCCGTCACGGTCGGCCTGGTCGGGTGCTACTTCCTCGGCGGCGGTCAGGCGACCGTTCCGGCCGGCAGCGACGTCACCGTGCGGTTCACCTGGGGAGAGAGCAACCGCGGACGCGTGCAGGACTTCCTGAACGCCCAGACGACGACGGCGGACGTCAACGGCACGCCGATCGCGGGAGCCAGTGGCCTCTGGGGACCGATCCAGGACGCCGCCAGCACGTGGCGTGCTTTCGCCGGCACGCTGACGAACCCCGGCGACTCGGTCACGGTGCACTTCCAGGTCAACCTCGCCCACGTCGTCTCCGAGGGCAAGGACCCCGACACCGGCCAGCATTTCAAGGTCGGCCCGGGCGCGCTCCTGCCGGCCGACTTCGGCTGCACGATCACGGCGACCTGAGGGAACGCACGAGTGGGGCCTCGCCCGAGCGGGCGAGGCCCCACCGATGCTCAGGCGCCGGGCTTGCCGGCGATTCCCCAGTGCTTCGGGGAGACACCCTGCACGACGACCTGAATGTGCTCGGGCGCGGCGCCGCTCGACTCGGCGAGGGCCTTCGTCAGGCTCTCGATGATCTTCGGCACCGACTCCTCCGTCACGCGCGTGTCGTAGAGCTTGACGTCGATCCAGGGCATCTCAGCGCTCCTTCTTCCGTAGGACGAGAACGGCGACGATAACGACCGAGACGAGGAGCTGCAGCGGCGCGGAGATGCCGCCTCCCCGGTGCCAGCCCTCCAGCCGATGGGACGGGAAGAGCTTCGGCCCCTCGTGGTCGGGGTGGGGAATGACGTGCTCGAGGTCGGGTGCAGCCGAGAACGCGGCGCCGATCACGGCCGGGTCGAAGAGGCCTCGACGGAGCGCGAGGACGGCGAGCAGCCCGAGCCCCGTGATCGTCTCGACGCGCAGCGAGTCGAAGTCCTCGTGCGGGATCGCGTCGCCCGCGGCGTGCAGCGCCAGCCCTGCGAGCGCCGCCTCGGCGTTCGAGCCCAGGACAGCCCCTGCGGCGGCACCCGTTGCCACGTGCATTGCGACGATCACGCGCGGAGCCTAGTCCTTACCGGGCCAGGTAGCCGCCGTCGACCGGCACGATCGCCCCCGTCACGTAGCGCGCGTCGTCCGAGAGCAGCCACGCGACGGCGCCCGCGACGTCCTCGGGCGTGCCCCAGCGGCCGATCGGGATGCGTGCGTCGATCTCGCGTCGCTTCCAGTCCTCGATGTCGCCGGTCATGTCCGTCTCGATGAACCCCGGGGCGACGGCGTTGACTCGCACGCCGCGGCCGGCGAGCTCGTTCGAGAGCGCCTTCGTCAGCTGGGCCACACCGCCCTTGGAGGCTGCGTACGCGGCCGCGTTCATGCCGCCGAAGTAGGAGAGCTGCGAGGCCATCAGGACGATGGCTCCGCCGCCGGAGTCGACCATCCGCCGGGCGGCGGTCTGGGCCAGCACTGCGACGGAGACGAGATTGACGTCGAGCACGTGCCGCCAGTCCTCGACCGTGTGCTCGAGCACCGGCTTGCGGACGATCGTGCCGGCGTTGGCGACGAGCGCGTCGAGCCGCTCGAGCCGCTCGACGGCTGCGCGGGCCTGCTCGGGGTCGGCGAGGTCGACGCCGGTCGAGCGCTCGGCCGTCTCCACCTGCCAGCCGTCGGCGCGGAGCCGCTCCGCGATCCCGTGCCCGATCCCGCGGCTCGCGCCCGTGACGAGGGCGACACGCGTGGCCATGTCAGCGCAAGACGTGCCCGGAGCCGCCGTCCGGGCCGAGCACGAGGTCGCGCTCGCGGTCCGGCACGTGGTCGAGCGGGACCGGGGCGAGCGCCTCGATGAACTGCGCGCCGCCCTCCGTCCGCACCGAGTGCTCGACGCCGCGGTTGATCACCGCCCAGTCGCCGACCCCGAGTGTGCGCGTCCCGGCGCCTGCCACGGTCAGCTCCAGCTCGCCCTGCGTCACGACCATGATCTGCTCCGTGTGCTCATGTGCGTGCGTCGGCACGCCGAAGCCCGGGTCGTAGTTCACGCGGCAGACGAGCGCCTGCTCGCCCCCGACTGCGTGGATGTGCACCCCGGGGACGAACTCGTGGAGCTCGACCCCGTTCCAGCTTCCGAACGGCGAGCTGCTCAAGCGTCGACGACGAGCCTGACCGGCGCGTCGGGATGGGCGACCGCGGCGAGCGAGAGCTCCTCGTCGTACACGATGAGCTTGCCCTTGCGCGTCGGCTCACCCTCGCCCGCCGCCTTGCGCTGGAGCGCGCGCAGCACCCGCTCGGGAGTGATCGGCAGCTCCGTCACCCAGACGCCGACCGCGTCGTGGACGGCGGTGGCGATCGCCGGCGGCTGTGGATTGTTCGCCATCTCGCCGATGCCCTTGGCGCCGTAAGGCCCGTCCACGGACGGGTTCTCGATCAGCACCGTGTCCATGACCGGCAGGTCCTCCATGCCCGGGGCCAGATACGACCCGAACTGGCCGCCGCGATGCTCCATGCCCGGGTAGTACGGGTAGCTCGTCTCGAGCACGCCGAGCCCGAGCCCCTGGATCGCGCCGCCCTCGATCTGCCCCTCGACCAGCGTCGGGTTGATCGCGCGCCCGACGTCGAAGCACTGCACGAGCCGCGTTACGCGCACCTCGCCGGTCTCGTCATCCACTTCGACCTCGGCGGCGCAGGACGCGTAGGAGATCGCCGAGTGCGGCGGCAGGTCGACCTTCCCGGTCTCCGGCTCGACGATCGCCGCGTACGGCTTGAGCTGTGCACCGGCGCCCGTGATCAGCTCCCCGTGACCCCAGGTAGCTGCTGCGGCCACGTCCGGAACGGAGATCTTCGTCTGCGGCGAGCCCTTCGCGATCACCTCCCCGTCGACGATGTCCAGGTCGGCCGGGTCGATCTCGAGCTCCTTGCCGGCGATGTCGAGGATCCGCTCGCGCACGCGCTCGGCCGCCTTCTTCACGGCCATGCCGGCGACGAACGTGGCCCGCGAGGCGAAGGTGCCGGTGCAGACGGGCGACGAGTCGGTGTTCGAGTTGTCGTACGTGATCCACTCGTACGGGACGCCGATCGTCTCGGCCACGATCTGCGACTGGATCGTCTTCGAGCCGTTGCCGATGTCGGACGTGCCCGCGAAGACGTCGATGCGGCCGTCCGGCTTGACCTTGATCCACGCCTGCGACGGGTCGCCGTTCTGGTTCATCCCCGTCGGGTACTCGATTGCCGCGATGCCGCGGCCCTTGTGGACTGTCATGGCTAGTGATCCTCCGGATTTCCGACCTGGGCGACGAGGTGCTCGGGGAGCAGCCCGTCCGAGCGCGGCTCGCTGGTCATCGTGCGGTAGTCGGCCGGTAGCTCGTGGCCGAGGTGGTCGGCGATCGCCAGGATCGTCGGCACCGTCGACGGGTCCGTGTAGACGACCCCGTTCGGTGAGGTGTCGCCGATCCGGTTCGCGTTCTTCAGCCGGAGCTCGAACGGGTCGATGCCGAGCTCCTCCGCGATCCGGCTCAGGTGCGTCTCGGTCGCGAACGAGACCGAGGTGACGCCGAAGCCGCGCATGGCACTCGTCGGCGTGCGATTCGTGAACACGCACCAGCCGTCGAAATGGAGATTCGGGATGGTGTATGCGCCGGTGTGGTGGAACGCGTGCTTCGTCACGCCGTAGGGCGAGAAGCGGGCGTAGGCCCCCGAGTCGTGCAGCGTGATCATCCTGCGGCCGAGGATCCAGCCGTCCTTCGTCACCGCATCTGCCATCTCCATGTGCCACGGCGCGCGGGTCGAGGAGCAGAGGAACTCCTCCTCGCGGGTCCAGCGCCATTTGGTCGGCCGGCCGGACTTGAGCGCGAGCAGGGAGCACAGCGTCTCGGTGGCCGTGTCGACCTTGCCTCCGAACCCGCCGCCGACCGTGCCGCCGACGAACTTGAACTTGTTCAGCGGCTGCTGCAGGTGGGCGGCGACCACGCCCATCGAGAAGTAGAGGGCCTGCGTGCAGGAGTAGATGGTCAGCCGGCCGTTCGCCTCGGGCACGACCTGGCAGACCTGGGTCTCGAGCGGGAGCTGCTCGATCGCCGCCGGCCTGTAGACGCCCTGGACGATCACGTCCGCCTGCGCGAAGGCAGCGTCGATGTCCCCTTTCCTGATCTGACGGCGGTCCATTCCGGCTTCGAAGTGGGGGTACCAGTTGCCCCACTGGTGGATCTGCGGTGCGTCCGGGTCGAAGGCCTTGCGGACGTCGAACAGCGCCGGGCGCTCCTCGAACTCGATCTCGATTGCGTCGACCGCGGCCTGGGCCGTCTGCTCGTCGTCGGCGGCGACGACCGCGATCGGCTGGCCGAGGTAGCGGACCTCGGCGTCGGCGAGCAGTGGCTCGTCGCCGGGGATGCCGAGCGCGGACAGGTGGCCGTAGACGTTGAGCGGGACGTCGGCCGCGGTGACGACCGCGCGGACGCCCTTCATCTGCTCGGCCGGGCGCGTGTCGAGCTTCGTGATCGTGGCGTGGTGATGCGGTGAGCGGAGCGCCTTGACCCACGCGACGCCGGGGATCTCGACGTCCTCGACGAACACCGTCCGCCCGGTGACATGCGCCACCCCGTCGTAGCGGGGCACGCGTGCGCCGACGGCCTTCATGCCGCGCCGCCCGACATCGTCGTCGTGAACAGGCCCGCCGCCGTGACGGACAGGTCGAACTCATCGCCTCGCGCCGCGGCGGCGACCGCGTCGACGATCTTGACGTAGCCGGTGCAGCGGCAGACGTGGCCGCCGAGGGCCTCGGCGATCGCCTCGCGGTCGTCCGTGCCGCCGTTCGCGATGTACGCCGTCGCAGCCATGAGCAGACCGGAGGTGCAGAAGCCGCACTGCGCCGCGTAATGGTGGACGAATGCCGCCTGGACCGGCTCGAGGTGCTCGGCTGCGCCGAGGCCTTCGACGGTCGTGATCTCGGCCCCGTCGAGCGCGGCCACCGGCAGCAGGCACGAGCGCCTGGGCGCGCCGTCGACGAGCACCGTGCAGGCGCCGCAGCCGCCCTGCTCGCACCCCACCTTCGGGCTGTGGACGCCGAGCTCCTCGCGCAGGACGTCGAGCAGCGTCGTCAGGGGCGGGCTCTCGATCTCGTGCGTCCTGCCGTTGACGTTCAGGTTCATCAGCTCTCCTCGAGTCGGGCGAGCGCCCGCCGGACGAGCACCGGCAGCGCCTGCTCCCGGTACCAGGCCGACGCGAGCGCGTCGTCGTGAAGCTTCACGTCCTTCAGGGCCGCGGCTCCGGCGGCAGCGGGGTCGGCCGCCGCGGCCTCGGCCGAGGGCAGACGGATTCCCCACCAGCCGGCTCCGGTGGCGGCGAGCCTGATCGTGCCGTCGGAGGTCCTGGCGGCGGAGACCGCGAGCGTGGTGTACGCGTGCGTGTGCGGACGGTCGACCGCGGCGAAGGCGCCGGCCGCCGGCTCCTCGTAGGTCAGATCGAGCACGAGCCGTCCGCGCCGGTGGCCGAGGAAGTCCTCGAGCGGCTCCGTGGTGATCCCGCCGGAGCCAGCCGAACGGATCTGCGCCCCGACCGCGAGCAACGGCCCTTGCAGGTCGCCGCGCGGGGCCTCGGCGCCCTCGCCGGAGCACAGGTTGCCGCCGACGGTCGCCTGCAGGCGGATCTCGAGGTCGGCGACGTTCCCGGCGCAGGGCCCGACCGGGGCCGGCAGATCGACGAGGCCCTGCAGCGGCGCCATCGCGCCGAGCGTCACGGTCGAGCCTTCGTGCGTGATGCCGGCGAGCCCCGCCCGCGCCAGGAGCAACGTCCTCGCCGGCCTGATCCGCCCGGCCGTGATGTCCGGCATCACGATCGTGCCGCCCCCGATCACGGTCACGCCGGAACCGTCGCCGAACGCGGCGACCGCCTCGTCGGGCGAGGCCGGGAGCAGGACGTCGGTGACCGCAGGCATCGAGCGGCGAGTCTAACCCAGGCCGCCGGTGTCTACCCCATGACCGCCACGCTCGTCGGCTCGATCACGTAGGTCACGCGCTGCTCGCCGGGCGAGCGCCACGGGTAGGGCGACTGGCCGATGTACTTCTGGGCCAGGTCGTCGATGTCTTTCTCGGCGTCGGGGCCGGTGATCGTGTCGACGACGCGCCCCTGGATGCTGATCGAGTGGTAGCCGCCGTCGGTGGTCTCGTGCCACGAGAGCGCGACGCGGGGATCGTTCGCGAGGTTCCGCGGCTTCTTCCGGCCGAGCGCGGTGTTGACGATGATCTTGCCGTCTCGCGCGTCGATCCAGACCGTCGTCGACTGCGGCGAGCCGTCGGGGTTGACGGTCGCCAGGTGCCAGAAGTTCTTGCCCTCGAGCGCCTTGCGGGCTACCTCGGGAAGCTCGGCCATGTCTCCTCCTTGTCGCGGGAGAGCTATTCAATCGCAAGCGAGCAGAGTGGCGCGCTGGCGTTCCGGCCCCTCGGCTCCGAAAATGCTGACGCGGGCCACGGCCTGGCCCGCGTCAACTCTCTCCTCCCCGGCGGCGTCGGAGACGTCGCCGCGGGAAAAAGCCTGGCCCGCGTCAACTCTCTCCTCGCTGTGGCAACTCTCAGGCCGAGTCGCCGGCGACCAGGCGCAGGTGCCCGGCCGGCGGGGTGCGGAGCCGCCGCGTGGCCTGCGCCGCCGCGAGCGCGCGGTCGAAGTAGAAGCCCTGGCCGAGATGACAGCCGAGTTGCTTCAGGCGCTCGGCCTGCTCTCTCGACTCGATCCCCTCGGCGACGACCTTCAGGCCGAGCGACTTGGCCAGCCCCACGATGGCCCGGGTAACGCGGTCGTCCGACTGTCCGGCCCCGATCCGCTCGACGAGGGGACGTGCGATCTTGACGACGTCGAAGGGCAGCTGACAGAGCTGCTCGAGCGAGGACCGTCCCGTGCCGAACTTGTCGAGCGCGAAGCGGACGCCGAGCCGGCGCAGCTCGGACATCGTCGCCAGCGTCGCCTGCGCGTCGTCGGTCGCGACGTGCTCGGTGATCTCCAGGATCAGCCGGCTGGCGTCGAGCCCGGTCTCGAGCAGGGCAGAGGCGATGTCGACACCGAGGCGCGGGTTGGAGAACTCGACCGGCGAGAGGTTGACGCAGATCGACAGCTCGCGTGGGGGATCTGACTGCACCCGCCACTCCTGCGTCTGCACGCAGGCCGCACGCATCACGACCTGGCCGATCCGCTCGATCAGCTCGCCTTCCTCGGCGGCCGGGAGGAAGTCCGCCGCCGCGACCGTGTCGGAGTGGCCTCGGCGCCAGCGGGCGAGCGCCTCGAAGGCGACGGTCGCGCCGGTGCGGAGGTCGACGATCGGCTGATAGTGGACGGCGATCTGGTCGCGGTCGAGCGCATCCTCGAGTGCCTCGCCGAGCTTCTTGCGCGCCTGGGCCGAGCCCCGCATGCGCTCCGAGTAGCGGGCGTAGCTCGACGAGTCGTCGCCCTTGGCCGCGTACATGGCGAGGTCGGCATTGGCGAGGAGCTCCTCTGCGCCGTCGGCGCTGCTCGACGCGGCGATCCCGATGCTGAGCTGGATGGAGAGACGGCGGCCCTGGATCGAGAACGGGTTGCGGACGGCGAGCACGAGCCGCTGCGCCACGTCCTCGGCGACCTCCTCGCCGCCGGACTCGATCAGGACGGCGAACTCGTCGCCGCCGAGCCGGGCCGGCAGCTCCTCGGGCCGTACGTTCCCGCGCAACCGGGCGGCGAAGGCGACCAGGAGCTCGTCGCCCGCCGCGTGGCCGAGGTCGTCGTTGATCGCCTTGAACCCGTCCAGGTCGAGGAAGAGGACGACCGGCTCGGAGCCATCGCCTGCTGCCCGCTGGAGCGCCTCGTCGACGCGGGCGTGGAAGAGCCGCCGGTTCGGGAGGCCCGTCAGCGCGTCATGGAGAGCCTGGTGGCGGAGCTTCGCCTCGAGATCGGTCAGCTTGGCGAGAGACTGCTCGAGCTGCTCGTTCTCGAGCAGCAGCGCCGCGTGGCCGGCGAAGGTCCGCAGGAGCTTCTCGTCCTCCTGCCCGAAGGTGGAGACATCGTCGGCGCGGTCGCCGACGAGCAGCAGCCCGAGCAGGCCGTTCTCGCCCTCGAGCGTCGTCACGATCACGTCCTTCAACCGGCGCTCGGCGGTGTACGGATCGAGGCTGTCGAGGTGCTTGTCCTTGGCGAGCGTGACCAGGCCTCCCCGCGCACGAACCGCCTCCAGCGCGATTCGCTCCGCGGCCGAGAGCTCGGTGGGCTCCAGGAGCATCTCGCCGTCGGGGCCGATCGAGCTGCGCAGGGGCCGCTCACGTGGGTCGATCGGCAGGATCATGATCTCCGCGTACTCGGCACGCAGCAGGCGTCGGGCCGAGAGCAGGAGCTGGCGGACCCCGGAGCCGAGCTCGGCCGTGTCCTCCCGCCGCGGAATCGACTCGTACAGCGACTGGACGTGGTCGTGCCGGCGCCGCTGCGTCGCGTACGCGCGTAGTGCGAGCGCGCAGGCGCCGGCGGGAAGGAGCAGGAGCACGACTGCATACGGCTGCTTCTCCGCGAGCGTGGCCGCGGCGAGAGCGAGGCTCGCTGCGGTCAAGGTTCCGAGGAAGGAGACGGCCGCCGTCGTCAGGACGCGACCGAGCGCCGGGCGCTCCTCGGCGAGCGAGACGGCCACGGCGACGAGCACGAGCCCGGTGGCAGCTGCGACCGCCGCCGCCGTGAGCCCCGCGAGCCAGCCTGAGGGTCGGAACGGTTCGTGCCCGTTGACGATGCCGCGGAAGACCGCGGTCGCGAACGCCGTGCCCAGGGCCGTCTGCGCGAGGTTGAACACGACCTTGAGCGGCCGCTGGCGCCGGTAGAAGATCAGCGCCGCGCCCATCCCGAGGAGCTGCGCGGCGATCAGCGCGAGCGGCGAGACCGCGAACAGCCCGAGCACGAGCGGCACCTCGTTCAGCGAGAGGGTCTGCGTCTCGCGGCGGAAGTGGAGGTGGACGACGGCGCACTCGGCGAGGTAGAAGCCGATCAGCAGCGCCCACCACGGGATGCCGAGGACGTGCAGCGGCGCCGGCAGGTGGCGGCTCGAGGCGAGCGTCAGGGCGGCGACGCCTGCCGCCGCCCCGGAGAGCAGCCAGATTCCGAGCGCGCGGCCCGTGAGGGACCTCGGGGCGCGCTCTGTTGACGTCTGTGTGGACATCGTCTGGCCCGGGAAGCCGCGGCCTCCTAGCCCCAGAACGCGCCGGCCCAGCTACCGCCCGTCCACGAGTTTCCGGACCAGGAGGCGCCAGACCAGTTCGCCGACGACCAGGAGGTTCCAGACCAGGAGTTCCCCGTCCACGTGCTCGAGGACCAGGAGCTCCCGGACCAGGAGTTGCCGGACCACGTGGTCCCCGACCACGTGGTCCCCGACCAGCTGGTCCCGGACCACGAGGTGCCGTTCCAGGAGCCGCCCGACCAGGAGGTGCCGGCTGCCTCGGCGCTGGCGAGCGACCCGGTCGCGATCGCAACTCCGAAAATGTCCTTCTCGCCGCTCAGCGTCACGTTGTTGCGGGTCAGATGATCCTGGCCGCGGGCGCCCTCGATCGAGCCCTTTCCGTTCGAGTTCGGGAAGTTCTGGTTGAAAGGCCCTGGCGGCGGCTTGCCGAGCATCGGGCCCAGCTGGATCTCGCCGGCGCCCTGCGCCTCGGGCGGCTGCTTGTCCATGTTGCGAGCAGACTGCTGGAAGAGTCGCTTGACCTGGTCCGGCGTGAGGTTCGGGTACTTCTGCAGTACGAGCGCGATCGCTCCGCTTGCGATCGCCGTCGCCTCGGACGTACCGCTGCCGCGGAAGTACCGGCTCGAGAGGAAGCCCTCGGGATGGTTCGCGTCGATGAACGAGTTGGGGTCGCGCAGGCCCTGCATGTGCGAGCCGGGGGCCGTGTAGTCGGGGTTCTTGCACGCGCCCCCGCCGCAGGAGCTGGCCGAGTAGGAGGCGACCACGTCGTCCTTCAGGTCGGTGGTGCCCATCGTGTCCGCCGCCGCGACGCCGATCACGTACGGGTCGAAGGCGGGGTCGGCCAGGCCCGGTGCTCCCTTGCCCTTCTGGAAGCCGGTGTTGCCCGAGGCCGCCACGACCACGATTCCTTTCTTCCAGGCCTGCTCGACGGCGAAGGCGAGCGGGTCGCTCTTGTAATCCTGCAGGCTGTTCGTGCCGTAGGAGAGGTTGATCACGCGGATGTTCAGCCCGTTGTCCGTGCGGTGCTGCACGACCCAGTCGACGGCGGCGATCACCTGCGAGATGTCGGCGCCGCCATCCGCCGTCGCGACCTTCAGCGAGACGATCCGTGCGTCGGGAGCCATGCCCAGGTAGGTCGAGGCGGGCGCCTGGCTGTTGGGAGCCGCGTCACGCCCCGCGATCAGCCCGGCCATGAACGTGCCGTGCCCGTACGTGTCGAGGTAGCGGAGGTTCGGCGCCTGCGACTCGAGTGACAGGTCGGCGCCGTTGATCACCTTGCCGGCGCCGCTGAGCCCCTGCACGGGCGAGACGCCGGAGTCGATCAGTGCGACGTCGACGCCCTGGCCCGTGTAGCCGGCGTTCCACCAGGCGCGGGCGCCCGTCAGCTGCGTGATCGAGCTCATCGAGTAGGGGTCGGAGCTCGGGTCGTAGGCGGCGCTGTAGCTCGAGCTCTGCGGTTGCAGCGAACGGTTACGGGTCACGGAAAGGATGTCGGCGCTCGACCGCAGTTGCGCGAGCGCGCGAGCCGGCAGCGAGGCGGAGAAGCCGTTGATGATCCGCAGGCGCAGGCGGACGGTGCCGCCGAGCCGCTGCACGAGCGCCTCGGCCTGCGCCTCGCGACCGGGGCGCGCACGCACGATCAGGCCGCCGGCCTTCGCGGCCGGAGCAGCGGGTGCTCGCGTCGAGCGGGAGCCTGCCGCCGACGTCGCCAGCCCTGTCAGGCAGAGTGCTGTCAGCAACATGAGGGTGGCAACCCGGCGGAGCCTGGAGCTGCACAGTGTCGTTCGCGTCATTCGGGCTCGTTTCTCGCTGGGATCATCGGGTCGGGGGGTTGGCTCGTCGTTCGCCGTTAGATTCAGCATTTGTCCGTTTCGGGCGCTCTGCCATCCCTCGTGGGGGTGACGAGCTCGATTTCCCCTGTTCGAGGGAGGCGTGACGGCAACCGGCCCCGACGGCCTGCGAGCGGTGCCCATCTACACTGCGTTCGTGCCGCTCTCGACGATCGACGAGCTGGAATCCGCGCTCGCGGGCGCCGACTACCTGCCCGACCGCGGGCTCGCGACCGCGCTCTTCCTCTCGCTCAAGCTCGAGAAGCCCGTGCTGCTCGAGGGCGAGGCGGGCGTGGGGAAGACCGAGGCCGCGAAGGCGCTCGCCCGCGTGCTCGGCGCGCGGCTGATCCGGCTGCAGTGCTACGAGGGCCTCGACGTCGCGCACGCGGTCTACGAGTGGAACTACTCGCGCCAGCTGCTGCACATCCGCGCGGCGCAGGAGGGCACGGTCAGCGAGGAGGAGCTGTTCGGGCCGGAGTTCCTGATCCGGCGGCCGCTGCTCGAGGCGGTTGAGAGCCCGGAGCAGGTCGTGCTGCTGATCGACGAGATCGATCGCGCCGACGAGGAGTTCGAGGCCTTCCTGCTCGAGGTGCTGTCGGACTTCCAGATCACCATCCCCGAGATCGGGACGATCAGCGCGGCGGCGCACAAGCCGGCCGTCGTCCTCACCTCGAACCGGACCCGCGAGCTCCACGACGCGCTCAAGCGCCGGTGTCTGTACCACTGGATCGGTCATCCGTCGCTCGAGCGGGAGATCGACATCGTCAAGGTGCGCGTCCCCGGCGTGCCCGAGCGCCTGGCGGCGCAGGCGGCCGCGTTCGTGCGCGGGCTGCGGCGCCTCGACCTGGCCAAGCCCCCCGGCGTCGCCGAGACGATCGACTGGGTGCGCGCGCTGACGGCCCTGGGCCGGCAGGAGCTCGACGCGGAGGTCGTGGAGCAGACGCTCGGCTCGGTGCTGAAGTACCACGAGGACCTGCTCGCCGTCCGCGATGTCGCGCTCCAGGAGCTCGTCGACGAGGCGCGGGCTGCTCGCTGAGGCATGGCTGACGCCGTCGTCCGGCACGTCGTCACGTTCGGCCGTGTTCTCCGGGAGGCGGGGCTCGAGGTCGGGCCGGGCCGGCTCGGCGACGCACTGACCGGCCTCGACAACGTCGACCTGACCCGTCAGGACGACGTCTACTGGACGCTGCGGCAGACGCTCGTCGCCCGGCACGAGGACATCGACGCGTTCGACCGGGCCTTCCGGGCCTGGTTCCTGCGGGCGCCCACCGCTCCGCTCCGGCGGGACGCCGCCGGCGAGACGGTGCGCCTCGTCCGGCGGGGTGCGGGGGACCAGCGTCCGCCCGACGACCGCGGCGGCGAGGGAGACGAGAAGGCGCTCGGCTACAGCCCGGACGAGCTGCTGCGCGACAAGGACTTCGCCACGCTCTCCTCCGACGAGTTCGGGCTCGTCTCGAAGCTGATGGTCGAGCTCGCCGCCTCCCGGCCGCGGCGGCGCTCGCGGCGGCTGCGCCGCGACAGCCGGGGCCGCCAGCTGGACATGCGCCGGCTCGTCCGCGCCTCGCTGGCCACGGGCGGCGACGCCGTCGAGCGGTCGGCCCGCGATCGGATCCGCGTCCCGCGCAAGCTGGTCGTGATCTGCGACGTGTCCGGCTCGATGGAGGCGTACTCGCGGGCGCTCGTCCTCTTCCTGCACGCGCTCGTCGGCTCGGGCCGCGGTGTCGAGGCGTTCGCCTTCGGCACGCGCCTGACCCGGCTGACGGCGGATCTCCGCGGCCGCGACCCCGAGCGCGCTCTCGCCGAGGCGGCTGCGCGCGTCGTCGACTGGTCGGGCGGCACCCGGATCGGCGCGTCGCTGAAGGCGTTCAACGACGAGTGGGGCCGGCGGGCCCTGACCCGCGGCGCCGTCGTGCTGATCGTCTCGGACGGCTGGGAGCGCGAGGACGCGTCGCTCGTCGGCACCGAGATGGCCCGGCTCGCCCGCCAGGCCTACGCGGTCGTCTGGGTCAACCCGCTCAAGGGCCATCCCGACTACCAGCCGCTCGCGGCGGGGATGCGGGCAGCTTTGCCGTCGATCGATCGTTTTCTCGCAGGACACAACCTGGCGAGTCTCGAAGAGCTCGCCCAGATCCTGAGCGGCATCGAAAGGAGGCACGCAGCGTGAAGGAGATCCTGGACGACGTCGAGCGCTGGCGGTCGGAGGGAAAGCAGGTGGCGATCGCGACCGTCGTGGCGACGCGCAAGTCGGCGCCGCGGCCGGTCGGCTCGAAGCTGGCCGTCTCGAACGCGGGTGAGCTGGCGGGCTCCGTCTCGGGCGGTTGCGTCGAGTCGGACGTCTACGAGTGCGCGCGCCGCGTCCTCGAGACCGGCGAGCCGAAGCTGCTCTCCTACGGCATCTCGGACGAGGAAGGCTGGGCGGTCGGACTCCCCTGCGGCGGCGAGATCGACGTCTTCGTCGAAAAGCTGGACAAGTGAGCGAGGTTCTCGACCGGATCCACGAGATCCTCGAGCGGGACGAGCGCGCCGTCCTGTTCACGGTGATCGAGGGCGAGCCGCTCGGCGCGCACATGCTCGTGCTCGAGGGCGGCGAGCGGCTCGGCGATCCGCTGCCCGACGCGCTCGCCGCGCAGGCGGACGAGCTGATCCGCGGGCACGCGAACCAGATCCTCGAGCTGGACGGCGCGAAGGTGTTCGCCGAGGTGTACGCGCCGCCGCCGCGGTTGTTCGTCTACGGCGCCGTCGACACGGCCGAGGCGCTCGCCAAGCTGGCGCGCCAGCTCGGCTGGCAGGCGATCGTCGCGGACGCGCGGCCGAAGTTCGCGACGCGCGAGCGGATCCCGAGCGCGGACGAGCTGATCGTCGCCTGGCCGGAGGAGGCGCTCGCACAGGTCGCGCCCGATCACGCGACGGCGGTCGTCGTCCTCACCCACGACGACAAGTTCGACGTGCCGGCCCTCAAGGCGGCGCTGGCGACGGAGGCGTTCTACGTCGGCGCGCTCGGCTCGCGGCGCAACCAGGAGCGCCGCCGCGAGCGGCTGCTCGAGGCCGGCGTGGACGAGGCGTCGCTCGAGCGCATCTCGGGGCCGTGCGGGCTCGACCTCGGCGCCGAGTCACAGCCGGAGACCGCGCTCTCGATGCTGTCGGAGATCGTTGCCGTCCGGAACGGCCGCGAAGGCGGGAAGCTGCAGCGCTCGAAGCAACGCATCCACGTGGAGGTGGCGGAGTGACCGAGAAGGTGACGAAGTCGGACGCGGAGTGGCAGGCAGCGCTCGATCCGGATCGCTACCAGGTGCTGCGCTGCGGGGCCACGGAGGCGCCGTGGTCGGGCGAGCTGCTCGTCAACCACGAGGACGGGATCTACCGCTGCGGTGCCTGCGGCGCCGAGCTGTTCCGCTCCGACACGAAGTTCGAGTCGGGCTCCGGGTGGCCCAGCTTCTTCGCGCCGCTCGGCGAAGAGGCGGTCGAGCTCGAGGAGGACCGCGCCCACGGCATGCGCCGCACCGAGGTGCGCTGCGCGCTCTGCGACTCGCACCTCGGCCACGTCTTCCCGGACGGCCCGAAGCCGACCGGCCTGCGCTACTGCATCAATTCGCTCGCGCTGGACTTCGATCCGGACGAATGAGCCCGGCGCCGCGCCGGCGAACGACGACCGCCAGCGCCGCCGCTGCCAGAACCGCACCGAGAGCCGCGAGCAGGACGAGCGTCCACGGGAACCCGGTGGGCGCCGCGGTGGGCACAGCCGGCACGCTCGGGACGCTCGTCGCGAAGCTGACCGTGTCGACGGCGAGCATCGGGTGCCGCCCGTTGGCCAGCGTGAGCGTGCGGCCGGTCCTGTCGAGGCGGAAGCGCAGCTGCCAGACGTTCGTCCCGGCGAGCGAGGGCAGGTCGATGCAGCGTGCGCTGCGCGTGCTCGTGTCGAGGGCGTGGACGAACGGCGTTCCGCCGGCGCCGTCGTAGAGCGTGTAGTCCCAGCGCCCGTCCGGGCTGGTCGCGCGCGTGAGTGGCGAGCCCCGCATCTTGTCGCTCCGCTCGCGCGGATCGACGACCGGGCGAGCCAGCAGGCTCCCGCTGCGCAGGTCGTAGGCGCGGACGAGGTACCTGGTCGGGTCGGTGGGGTTGACGTACTGGATCAGGTAGAGCAGCGAGCCGTGTGGCGAGACGGCGTCGAAGCTGAAGTCGCCCTTCAGGTCGATGACCTTGCCCGGGGTCAGGAACGGCCGCCGCGTGTCGACGACCATCAGCGCCGTGCGGGCGCGCGGGAAGCCGACCCGCGGCTCGATCAGGACGAGCGTCCTGCCGTCGTGGGAGAGCCCGCCGGCCGACGAGTCGTAGGCGACGGCCGGAATCGTGAACGTCCCGCGCAGGAACGTCGAGGCGAGCACCCGGCCTCCGCTCGGGCTCACGCGGGCGAGGACGGTGTCGTTCCCGGCGGGCATGGTGACGTAGCGCGCGTTGCCGGAGCTCGAGGCCACGCCGGTGCCGCCGACGTCCACGCCGAGCACGGGCAGGCCGTCGGCGCGGGCGCCGGCCGCTCCGAGGACGGCTGCCGTCGCCACGGTGCAGACGAACGCGACGCAGGGATTCGGACGCTTCATCTCTCGCCTCCTGACGAAGTGACTGTTCCCCCGACTACGCGGCCCACCGCCGCGGAGGTCCTCGCGACCGCGCTCGGGTCTGTTAGGTTCGAGCCCGCTTTCGGCACCGAGAAAGGAGCAAGACGTGCCCGTAGAGGTCAGATCCGACAAGCTCATGCAGCTCGTCGACGAGAACGTCCAGATCGAGCAGCTCGGCGCAGGCTTCACGTTCACCGAGGGCCCGATCTGGCACCCTCACGACGAGTTCCTCCTGTTCAGCGACATGCCCGGCGACGTCCGGCGCAAGTGGTCGGCGGACGGCGGCGTCGTCGAAGTCATGAGGCCGAGCAACAAGTGCAACGGCATGACCTACGACGCCGACCTGAACCTGCTCGTGTGCGAGCACACGACGAGCTCGGTCGTGCGGGAGCGGCCCGACGGGACCCGCGAGACACTGGCCACGCACTACAAGGGCAAGGAGCTGAACAGCCCGAACGACATCATCGTCCACTCGAGCGGCGCGATCTACTTCAGCGACCCGACCTACGGGCGCTGGCCGGGCTTCGGCATCGAGCGCGACCAGGACCTCGACTTCCAGGGCGTCTACCGGCTCGCGCCCGAACAAGCCAACGGAGCCGGTGGCGATCCGGAGCTGCTCGTGGACGACTTCGGCGAGCCGAACGGCCTCTGCTTCTCGCCCGACGAGTCGCTGCTCTACATCAACGACACGCCGAACGCGCACATCCGCGTCTTCGACGTCGCCGCCGACGGGACGATCGCGAACAGCCGCATGTTCGCCGAGGGGATCGGCGACGGCGATCTCGCCAAGGGCGGTCTCGTCGACGGCATGAAGTGCGACGAGCGCGGCTCGATCTGGGTCACCGGCCCGGGCGGCGTCTGGGTCTTCTCACCCGAGGGCGAGCACCTCGGCGTGGTCGAGATTTCCGAGAGCGTCGGCAACATCCACTGGGGCGGCCCGGACTGGAAGTGGATGTTCGTGCCGGCCTCGACGTCGCTCTACCGCTTCCAAACCAAGGTCGCTGGGCGGCGTGAGCCGTTCATGCGGTAGGAGGACAGATGGCTGACTTCACGCTGGATCCGCAGCGCACCGCGCTGATCATCCAGGACATGCAGAACGACGTGATCATCGAGGGCGGCGCCTTCGCGGAGTCGGGGTCGCCCGGGCACGCGGAGGAGCAGAACGTGGTCGCCAACTCGATGAAGCTCGCGGACGCGTGCCGTGCCAAGGGCGTCCCCGTGATCCACGTGCACTACATCGTCGAGGAGGGCGCACCGGGCCTGAAGCTGAACGCGCCGCTCTTCCAGGGGCTGAAGGAGGCAGGCGCGATGGTTCGCGGCTCCTGGGGCGCCGCGCCGGCAGAGGGTCTCGAGCCGAAGCCGGGCGACCACGTCGTCGAGAAGATGCGGATGAGCGGCTGGGAGGGCACGAAGCTCGAGCAGCTGCTGGTCGGCCTCGGCATCGACACGGTCGTCGTCACCGGCGCGTGGACGAACATGTCGATCGAGCACACGGCGCGCACCGGCGCGGACAAGGGCTACAACATGATCGTCCCGGAGGACTGCTGCTCGACGATGAACGCCGACTGGCACAACGCCTCGATCAACTACGCGCTCCAGAACGTCTCCACGGTGACCAGCTCGGGTGACGTCATCGAGGCCCTGCGCGCGTGAAGACGAAGGCGGCCGTCTTCTACGAGGCGGGACGGCCGTTCGAGGTCCACGAGCTCGACCTCGAGGAGCCGCGTGTCGGCGAGGTGCTCGTCCGGATGGCCGCGGTCGGGATCTGCGGCACCGATCTGCACTCCGTCAAGGGTGAGTGGACACGGCCGACGCCGACGGTGCTCGGGCACGAGGGCGCCGGCGTCGTCGAGGCGGTGGGAGAGGGAGTCGCTTCGCTGCGTCCGGGTGATGCAGTCGTCCTGTCGTGGGCGCCGTCCTGCGGGGACTGCGAGGACTGCCGCCGCGGCCGGCCCGCCCGTTGCGTGACGCTGAACCGGGCGATCGCCGCCAGCACGCTCCCCGACGCGACGACGGGGCTGTCGCTGGACGGCGAGACGGTTTACCGCGGAACGGCGACGGGCGCGCTGGCCGAGCGGGTCGTCGTCTCGGAGCGGGTCGCGCTGCCGGTCGGCGACGGCGTGCCGCTCGAGCAGGCCGCGCTGCTCGGCTGCGCGGCGCTGACGGGAGTCGGCGCGGTGCTGTTCGCCGCCCGGGTCGAGCCGGGCTCGTCGGTGCTGGTCGTCGGAGCCGGCGGTGTCGGGCAGTTCGTCGTCCAGGGCGCGCGGATCGCCGGCGCTGCGGAGATCGTCTGCGTCGATCCGCTCGAGGCGCGGCGCGAGCAGGCGGTGCGGCTCGGTGCGACCAAGGTCGCGGAGCCGGACGGGCTGACGAGCCTGATGAAGGCGGAGCTTCCCGACGGCGTGGATTACGCGTTCGATGCGGTGGGCGACCCGGCGACGACCGAGACGGCGTTCCGGTGGACGCGGAACGGAGGCGTCTGCGTGATCGTCGGCCTGCCGGCGGCGGGGAAGCGGCTCGACCTCGACCCGGTCGACTTCGTGCGCCGCGAGCGCATCCTGACCGGGACGATCTACGGCTCGGCCGACCCGGCCGTTGCGCTGCCCGTACTGCTCGAGCACGTGCAGGCCGGCCGGCTCGATCTCGCCTCCCAACTCGGGCCGTCGTTCCCCCTCGACCGGATCAACGACGCGATCGAGGCCGCGCTGTCAGGCGTCCCCGGGCGTGTCCTCGTGCGGCCTTGACCGTCGAGCACGTCGAGCGGACGCGCGTCGCCTGGGTCGACACCGACGCGGGCGGGCGGATCCACTTCACCGCCGCGTTTCGCTGGGCCGAGATCGCCGAGGTCGGGCTGCGGCGCAAGCTCGGACTCGTCCACGGCTGGGGGAACTATCCGCGCCGCCGCGTCGAGGCCGAGTTCCTGAAGGTGCTCGTCTTCGAGGACGAGATCGAGGTGCGGATCCGCGTGGAGCGCCTCGGCGAGACGTCGATCACGTGGGCGTTCGAGATCACGCGCGACGGCGACGTGTGCGTCCGGGGCACGCTCGTCGTCGTGCACGTGGACGACGAGGGCCGCCCGTCGCCGCTCAGCTCGAACGAGCGCGCAGCACTTTCGGGCTGAGCGTCAGCCGTCGGTCCACTTGAGCTCCGCCTCGCGGCGCTGGCCCTCCGCCAGGCTGATCGAGCCCGAGCAGACCTGCTGGTTCAGGTCGTTCTCGATCGTGTCGACGTGGTCCGCCCGCGGTCGCCGCTCGGGCCAGAGGTTCTTCGGGTCGTTCGGGGCACCGCCGAGCTCGAGCGAGATGAAGTGGTCCTCCTGGTAGTCGGACAGGCCGCCCGTGAACCCGTACTGGCGCATCTGTACGAGCTTCAGCGCCGACGTGAACGAGGTCGGAGGCCGCACCGTCGCCGTCCAGCCGCGCGAGCAGATCGTCTGCCGGATCGTCGCCGGCGTCACGTCAGGGTTCAGCGCTCCCGGGGTGAGCGCCGGCCGGGCCGCGTACGGAACCGGGCCACTCGACCCGCGATGCAACGCGTGAACGAGCAGCACGACGGCGACGACCGCCGCCAGCAGGACGAGCAGGACGGTGGGGATGCCGCGCGACTCTCGCATCCCGAAGCTTGTAGACGCCAACGCCCGGGCGCCGCAATGTCCCGCGGAGAATCGTTACGAACTCGGCACGGATCCGTGCGCGGTGCGCTCCTCCTCACGACGGCGCAGCTCGACACGGCGGATCTTCCCGCTCCGCGTCTTCGGCAACTCGTCGACGAACTCGATCTCGCGCGGGTACTTGTACGGTGCCGTCACCCGCTTGCAGTGGTCCTGCAGCTCGCGGACGAGCTCGTCCGAGCCGGTCGCGCCCGGGCGGAGCACGACGAAGGCCTTGACGATCTGGCCGCGGTCGGGATCCGCCTTGCCGATGACGGCGCTCTCGGCCACTCCCGCGTGCTCGAGCAGCGCGCTCTCGACCTCGAACGGTCCGATCCGGTACGCCGCCGAGAGGATCACGTCGTCGGCGCGCCCCGTGAACCAGAGGTAACCGTCCGCGTCGCGGGTGGCGCGGTCGCCGGTCACGTACCACTCGCCGCGGAAGACGGCCGCGGTCTCGTCCGGCGCCCGGTAGTACTCGCGGAACAGGGTCGGCGGGCGGCCCGCCAGCGCGATGTCGCCCTCCTCGCCGGTCGGCACGACGTCGCCGTCCTCGTCGATCACGGCGATCTCATGGCCGGGAGAGGGAAGCCCCATCGAGCCTGGCCGGATCTCCGCGCCCGGCATGTTGCCGACGAGCAGCGTGTTCTCCGTCTGCCCGTAGCCGTCGTGGATCGTCAGCCCGAACGTGTCCCGGAAGGTCTTGATCACCTCCGGGTTGAGCGGCTCGCCTGCCGAGACCATGTGTCTGACGCGCGACAGGTCGAAGCGGTCGATCGCGTCCTGCTTGGCCATCAGGCGGTACTCCGTCGGCGCCTGACAGAGGACGGTCACGCCCAGATCGGCGAGGAGGCGGAAGCGCTCCTCGGGGTCGAACCCGCCTTCGTGCAGCACGATCGAGGCGCCGGCGCTCCACGGGCCGAGCAGGACGTTCCAGATCGACTTCGCCCAGCCGGTGCCGGCCGTGCACCAGACGAGGTCGCCGGGCCGCGCGTCCAGCCACCGCTCGGCCTGCATCCGCTTCGCGAAGCAGTAGCCGTGCGTGTGCACGGCGCCCTTCGGGTCCTTCGTCGTCCCGGAGGTGTAGAGGATGAAGGCCGTGTCCGTTGCCGCCGTGTCCGCGCAGGGTGCGCTCTGCGGCTCCGTGTCCAGCCCGGCCGCGTCGGTGAAGACGAGGTCGGCATCGAGTCCCGCCAGCTCGGCCTCCGCAGGCCGGTCGGCGACGACGAGCCGGGCGCCCGAGTGCTCGACGCGAAACGCGAGATCCTTGTGCCGGAGCATCTCCGAGCAGGGAATCGAGACGGCGCCGAGCCGCATCAGCGCCAGCATCACCGGGTGCCACTCCGGTGTCTTGCCGACGAGGACGAGCACGCGGTCGCCCGGCGCGACGCCGGCGCCCGCGAGCCGGTTCGTCCACTGGGCGGTCCGGGCACCGACCTCGGCGAAGGTCAGCTCGCGGGGCTCGCCCTCGCGTCCGAGGAACGTCATCGCCGGGCCGCTCAGGCGCTCGACGACGTCGCGGGCGAAGTTGAAGCGCTCGGGGACGTTCCAGAACGCCATGGTGCGCGATGATGGCAGATCGTGTCTCTGCGGACGTCATTGCTCTCGGATGCGCTCGACCACGCCGGCCGGCGCCGGCAGTGCCTGGCGCCCGACATCGTCCCGCTGAGCGGCGGCCGGCTCGAGGGCCGCGCCTTCCCGTTCGTGCTCGAGCGGGTCGATGCGCCGTCCGACCCGCCATATCGCGGGCTCCTGCGGGCGCTCGACGCGGTGCCGGCCGGCGCTGTCGTCGTGATTCCCGGCGGCCGCGCCAAGGATGCAGCGCTCTTCGGTGAGCTGATGGCGACGGCGTGCATGGCACGCGGAGCGGCCGGAGCGGTGTGCGAGGGCTACGTCCGCGACCTGCCCGAGGTGCGCGCCTCGGGATTCGCGCTCTTCGGCTGCGGAACGGTGCCGTACGACATCGACGGCCGGTTCGAGGTCATAGCGCACGGCGAGCCGGTCGAGATCGACGGCGTGCTCGTCGAGCCCGGTGCGCTCGTGGTGGCGGACGAGGACGGCGTGGTCGTCGTCCCGCCCGAAGTCGAGGGCGAGGTCATCGGCGCCGCGCGGGAGAAGGAATCACGCGAGAGCGAGTTCCGCGCCGCTGTCGCCGCGGGCATGCCGGCGGCCGAGGCGTACGAGCGGTTCGGCGTGCTCTAGCTCTCCCGCCTACGGAAGCGCGTGCCAGCGGTCGCGGTAGTCCTCGCGCACCGGCTGGAAGATGTCGACCACGAGCGCGCCCTCGGGGCCGCAATAGGCCGAGTGCTCGACGCCTCCGGGCAGGACGTAGCCCTCCATCGGGCCGAGCTCGTGCGCCTCGCCGTCGATCACCAGCGCCTGCATTCCGCGCAGGACTATGCCGAGCTGCTCGTGCGGATGGCTGTGGAGCGGGACGATCGAGCCGGGCTGCAGCTCGATCAGGTTGATCATCGCGCCGGCGCCGAAGAGCGGTCGCCCCGTGACCCCGGCGGCGAGCTCGAACGCCTTGACATCGTCGAAGTGGACGAACTGCAGCCGGTCGTCTCCCACGCGGGGATTATCGGTGATCGCCGCCGAGCTCGGCGAGGCGACGCGCCAGGTAGCGGCGTTCCGGGCCGTCCGGGGCCAGGGCCAGGGCGCGCTCGTAGGCCGCCGCCGCGTCGGCCCCGCGCCCCAGACGGCGCAGGAGGTCGGCGCGCGCGGCGTGGAAGGACACGTAGCCGTCGAGCCCATCGATCCGGTCGATCAGCGCCAGGCCCAGCTCGGGCCCGTCAGCCATGGCCACTGCGGCAGCGCGGTTCAGCTCGACGACGGGCGAGGGTGCGAGCCGCTCGAGCTCGCCGTACAGCGCGACGATCTGCGGCCAGTCCGCCTCGCGTTCGGGCTCGGCGTGGAGCGCGGCGATCGCCGCCTGCAGCTGGTACGGGCCGACGCGCCGCAGCCGCAGCGCCCGCTCGACGAGCTCGCGCCCCTCGGCGATCGCAGCCGTGTCCCAGAGCGACCGGTCCTGATCCTCCAGCAGCACGAGCGCGCCGTCCGCGCCCACACGCGTGGCGCGCCGCGAGTCGTGCAGCAGCATCAGCGCCGAGAGGCCGAGCGCCTCGGGCTCGTCCGGCATCAGCGCGACCAGCATCCTCCCGAGCCGGATCGCCTCGGCGCAGAGGTCGTGCCGGACGCGCGAGTAGCCCTCGTTGAAGATCAGGTAGACGACCGCGAGCACCGCCGCCAGCCGATCGGGCAGCAGGTGGTCGGGCGGGACCCGGAACGGGATGCCCGCGGCGCGGATCTTCTGCTTGGCCCGCACGAGCCGCTGGGCCATCGTCTGCTCACCGGTCAGAAAGGCCCGTGCGATCTCGTCGGTCGTGAGCCCGCCGAGCAGCCGGAGCGTGAGCGCGACCTGCGCCTCGCGCGAGAGCGCCGGGTGGCAGCACGTGAAGATCAGCTCCAGCCGCTCGTCGGGGATCGTGCTCTCCACGTCGTCCTCCTCCGGCTCCTCTCCGTCGCCCGCAGCGGCGAGCCGCTCCACCTCCGGCAGCTTCGCCACCAGCGTCCGCTCGCGCCGGAGGCGGTCGATGGCCCGGTTGCGCGCCGTGGTCACGATCCACCCGAGCGGGCTCGCCGGGACGCCGTCCCGCGGCCAGCGCTCGACGGCGATCGCGAACGCTTCCTGGACGGCGTCCTCGGCGAGATCGACGTCTCCCGTGGCCCTGACGAGCGCGGCGACGGCCCGCCCCCAGTGCTCATGGAAGACGTCTGCGACGGCGCTCAAGCGGAGGCGGCCTCCGCGCCCATCGGAAGCACGGGACGCACCTCGATCGTGCCGTAGCGGGCACCCGGGATCCGTGCCGCGATCTCGATCGCCTCGTCCACGTTCTCAGCCTCGACGAGGTAGAAGCCGCCGAGCTGCTCCTTGGTCTCGGCGAAGGGCCCGTCGGTGACGAGCTGCTCGCCGTCTCGCACGCGCACGGCGGTCGCGGTGCTGATCGGCTGGAGTGGGGCGCCGTCGACGAAGTTGCCGCTCTCGCGGATGGCGTTGGTGAACGTGAAGTAGTCGCCGTAGACGGCGTTGCGCTCGTCCTCGGTCATCGAGGCCCACGCCTCCTCGGAGCTGTAGATGAGCAGCATGTACTGCATGACTTCCTCCTTCAGGTCGGTTACGTCTCGAGGACGAACGAGGAGACGGAAATCGACATCACTCGGGATCGGCGTAGTACAGCGACGTCTCGGCCGGGCGGAATCCGACCCGCTCGTAGACGGACTGCGCGCCGTCCGAGCCGGGTGAGAGGAAGGCGAGCTCCGCTCCGTGGGCCACGCCCGCCCCGGCCGCGGCCGCCGTCATCGCGGCGCCGATGCCCCGGCCGCGTGCATGCTCGAGCACGGCGATGCCTGCGACTTCGGAGAGGCCGTCGAGCGGGGGTGTCGCGGCGCCGACGGCGACCGGCTCGCCGTCGAGCAGGCCGAGCAGCGACAACCCTTCGGGTCGACGTCGGGCGCGCCATGCCTCGACCTGCTCGTCCGTGGCCTCCGGCTCGTCGCCTGACCCGAAGCCGCGTCGGCCGATGGTCACATAGGCACGGACGTCGTGGCCCGCCGGGACGATCTCGAGTCTCGGGACGGCGGACAGCTCGGCGATCGCCGCGGCGGAGCAGGTCATCAGCGGCGCCCGCAGCTCGAGCTCGAACCCCGCTCGTTCCAGCGCGGCGCCGAGCCCGGGGGCGAACCCCTCGACGTACTCGAGGCGAGGCAGCCGCTCCCGCTCGCGGAACTCGGCGCGGAGCCGCTCGAGCGTCGCTCGGAGGTCGCCGCCCGCGGGCTCGTCCGGGATCGCGTAGTTGAGGTAGCGGAGCGGATCGCGCGGGCTGAAGAAGGCCGTGAACGGCGGCACGGAGACAGCGTCGTAGAACCCGCGCGCGGTGTCTCGCATGTACCCCTGGATTCGCTCTGCCTGTCGCATGCCGCCGGCGTCAGCGCCGCGCGTCCACGATCAACGGCTTCTTCTCGACGGAGCGGCCGGGGTGCTCGAAGAGGAACGGTTCGATGCGGTCGCCGAGGCCCACGCGCGGCAGTATGGCTCATTCATAGAATCGGTCGGGTGATCGTCGAGGAGCGCACCTACCACGTGATCACGGGCAAGCTGCCCGAGGTCGTGAAGCTGTACGACGAGGAGGGAATCGCCCTCCAGCAGGCGCATCTCGGCAACCTGCTCGGCTGGTTCACGGTCGACGTCGGCGAGCTCTCCTCGGTCGTCAGCCTGTGGGGGTACGAGAGCTACGGCGAGCGCGAGCGGCGCCGGGCCGAGCTGCAGGCCGACGAGCGCTGGAAGTCCTTCCTGGCCCGGCTGCAGCCGCTCCTGCACACGCAGTGGAACCGGATCCTGGTGCCGACCTCGTTCTCGCCGATCCGCTGATGAGCGGCCCAGCTTCTGTGACAGCACGGCTCGACGGCAAGATCGCGCTCGTCACCGGGGGCGCGCAGGGCATCGGCCGCGCGATCGCCGACGGGCTCGGGCGCGAGGGGGCGACCGTGGTGATCGCCGACCTGAACCCGCCGGAGGGCGGCATCCGCGCGGACGTGTCCAGCGAGGCCGACGTCGAGGCCATGGTCCGCGAGACGGTCGACCGTCACGGCGGGCTCGACATCCTCGTCAACAACGCCGGGCTCTACGCGTCGCTGGCCATGCGGCCGTTCACCGAGATCCCGCCCGACGAGTGGCGGCAGGTGATGGACGTCAACGTCGCGTCGATGTTCCTGACCTGCCGCGCGGTCGTGCCGGTCATGCGCGGCCGGGGCGGCGGCAAGATAGTCAACATCTCGTCCGGGACGCCGTTTCGGGGCGTGCCCTACCTGCTCCACTACGTGACGAGCAAGGGCGCGATCGTGGCGTTCACGCGCGCGCTCGCGAAGGAGCTCGGCAAGGACGAGATCCACGTCAACTGCGTCGCGCCGGGCTTCACCATGTCCGATGGGGTCATGGCCAATCCGGAGGTGGTCGAGAAGCTGCGCGACGCGTCGGTCGCGGCGCGGACGCTCCAGCGCGACCAGGTGCCCGAGGACGTGGTCGGCGCGGTCGTGTTCCTGTGCGGCCCCGGAGCCGACTTCATCACCGGCCAGACGATGGTCATCGACGGCGGCCAGTACTTCCATTGAGGGTCACGCTCTGCCCGGACGGGGTCGAGACGCAGGCCGGCCCGCGCGTCGTCTACGACGTCGAGCGTGACGAGGCGCACTTCGGCGCGGCGCACGTCGACGGCCTGGCGATCGTCTGGGAGGTCGACGAGCGGCCGCAGGGCGACTGGCTGATCCGCTGCGACCGGGTCGACTTCCCGCCCGGCGGCGTCGCCCACCGGCACACGCATCCCGGCCCGGGGATCCGCATGCTCCTGAAAGGCCGGATCAGGATCGACTCGGCCGAGGAGTCGCACGAGCACGGTCCGCTCGAATGGTGGTACGAGAGCGGGCCGGAGCCCGTCTTCGCTGCCGCGTCGCCGGACGAGGAGACCGCGTTCGTGCGCGTGATGCTCGTGCCGCGCGAGCTGGAGGGGAAGCGGACGATCCGCTACGTCGATCCCGCCGACGACGAGAAGCCGAAGCTGCAGCAGGCCCGGATCTACTTCGAGCAGCCGCTCTAGGGTGGCCCGCACCGGCGGACAGGTCCTGGTCGACCAGCTGGAGCTGCACGGGGTCGAGCACGCCTTCTGCGTGCCGGGCGAGAGCTATCTCGCGATCCTCGACGCGCTGCACGACGCGGACATCCGGCTGATCTCCTGCCGCCACGAGGCGGCCGCGGCGAACATGGCCGAGGCGTACGGCAAGCTGACCGGCCGGCCCGGCATCTGCCTCGTCACGCGCGGGCCGGGCGCCACGCACGCGAGCGTCGGCGTCCACATCGCCTCCCAGGACTCGACGCCGATGATCCTGCTCGTCGGACAGGCGCCGCGTGCGTTCCTCGGCCGCGACGCGTTCCAGGAGCTCGACTACCCGCACGCGTTCGGCGGGCTCGGCCTGGCCAAGTGGGTCTCCGAGGCGGAGACGGCCGAGCGACTGCCCGAGCTCGTCGCCCGTGCGTTCGCGGTCTCGACGAGCGGGCGACCTGGCCCTGTCGTGCTCGCGCTCCCCGAGGACGTGCTCATGGAGGAGACGGACGCGCCCGACGGCGCGCCGGCCCACGTCGCGCGGCCCGAGCCGAGCGGCGAGGACCTGCGCCGGCTGCGCGAGCTGCTCGACCGATCCGAGCGGCCGCTCGCGATCGTCGGCGAGGGCGGCTGGAGCGCGCAGGCCGCGGACGACGCCCTCGCGTTCTGCGAGGCCAACCGGGTCCCCGTCGCCGCCTCGTTCCGCTGCCAGGACTACGTCGACAACCACTCCCGGGCCTACGCTGGCCACCTGACGCTCGGGATGGACCCGAACCTGGCCCGGCACGTCGAGCAGGCCGATCTCATCCTCGCCCTCGGCGGGCGGCTCGGCGAGGTGACGACGCGCGGCTACTCGCTGCTCGAGGCGCCGCGGCCGCGCCAGACGCTCGTGCATGCGCATCCCGACCCGGACGAGCTCGGCCGTGTCTACGAGCCCGAGCTGCCGATCGTCTCGGCGCTGCCGGAGCTCGCGGCGGCGCTCGCCCGGCTCGAGCCGGGCGACTCGTCGCGCCGGGCCGGCTGGGCCGAGACCGCCCGCGCCGACTACCTCGGCAGTCTCGCGCGCCGGCCGCTCCCGGGAGACCTCGACCTGGGCGAGGTGATGGCGTTCCTGGGCGCCCGCCTGCCGGACGACGCCGTGCTCGCCTGCGGCGCCGGCAACTTCACCGTCTGGGTGCATCGCTTCTACGAGTTCTCGCGCTATCCAACGCAGCTGGCGCCGCGGGCCGGTGCGATGGGGTACGGGCTGCCGGCCGCGCTGACCGCGAAGGTGCTCGACCCGGAGCGCACGGCCGTCTGCCTGGCCGGCGACGGCGACTTCATGATGAGCGCGGCGGAACTGGCCACGGCCGTCCAGTACGGCCTCGGCGTGATCGTGCTCGTCGTCAACAACGGCATGTACGGGACGATCCGCATGCACCAGGAGCGCCTCTTCCCCGGCCGCGTCGTCGGCACCGACCTCGTCAACCCGGACTTCGTTGAGTTCGCGCGCAGCTTCGGCTGCCACGCCGAGGCGGTCGAGCGCACCACGGACGTGGAAGCCGCCTTCGAGCGCGCGGTCGCGTCGGGCAAGCCGGCGGTCCTCGACCTGCGCGTCGACCCCGAGGCGATCCACCCGCGGCAGACGATCTCCGAGATCCGGGCGGCGGCGTCCGAATAAGCTGTTCCTCCCGCGAAAGGAAGGCAGATGGCGAAGTCCTACGCATCGACGGTGATCGACGCGCCCGCGGACGAGGTCTGGGCGCGGATTCGCGACTTCAACGGGCTCCCGGTCTGGCACGGCGGCATGGTGGCGACCAGCGAGATCGAGGACGGCAAGGCCGGCGACCAGGTCGGCGGCGTCCGCAGCTTCACGCTCACGAACGACGCGCACCTGCGCGAGAAGCTGGTCGGCCACTCCGACCACGAGCGCTCGTACACCTACGACTTCCAGAAGGATCCGTTCGACGTCGACAACTATCTGGCGACGATCCGGGTGACGCCGGTCACGGACGGGAACACGAGCTTCGTCGAGTGGTGGACGTCCTTCGACTGCGACCGCGACAAGATCGGCTACTGGGAGAACTTCTTCGCGACGGAGGTCTTCCAGGGAGGCTTCGACGCGCTGAAGGCGCACTTCGCGGCGACGTGACCGCGCGGCAGGAGTATCGGGTCGAGGGCCTGCCCGAGCCGTTCTCGCACTACACGGACGCCGTGCGGGCAGGCGACCTGCTCTTCGTGTCGGGCTGCGTGTCGATCGACGAGCACGGGCAGGTCGTCGGCGAAGGCGACGTCGTCGCGCAGGCGCGGCAGGTGTTCGCGAACATCGGGCTCGTCCTGGCCGCGGCCGGAGCCTCGTTCGCCGACGTGGTCAAGGTGACGACGTTTCTCACGGACATCGACGACCGGGCGCGCATCAATCCCGTGCGGCAGGAGTTCTTCGGCGAGGCCCGGCCGGCCAGCACGCTCGTCGAGGTGAGCGCGCTCGTGCTCCCCGAGTTCCTGATCGAGGTCGAGGCGGTGGCCGTCCTTCCGTGAGCCTCGATCCGTACAACGCGCTGATCACCGCCGTCGAGCCGGATCCGGAGCCGCGATCCGGTCCACTTTCCGGCCGGCGGCTGCTCGTCAAGGACCTGATCGACACGGCCGGGATCCGGACGACCTACGGCTCGCAGATCTACGGCGACCACGTGCCGGAGCGGACGGCGCCGTCCGTGCAGCGGCTGCTCGACGCGGGCGCCGTGCTCGTCGGCAAGTCGAACCTGCCCGAGTTCGCGTGGGCGGTGATGGGCCAGAACCCGTTCTACGGCACCGTCCACAACCCGGCCGCGCCGGGCAAGACGACGGGCGGCTCGAGCTCGGGCAACGCCGCGGCGCTGGCGGCCGACATGTGCGACCTCGCGCTCGGCACCGACACGGGCTGCTCGATCCGTCTGCCGTCGGCGTGCTGCGAGACCGTCGGGCTGAAGCCTCGCTGGGGCTCGATCGGCATGGAGGGCGTGTTTCCGCTGTGCCCGACGCTGGACACGCTCGGGCCGATGGCGCGGAGCGTCGAGGACGTGGCGCTCGTCTGGTCGCTCCTGAAGGAGCAGCCGGTGCCGGAGCCGCGGCTCGCGGGCGTGACGGTGGGCCTGCTGCGCCGGCCGCCCATGGTCGGCGACGGGCGCGAGACCGAGGCGAGCGACCTGGCCGAGCAGTGGGTGGCCGAGCTCGAGCGGCTCGGGGCGCAGGTCGTGGAGGCGCTCGTGCCGGAGCCGTCCGCGAACACGTGGCCGCTCTTCAACCACGAGGCGCTCCACTCGCACCGGGCGACCTTCCCGTCGCGCGCCGACGAGTACTCCGACGTGTGCCGGACCAAGCTCGAGATCGCGCTGCGCACGACACCGGATGAGGTGGCGGATGCGTACCGGGCGCTCGAGGAGTGGCGGAGCTACGCGCCAGAGGTCGATCTCTACGTCGCGCCGTGCTACACGAGCGAGCTGCCGCCCGAGGACGCCGACGAGCTCGAGGTGCGCCTCCGCTTCTCGGAGTTCCTGCGCTGGGTGAACCTGATCGGCTGGGCCGGGCTCGCGATCGGGAACCTGCAGCTGATCGCCCCGCACGACGAGACCGTCCTCGCCGCCGGCCTCGCCTGGGAGCGCGGCTAGCGGCCTTCGAAGTTCGGCTTGCGTTTCTCGACGAAGGCCTCGATGCCCTCGCGGAAGTCCTCGGTCGACTTGAGCACGCCGTAGGCGAGACCCTCGAGCTCGAGGCCGACGTGGAGCGGGCTGTCGTAGACCTGGTTGAGCACGCGCTTGGCCATCGCCAGGGCGATCGGCGACAGCGCGCTCAGGTCGGCGACCACGCGCTCGACTGCGGCGTCCAGCTCGGCCGCGGGCACGACCTCCGACACGAGCCCCCAGGCGAGCGCGTCCTCGGGCGAGATGCGCTTCCGGCGCATGATCACGTCCTTCGCGCGGCCGAGACCGACCAGTCTCGCCAGACGCTGGGTTCCGCCCGAGCCGGGGATCATCCCGAGCCCGATCTCCGGCAGGCCGAGCTGCGCGTCGTCCGAGCAGATACGGAAGTCGCAGGCCAGCGAGAGCTCGAACCCGACGCCGAGGCAGAACCCCTCGATTCGCGCGATCACCGGCTTCGGGCAGCGCTCGGGGGCCGCCACGTTGAAGGCGAGGCTGGACATCTCGTCGACCGGGGCGGTGAGGAACGAGGCGATGTCGCCGCCGGCCGTGAACGTCCCGCCGGCTCCCGTCAGCACCACGGCACGCACGGCGTCGTCTCCGCCGAGCTCACCGAACGTCGCAGCGAGCAGGCTCCGGGCGGCGAGCGTGACGCGGTTGAGCTTGCCGGGCACGTCGAGCGTGATCGTGGCGACGCCACGTGCCTCGTCCCGCTCGACCCTGAACCCGTCGTGTTCCGTCATCTCGCCGGTGTCTCCTCTCGTAGCAGCCGTCGCAGGATCTTCCCAGAGGGGCTCTTGGGAAGCGACTCCACGAAGCGGTACTCGCGCGGTCGCTTGAAGCGTGCGAGGGCCTCCGAGGAGAGACAGAAGGCGTCGAGCTCCTCGGCGGTGAGCTCCCCGTCGGCGACGACGACGGCGACCACGCGCTGCCCGAGCCGGTCGTCCGGCGCGGCCACGATCGCCACCTCCGCCACCTTCGGATGGCGGGCGAGCACGTCCTCGACCTCGAGCGGATGGATGTTCTCGCCCGCGGAGATGATCATGTCGTCCACGCGGCCGAGGACCCAGAGGTCGCCGTCGTCGTCCATCCGGCCGACGTCGCCGGTGTGGTACCAGCCGTTGCGAATCGCGCGCTCGTCGGCGTCGGGCCGCTGCCAGTAGCCCGTGAACGCGGCGTCCGCGTCCATGTGGCAGAGGATCTCGCCGCTCTCGTCGAGGCGCAGCCTGGCTCCCAGGGAGGGCCGGCCGGCGCAGCCCGGCTTCGCCGCCTGGTCGCGATGGATCGAGAACGTGTAGATCTCGGTCGAGCCGTAGTAGTTGACGAACAGGCGCGGATGGAACACCTCGGTGCAGCGCTCGACGAGGGCGCTCGTCATCGCTGCGCCCGCGTAGCAAAGCGTCTCGACGGATGAGAGGTCGTACTCGCCGACGCGCGGATGGTGCACGAGGTCGTAGAAGAGCGTGGGGGCGAGGTAGAGCGAGGTGATCCGCTCCTCCTGGATCAGCCGCAGCGCCTCCTCCGGGTCCCAGCGCGCCTGCGAGAGGAAGCAGCCACCGATCAGGTGCATGGAGATCAGCGAATGGATGCCCATCGTGTGGTAGAGGGGCATCACGCCGAGCGTCCGGTCGCCGTAGCGGTAGCCCTGCTGGACGACCTGGAAGAGTGAGCCGTAGTAGTCGGCGGCGTGCGAGCGGGGAACGCCCTTCGGCCGTCCGGTCGTGCCGGAGGTGTAGAGCATCAGGCTCGGCTCGCGCTCGTCCCTGTCGAGCGCGCCCGGGTGCTCGGGCCCGTCCGGGAGCGGCGAGTCCTCGCGGATCACGACCCGAGCGCCGCAGTCCTCGATGCAGTAGTCGAGGTCGGCCCGCGAGGCCCGCCACGAGAGCGGCACGAAGATCGCGCCCGACCACTGCGCCGCCCAGTAGAGGAGCGCCGTCTCGACGCGGTTGTCGAGCACCGTGGCGAGCCGCTCGCCCGGCTCGAGCCCGAGTCCGCCCGCGATCCGTGCCGCCCGCTCACGGAGCTCCGCGTAGCTGATACCGGGCAGCGCCTCCGCGTGTGGCTGCCGCTCGGCCGCACCGAAGAGGGAGAGCGCGAGATTCACTGCGCCTCGGCCGCCTGCGCGATCGCCTCGACGATCGGCTCGTACCCCGTGCACCGGCAAAGGTGTCCGGAGAGCATGTCCACGATCTCCTCGCGCGTGGGCGGGCCGCCGCGCTCGAGCAGATCGGAGGCCGCCAGCAGGATCCCGGGCGTGCAGAAGCCGCACTGGAGGGCATGGTTTGCGCGGAAGGCTTCCTGCAGTGGGCCCCAGGCAAGCCCCTCGACGGTCTGGATCTCGGCGCCGTCCACCTGCACCGCGAGCATGAGGCACGAGCGGACGGCCACGCCGTCGAGCCGGACCGTGCAGGCGCCGCAGACCCCGTGTTCGCAGCCGACGTGCGTTCCCGTCAGGCCGAGCGTGTGGCGCAGGAAGTCGGAGAGGAGCAGCCGTGGCTCGACCTCCTCGCGGTAGCGTCGCCCGTTGACTGTCACCTCGATCACGTGACACGCCCCACGGCGCGGTCGACGAGCACGCGGACGAGCTGGCGCTGGTAGTCCGGGGAGGCGTGCAACGTGCCCCACGGCTCGATCTGTTCTGCGGCGGAGGCACCCGGGCGGGCCGGGTCGACCTCGATCGCCGTCGGCCGGTCCACGACCGAGCCGAGCACGACGCGCAGTCCGTCAGGCCCGGCGACCGCAGCCGTCATGCAGAGCGCGAAGTCGCCGCGGCGGAGGGCGAACTCCTCGAAGGCGTAGCGGCACCCCGGCTGCGCCGCCGGCCAGACCGTCTCGACGAGGAGTTCCCCCGGCTCGAGCGCGGTCGTGAAGTGGGTGACGAAGAACTCCCCGGCGGGAATCGTCCGGCCCGCGCTCGTGACGACGGAGCCGCCGAGGGCCGTGAGCGCAAGTGGCAGCTCGGCGGCGGCGTCCGCGTGGACGATCGAGCCGCCGACCGTGCCGCGGTTGCGTGTGACGAAATGGCCGACATACGGCAGGCACTCGGCCAGGAGCGGGATCTCGGCCAGGCGCGGGTCGGCCTGGCGCACGGTCGCGCCGACACGCCAGGAGCCGTTCTCACGTGCGAGCTCGCCGAGGGGCAGCCGGTTGATGTCGACGATGACGGACGGGCGGGCGAGCCGCATGTTCAGCATTGGCACGAGGCTCTGGCCTCCGGCGAGCACCTTGGCCTCATCGCCGTGCTCGCGAAGGAGCGCGGCCGCATCCTCGACCGACTCGGGCCGCTCGTACCGGAACGGAACAGGTTTCACTGCAAGAGCTCCCAGACCCGTCCAGGCGTCAGCGGCACCTCGACGTCCTCGATTCCGAGGGCATCCGCGACGGCGTTCGCGATCGCAGCCGGGACGCTCATCGTGCCTCCCTCGCCGAGGCCCTTCGCGCCCAGCGGAGTGAACGGCGAGGGCGTCTCGCGGTGGCCGATCTTCAGCGCCGGCAGGTCGGGCGCCGTCGGGCACAGGTAATCCATGAACGTGCCCGTGAGCAGGTTCCCGTCCTCGTCGTAGACGACGCGCTCGAACAACGCGGCGCCGGCGCCGTGTGCGAAGTCGCCGCGCACCTGGCCGTCCGCGATCAACGGGTTGAGCAGCCGGCCCGCATCGTGGACGGTCGCGTAGTCGAGGACCGTCACCTGGCCGGTCGCGCGGTCGACCTCGACGACCGCGACGTCGGCGATGAACCCGTGAGCGGCCGACGCAGTGACGCGGTCGTCCTCGTCCGGGGCGGCGAGGTTGGGCGCGGCACAGAAGGCGGTCTCGTGCAGCCCCGGCTCCATCCCGGGCGGCAGCGCCTCCGTGTGCCAGTGAGCGATCCCGGCGACCCGGCGCAGCGAGATCGACTCGTCGCCGACGTGGTCGCGGATCGCGGCGATCTTCGCCGCCAGCTTCTGCGCGGCCAGATGGACGGCGCCCGCCCCGACGCCCGAGAACCGCGACGAGTAGTTGCCCGAAGAGACCGTCCACGCGCTCGTCGACGTGTCGACCGCCGTGAGCACCTCGATCTCAGCGGGAGTGACGCCCAGCGCGTCGGCGACGACCTGCGCGGCGACCGTCGCATGCCCCTGCCCTTGCGGCGTCGTCCCGATCAGCACGGTGATGCCGCCGAGCGGGGAGATCGCCACGGTCGCGCCTTCGGCGTTCCCGGACTTGGGCAGGCCGGCGGCGCGCTCTGCGGCCGTGAGCGCCAGCGTGACGTAGCCCATGTTCGAGATCGAGGGTTCGACGCAGCAGGCGAGGCCGATCCCGTAGAGGCGGCCCTCCCTGCGCGCCGTACGCTGTTCCTCGCGCCGCTCCTCGTAGCCGACGAGCTCGAGCGCGTCGTCGAGACAGCCTTCGTAGTCCCCCGAGTCGTAGAGCCCGCCCGACGGGGTGCGGTAGGGGAACTCGTCCGCTCCGATCAGGTTGCGGCGCGCGAGCTCGGCCGGGTCGAGACCCAGCCGTTCGGCTGCGATCGCCATCGTCCGCTCGAGCGCCATGTAGAGCTGCGGACCGCCGAAGCCCCGGTTGAGGCCGGTCGGGCAGCGGTTCGTCAACGCGACCCGGTTGCGGACGGCCACGTGCCCAACCCGGTAGGCACCCGTCAGCGCGCCGTGCATCCGGTAGAGGCTCGCCGGCTCGGGCGCGCGGATGTACGCGCCGACGTCCTCGAGCGCGTCGTAGCGCAGTGCGAGCAGCTCGCCGTCGGCGGTGAACGCGGCCTCGAGGCCGGTGATCCGCGCGGTCGAAGCCGAGCTGCCCACGAGGTGCTCGAGCCTGTCCTCGGTCCAGCGCACGGGCACGCCGAGCTTGCGCGAGGCGAGGCCGATCAGCACGACGTAGACGTAGACGGTGGCCTTGATCCCGAAGCTGCCGCCCGAGTTCGGCGGCGTGATCAGCCGCAGCTTCGAGCCCTTGAGGCCGAGCGATGCCGCGGCGACCGAGTGCAACGTAAACGGGCCCTGGAAGTTCGCCCAGGCGGTCAGCACGCCGCTCGCCTCGTTCCAGTCCGCCACGACGCCGTAGCACTCGATGGGACACGCGGTCCAGCGCGGGAAGGCGTACCGCCCCTCGACGACGAGGTCTGCGGCCGCGAACGCCGCTTCCGGGTCGCCGTAGGAGAAGGAGCGGTCGGAGACGATCTCGCCGGCCTCGGGGTCGAGCACCGGCTCGAGCGGCTCGTACTCCACGTCGATCAGCTCGAGCGCGTCCTCGGCCGTGTAGCGGTCGCGCGCGACGACGACCGCGAGCGGCTCTCCCACGTAGCGGGCAACCTCGTGGGCGGCGGCGCGGTACGGCGGGGCGTTCTCGACGCCGACCGGGAACGGGCTCGACATCGCTGCGACGTCCTCCCCGGTGAGGACGCCGATGACGCCGGGGTGCTCGAGTGCGGCGGACGCGTCGAGGCGCAGGATGCGCGCGTGCGCGAACGGCGAGCGGAGGATCGCGGCGTGCCCGGCATTCCGCGCCGGGTCGATGTCGTCCATGAAGCGACCCTCGCCGCGCAGCAGCACCTCGTCCTCGAGGCGCGGGACGGCCTTGCCGACCCACGTCTCGCGATCGGTCGCGACGGCCACCTACCCGAGGATCTCGCCGACGACCCGGTATGCGGACTTGATCGCTCCCTCCATCCCGCCTGGCCCGGGCCGGTCGTCGGTGTGCTCGCCGGCGAAGAAGACGCTCCGCCCCAGCGGAGCGCTGATCAACGGGATGAGCGTCTCACGCTGATCGCCGATCGGAGCGCGGGCGATGCAGCGGGAGTACGGATCGTCGGTCCAGTTCGCGATCGTGCCGAAGGTGCGCGTGACGGGGCTGCCCGTCGTCATCGCCATCGTCCGGTCGGCCTCCTCGAGCACGGCGCCGTCGTCGAGGCCTCGCGGCTGGCGCTCCGCGCTGAGGATCGTCACCACGACGATCGGCTGCCCGGGCTGATCAGCCGAGACGTCGAGGAACCAGTTCGGAAGCCGGTCGGTGAAGATCCCCGTCCGGATCGCGTTCCGGATCGTGTCGGTCTCGGCGTACTGGATCCCGACCCCGGCGCCGGTGCCGTAGCGCAGCGACACGAGCGCGCCGACCTTCTCCGGCGGAAGCGGCGGATCCCAGCCGAGCTCCGTCGTCAGCGGCCCCGGGACGGCGACGACGACGAGGTCTCCGCTCAGCGTCTCGGTCTCGGTCTCGACGGTCACGCCGGGGCCCGACCAGCCGATCGTTCGCACAGGCTGCCTGAGACGGATGTCGAGCCCCTCCGCGATCCGGCGCGGGAGCTGGTCGTTGCCGCCGGCGATCTGCATGAAGACCTCGGGCCCGAGGTGAAGCGTGTGGGCGTCGACGTAGCGGAGCGGAATCGAGGGCTGGATCTGAAGCAGGGCCTCGAGGAAGGCGTACGGCGCCGCGGACAGCCGGGCGCGCCGGCCCCAGGCGGCGACCGTTTCGAACGGCACCGGCGGGACCTGCTCGTGTGCTCCTCCGAGCTCCTGGAACGCCGCGCCGACCTCGTCTGCGTCGAGGAGGCTGCCGCCGAAGAGCAGCGCCGGAAGTTCGGCACCGAAGGTCACCTTGGGCGTCAGATCGAGCTCGAAACGGTCGCAGAGCTCCAGGATGTTCGGCTGGCCCTCGTAGAGGATCATCGCCCCGACGTCGGCGTACTGGCCGTCCTCGAACCCGTCGCGGACGGTGAAGACCCGGCCGCCGACGCGGCTTCGCGCCTCGAGGACGACGACGTCGTGTCCCTCTTCCTGCAGACGCATGCCGGAAACCAACCCCGACAGACCAGCGCCGACGACGATGATCTTCACGACTCCTCCTTTCGAAGCTCCTCTCGCTCGGGGGATTCTCTCACCGAAGGCCAGCCGGGGGAGCGCGTGGCGGCCGCGCCGCAACGGCAGCCTTCGGCCAGCGCGTCTGCGAGGGAGCCGCCGCCGGCCAGCGTCACGAGCAGCGCCGCTGCGAAGGCGTCACCTGCGCCCGGAACCTCCTGCAGGACCTGCCGGGGTGGCTCGGCCCGTTCGAGCTTCCCGTCCAGGAGCGCCAGCGCGCCGCGGGCGCCGAGCGTTACGCAAGCCAGGCGGTACCGCTCGCCGAGCAGGCGCACTGCGCGATCCGCGTCTTCGCCGGTCAGCGCTCGGGCCTGCCTCTCGTTCGCGACGACAGCGTTGCCGCCGGCCGGAAGCTCGTCGCGTGCGGCGGCGTCCAGCATCACCCAGTCACCCCGCGCCCGCGCGAGCGCGGCGCCGAGCGTCTCCGACGGCAGATAGCCCGAGACGAGCACCGCGTCGGAGTCCGGCAGCGGCGGCAGCGCTGCGGGCTCGAGCCTGGCGTTGGCGCCGCGGTCGACGTGGAGCCCGCCGTCTGCCAGGACGAACGTGCCGGTCCGCTCCGCCGGGTCGACGGCGAGGAGGGGCTCGATGCCGCGCCGCTCGAGCTCGGCCCGCAGGAAGCGTCCGCCCGCATCGTCGCCGACCGCTCCGACGGCAGCGGTCCGGGCTCCGAGAGCCGCCGCCCAGGCGGCCGCGTTCGCCGCGGTGCCTCCCGGTCCGAACCGCGCCACCGCGTCGTGCCCGCGTCCGGAGACGACGACGTCGATCATCAGGTCGCCGACTGCGAGGAAGCGGACCTGCGAGACGCTCATCAATCGCGGCTGGCCATCGCCCGGCAAGTCTAGTGCCGGGTCGCGGCGCTCTTCGCGACGGGCCGGGCGGCGGGCAAAGCCGGCGTCGATGTTCGTCTAGCCGGGTGTCAAGACGCGACGCGCCTCGCCGCGGCCTCGATCTGCTCGTCGCTCGGCCCGTCGGCGCCAAGCGCGCGAAACGCCTCGATCACCGCTCGCGGGTCGCGCCGGTGGCGCTTCGCAGCCATCGTCAGAGGCTCGTGGAAGGCGCCGCCGCAATGCGCGCACGGGAGGGAGAGCCGTGCCATCAACCGACCGGCCTCACCCTCCGGGAACATGCGCAGGAGCTCGACGATCGTGGTCGATCCCTTGATACCTCGGGTAGCCGGCTCGGCCTCGACCCCGGGCGCGAGCAAGCCGGGGACGCGCTGCTGCGTCATGCGGCCAGTCTAGGCACAACCGTTCCGGCCGAGGCCCTTTCGGTCCCCCGCCCAAGGGTGGGGCCTCGTCCCTCCGCCCACGCGGAGAGCGTAACCACGAAATCCGCGCGTGTCCGTACCGATTTCGTGACGATTCTCGACTCGAGTCAGGTCAGCGCCTCGTGCGGGAACCGGAGCGGCTCCGCGTCCATCCGCACCATGTTGGCGGGGAGCTGGTAGCGCGCGTACGGCAGGACGATCACCTTCGCTTTGGGGCCGTGGCGCTCCATCGCCTCCGCGAACGCCTCGTCCAGCGACGTCGTCGCGTCGATCCCGATGTCCGCCGCCATCTCCAGGTTCTCCTCCAGCGTGACCAGCTTCAGGTGCTTGCGCGTCATCACCTCGTAGATCGGCACCCAGATGCAGCCCGCCCACATCTGGATCACCCGGCCGTGGATGTCCTTGAGCACGCGCTCGTAGTTCGCCGGCGTCGGGGGCATGTACGGCTTCATCAGGTCCATCAGCGCCAGGCCCGGAAAGTCCCCGACCGCCGTCGACACTCCCGGCGACGGCGACGTGTAGATCAGCGTCCCACCGTCCCGGAGGACGAAATCCGCCGACATGCAGCCCCAGCCGGTGTGGAAGAACAGGTGGTCGGTGGGCGCGAACACGCCGCAGACGGCGATGTCGGCCTGCTCGCCCGGGTGCTCGTACGCGTAGATCTCGTTGAACCGCTCGATCGCGAGCCGGTGCGCGTGCGGATGGGCGCCGAAGATGCAGTCGATCACGCGGCCGCGGGTGTCGAGCAGCACGTTCATCGTGCACTGCAGGCCGCACATCGTCGCCACCTCGTCGATGTCCGATCGCATCGGGCCTCCGTAGGCGCCGTAGTGCGTCTGCGGCGAGGGGACGAAGGCGCAGTGGTTCGACTCCACCGTCTCGTCGGAGACGACGCCCGGGAGGATCAGCTTGCCGCCGCCGCCCGCGCCCCAGTGGTTCGCCTGCGCCTGGCCGATCGTGATCTTCAGGTCGCACTCGGCGACCACCGTCAGGAGCCAGACGGGCGTGCCGCGCGAGGAGACGCCGATGTACGTGTACGCGTCGGCGTTGCGGGGCTCGTTCTGGTGGAACGGGATGCCGAGCCGCTCGAGCCGCGCCAGGTTGTCCTTGCCGATCTTCTGCTCGATGTCCGACTCGGACATCGGGAACACCTTGCCGTTCGCGCAGGCGAGGACGGCCGGCTTCCCCGCCGCCTCGACCGCGTCGAGCACGGCCGGCAGCAGCTTCGACGCCGGGGTCGGGCGGAACTGGTTGTCGATCACGATCGCGACCTTCGACGCGGACGCGAGCAGCTCCGAGAAGCGCGGGCCGGAGACGGGCGCCTCGAGCGCGGTGCGCGCCGTCTCGGTCACGTTGCCGACCGGCGCAGGCTCCTCGGGGTAGATCGCCGCAAGCAGGTTCTCGTCCGGGACGTCGAGCTCGAGGCTCTCCCGCGATATCTTGCTCTCGTCGTCCGAGGCCCCGATCGTCAGCGGGTCGAGCGACTCGTACGGGATCGTCAGCGTGGCCATCGGCTCCCCCTGTCTCGAACGGAACGGCTGCGGACGATTCTAGGGCTCGCGCCGCAACCAGTCGCTCCCCTTCAGCGCCTCGAGGAACGCGGCCGCGAGCGGCGACCACTCGCTGCGGGTATAGGCGGCCAGCTCGCGCAGCACGGGCGGGTCGAGGCGGACCACCGTCGGGCCGAGGCCCGGCGAGAGGACATTGTCCGGCACCATCGCCGGGCCGAGGCCCGCAGCCGCGAGCCGTGTGGCCGCCTCAACCTGTGTCGTGCGCACGGCCACCCGCGGCTGGAAGCCCGCCCGGCGGCACGCCGCGTCCACCACGTCGGTCAGGCCGTGCCCGGGCTGGAACAGGATCCAGCTGCGGTCGGCGAGCGCCTCGAGTGCCACGGTCTCCTCGCCGGCGAGCGGATCGGACGCCGGCAGGACGACGACGAGCTCCTCGGACCCGAGCCGCTCGAGCGGTCCGCTCCAGTCCCCCGGCGTCGGGCCGAGCGCGATGTCGCCGACGCCCGAGCGCACGTCCTCCTCGAGCAGGCTGCGGTGGGTGTACTCCCGCATGCGGATGCCGATCCCCGGATAGCGCTCGATCCAGCGCGCGATCGCGCGGGGGAGGATCCCGACCGCCATCGAGAGCAGGGTCGCCACCTCGAGCTCGCCGGCCTCGAGCCCGAACGCCATGCGGGCCGCGTTGCCGGCACGCTCGGCCGCCCGGACGGCGGTCTGCGCTTCCGGCAGCAGGGCGCGGCCGGCGGGCGTCAGGCGAACGCCCCGCGGCAGCCGCTCGAGCAGCGGACCGCCGAGCTCGGCCTCGAGTGTCCGGATCTGCTGCGACAGCGACGGCTGCGTGATGCCGAGCCGCCGGGCCCCGCGCGTGAACGAGCCCTCCTCGACGACGGCCAGGAACGAGGACAGGCGACGAAAGTCCATAGGCAGAGCCTATCGCTCCGAGAGGTTCGACCCTCGTTGCGCTCTGGCTCACGCGGTCCTAAGATCATCCTCGGGGTGAGAGCGACGCGGATCAACCACGTCTCGGTCAACGCGACCGATCTGGAGGTCTCCGCTCGGTTCTACGAAGAGGTGTTCGGGATGGAGCGGATCCCGGCTCCGAAGTTCCGGCATCCGGTGATCTGGCTGCGCCTGGGCGACCAGCAGCTGCACCTGTTCCAGCGGGACGCCGAGGCGCCGCCGTACCACCACCTCGGGCTCGACGTGGACGACTTCGAGGCCGTGTACCTGCGGGCCAAGGAGCTCGGCCTGTTCGACCCGGGCTCCTGGTACTCGCACATCTACGAGCACCCGTCCGGCTGGGTGCAGATGTACCTCCGCGACCCCGCGGGGAATCTGGTCGAGGTCGACTGGCCCGACGTGACGACCCTCGACCGCTCGGTCGTGACCGACATCCGCTCACTCGACGACGACGTGCGGCAAACGGGCGACTCCGTCGCCGCGACGCTTTACACCGCCGGGGTGGCTCGCTAGCCGTGGTGCCGACCGCGCTTCCACGTCCGGCCGTGAGAAGGCTCTCCGCGTACGACGTGCTGCGGCGGCTGCCGCTTGTGCTCACGCTGCTCGGCCTCCTGGTTGCCGGGATCTACATCCTTTTCGTGACGACCCCGCTGCCGCTCAGCGGCAACGGCAGCTGGCGCACGACGACCTTCGGGTCGGCGATCGACGATCCCGTCGATTTCGCGAAAACCTTCCTCGACGCCATCACGTTCGCGGGCCTGCTGTTCGTGGTCGCGAGCGGGTTCACGCTCATCTTCGGGCTGATGCGAGCGGTCAACATGGCCCACGGCTCGCTCTTCCTGCTCGGCGGCTATATCGCCTTCGACCTCCAGCAGTACTTCACGAACGCGGGCGGATTCGGCCTCGAGCAGGTCGATGCCTGGGAGTGGTTCGTGCCGGCGATCGTCGCCGCGGTCGCTGTCGCGGGCGTCGGCCTGCTGATGCAGCAGCTGTTCCTGCGCTGGACACAGGGGCAGGAACTCAGGCAGGCGCTGATCACGATCGCGGTCTCGATCATCCTCGCCGACCAGATGATCCAGCACTGGCCGCTGCAGGACAGCCTCGCCTGGCCGAGCTTCATCGGCCCGAACAACTTCGCCCACATCGGCGGCGTCGAGTACGCCTGGAGCCGCCTGTTCATCCTCGGTGTCGCGATCGTGATCGGGATCGCCCTCTATCTGTGGCTCCAGAGGACGCGCACCGGCATGGTCATCCGCGCGGGCGTCGACGACCGGAACATGGTCTCGGCGCTCGGCGTCAACATCCAGCGCACCTTCGCGATCGCCTTCGTCGTCGGGTCGGCGCTCGCCGGGTTCGGCGGCGCGATGGGCGGCGCCTTCTCCTCGCTCGCGCCGGGGGTCGACGGCCAGTGGCTGCTGAACTCGCTCGTGGTCGTGATCATCGGCGGCATGGGCTCGCTCGGCGGTGCCGCCGCGGGTGCGTTCCTCTACGCCTTCGTCTTCACCTTCTCGGCCGCATACCTGCCGACAAGCGGGCTCGACTGCTGCACCGAGTACTCGCCGATCTTCACCTTCGTGCTGCTGATCGCGGTGCTGGCGCTCCGGCCGCTCGGCCTGTTCGGGAGGCCGGCGTGAGAAGGCGGATCGAGGAGCTGACCGTGGCGCAGGGCGTCGAGACGGTCGTGGTCGCCGCAGCCCTGATCGTCGCGGCACTCGGCGCGCATGCGGTGGGCGACTCGTTCGCGCACAACCTGCTGACGAGCGTCTTCTGGTACGGGATCGCCGCGTCGAGCCTGATCTTCCTCTCCGCCTACGGTGGGATGGTCTCGCTCGCGCAGGTCGCGTTCTACGGGATCTCGGCCTTCGTGATCGGCAACGCGGTCACGACCGGCTCCGTGAAGGGGCTCCACCTCGGCTACGACCCCTGGGTCGGGATCGTGCTCGCGATCGTGATCACGACCGCGCTCGGCCTGCTGCTCGGGGCCGTGGCCAGCCGCAGCGCCGGCATCTACTTCCTGATGATCACGCTCGCGTTCGGGGTGCTCGCGAATACCTTCTTCGGGTCGGTCACCCTGCTCTCCGGGTTCAGCGGCATCAGCGGGCTCGAGGCGACGACGCCGAGCGTTCTCGGCAACAGCGTCGCCCATCCCGACCGGCTGTACTACGTCGGGCTCGTCGCCTCGCTGCTCGTCTACTTCCTGATCCGTTACCTGATCAGGACGCCGTTCGGCATCGCACTGCAGGGGATTCGCGACGACCCCGTGCGGATGGCGTCGCTCGGCTACAACGTCCCGCTCCACCGGACGCTGGCGATGGGCTTCGGGGCGTTCGTCGCGTCGATCGCCGGGCTCATCTACGGGTGGCAGTTCGGCCACGTCGACCCGGGGTCGATCAACCTCGAGCAGGTGATCTTCCTGCTCATCATCGCCGTCACCGGCAGCCTCTTCAAGATCGAAGGCGCGTGGCTCGGAGCGCTCGTGTTCGTCGTGCTCCAGGACTACGCGCGCAACATCCCGCTCGTCCACTACGTCGGCATCAGCGACCAGCGCTTCGACACGTTGATCGGCGTCATCTTCCTCGTCATCGTGCTCCTCAACCCCGGCGGCCTGCTCGGGATCTGGGACTGGATCAAGGGCTTCCTGCCCGGCAGCGGCAGCCCGTCACCGGTGGAGCCGCCGGTGGCCCAGACCGGATCCGCAGGGGGTGCAGGGGCCTAGTCAAGCTCACGGAAAGGAGGCGCTCGGTCTGATCGCACTTGTACGTCGCCACTCGAAGGATCACACTAGACACCGAACCACGAAGTAGGGCAACAGAAAGGGGAGGGCAAATGAGTCATCGAGTGCGGCTCGGACTGCTGATCGCAGTCGTGATGGCTGTGCTTGCTGCTGCCACGGTCGCGATGGCGTCCAGCAGCGGCAACAGTGCGGCCAGCCCGATCAAGATCGGCATCCTGTCCGACTGCCAGGGCGCCTTCGGCGCCCAGTACGACGCCGATCTCGGCGGTGCGATCGCAGCGTTCGTCCAGTACGCCGGGGCGAAGGCGAAGGACGCGACCGACCCGTCGAAGGGCATGACCGGAGGCGCGGTCGCGGGGCATCCGCTCCAGATCGTCGGCTTCGGCTGCTCGAACGACAACGCCCAGCGGGCGATCAACGAGACGAAGCGTCTCGTCGAGCAGCTCGGAGCGGACATCCTGATCGGACCGCTCTCGGGCGACGAGGCGGTTGCCGTTGCGCACTACGCGCAGCAGCATCCCAAGAAGACGTTCATCAACGGAACCGCCGGGTCGCAGGACCCGACGCTCCAGATCGCACCGAAGAACTTCTTCCGCTACAACGGTGACGGAGCCCAGTGGAACGCCGGCATCGGCGACCTCCTGTACCACAAGCTCCACTGGCGGAAGGCCGCGATCATCATGGACGACTACAGCTTCGGCTGGACGTCCGCCGCGGGCATCATCGCCGACTTCTGTGCCGTCGGCGGCCAGATCGTCAAGCGAGTGTTCCCGCCGCTGAACACGACGGACTACTCGTCATACGTCCGCCAGTTGCCGGCTCCGAACAAGGTGGACGGCTACTTCTGGGTGGTCGGCGGAACGGGGACTGTCGCATCGCTGAAGGCGATGCAGCAGGCCTATCCGGGATCGGTGTCGAAGACGAAGATCTCCGGCAACCTGTTCCTCGAGGTCACGGGCAACTTCCAGCAGGTCGCACCCCTGATCAGCGGTGCCTACACCGGCGGCTTCGGCACGCCCGGCACCGACTACAAGGCTCCCGCTGCGCTGGCGTACGTGGCCCAGCAGGAGAAGATCTGGAAGTCGCTCCCGCAGCTCGGGGCGATGAACACCGCGAACGCGTACAACGGGTTCTACTTCAACTACTACAAGGCCGCGTGGGCGCTCGTGAAGGGCCTCACGGCGGTCAAGGGCAGCATCACGCCCAGCCAGGTGCCGTTGCAGCAGGCGCTCGGCAAGGTCGTCCTGAACACGCCGTTCGGCACGGTCAAGCTGGACAAGAACCGTCAGGCGATCGAGGGTGAGTGGTCGTACCAGGTCTTCGCCCAGCCGGGCAAGACCCAGGTCTCGACCGTGCAGTACATCCCGAACGTCGACCAGTCGTTCGGCGGAACCTTCAAGCACACGTCACCTCCGCCCGGACGCACGCAGCCGCCGTGCACGAAGCGGAGCCTGCCGTGGGTGGGCAAGGAGAAGCCGGTCGTCAACGGCGTCATCAAGTAGGGACGGAAGCAAGTAACCGAAGCAGCACCGCAACCTGAAAGCGCCCGGCCGGCCCTCTCGCTACGAGGGGTCGGCCGGCGCTTCGGCGGGCTCCACGCCGTGCGCGAGGTCGATCTCGACGTCGCGCACGGCGAGCGCCGCGCCATCCTCGGCCCGAACGGGGCCGGGAAGACCACGCTCTTCAACGTCATCGCGGGCGACTTCCAGGCCACGTCGGGCACGGTCGAGCTGCTCGGGCGGGACGTGACCGTCCTCCCGGCCCGCCATCGCGCCAAGCTCGGCCTCGCCCGGACCTATCAGCAGAGCCGGCTCTTCCTCGGGCTGTCCGTCGAGGACAACATCTATCTCTCCATCGTCGGCGTGGAGGGCGGGCATCTCCGGCCGGTGAAGCTCCGGAGGCGGGACGCCGAGATCCGGGAACGCGCGCGGGCGGCGGCGGGTCGCGCGGCGATCGCGGGCAAGCTCGGCGAGCTCGTCGGCTCGCTCTCCCACGGCGAGCACCGCCAGGTCGCACTGGCCATGGCGCTTGCAGCTCGGCCGCGGATGCTGATGCTCGACGAGCCCTGCTCGGGGCTTTCGCGCGGCGAACGGACCTTGCTCACGGAGCTCCTGCTCAATCTCGACCGCGAGATCACGCTGATCCTGATCGAGCACGACATGGACGTGGCGTTGCGCGTCGCGGAGCAGGTGACGATGATGCACGACGGCCGCGTCATCGTCGAAGGCACGCCGGACGAGATCCGGGCGAACCAGCTCGTGCACGACCTCTACCTCGGCAGCGGCCACCGAACGGCGGAGGGCTGATGGCGGCCCAGGGCTCGATCCTGACGGTGAGCGGCCTCGACGCCTACTACGGGTCGGCGCACATCCTCCAAGACGTCACCTTCGACATGGGCGCCGAGTCCGTCGCCGTCGTGGGGCGGAACGGCATGGGCAAGACGACGCTCTGCGCGGCGATCATGGGGCTCATGCCGTCGTTCAAGGGCTCCGCCCGTGGCTCGATCAAGTTCTTCGGCGAGGAGATCGTCGGGAAGCCGTCGTACAGGATCGCCGGGCTCGGGATCGGCTACGTGCCGCAAGGCCGGCGGCTGTTCCCGTCGCTTTCGGTCGACGAGCACCTGCGCATGATCTCGGGACGGGGAGGCGACGGCTGGACGCCCGACCGCGTCTACGAGCTGTTCCCCCGGCTTGCCGAGCGGAAGCGGAACGGCGGCGCGCAGCTCTCGGGCGGCGAGCAGCAGATGCTGGCGATCGGCCGCGCGCTGCTCACCAACCCGAGGCTGCTGATCATGGACGAGCCGTCCGAGGGCCTGGCCCCGGCGATCATCGAGAACCTGATCGAGGTCTTCCGGCAGCTCGAGCAACAGGGCCTGCGGATCCTTCTGATCGAGCAGAACCTGGGCGTGGCCACGTCGCTCGCGAAGCGGCAGCTGATCATGGTCGGCGGCGAGATCGCGACCGAGACGTCCGCCGAGACGCTCGCCGGCGACCCGGACATGCAGCGACGCTTCCTCGGCGTCGAGCCGCTGGCGCACTGAGTCATGGCGTCCCGCTTCACGTCCGTCGCGGTGCTCGCCGCGTGCGCGGCGCTCGCCGTCGCGGGGTGCGGCGGCGGCTCCGGGAAGCCCCGTCCCGACCTGATCTTCGTCTCGACCCGCAGCGGGGTGTACGACATCTACGCGATGAACGCCGACGGCAGCCGCCAGCAGCGGCTCACGAACGGCTCGAGTGGCAACGCGTCGGCGCCGCAGGGGCTCGACTACGAGCAGGATCCGGCGTGGTCGCGCGACGGACGGTCGATCGCGTTCGCGAGCGCCCGCAACGGAAGCCTCCAGATCTTCGTCATGGACGCCGACGGCAAGAACGTCCGGGACCTGACCGTCGGCACATCCGAGGACTCGCACCCGACCTGGTCGCCCGACGGGAGACGCATCGCGTTCGTGCGCGGGAAGACCGGGGCGATCTTCGTGATGGGCGCCGACGGCAGGAACCCGCACCGGATCACACACGGGACGGCCGCCGAGAGCGATCCCGCCTGGTCGCCGGACGGACGCTGGATCGCCTTCGTGCGCGTCACGCTCAACACCCCCACGCGTGAGCTCTGGCTCGTCCATCCCGACGGCTCGGGCGCCCACGAGATCACCGCGCTCGGGGCCTCCGTCGGCGGGCCGGCCTGGTCGCCGGACAGCACGCGGCTGGCGTTCTCGAGCGACGCGCGCGGCGGGACATTCGCGATCTACTCCATCGGGGTGAGCGGGATCGGCCTGCGGTTGATCAGCGGCGCCTCCGTCGACGCGTTCTCTCCCGCCTGGTCGCCCGACGGGAAGATGATCGCCTTCGACAGGAACGGCGCCATCGTCATCGCCACCGTGGGAGGCTCCGAGAAGGTGGTCACGAACGGCAAGGACAACGACTCCAGTCCGGTCTGGAATCCCGTCCGCGCGCCGGTTAAGTCGAAGGCGAAGGGGTACTGATGCCGACCGTCGTCCTGCTCGGCACGCTGGACACGAAGGGCCACGAGTACGCGTACCTGCGGGACCGCGTGCGCGAGCAGGGCGTCGACTGCCTGCTCGTCGACGCCGGCGTGTTCGAGCCCCAAATCGGACCGGAAGGGCTCGAGCCGGACGTGTCGAGGCAGGAGGTGGCCGCCGCGGCCGGGGCGGACGCGGACGCGCTCGCCGCAGCGGGCGATCGTGGCGTGGCCGTCTCGGCGATGGCGGAGGGTGCGGCCGCGGTCGTGAAGCGGCTGCACGACGAGGGGCGGCTCGACGGGATCGTCTCGGTCGGCGGCTCCGGGAACTCCTCGATCGCCGGCATCGCGATGCGCGGCCTGCCGGTCGGCGTGCCCAAGCTGATCGTCTCGACCGTGGCCTCCGGGGACACGCGGCCGTACATGGGCGCCTCGGACGTGACGATGACCTACTCGGTCGTCGACATCGCCGGCATCAACCAGATCTCGGCGCGGATCCTCACCAACGCCGCCGGGGCGATCGTCGGAATGGTCAAGGCGCAGATGCCGCCGCTCGCGGAGGCGAAGCCGCTGATCACGGCCTCGATGTTCGGCGTGACGACGCCGTGCGTGACGCGTGCGCGGGGGCGGCTCGAGGAGCTCGGCTACGAGGTGCTCGTCTTCCACCAGACCGGCACCGGCGGCGAGTCGATGGAGGAGCTCATGCGCGCCGGCTTCATCACCGGATCGCTCGACGCGACCACGACCGAGCTCGCCGACGAGCTGGTCGGCGGCGTGCTGGCTGCGTATCCGGGGCGGCTCCAGGCGGCAGGGACGCTCGGCCTGCCGCAGGTCGTCTCGCTCGGCGCGCTCGACATGGTCAACTTCGGGCCGAAGGAATCGGTGCCCGAGCGCTTCCACGACCGGAACCTGTACGTGCACAACCCGACGATCACGCTCATGCGCACGACGCCGGACGAGTGTCGTGAGCTCGGCCGGCGGGTCGGGCGCAAGCTCTCGGGCGCGACGGGGCCGACGGCGCTCTATATCCCGCTCCGCGGCGTCTCGATGATCGCCGTCGAGGGCCAGCCGTTCCATGACGCCGATGCCGACGCGGCGCTGCTCGAGGGCCTGCACGAGACGCTCGGGCCGAACGTCGAGGTGCACGAGCTGGACATGGACGTGAACGACGAGCGGTTCGCGCTGGCGATGGCGGACAGGCTCGACGAGATGATTAGGGAGGGGAGATGACACGCGACGAGGCGCTCGCCCGGCTGCGGGCGCAGGTCGCCGCGGGCAGGCCGATCATCGGCGCCGGCGCGGGCACGGGCCTGTCGGCGAAGTGCGCCGAGGCCGGCGGCGGCGACCTGATCATCATCTACAACTCTGGCCGCTACCGGATGGCGGGCCGCGGCTCGCTGGCGGGGCTGATGCCCTACGGCGACGCGAACGCGATCGTCGTCGACATGGCCCGCGAGGTGCTGCCGATCGTCCGCGAGACGCCCGTGCTCGCCGGCGTGTGCGGCACCGACCCGTTCAGGCTGATGCCCGTCTTCCTCGAGGAGCTCAAGCGGATCGGCTTCTCCGGCGTGCAGAACTTCCCCACCGTGGGGCTCTTCGACGGGACGATCCGGCAGGGATTCGAGGAGACCGGCATGGGCTACGGGCTCGAGGTCGAGATGATCCGGGTCGGACATGGGCTCGACCTGCTCACCTGCCCGTACGTGTTCACCCCGGAGGAGGCCCGGGCGATGGCCGGGGCCGGCGCGGACGTGATCGTCCCGCACATGGGCCTGACGACGAAGGGCACGATCGGGGCGCAGTCGGCGAAGACCCTCGACCAGTCGGTCGAGCTCGTCCAGGCCATGCACGACGCGGCCAGGGAGGTCAACCCGGAGATCCTCGTCCTCTGCCACGGCGGCCCGATCGCAGGTCCCGAGGACGCGGCCTACGTGCTCGAGCGGACGACCGGCGTGGTCGGCTTCTTCGGAGCGTCGTCGATGGAGCGGCTCCCGACGGAGGTGGCGATGACCGAGAACATGAAGCGGTTCAAGGCGATCCCGGTGGGCGTGTGATGGCCGGGGTCTTCAAGCCGGCGGGCGAGATCGAGCGGCAGCAGCACGACTGGGGCGTGTTCGCGCCGTTCTCGTCCCCGGCGGACGGGGCCGAGCGGATCATGGGTGTCGAGGCCATCTTCCTCCCCGGCAAGTTCCACGACTTCCACCGGCATCCGAACCAGGAAGAGGTGATCTACGTGCTCGAAGGGCAGATCGAGCAGTGGGTCGAGCGCGAGCAACGCATGCTCGGCCCCGGCGACGCCGTCGTGATCCCGGCCGCCGTCGTACACGCTTCCTTCAACGTGGGCGAGGAGCCGGCGAAGATCGTCGCCGTCCTCTCGCCCTGCGTCGGCGAGGCGGGCTACGAGGTGGAGGACGTTGCCGGCGAGGAGCCCTGGCGGTCGCTGCGAGGAGGTTCCTGATGCAGGCGTTTCGGATCCACGAAGGCGGTGAAGGGCGCTACGAGGAGGCGCCCGACCCCGTTGCCGGCCCGGGCGACGTCCTCGTCGAGCTCCGGGCCGCCGCGCTGAACCGGCGAGACATCCTCGTCCGCAACCCGCCCGGCCCGGCGTACGACTTCCCCAAGCCGTTCGTCGCCGGTCACGACGGCGCCGGCGTGCGCCGCGACACGGGCGAGGACGTCGTCCTCTATCCCGGTGTCGGCTGGGGGCCGAGCGACGATCTTCCCGCCGCGCTTCGCTGGCTCGGCGGGCCGCTCGACGGCACCTTCGCCGAGCTGGTCGCCGTCCCCGAGGAGAACGTCTTTCCGAAGCCGGCGCGGCTCTCCTTCGAGGAGGCCGCATCGTTACCCGTGGCGGGGATGACGGCCTTCCGGGCGCTCTTTCCGGTCGGCCGGCTCGCCGCCGGCGAGACGGTGCTCGTGCTCGGCGCCGGCAGCGGCGCGTCCACGTTCGCGATCGCGCTCGCCGCGCAGGCCGGAGCCCGCGTGCTGGTCACGTCCTCGAGCGAGGAGAAGATCGAGCGCTCGCGCGAGCTCGGCGCCGACGGCGGCGTCCTCTACACCGAGGGCGACTGGGCGGCAGCCGTGCGCGAGCTGGTACCGGACGGCGTCGACCTCGTCGTCGACTCGGTCGGCTCGACCTGGCCGGACTCCCTGCGCGCCCTCCGCCGAGGCGGCCGGCTCGTCGTCTTCGGCGGAACAGGCGGCGCAATGGTCGAGCTCGACGTGCGCTTCGTCTATCTCAACTACCTGTCGATCCTGGGCACGACGGGCGCCTCGCCGCGCCAGTTCGGTGCCTTTCTGGAGACGGTGCAGCAAGGGTCGTGGGGCCCGGTGATCGACAGCGTGCGCCCGCTGGCCGAGGCCGAGTCAGGGTACGAGCGGCTCACCGCGGACCACTTCGGCAAGGTCCTGCTCGCGATCGGCTAAATGCGCTCGACGAGCTCGTCGAGGGGCTTACGATCGGCGCGGGCGCTCCACTCCTCGGGCGGGCGGCTTTCAGGATCTCGCTCGCGGGCCGGGTAGCCGAACGTCAGCACCGTGGCGACGGGCTCGTCCTCGCCGAGGCCCAGGGCCGCGAGGGCTTGCTCGGCGTCCGAGATCCCGTTCGGGCAGGAGGCGACGCCGTCGTTCCAGGCCGCCAGCATCATGTTCTGCATGCAGCGACCGACGTCCATCGCCGACGACGACTGGATCGCGACGACGAGCCGCGCCCCGAGCACGTTGTCGGGCGCGTAGACCGCCTCGGCGAGCCGCTCACGCCGCTCGGGGGTCTCGACGACGAGGAAGCGCCAGGGCTGGCGGTTGCGGGCACTGCCCGCGACGCGACCGGCATCGAGAATGCGTTCGATCACGTCGTTGGGGATCGACCGATCCGCATAGCTCCGCGTGTCGCGCTTGCTCGTGACGGCGAGGAAGGTGTCCACGGGTGGATCGTACGCGGTCGCCACCTCGGGCCGGCGACCAGGGCCGGCCCGAGGCGAGTTTGCTGCGTCGCGGTCTAGAAGGTGGGGTCGTTGACGATGTTGTCCGGGTGGTTGAGGAGCACCAGTGCGCCCGAGCTGAGCAGCGTGGCCCCGTCGGCGTTGAAGATGCCGCCGCCGTCGGCCGACGCCTTGTTTCCGACGACAACCGTGCCCGTACTCAGGGAGACGCTGGCCGGCCCGGCGAAAGCCCCGTTGAAGATGCCGCCTCCGAACTGCGCCTGGTTGGGGTTGAGCGTGTACGGGGGGCTCAACCTGGTCGATCCGATCGTGGTCGAGGCGATCGAGACGTTCGCCGACCCACCTGTGCTGAGGTTGCCGATTGCGCCACCGAGCCCCTGCCGGGCCAGGTTGCCGACCAGGATCGATCCGGTGATGGTGATGTTGGCGGTGTCCGCCGAGGCTATTTGGCCGATGCCTCCACCGAACGACTGCGGGCCGCTGACGCTGTTAAACGACACGGTTGATCCGGACACCGTCAGAGAGCTGTCGCCTCCGGCGTCGCCGGTGGCGATCCCGCCGCCAGCTCCGGCCTGGTTCCTCGTCACCTGACTGTTGATGATCGACATCACACCGGTGCCGTTGACCCCGAAATTCAGGTTGACGATCCCTCCTCCGATGCCCTGGTCACCGAGGTTGTCGTCCGGGGCCGCGTTGCCGCTCACCAGGCTGCTGCTGATCGTCGCCACACCATGATTGAGGATGCCGCCGCCAGGCCCGCCCACGGCCTGATTCCCCGACACCGTGCTGTTCGTCAATGTCAGCGTGCCACCGTTCGCGATCCCGCCTGCACCCCCGGGCGGCCCACCTGTCGCGACGTTGCCCGACACAGCGCTGCCCGTGATCGTCATCGTGCCGCCTGCACCGGCGCTACCCCCGTTGCCGTTCGCGATCCCGCCCCCGCCCTGGGCAGAATTGCCGCTCACGACGCTGTTGTTCAGCACCGCCGTGCCGTTGTGGTTGAGGATGCCGCCACCACCGCCGTTGCCGGGGACGGCAAGAACGACGTTATCCGTCACCCGGGTCGAGTTCAGGGTCAGCATCCCGCCGGGAGGACCCGGAGGGGCCCCGCTGACGATCCCGCCACCGGCGTCCGCGGCCGTGTTTCCCGTCACCAGACAGTTGTTCAACGTGAGCGTGCTCTTGATGCTCCCGATCCCCCCGCCCACGTCGGGCGAGTTGCCGCCCGTCACCGTCAGGTTGTTCAGCGTCACTGTGTGGCCCGGGAAGATCTTGAGCGTGCTGCCTGCCCCCTGGCCGTCCAACGTCGCACTCGGTGAGCCCGTAACCGTCACGCTCGCCGACACCGTGAACGTGCCGTCGCACGTGCCACTTACGAACACCGTGCCCGGCACCGTCAGCGCCGCCTGGAACGCCGCGGCACCACCCGGCAAGTCACAGTTCACCGTCGTCGATGCCGAAGCCGCTCCCGACCCGAACGCCAGCACCATTACCGAAACCAAGCCCGCCAACAGCAACAGCGGCGCTCCACGCACCGACCGGCCGACCAGCATCTCGAACTCCTCTCGTTCCTTCGTTCCCGCCATGCCTGCCGCGTGTTCTCGTTCGAGGGAGTATCTCCTACCCCTCCGGCGGTCGCCACCGGGCACGCGCTCTAGGCTTCGGCGATGCTCGTCGCGACCTTCGCCGAACGGCCCGACCTCGCGGCCCGGCTGGGTGAGCTCGAGGACGCCTTTCCGGAGTTCATGCAGCACGGAGACGTCACGACGCGTTACTGGCCCACGTTCGCGAGCGGCCGCTTCCCCGAGTACCAGCTCGTTCTCTACGACGAAGCGGCCGACACGATCCTCGGCAAGGGGCAGACGACCCCGTTCCGCTGGGACGGATCGCCCGCGGACCTGCCCGACGGGGTCGACGGGGTCCTTCGCCGCGCCTACGAGGAGGGGGGTGAGGTGACGACTCTCTCGGCGCTCGTCGCCGTCGTCGCTCCGTCCGCCCAGGGACGCGGCCTCAGCAGGTTGATCATCGAGGGCATGCGGGACGTCGCGGGGCGCCACGGGCTCGACGCGCTCGTCGCGCCGGTGCGGCCGACGCTCAAGCCCCTCTATCCGCTGACGCCGATCGAGCGCTACCTGACCTGGCGCCGCGACGACGGTGAGCTGTTCGATCCGTGGCTTCGCCTCCACGAGCGGCTCGGTGCGGAGATCGTCGGCGTCTGCCCGAGCTCGCTGGTCGTCTACGGCTCCGTCGCCGAGTGGGAGGCGTGGACCGGCATGACGTTTCCGGACAGCGGTCCGTACGTTGTCGAGGGCGCTCTCGTCCCCGTCGAGGTCGACCGCGAGCGAGACCTCGGCCGCTACGTGGAGCCGAACGTCTGGATGCGCCACCCCGTCTGACCGGCTCGGCGCCGAGGTGAGCTCACAGCAGCGCGCCGATGGCCGCGGCCGCCCGTCGGCCCGATCGCACGGCGCCCTCCATCGTCCCCGAGTACGAGTCGGTGTGCTCGCCCGCGAGGAACAGCCTGCCGTACGGTCGCCGCAGCGCTCTCCAGTAGAGGTTCACGTCCCCGGGCGCGTAGGCGGCGATCGAGCCGAGGCTCGGCGCCTCGTTCTGCCAGGCCGCCGCCTCGCCGTGTGCAAACAGAACGCGGGAGCCGGGATAGACGTCGTCGATCTCGTCCGCGGCGAGCAGCTTGCGGGTCGTCGGGAAGCGGGCTGCGTAGAGCACCCCGTTCCGGCCGGTCGGGTACGCGGTGAGAATCCCATGCGAGCCGGCCTCCCCGCTGGTCGCCTCCCAGGCGGTCTGGAAGGTCAGGTCGGTCAGGATCCGGCCGCTGTCTCCTCGCCTGCGCCAGAACCGGCTCGAATACTGCAGCATGACCTTCGTCGCCACCCCGTAGCGCACGTGCGCGACGGCGTTGCCCAGAGGCCCCGGCAACGCGGGGGAGAACTCGATCAGCGTCCGAACGGCAGGGAGCGGAGCCGCCAGGACGCAGAAGCGGGCGACGACCTCGCCGCCGTCGACGGCGACCCGGACGCCGCCGGCACGCAGCTCGATGCGCTGCGCCGGGGTGACGAGACGGAGGTCGTGGATCAGATGGGAGAGCGCGGCCGGGAGCTGGTCGTTGCCACCGCGGATGCGGAGCGCCGCCACGCCGGCCGGCGGCTGCTTCGCGTCGCGCTTCGCGGACTGGCAGAGGAAGAGGAGCGACAGGTTCTCCGCCTCGACCGTGAAGCGGTCGCGAAGCTGGTGCTCGAGCAGCGTGCGCGCCGTCCCCTCGATTCGCATCGAATCGAGCAACCACACCGCCGAGTGGTTGTCGAGCTTCGCTCCGGCGGCGATCGGGTCGAGCGGGTCGAGCGGGGCGGCGAGAGCGGCGACACGGCTCCAGAAGCGGTCGATCTCCGTCTGGACGGCGCCGGCGAAGACCGCGGACGAGAGGCGCCGCCGCTGGCCCAGGTAGACGACGCCGTCGAGGTGTGCGTCCGGCTCCGCGCGCAGGTCTTCGAGCCCGAGACCGAAGCGCTGCACGTAGGAGCGCATGACCGTGTGCCCGGTATCGATGAACTCGCCGCCTCCCTCCGCGTGCTGGCCCGAGACGAAGCCCTTGCGCACCGTGTAGACGCGCCCACCCGGCCGGTTCCTCGCCTCGAGCACTGTCACGCTGCGGCCAGCCCGTTGCAGCTCGTCCGCGCAGGCGAGCCCGGCGAGCCCCGCGCCGATCACGACGACGTCGACGCGCTTCGGCGCGGCTGCGAATGCCCCGACCGTCCGCAGCGACAGGGCTGCTCCGGCCCCGCCGGCCAGCAGCTCCCGGCGCGTGAGCCGGACGCTCAGGGCAGCAGCTCGTACGCGGGCAGTGTCAGAAACTCGACGAAGTCCGGATCGAGGGCCACGCGCTGGAACAGGTCGGCCGCGGGCGCGTAGGCCTCCCCGAGCTGCTCCAGCTCGTCGGCGATCACCTGCTCGACGTGGCTCCGCTCGACGCGGCCGTGCCGCACCCATTGCCAGACCTGCGAGCGGGAGATTTCGGCCGTCGCCGCGTCCTCCATCAGGTTGTTGATCGCTGCCGCACCGACGCCCGCCAGCCACGAGGCGATGTACTGGATTCCGACGGACACGTTCAACCGGACGCCGTCCTCGCTGACGAACCCCGGCGTCTCCGAGACGGCGAGCAGGTCGGCGGTGCCCACCGAGACGTCGTCGCGGAGCCTCGAGACCTGGTTCGGCCGGTCGCGGAGCACGCGGTCGAACTCGGCTTTCGCCGTCGGGACGAGATCGGGGTGGGCGACCCAGGTGCCGTCGAAGCCGTCGTTCGCCTCGCGGATCTTGTCGTCGGCCACCTTCTCGAGCGCGGCCTCGTTGACTGCGGCGTCGCGTCGCGAGGGGATGAACGCGGCCAT
>PLBK01000011.1 GCA_003134505.1 Actinomycetota bacterium | reverse complement strand
GTGGAGCGTACCGGGATCGAACCGGTGACCTCCGGCTTGCAAAGCCGGCGCTCTCCCAGCTGAGCTAACGCCCCGAGGCCGTCCCATCTTAGATGGGGCGGCCGGCGAGGGCGTTCGGGGGGTGGCCCTACCTAGGCCGCGCGCTCGAGCCGCTCTTCGTGGCGGGCGCGCTGGATGATCTCGTCACGCTCGCCGAAGCGGACGCGCGCTCGCTCGATCCGGTGCTCTTCCCACAGCTTCGCGATCTCGCCCTCGAGGCTCGCGTGGTCTGCGGCAAGAGCCGCATCGTGCTGCTCGCTCAGGACACGTAGAAGCTGTGCCCTCCGCTCGGTCAGCGCCTCGATCTCGGCTCGGATGTCATTCAGTGATCGCACAACCTTTCTCAACGTGTTCGCTCCAACCGCTATTCCGGTTTGCTCACGCGGCGACGGCGTCCTTTTCGAACCGCTCGCACAGGCTCTGCGCGGCCTGGACGAATGCGTTCGACGCCGCCGTTCGCAGCCGGTCGCGATGCCACGCGATCCCGATCAGCCGAGCCGGAACGCGGTCGCCGAGCCCGATCACGGCGATGCGGGCGTCGCTCGGATCGACGGTCAGCAGCGGCACGAGCGCCACCCCGATTCCGGCGGCGACCATGCCCTGGACGGTGTAGTTGTCGTCCGAGCGGAAGACCACGCGCGGCTCGCGACCGGTCATGCGCAGGCGCTCCTCCACCTGCTCGGTCGTGCGGCACGAGCGGTAGCCGATCAGCGGCAGCTCGACGATCTCGCGGAGCGTCGGCGGGCGGTCGCGGCGCGCGAGCGCCGAGTCCTCGGGGGTGAGCAGCACGTACGGGTCGCGCATCAGCTCGACCGACTCGAACGGGCCGGGGCGGAGCGGGTAGACGACGAAGCTGAGGTCGACCTCGCCGCGCTCGACCAGCCTGAGGAGCTCGCGATCGTCGGCCGACTCGACCAGCGTCACGTCGATCTTGGGCCAGGCGGCGTGGAAGCTGCGCAGCAAGGTGGGGAGGACCCGGGCACCGACGCTCTGGTAGGTGCCGATCCGCAGGGGGCCGGCGTCACCCACCGCGAGCGCGCTGAGATCGGCCTGGGCGGCCTGGAGGCGCGCTGCGATTCCGTCGGCATGCGTGAGCAGGAGCTGTCCGGCCTCGGTGAGCGAGATCGCCCGCGACCCACCCGGGCGGTCGATGAGCCGCTGGCCGACGATGCGCTCGAGCACGGCGATCTGCTGGCTGATCGCGGACTGCGTGTAGCCGAGCCGCGTCGCCGCACGGCCGAACGACCCTTCCTCCGCGACCGCCTTGAGGGCGATGAGATGCCGCAACTCGAGCCCAAGCCATTCATCAGCCTGCATAATGATGTTCAATAGTAACAGGATTTGCGCTAATCGAGCTTGCACCGGCATGCTGATGGTCGTTATGACGGCGATCTGGCTACTCATCCCGCTCGCGCTGATCGTGCTCGCCCCGCTGCTCCCGTCCGGCGATTTGCCGTACCGGGAGACGCGAGGCTCCTGGCGCAACTATCGGTAGACCTCCGGTGAGGTCTGCGGGCGGCCCGGCTCGGGTCTGGGCGGCGCTTGCCGTCGTCTACGTCGTCTGGGGCTCGACCTACCTGTTCATCCTGCTAGCGAGTCGGACGCTGCCCGTGTTCGTGATGACGTCGTTGCGCTTCCTGATCGCGGGCGGGCTGCTCTACGCCTGGTCGGTCAGGCGCGGCGACCGCGCGGGCGACCGGCCCGGACGCAGGGAGTGGATCTCTGCAAGCATCGTCGGCGGGCTCCTGTTCCTGGTCGGGAACTCGGGTGTCGCGCTGGCCGAGAAACGGGTCGACACCGGTATCGCCTCGCTGATCATCGCGGCCGTGCCGCTGTGGATGGCCCTCTTCGATCGCGTCGCCTGCGGCCAGCGGCTCAGCCGGACGGCGCTGACGGGGCTCGCTCTCGGATTCGGAGGGGTCGCCCTGCTCGCCTGGCCGAGCGGGCCGAACCGCATCGACGTCTGGGGCGCGGTCGCGCTGCTCGTGTCCGGGTCGGCGTGGGCTGCCGGCTCGCTCTACTCGCGTCGGGCGCCGCTGCCGCGGCGGCCGTTCGTCAGCGCCGGAATGCAGATGCTGGCCGGGGGCGTGATGTGCGCGATCGTGGCCGGCGCCACCGGCGAGGTTACGCAGGTCCACGCCGTCTCGACCACCTCGATCCTCGCGCTCGTCTACCTGATCGTGATCGGCTCCTGGCTCGCGTTCACGGCCTACGCCTGGCTGCTCCGCGTGACGCGCACGTCGCTCGTCTCCACCTACGCGTACGTGAACCCGCTCGTGGCGGTCTTCCTCGGCTGGGCGGTCGAGAACGAGTCGGTGAGCGTGCGGACGATCGGCGCCGGGGCCGTGATCCTGGCCGCGGTCGCGCTGATCGTGACGCCGCCGAAGGGCGAGCGTGCCACCGAGCCGGCGCCCGTGCCGGTTCGCGGCAAGTAGCTAGGCTGAATCCGCATTGACGACGCTGGATCTGAGGAAGTTCCGGCTGCGGTCCGGCGAGTCGCTGCGCGACGAGCAAGAGGTCGAGATCGCACCGATCGAGTTGGGCGGCCAGCGCTACATCGCCGTGCCCGAGAACGTTCCCACCGAGCTGACGGTCACGCGCGCATCGACGGGAACCGTCTACGAGCTCCGGTTCCGCGTCCGGCTCCACGGGCCCTGCTTCCGCTGCCTCGGCGATGCCGTACTCGACGAGGATCTGTACCTGCGCGAGTACCAGGCGGAGAGCCCCGGCGGGGTGGAGGAGCTGACGACGCCGTACGTCACCGAGAACCGGCTCGACCTGTCGGCGTGGGCGCGCGACGGGCTCGTGCTCGCGCTGCCGGGCAAGATCCTCTGCCGTCCGGACTGCGCCGGTCTCTGCCCGGTCTGCGGCCTCGACCTGAACCGCGAGCCGCACGCGCACGAGATCGCGGAGAGCGATCCGCGCTGGGCGGCGCTGGCCGAGCTGAAAGACCGCTTGTAGCATTGGATCAGGCGCTCCGGCGCCTTCCCATGACGGACTGACCGAGCACCCATCGACGTCCTGCGCGCGAAGCCGGCGCGCTGTCCTCGGAGGTACTCGGTCTTGCGCATCTCACTCGACGGCGTCTCGAAGCACCACGGCGCCACCACCGTTCTCGATGACGTCACGCTCGCGGTCACAGCCGAGCGGCGGCTCGGCGTCGTCGGCCCGAACGGGGCCGGCAAGTCGACGCTGCTCAGGCTGATCGCCGGGCTGGACGAGCCGGACACCGGCACGGTCTCGCGGACGCCGCGGGGGCTCACCTGCGGTCATCTGCCGCAGGAGCCCGACCGCCGCGCCGGCGAGACGCTGCTCGACTACCTCGCGCGCCGGACGGGCGTGGCCGTGGCGCAGCGCCGGCTCGAGGAGAGCTCGGCCGCGCTCGTCGCGGGCGAGGACGCGGGCGACCGCTACGCGTCGGCGCTCGACCGGTTCGTGGCGCTGGGTGGCGGCGACCTCGAGGTTCGGGCCGGGCAGACGGCTGCAGAGCTCGGGCTGCCGGTGGCGCTCGACCGGCCGATGACCGCGCTCTCCGGTGGCGAGGCGGCACGGGTCGCGCTCGCGGCGATCCTGCTCTCCCGCTTCGACGTGCTGCTCCTCGACGAGCCGACGAACGATCTCGACTTCGACGGTCTCGAGCGGCTCGAGCGCTTCCTCGCCGGCCGCGACGGCGGGCTTGTCGTCGTCTCGCACGACCGCGAGTTCCTCGACCGGACGGTGACCCGCATCCTGGAGATCGAGCCCGGTTCGCGGCGTGTACGTCAGTGGGCGGGTGGGTTCAGCGAGTACGAGTCGGCTCGCGACGCGGCGCGGGCGTCGGCGTATTCCAGGTTCGAGAATGCCGAGGAGCGCCGCCGCGAGATCGAGGCCATGCTCGCGGCGCGGCGGCAGGAGGCGCGGGCCGGCGGCGCGATGACGAACCGGCGCGGAACGAACGCGCTCCGCTCGAAGGTGCGCCTGGCCGCGCGGGCGCTCGAGCGCGCCGACCGGCCCGAGAAGCCGTTCGAGCCGTGGGAGCTTCAGCTTCGGCTCGAAGCCGGCGAGCGCCCCGGAGACCGAGTCGCCTCGCTCCACGGCGCGGTGGCGGTGCGCGGCGAGTTCACGCTCGGCCCGGTCGATCTCGACCTCGCGCCGGGTGAGCGCGTTCTCGTGACAGGTCGGAACGGCAGCGGGAAGTCGACGCTGCTCGGCATGCTGCTCGGTGAGGTACCACTCGTGGCGGGCTCGCGAGACGTCGGCCGTCGCACCGTCGTCGGCACGCTCGAGCAGCAGCGCGGCGCCTACGACGCGGAGGAGCCGCTGCTCGATCGGTTCCGATCGCGCGCCGGGATGCCGGCCGAGGAGGCACGGACGCTGCTTGCCAAGTTCGGGCTGGGCGCCGGCCACGTCGGCCGGCAGTGCGCGACCCTCTCACCCGGGGAGCGGACGCGCGCCCATCTCGCCGAGCTGCAGGCGCGGCGGGTCAACCTGCTCGTCCTCGACGAGCCGACGAACCATCTCGACCTGGAGGCGGTCGAGCAGCTCGAGACAGCGCTTGCGGGCTACGCGGGCACGGTTGTCCTGGTCACGCACGACCGCCGTTTCCTCGAGCGTTTCGGCGCGACGCGGGCGATCGCGCTCTAGCTGTAGTTCCTGAGCACGT
>PLBK01000018.1:51253-51408 GCA_003134505.1 Actinomycetota bacterium | reverse complement strand
TTCAACCAGCACGCGAAGTGGCTGAAGGTCACGCGCGGCATCCCCTGGCGGCGGCCGGTCGCCTCGCTCAACTACCTGCTCTCATCGCACGTGTGGCGGCAGGACCACAACGGCTTCTCGCACCAGGATCCCGGCTTCATCGACCACGTCGTCAA
>PLBK01000018.1:14994-51244 GCA_003134505.1 Actinomycetota bacterium | reverse complement strand
GACCACTGCCTGCGCAGCCGCCACTACGTGAACGTGATCGTCGCGGGCAAGCAGCCCGCGCTCGACTACCTGTCGATGGATGACGCGGTCGTCCACTGCACGCGCGGGATCGGGATCTGGGAGTGGGCGTCGAGCGACGAGGCCGGCGAGCCCGACGTCGTGCTGGCCTGCTGCGGTGACATCCCGACGCTCGAGACGCTCGCGGCCACGGCGATCCTGCGCGAGTCGCTGCCCGACCTGAAGGTGCGGGTCGTGAACGTCGTCGACCTGATGCGCCTCCAGCCCGATACCGAGCATCCGCACGGCCTGTCCGACTCCGAGTTCGACGCGGTGTTCACGAACGACCGGCCGGTCGTGTTCGCCTACCACGGCTACCCGTGGCTGATCCACCGGCTCACCTACCGGCGGACGAATCACGGGAACCTGCACGTGCGCGGCTACAAGGAGGAGGGCACGACGACGACGCCCTTCGACATGGTCATGCTGAACGACCTCGATCGCTTCCACCTGGTCATGGACGTGATCGACCGCGTGCCCGGCCTGGCCGACCGGGCGGCGCACCTGCGGCAGGACATGGAGGACCGCCGCCTCCGCGCGCGTGCCTGGACCCGGGAGCACGGCGAGGACGACCCGGAGATCAGCGACTGGACGTGGCCGTACTAGGTTGGCCTTCGTGGGCCCCGTCCTGGTCGTCAACGCCGGCTCGACCAGCCTCAAGCTCTCGGCCGTGGCCGAGGACGGGACGGCGGAGCCGGTCGACTCGCTCGACTCGGCCCCGGCCGGGGTCGCCGCCGTCGCGCACCGGGTCGTCCACGGCGGCACCGTGTTCTCCGCTCCGGTCGTGATCGACGCCGGCGTCGAGCGGCGGCTCGCTGCGCTGTCGGAGCTGGCCCCGCTGCACAACCGGCCCGCGCTCGCCGCCATCGACCAGGCCCGCCGGGCCTTGCCGGACGTCCCGCACGTCGCCGTCTTCGACACCGCCTTCCACGCGACCATCCCCGAGGCGGCGGCGACCTACGCCGTGCCCGAGCGCTGGCGGGCCGGCTGGGGCATCCGCCGCTACGGCTTCCACGGCCTGTCGGTGCAGTGGGCGGCCGAGCAGGTGCCGGTGCCCCGGCTCGTCGTCTGCCACCTCGGCGGCGGCTGCTCCGTGACGGCCGTGCTGGAGGGTCGCTCGGTCGACACGACGATGGGCTTCAGCCCGCTCGAAGGCGTGCCGATGGCGACGCGCTCGGGGTCGATCGACGTCGAGATCGCGCTCTACCTCCTCCGCCACGGGAAGCTCGCGCTCGACGAGCTCGAGCAGGCGCTCGAGCAGGAGTCCGGCCTGCTCGGCCTTTCCGGCTTCTCGTCCCGGGTCGAGGAGCTCGAGCGCTCCGACGATCCGCGCGCGCGGCTCGCGCTCGAGGTCTTCGCGCATCGCGTCGGCCAGGCCGTCGCGGCGATGGCGACGTCGCTCGGCGGTCTCGACGCGCTCGTGTTCACGGCCGGGGTCGGCGAGCGCTCGGCCCGCGTTCGCGCGGACGTCTGCGAGCGCCTGCGCTTCCTCGGCGTCGACCTGAACGCCGCCGCCAACGCCGCCGCCGAGCCGGACGCCGAGGTGGCCTCGTCCGGGTCCGCCGTCCGCATCGTCGTCCTCCACGCACGGGAAGACCTCGTCGCTGCTCGCGCGACGCGGTCGCTGCTCGAGGGCTGACGCCGTGACGGTCGCCGCCGACACGACGACGCAGGGCCGCGGGCAGCCGGCCGCCCCGGGCTTCGAGATCGACCGCTACGCGGCCCTCTCCGGCGCTGAGGCGCTGAAGGCGCTGTCGGCGGAACGGGGCGGGCTCTCGCCCGAGGAGTCCGCGGCCCGGCTCGCGCGCTACGGCCCGAACGAGCTGGGACGCGCCGGGCGGACCTGGCTGTCCATCCTCGCCGCCCAGCTCCGGAGCCCGCTGCTCGGCCTGCTCGTCGCCGCCGCGGCGGTCTCGATCGGGGTCGGGGAGCGCGTCGACGGCGGGATCATCCTCGCGATCATGGCGATCAGCGTCGGGCTCGCGTTCGTCAACGAGTCCCGGAGCGAGCGGACGATCGCGCTCCTGCGGGAGCAGACCGGCCGTCGGGCGACGGTGTTGCGCGGGGGAGCGTCGCAGGAGATCGCCGCCTCCCTGCTCGTCCCCGGGGACATCTGCCTGCTCCAGATCGGGGACGTCGTCCCTGCCGATCTGAGGCTGCTGGAGGCCGACGAGCTGACCGTCGACGAGTCGACGCTGACCGGCGAGGCCTACCCGGCGCACAAGGGCGTCGAGCCGGCGGACGAGCCGGTGGGATCGGCACACGGCGACTGTGCGTACCAGGGCACGATCGTCCGCAGCGGCCGGGGCCTCGGAGTCGTCGCCGCCACCGGCGCCGCGACGCGACTCGGCGGGGTGGCCGGGGGCCTGCAGGAGCATCAGCCTCCGACCGCCTTCCAGCGCGGCCTCAGCTCGTTCGCGGGGCTGCTCGCCTGGGTGACCGGCGGGCTGACCGTCTTCATCTTCATCGCCAACGCCGCGCTCGGGAAGCCGGTGCTCGACGCGCTGCTGTTCTCGCTCGCGATCGCGGTCGGGCTGACGCCGCAGCTCCTGCCTGCGATCGTGACCGTCAGCCTGTCCACCGGGGCGCGGCGGCTGGCGGCCAGGTCCGTGCTGGTCAAGCGCCTCGTGTCGATCGAGGACCTCGGCAACGCGGACGTCCTCTTCACCGACAAGACGGGGACGCTCACCGAGGGGGAGATCAGGCTGCGCGAGGCCGTCGATCCCGCCGGGGCCGCGACGCCGGCGCTCGTCCGGCTCGGGCTGCTCTGCAGCGAGCTCCACTTCGAGCACGGCGACACGCCGCTCGCCAACACTCTCGATCTCGCGATCTGGCACAGCCTCGAGCCGGGAGTCGCCAGGGCCGAGCTGGCGGCCTCGCCGGCCGTGGCCGCACTGCCGTTCACGTTCGAGCGGCGCCGAACCTCGATCGTCATCCAGGCGGACGGGAAGCGGCGGCTGCTCTGCAAGGGCGCGGCCGAGGAGGTGCTCGCGCGCTGCACCTCGGCTCGAATCGGTGCGGACTCGCGCAAGCTCGCCGACGTCCGGGACCGGGTCGATGCGACCCTGGCCGGCCTGCTCGACGCGGGCCACCGCGTGCTGGCCCTCGCCGAGCGGCCGGTCGAGGCGCGGGAGAGCTACACGGACGCGGACGAGCAGGGCCTCGAGCTGCGCGGCTTCCTCGTCTTCGCCGATCCGCCCAAGGCCGACGCGGCCGAGTCGGTCGCGCGCCTCCAGCGGCTGGGGATCGAGCTGAAGGTGCTGACCGGCGACCACGAACGGACGGCGGGCCACGTCTGCGGTGAGCTCGGGCTCCCGGTGAAGGGCGTCGTGAGCGGAGCCGATCTCGCCGGCCTCGACGACGAGGCGCTCGCTCGGCTGGTTGCCGGAGCGACGATCTTCGCGCGCGTCAGCCCCGAGCAGAAGGCAGCGCTCGTCGCCGCCGAGCAGCGGAACGGCCAGGACGTGGCCTTCCTCGGCGACGGCGTCAACGACGCGGTCGCTCTGCACCAGGCCGACGTCGGCATCTCCGTCGAGACCGCGGTCGACGTGGCCAAGGAGGCGGCGGACGTCGTCCTGCTGAAGAAGGACCTGGGGGTTCTCGCCGACGGCGTCGTCGAGGGCCGACGCATCTTCGCCAACACCATGAAGTACGTCCTGATGGGGACGAGCTCGAACTTCGGGAACATGTTCAGCGCCGCAGGCGCCTCGCTCTTCCTGTCCTTCCTGCCGATGCTGCCGAGCCAGATCCTGCTCAACAACCTTCTCTACGACACGTCGGAGCTGACGATCCCGACCGACGCGGTCGACGAGGAGCTGCTCCAGCGGCCCGAGCACTGGGACATCGGCTTCATCCGCCGCTTCATGGTCTTCTTCGGCCCGATCAGCTCGATCTACGACTTCATGACGTTCGGGGTCATGCTCTGGGTCTTCCATGCGCACGCCCCGCTCTTCCGCAGCGGCTGGTTCGTCGAGTCGCTGGCGACCCAGGCGCTCGTCGTCTTCGTGATCCGCACGCGCCGCGTCCCGTTCTTCCGCTCGCGTCCGAGCAGGCCGCTGCTCGGGACGACGATCGCGGTCGCTCTCGTCGGCGTGGCCCTTCCCTACTCGCCGGTCGCGCACGCGCTCGGCTTCCGCTCGCTGCCCCCGCTCTTCCTCGGCATCCTCGTCGCGATGACGGCCACCTATCTGGCGCTCGCCGAGGTCGGGAAGGCGTACTTCTACCGCAAGCAGCGCGCCCGCCGGTCGAGCGCCCAGGTCGTAGGAGCGAGCCCGTGATCGGGTTGCCGCGCCGCCCGCGCCGCCCGATCGGGCCTGCCGTCCTTCCACGCGTACGCTCCGAACGGGATCGGATCGCACGCCTGTCGCGCATTCGCGAGCTCGTGCTCGGCACGCAGGATGGTCTGCTGGTCCCGCTCGGCGTCGTCACCGGACTGGCGGGCGCGTCGGCGACGGCGACCGTGATCATCGTCGGCGGCGTGGCGGAGGCCGCAGCCGGGGCGCTCGCGATGGGAACGGGCTCGTATCTGGCCAGCCGGGCGGAGAATCAGCTCTTCAAGGCGGAGATCGACGCCGAGGCGGCCGAGCTCGCCGATCATCCCGATGCCGAGCGGTCGGAGCTCGAGCAGCTCTTGGTCGAGGAAGGGCTCGAACCGTCGGATGCTCGCGTCGTGGCCGAGAAGATCTCCCATTCGAAGCTTTCCCTCCTGAAGACGATGGTCGAGAAGGAGCTCGGTCTCCCCTTCGGCGAGGCCGAGACCGCTCTGGGCGATGCCGCCGTCGTCGGTGCCTCGTATGCGGCGGCGGCGCTGATCCCACTCTGGCCCTACTTCATCTGGGGCAGGAGCGTCGCGCTCGTGGTCTCACTTGCGGCGACGGGTCTGGCGCTGTTCTCGCTCGGGGTGATCAAGGGGCGCGTGACTCGCCTCCATCTCGTTCGCAGCGGCCTCGAGGTCCTCCTCGTGGGTGGCGTCTCCGCGGGCCTCGGCTACCTGATCGGCGGGCTCGGCCCGCACCTCTTCGGTCACTGATCGAAGCGCGCACCGCGGGAGTCCCCGCCGCTCAGTCCGCGATCGCCCGGGCGATGTCGAGTGTCGAGACGACTCCGACCGGACGTTGCGTTGCCGGGTCGACGACGGCGAGGTGCGAGACGCCGCTCTCGGCCATCAGCTGTGCCGCGTGGCGGAGGTCGTCGCCCCTGGTCACGTAGACGAGCGGCGTGACCGCGCTCGCGCCGGCGGTCTGCTCGTCGACGTCGGCCCAGGCGGCGGCGACGAGGTCGAGATCGGAGACGAGCCCCCAAAGCTCGGTCGTCTCGTCGTCCTCCTGGCCGTAGTCGAAGACGAACACCGAGTGCACACGGTGCGTCGCCATCAGACGGGCGACGCTCCGCAGCGGCGTCGAGGGCGCGCAGCTGATCAGGCCCTCGGTCATCACGTCGGCCACGGTGGCACGCACGAATGGCAGCGGGGACGAGTTGTGGCTGCGAATCGAGGCCTGCATGCCAGGATCTTCGTCTCGCGTAGGCCCGGCAACATCAGCGTCAGCACCGAGCGCCGTGCGGACAAGTACGGAACTCGGCTCCGGCAATGGTGCAACCGCGGGTCGAGCACCGGAAACGGAGAGGGGGAGCCTGGGCTCCCCCTCTCGACCGGGCGGTGAGCTGCTCACTAGCCGAACGACACGTGGAGCAGGAACAGATGCGCCAACACGGTGCCGTTGTAGCCGCGAGCCTCGTAGCCGATCGGCTGCCCTGAGCTCCCGATGACGGGGCGCACCGCCACGGTGGCCAGCAGCCCGTCCTCGTCGGGGGCCCAGCTCGTCCCGGCGGCGATCGCCTGCTTGTCTCCCGTGCGGATCACGGTGACGGTTCCGCTGTGGTTCGGGAGGATCCAGACCGAGGCGGTCTCGACCTTCAACAGGCCGAGGGTGCCTGCGGGACCGGTCGCGCCGGTGTCACCCTTCGCGCCGGTGTCGCCCTTGGCACCCGTATCGCCCTTCGGCCCGGCCGGAATCTGGCCGGCCGCGAAGTCGGACGCCATCAGCGATCCGGGCTTGATCAGCACGCTCGTGATCGACTGGTGGGCGATCTTGGCCCGCGTCACCGAGTTGTTCTGGATCTGCGACGTGCCAACGCTGTTCCTGGGCAGAAAGTCGTTGGTGGCGGCGACGCCGACTCCGCCGAGTGCGATGAAGAGCGCGAAGGCGGCAACGCCCATCGCCGGGCTGGGATGACGAATCCTCGACATTTCCCTCACCCTTTCGTTTCGACCCCACCAGGATCGCAACGGCCCGCGTTTCCGGCATCCGAGAGGTCACCGTCTAGCGTTGCCAGAATCTACGGAGGGTCGCGCGCCAGGACGTGCCCGTGGCCGACCCACAGCGCACGGACGTCGAGCCGTCGCCCTACCTAGGACGCTCGCGGGCCGGGCGCATCGGGAGCGCGGAGCATCGCCGTTGCGGGGATCTACTGATCCTGGAGCTGGGTGAGGATGCCGCGCAGGCGGGAACGCAGCTCGAGCACGGGAACGGACGGATCGCGGAACGAGCCCGTGGGGTCGGTCAACCAGTGCCCGAGCGTGACCGCCGCCTGCGGCTCCCAGCGGAGACGGTCGTCCTGCAGAGCGGCGATCAGCTGCTCGAGCTCCTCGCGGACGGCGATCAGGCGCGCTCCCTCCTCGTAGGACGACTCGGTCAGCGCGACGCGGACCGAGTGGGCGAGCTCCCGGCGATGCTCGGGAGACGCGGCCCGGCGCCCGAACTCGCAGACGTCGGGGATCGCGTAGGCGTCCCGTTCGACGGCGAGATCCTCGACGAGGAAGGTCCGGCGGACGAGCGCGCGCATGCCCAGGAAGGCGACGCCGATCGCGCCGACCAGCAGCGGCAGCGCCAGGTCCGGCCAGAGCCGGCTCGCGGCGAGCGCCAGCCCGAAAGCCGCTGCGGCGAGCACCAGGTCGGCGACGACCTGCGCCCTGAGCTCGTGGAGCCGCTCGGCGGCCTCATCCACCTGTCGCGTCGTCATCGAGGCCAGAATCGTCCACGATGCGCGGATGCGCATCGGGAACACGCCGCGCGGCGACGTGGAGAAGTACCGATCGCCGCTGCGGACGGTCAGGAGCTCACGAGTCTGCGTCGCCAGCGTGCGGGATGACGACCACCGGGCAGGGCGCATGATGGACGCACTGCTGGCTCACCGAGCCGATCAGGAGGCCCTTGAAGCCGCCGAGCCCGCGTGAGCCGACGACGAGCAGATCGGCGTCCCGCGACGCGTCCAGAAGCCCCGGCGCGGCCGCCCCGAGGACGACGACCTGCTCGACGCCCTCCGCGTCCGCCCCGGCCTCTGCCACGATCGCTGCGAGCTGCGCCTTCGCGCTCTCCTCCAGCACGTCGTAGATGTTGACCGGGACGCCCGCCCACGCGTCCGACACGGGGTACTGCCACGCGTGGACGGCACGCACCTTCGCCTGCCGCAGCCGTCCCTCCTCGATCGCCCAGGAGAGGGCCCGCTTGGACGCCTCCGATCCGTCGACGCCGACCACGATCAGGCTCATCGGGACCGCTGCTCCGCATGCTGGATGATCGCGTCGCTCGAGGGATAGAAGACGCTCTCGTGGCCGTCGTCCCAGCGGACGCGGAAGTGCTCGTGGCTGGGATCTCCCAGGACCTCGAGGATCTCGCCGATCCGCCGTCCTTCGCCGACACGATGTCCTTCGATGACCACCAGGTCACCGGCGTGGGTCTCTGACGGAACGTGTGTTTTTGCCATGGCAGCCTCCTTCGGGTGCCGTCAGTCTGCCTCCGCGAGTCTGCACGTACATCGGGGGAAATGCTGAATCGGCCTCGGTGGAAAGCGCCACGCTCAGTGTTTTCCCCGATGGCACGTGCGCCCCTCCCCGATGGCGGCGCCGAGGGCGGGGGCGATCCTGGGTCCCGTAGCGAAAGGAGGGACTCGACATGGTGACCAGGGCCTGTCTCGTATCGCCGATCACGACCATCGAGCCGCTCGCTCGCGCCGTGCAGCTGATGGTCGAGCACGAAGCCTCGCACCTGGTCGTGGTCGAGCGGCGTTCGCGGCGGCCGATCGGCGTGCTCTCCACGCTCGACGTCGCGCGGTCGGTGGCCGGCTTCGCCTGAGAGGGGTGCGCGTGCAACGGCCAGAAGACGCGACCGACGGAGTCGACTCCCTCCGGCGCTTCCTCGGGGAGATCGGGCGCTACGCGCTCCTGACCCGCGAGGAGGAAGTGGAGCTGATGAAGCGGGTGGAGCGCGGCGACCCCGAGGCGAAGGAGCGGATCGTCAACGCGAATCTCCGGCTCGTCGTCTCGATCGCCAAGCGCTACCAGGGCCAGGGGCTGCCCCTCCTCGACCTGATCCAGGACGGGATCCTGGGCCTGATGCACGCGGTCGACAAGTTCGACTGGCGCCGCGGCTANNGACCTACGCGACCTGGTGGATCCAGCAAGCCGTCCGGCGAGGCATCGACAACCGCGCCCGGCTGATCCGCCTGCCCACACATGTCTCGGCGCGCGCGTACAGGGTCGCACGGGTCGAGCACGAGCTCGAGAGCCGGCCGGGGCTGAGGCCCCCCGACGAGGACGAGATCGCGCGAGCCTCCGGCCTCTCCGTCCGGCAGGTCCGGGACGTGCGCTCGGCCGCGCAGGTGGTCGACAGCCTCGATCGCCCGCTCCAGACCGAGGACGCCCCGGCCCTCGGCACGCTGCTCGCCGACGGCGAGCCCGACCCGTTCGACGAGCTCGAGACACGGCTGCTCGTGGACGCGGTGCGGAGAGCGGTGGACGGTCTGCCCGAATCCGAGCGGTACGTGATCGAGGCTCGCTACGGGCTCGGCGGTGACGAGCCGGTCTCGCTCGAGGAGACCCGTCGCCGGCTCGGACTGGGGCGGAACGAGGTCGCGCGCCTCGAGCGGCAGGCGCTCCGACGGCTGGCGCACGAGCCCACGCTCCTCGCGCTGCACGAAGCTGCCTGACGGGCTTCGCCCGGGGCCGCCTGACGGGCTTCGTCGTGCTCCGTACTTCTCCGCACCGCCGGTCGGCGGCTCCTCGGATGCCTCGCGGGAGCGCGCGGGCGACGATGCGGCCATGACACTCCCACCCTGGAAGATCAAGGTCGTCGAGCCGATCTCGCTGCCCGGGCCCGAGCGACGCCGCGAGGCGATCGAGGACGCCGGCTACAACACCTTCCTCCTGCGCTCGGAGGACGTCTTCATCGACCTGCTCACGGACAGCGGCACGTCGGCGCTCTCGCAGGAGCAGCGGGCCGCGATGGAGCTCGGCGACGAGGCGTACGCGGGCTCGCGGAGCTTCTACCGGCTCGAAGCGGCGATGCAGGAGGTGTACGGCTACCGGCACCTGATCCCGACACACCAGGGGCGCGGCGCCGAGCACCTGCTCGCGCGGGTCCTCGTCCAGCCCGGCGCCGTGGTGCCGTCGAACCTCTACTTCACCACCTCGCGCGTCCACGTCGAGCTGGTCGGGGGCATCTGGAAGGACGTGTCCGTCCCCGAGGCGAGCGATCCTGCCGCGCCGTTCCCGTTCAAGGGGAACATCGACCTCGTCGCGCTGGAGCGCGTGCTGCACGAGCACGGCCCGGAGGGAATCGCGTTCGTCCGCCAGGAGGCCTGCCTGAACATGGCGGGCGGCCAGCCGTTCTCGCTCGACAACCTCCGCGCCGTCCGCGCCCTGACGGCAGAGTACGGCGTCCCGCTGATCCTGGACGCGACCCGCATGTCGGAGAACGTCGTCTTCATCAAGGACCGTGAGGCGGGTCAGGCCGACCGCTCGTTCCGCGAGCTGATCCTCGAGCTCGCGAGCCTGTCGGACGGCGCCGTCTTCTCCTCGAAGAAGGACCACTTCGTGCCGATCGGGGGCTTCCTCGCCCTGAACGACGACGAGCTGGCGGAGCGCGCACGGGAGGTCCTCGTCGTCTACGAGGGCTTCGCCCACTACGGCGGGATGGCCGGGCACGACATGGAGGCGCTGGCGCAGGGCATTCGCGAGGCGGCCGACGAGGCGATGGTGCGCCACGTGGTCGCCCAGGCCGCGTACCTCGGCGGCCTGCTCGCCGAGCGGGGCATCCCGATCGTGGTTCCGGTCGGAGCCCATGCGGTCTTCCTGGACGCGAAGCGGATCCTGCCGCACGTCCCGCAGTCCGCGTTCCCGGCCCAGTCGCTGGCGGCCGCGCTGTACATCGCCGGCGGCGTCCGCTCGATGGAGCGCGGCATCGTCTCGGGCCAGCACGGCGACGCGCCCTACGACGGGCTCGAGCTGGTGCGGCTGACGCTGCCGCGGCGCGTCTACGCGCAGGAGCACCTGAGCTACGTGGCCGACGTCGTCGAGGCGGTCTGCAGCGACGCGGCCGCGATCCCGGGGCTCGCATTCACCTACGAGCCCGAGCACCTGCGCTTCTTCCTCGGCCGTTTCGAGCCGACCGCCCCGTTCCCCGAGCTGAGCGTCCGCGAGAGCGGCCGGACGGCTCCGGCCCTCGTCGTCTGAAGGGAGCAACTGTGATGAACGTCGTGATCATGGGCGCCGGCGGGCGCGACTTCCACGACTTCAATGTGGTCTTCCGCGAGGACAGCGAGTCGCGGGTCGTCGCGTTCACGGCCACGCAGATCCCGGGCATCGACCTCCGGCGCTACCCGCCCTCGCTCGCCGGGCCGCTCTATCCGGAGGGCATCCCGATCCGGCCCGAGCACGAGCTCGCGGAGCTGATCGCCGCCCACGACGTCGACGAGGTCGTGCTGGCCTACTCCGACCTGTCCCACGACGAGGTGATGCACAAGGCGTCGATCGCGCTGGCCGCCGGAGCGGACTTCCGGCTGCTCGGCCCGCGGGCGACCATGCTCGAGTCGTCGAAGCCCGTCGTCGCCGTCTGCGCCGTCCGCACCGGGTCGGGCAAGAGCCAGACGAGCCGCCGGGTCGGCCAGATTCTGCTCGCCGCCGGGCTCCGCGTCGCGCTCGTGCGGCATCCGATGCCGTACGGCGACCTCGAGGCGATGCGCGTGCAGCGGTTCGCCAGCCTGGCGGACATCGACGCCTCGCACCCGACGATCGAGGAGCGCGAGGAGTACGAGGCCCCGGTCGAGCTCGGGATGACCGTGTTCGCGGGCGTTGACTACGGGGCGGTCCTCGAGCGGGCCGAGGCCGAGGCGGACGTGATCCTCTGGGACGGGGGCAACAACGACTTCCCGTTCTTCCGGCCCGACCTGCTGATCGTGGTCGTCGATCCGCTGCGCGCCGGGCAGGAGCTGCACTACCACCCGGGCGAGGCGAACCTGCGCATGGCCGACGTGGTCGTCGTCAACAAGCTGGACAGCGCGGGTGCCGCCGCGGTCGAGCGGGTCAACGCCGACATCGTCCACGCGAACCCCGCGGCCACGATCGTCCGGGCGGAGTCGCCGGTGACGCTCGAGGACGGCCCTCCGATCGCGGGCAGGTGCGTCCTCGTCGTCGAGGACGGCCCGACGCTCACGCACGGCGGCATGCCGTTCGGCGCCGCGACCGTCGCTGCCGAGCGCGAAGGCGCGGCGATGCGCGTCGACCCGCGGACGACGGCGGTCGGGTCGATCGCCGAGGTCTACGCGGACTACCCGCACATCGGCGCCGTCCTGCCCGCGATGGGCTACGGCGACGCGCAGCTCGCGGAGCTCGAGGCGACCATCAACGCGACCGATTGCGACGTCGTCGTCAGCGGCACCCCGATCGACCTCGGCCGCCTGATCGCCTCGAGGCACCCGATCCGCCACGTCCGCTACGAGCTGAAGGAGATCGGCCGGCCGAACCTGGCCGATGTCCTCGCGCCGATCGTCTCGCTGGCCGCGGTCGAGCGGGACACGGTCGCCACGCTCCGGTAGGCCGATGAGAATCGTCGTCGCGCTCGGCGGCAATGCCCTCATGCGGCGGGGCGAGCCGGCCGATGCCGAGGTCCAGCGTGGCCACGTCGAGCACGCGGCCAGGGCGATCGCGGAGATCGTCCGCGAGCACGACGTCGTCGTGACGCACGGGAACGGGCCGCAGGTCGGGCTGCTCGCGCTCCAGGCCGACGCCTACGACGCGGTGCAGCCCTATCCGCTGGACGTGCTGGGGGCCGAGAGCGAGGGGATGATCGGCTACCTGCTGGAGCAGAGCCTCACGAACGCTCTTCCCGGCCGGCACGTCGCCGCGCTGCTGACGCAGGTGGTCGTCGATCGTCGCGACCCCGCCTTCGAGCGGCCGGCGAAGCCGATCGGGCCGGTCTACGACGAGGCCGAAGCCCGCCGCCTGGCGGCCGAACGCGGATTCGCCGTCGCGCGCGACGGGCTCCACTTCCGGCGGGTCGTGCCGTCACCCGAGCCGCTCGCGGTCGTCGAGATCGAGGCCCTGCGGCTGCTGGTCGAGCACGGCGTGCTCGTCGTCTGTGTCGGCGGCGGTGGCATTCCGGTCGTGGTCGGCGACGACGGAGGGCTCCGCGGCGTCGAGGCCGTGATCGACAAGGACCTCTCCGCGGCATTGCTCGCCCGGCTGCTGGCTGCCGACTTCCTGCTCCTGCTCACCGACGTCCAGACGGTCGAGCGTGGCTGGGGAACCGCCGAGGCGGAGCCGATTCGGCGCGCCGCGCCCCACGAGTTGCGGGAGCTCCGCTTCGCGGCGGGCTCGATGGGGCCCAAGGTCGAGGCTGCCTGCCGGTTCGTCGAGGTGACGGGCGGCAGGGCCGCGATCGGCGCGCTCGAGGACGCGGCGGCGATCGTGCGGGGCGAGGCGGGAACGCTGGTCGCCGCGGCCCCTGCAGGTGTCCGCGCGCCGGCGGCCGTCTAGAGCTCGACGTCGATCGACTCGAGCACGACGCCCTGGGCTTCCGGCTCCGTCCGGTCGCTGCGGAGCTCCGTCTCGACCTGGGCGCTCTCGGCGATGCCCCCGCGGGCTGCGTCCACGAAGTGCTCGCGGAAGTGCTCCTCGGTGAAGTGCGAGAGGGCGCCCAGGCGCACGCGAACGCGGGACACCCGCCGCGCGTGCTGGGCCCGCGCCTCGGACTCGATCTTCCGGATCAGGTCGTCCATCAGCTTCCGCTCGTGCACCGGCCCACCTCCTCTCGCAGCAGCTCCGCCACCCGGGTGACGGCCGCCTCGACCTCCGGCGTGAGCTGCTCGCCGACGTCGAAGCTCGCGCCCTCGATGCCGTAGAAGACAACCTGTGCCGGCAGGCGACCGAGCGCGCGGGCCAGCTCGACGGCCTCGGCCAGGCCGAGATGGTGGGTCGACGCCCGGAACAGCTCGGCGGGGAGCTCCTCCGTGCTCGCGTCGAGCCGCCGCACCGTCCCGGGAGCGGCGCCCGACGAGACGGCGTCGACGAGCCAGAGCGCGTCGGCGCCGTCCCATGCGTCGATCAGCCCGGACGGCTCGCCCTCGCGCTCGATGACCTCGACGCCGGCGGGCAGCGTCCCGCGCAGCCGTCGCGCCACCGCGAGGCCGGCTGCGTCGTCACGGCGCCAGGGGTTGCCCACGCCGAGGACGATCAGGAGCGCTCGACCTCGAGCTGCAGGAAGTGGGTCGCGCACGAGATGCACGGGTCGTAGTTGCGGATCGTCTGCTCGCACAGGAGCGCGAGCTCGTCGTCGGGAACGTCGAGCGACCGCTCGACGACGCCGCGCAGGTCCTCCTCGATCGTGCGCTGGTTCTGCGACGTCGGCGGCACGATCCGCGCGTCGAGGATCGTGCCCTCCTCGTCGAGCTCGTANNGCGATCAGCCGCAGCGCCTCGTCGGTCGCGTAGACGAGCTCGACCGCGCGGACGACGATGCTCCGGAACGGGTTGCGCTCCGAGGGGACGAGCCCCGCTCCGGCGGCCGCCTCGCGCGCGAGCGGCGACAGCCGGTCGTGGGCCAGCGCGAAGCGCGCGAGCGGCCCGCACAGGTACGACCCGCGCTCCCGGAGCTGCGAGTGGAGCGCGTTCGACCAGGGAACGTGCTCCTCGACGAAGTGCTCGTCGTACTCGGAGACGTCGATGTCGAGCCCGCGGTTCGAGACGATGCGGCCCCGGTCGATCGGGTACTCGCCCGGCTCGGCCAGCGCCACCAGCTCGTAGTCGTGGTCGTAGTCGGGGAAGTCGAAGCCGGCAGTGACGCCCACGGTCTCGAGCGCGATCTCCCGCGCGCGCTCGAGCTTCTCGACGAGGCCGGCGAGCTCGCGCTTCCGCGGAGCCCGGTACCAGCCGCCGACCCGCACGTTGATCGGGTGCACCTCGCGGCCGCCGATCACCGTCATCAGCTCGTTGCCCGTCCGCTTCAGCTCGAGCGCCTTCGCGACCAGCTCCGGGAGGTCGCGCGCCATGTGCACGGCGCTCTCGTAGCCGAGGAAGTCGGGTGCGTGGAGCATGAACACGTGCAGCGCGTGGCTCTCGATCCACTCGCCGCAGTAGAGGAGCCGGCGCAGGGCGCGCAGCTGACCGCCCACCTCGATCCCGCAGATCTGCTCCATCGCCTGGATCGAGCTCATCTGGTAGGCGACCGGGCAGATGCCGCAGATCCGCGCCGTGATGTCGGGCGCCTCCGTGAACGAGCGGCCGCGGAGGAACGCCTCGAAGAAGCGCGGCGGCTCGTAGATGCGCAGCTTCACCTCGGTGACGCGGCCGTCCTTGATCTTGACGAGCATCCCGCCCTCGCCCTCGACGCGGGCCAGGTAGTCGGTCCGGATCGTCTTGGTGCGGCGGCGCTCAGCCATCGCGGCGCGCCTCCTCGAAGGCCTCGACGTTGAACGTCCTGAAGACCCTCTCGACCCCGCGGTCGCCCATGCCGAGGACGTGCAGCTGCCGCGTCAGCGAGGGCGTGTTCGGCGTCTCCATCGGCCCGAAGCAGCCGTAGCAGCCGCGGTCGTAGGCGGGGCAGAGCGCGCCGCAGCCGGCGTGCGTGACCGGGCCGAGGCACGGAGTCCCGTGCGCGACCATGACGCAGACTGTGCCCCGGCGCTTGCACTCGGTGCAGACGCTCGTCGAGGAGATCTGCGGCCGCCGGCCGTGCAGGAAGGAGGTCATCACCTCGAGCAGCTGGCGCTTGTCGATCGGGCAGCCGTGCAGCTCGAAGTCGACGGGGACGTGGGCCGAGATCGGCGTCGAGGTCGCGAGCGTGGAGACGTACTCGGGCGTCGCGTAGACGATCGAGATGAAGTCGCCCACGTCGGCGAAGTTCTTCAGGGCCTGGATGCCGCCGGCGGTCGCGCAGGCGCCGATCGTGACCAGCTTGCGCGACATCTGCCGCACGCGCCTGATCCGCTCGACGTCGTCCGCGGTCGTGACCGAGCCCTCGACGAGCGAGAGGTCGTAGGGGCCCTTCACGGTCGCGCGGCTCGCCTCGAGGAAGTAGGCGATCTCGACCTCGCCCGCGAGGGCGAGCAGCTCGTCCTCGCAGTCGAGCAGGGATAGCTGGCAGCCGTCGCAGGAGGAGAACTTCCACACCGCCAGCTTGGGCTTCTTCGCCGGCGTCACAGCTCGCGCACCTTCATCAGGGGCTCGATCTCGTCGAAGCGGTAGATCGGGCCGTCGCGGCAGATCAGGGTCGGGCCGAGCTGGCAGTGGCCGCAGTGGCCGAGGCCGCACTGCATGTTCCGCTCCATCGACAGGTAGATCCGATCCTCCGGGACGCCGCGCGCGAGCAGCGCCTCGGCGGCGAACCGCATCATGATCTCCGGCCCGCAGACCATGGCCACGGCGGCGCCAGGGTCGAAGCGTGCGGAGCCGATCAGCTTCGGGACGACGCCGACCTTGCCGCGCCAGTCGCCCTCGCCGCGGTCGACGGTCACGTCCACCTCGAGGTCGAAGCGGCTGCGCCAGGCCTCGACCTCGCGCCGGTACACGAGGTCGGCGGGCGTCCGGCTGCCGTAGAGCAGGACGACGTCGCCGTACTCCGAGCGGCGGCGCAGGCACTCGTACAGCGCCGGCCGGAGCGGCGGCAGCCCGATCCCACCGGCGACGACGACCACGTCCAGGCCCAGCGCCTCCTCGACCGGCCAGCCGCGGCCGAACGGGCCACGGACGCCGAGGACGGCACCGGGTCGCGACGCGCAGATCGCCTCGCTGACCGCGCCCACCGCCCGAACCGTGTGCACGAGCGGCCCGCCGCGCTCGCCGCAGATCGAGATCGGCACCTCGCCGACGCCGAACGCGTAGAGCATGGTGAACTGGCCGGGGACGAAGTCGAGCGGCTCGCCGTTCACGGGCTCGAGCTCGAGCGTCCAGGTGTCGCCGGTCTCACGCTGCCGGCGCACGACCCGGAACGGGCGCGGCGCCATCGCCCCGGAAAGGGTCTCAGCGGCCGTCGCCATACATGTCCAGGAGTCGGAGCCTCGTCCACTGCAGCCGCTCGATCAGCACCTGCGCGAACCGTGACATCAGGTCGTAGCCGAAGGCGGGGTCCTGCTCGCACTTCTCGCGCAGACAGGCGGCGCCGAACACGGTCGCCCGCACGAGCCCGAGCGCCTTCGCGTCGAAGTGCCAGCGATAGGGGGCGAAGAGCCAGGACCAGCCGATCACCTCGCCGGGGTCGACCGTCTCGATCGTGACCGGCCCGCGCGCCGGGACGAACATGTCGAGCGCGACCCGGCCGTGGCGGATCACGTAGAAGACGTCCGCCTCGTCGCCCTCCCGGAACAGCACCTCTCCGTCCGAGAAGCGGATGTTGGTCGCGCAGCCGGAGACGAGCTCGAGCGCCTCCTGCGACATGCCCTGGAAGATCGGCACGTCGTGGATCAGGGTGTCAATCGTTCGCATCGGAGACCTCCTCGGTGGCCCGGATCGCCGCCAGCTCCTCGGTCACGTCGATGCCGACCGGGCACCAGGTGATGCACCGCCCGCACCCGATGCAGCCGGAAGTGCCGAACTGGTCGTGCCAGGTTCCGAACTTGTGGGTCAGCCACTGGCGGTAGCGCGAGCGGCCGGATGGCCTGACGCTGCCGCCGTGGATGTAGGAATGGTCGACGGAGTAGCACGAGTCCCAGAGGCGCACCCGCTCGGCCTCGTCCCCGGCGAGGCTCGTGTGGTCCTCGATGCTCGTGCAGAAGCAGGTCGGGCAGACCATCGTGCAGTTCCCGCAGGTCAGGCAGCGTGACGCGACCTCGTCCCAGCGCTCGTGCTCGAGGTTGCGCGCGAGCAGGTCGCGGAGATCGGTGGTGTCGAGCGAGCGGCCCATCCGCGCGGCGGCGCCCTCGACGGCGGCGCCTGCGGCCTGCAGGTCGAGCGTTTCGGCGTCGCGGCGCGGCAGGTCGCGAAGGACCTCGGCCCCTCGCTCGGACCCGACCTGGACGAGGAAGCGGTGCTCGCCGTCCAGGATCTCGGTCAGCGCGAGGTCGTAGCCCGCCTCGGCCTTCGGCCCCGTGCCCATCGAGACGCAGAAGCAGGTTCCGCCCGGCTCGAAGCAGTTGACGGCGACGAGGAAGGCATCGCGGCGCCGCGCCTCGTAGTCGCGGTCGACGTGACGGCCCTCGAGGAAGACACGGTCCTGGATTGCGATCCCGTGCAGCTCGCAGGAGCGCACGCCGATGAACGCGAACGGCGCACCTTCCGGCGGCGGCTCCCGGACCTCGAAGCCGCCCTCGTCCACGCGCCGGGCCTGCCAGAAGGAGATGCGGGCGGGGAACAGGAACTGCTTCCACGAGTGCGGGCCGACCGCGTAGCCGAAGCGGGCCTCGTCGTCGCGCCGGTCGAGGCGGTAGCTCCCGGGCTCCTGCCTGTCCGTCCAGCCGATCGGCAACTCGCCGGCCGACTCCAGGTCGTCGTAGACGATCGCCCCGTCGCGCACGGTCGGGCCGAGCACGCGGAAGCCCCTGCCCTTCAGCGCCGCGACGAGGTCGTCGAGTGCCTCGGGGCCGATCACGCTTGTCTCGGGTGCGGGCAACGGTTCAAGCACTCCTCGAGGAGCTTCGCTCGATCCGGCGGAGACTACATCGGTGTCTTTGCGGATTCGAGGCCGCGGCCGACTACGGTTGCGCAAGCGACGCGCCGGGGTGAGGATGCTGCCGTGTGCCTCGGCATTCCCGCGCAGATCGTGGAGCTGGTCGATCCGGAGTCCGGCATCGCCAAGGCCGAGATCTCGGGCGTCCGGCGGAACGTCTCGGTCGCCCTGTGTCCCGAGGCCCGCGTCGGCGACTGGGTGCTCGTCCACGTCGGCTTCGCGCTGTCGCTGATCGACGAGGAGCAGGCGCTCGAGACGCTCGCGCTGCTCGAGCAGATGGGCGAGGCGTACGAGCAGGAAGTGCGCGAGATCCGGGCGAGCGCCGTACCGTGAGGCTCGCCGAGCACTGCCTGACCTGCTCCGACGCGGCCGTGACGGCGATCGTCGTCGAGGTCGCAGGCGACACGGCCCTCGTCGTCGTGGACGGCCGGCGCGAACGTGTCGCCGTCGAGCTGGTCACCCCGGTCGAGCCGGGGGACGTGCTCCTCTGCCACGCGGGGATCGCCCTCGAGCGGCTGCCGTGAAGTACGTCGACGAGTTCCGTTCGGGCCAGCTGGCGCAGAAGCTGGCGCGCGAGCTCGAGGGGCTCGTCGAGCCCGGCCGGGTCGTGCGGATCATGGAGGTCTGCGGCGGCCACACGCACACGATCTACAAGCACGGGCTCGAGGATCTCGTCCCGGACGAGGTCGACTTCCTGCACGGCCCGGGCTGCCCCGTCTGCGTGATCCCGATGGGTCGCGTCGACGACGCGATTGCGCTCGCCGAGCGGCCGGAGGTGATCTTCACCACCTTCGGCGACATGCTCCGCGTCCCCGGCGGGCGCGGCTCGCTGCTCGAGGCGAAGGCCCGCGGCGCCGACGTGCGCATGGTCTACTCGCCGCTCGACGCGCTCGAGCTCGCCCGGGCCAACCCGGACCGGGAGGTGGTCTTCTTCGCGATCGGCTTCGAGACGACCGCTCCGGCGACGGCGCTGACGCTGCTCCGGGCCCGCGCCACCGGCGTCCGCAACTTCAGCGCCTTCTGCAACCACGTCACGATCGCCCCGCCGCTCAGGGCGATCCTCGACTCGCCGGGCCTCCGGCTCGACGGCTTCATCGCGCCGGGGCACGTCTCGACCGTGGTCGGCACGCGACCGTACGACTTCATCGCCCGCGACTACGGCAAGCCCGTGGTCGTCACCGCGTTCGAGCCGATCGACGTCCTCCACGCCGTCGTCATGCTCCTGCGCCAGTTCCGCGACGGCCGCTGCGAGGTCGAGAACCAGTACACGCGGGTGGTGCGGCGGGACGGGAACCCGCGCGCGCTCGCGGTGCTCGCGGAGACCATGGAGCTGCGCGACACGTTCGAGTGGCGCGGGCTCGGCTGGATCGAGGGGAGCGCGCTGAGGTTGCGTCCCGAGTTCGCCGACTGGGACGCGGAGGCGCGGTTCGAGCTGCCCGGGGCGCGGGTCGAGGACCCGAAGGCCTGCCAGTGCGGCGAGGTGCTCGTCGGTGCGATCAAGCCCCGGGAGTGTCGCGTGTTCGGAACCGCGTGCACGCCGGAGCGGCCGATCGGGACGTGCATGGTCTCGAGCGAGGGAGCCTGCGCGGCCTACTACAACTACGGCCGTCTCACGCGTCGCCGCGAGCCCGCTCGGGCGTGACCCGCCGCCGGTCGAAGCTTCGCGACGAGATCGTCACGCTCGCGCACGGCGCCGGCGGCAAGGCGACGCGTGCGCTCGTCGAGGGGCTCTTCCTGGAGGAGCTCGGCAATCCGCTGCTCGAGCCGCTCGCAGACGCCGCGCTGCTCGACCTGAACGGCGCGCGCGTCGCCTTCACGACGGACTCCTACGTGGTCAAGCCGCTCTTCTTCCCCGGCGGCTCGATCGGCGAGCTGGCCGTGAACGGCACGGTCAACGACCTCGCCGTCTCGGGCGCGCGGCCGCTGTGGCTGTCGGCGGGCTTCGTGATCGAGGAGGGCTTCCCGGTCGCCGACCTCCGCCGGATCGCGGCCGCGATGAGCCGTGCGGCGGCGGCGGCCGGCGTCACGATCGCGACCGGCGACACCAAGGTGGTCGAGCGCGGTAACGCCGACGGCCTCTACGTGAACACGGCCGGCATCGGCGTCGTTCACGAGGGAGCGAGCCTGGGGCCCGAGCGCGTCCGGCCGGGCGACGCCGTGCTCCTCTCCGGCACGCTCGGCGACCATGGCATGGCTGTGATGATCGCGCGCGGCGAGCTCCAGCTCGAGGCGGACATTCGCAGCGACACGGCGCCGGTGCACGAGCTCACCGCCGCGCTGCTCGAGCTCGGCGACGCGGTCCGCTGGATGCGCGACCCGACCCGCGGCGGGCTGGCCACGGCGCTGAACGAGCTCGCCGGGCAGGCGGACATCGCCGTGGCGTTGGACGAGTCCGCGCTCCCCGTCCGGCCGGAGGTCGCCGGCGCCTGCGAGATCCTCGGCATCGACCCGCTGTACGTCGCCAACGAGGGGAAGCTCGTCGCCGTCGTCGCCGCCGAAGCCGCCCCCGTCGCGCTCGCCGCCCTCCGGGCGCATCCACTTGGCGCCGAGGCGGCGATCGTCGGCTCGGTGCGAGAGGAGCCGCAAGGGCTCGTGCTGCTGGACACCGCCTTCGGCGGGAGCCGCATCGTCGACATGCTGGTCGGCGACCCGCTGCCGCGGATCTGCTAGTACACGCCGTACGAAGGAGGAGTCATGAGTTGGAAGACGATCGTGGTCGGCTACGACCGAACGCACGCATCGAACATGGCGCTCGCCCGCGCGGCGGATCTCGCCGAGCTGTTCGGCTCCGCCCTCGTGGTGACGAGCGTCGCCCGGGTGCTGCCGAGCGGCGCCGCCTCCCGCGGCGTCGGGCCGTTCGATCCGGCGGACGACCCCGCGCTGCACAAGGAGGAGCTCGACCATGCCCGCGAGCTGCTCGCGACCAAGAAGCTCGAGGTGGAGCCGGTGTACGACCTCGAGGCCGGCGATCCGGCCCACGTGATCGTCGAGGTTGCGCGCAAGCACGGGGCCGATCTGATCGTCGTCGGAGGCCATGAGCGAGGCTTCCTCGCCAACCTGCTCCACGGCGGCGTCGACGAGCACGTCACGCGCAAGGCGCCCTGCGACGTCCTCGTCGTGCACTGAGCTGCTTCAGCCGCGGTTCGACTGGCCGGGCCGGTCGGCGTAGATCAGCGCCAGCGCCACGGCTGCGAAGACGCCGAGCAGCACGAGGAAGAGCAGGCCGATGAAGAAGGCCAGGATGGCGGCCGTGATGACCAGTGCCTGCGACGCCGCGGCGACCCAGAGCAGGTCGCGGCCGAGGCCGGGGCTCATGTCCTTCCTCCTGAACAGATAGGCGAGAATGAGCGGGACGGCGACGGCGATCACCACCCAGCGAGACAGGCGGCCGAACAGCAGCAGCAGGCCCTCGAACCCCGCGACCAGCAGGGCCGCCTTCACCTTCCAGTCGTCGAGCCGGCCCCGACCCTTGTCCACTGCTCCATTCGTCATCTGCACGCAATCATGCCGTGAACGCGGGATCGAACCGACTTCGAGCGTCCGGCGAATGAGTGGCGTCAACGAGAGCGACGAGGAGGCGGCGATGCAGAGGTGGCGCTGGACGCAGGTGATGACAGGACGGGAGTGGCTGCGCCTGTCGGGATTCGCCTCGGTGGTCGTCGCCCTGCATGTGATCGGCTGGGGCCTGTTCCTCTACTACTCGCGCCACTACGCCGCCCTCGCCGGCCTGGGCCTGCTCGCCTACACGTTCGGCCTTCGCCACGCCTTCGACGCCGACCACATCGCCGCCATCGACAACACGACCCGGAAGATGCTGCAGCAGGGGAAGCGGCCGCTCGGCGTCGGCTTCTTCTTCTCGCTCGGCCACTCGACGATCGTGTTCGGTCTCGTCGCCGGCCTCGCCGCCGCCGCCACGACGGTGAAGTCGAGCATCCCGTCGCTGCAGAGCTACGGCGGCTACATCGGGGCGAGCGTCTCCGGCACCTTCCTCTGGATCATCGGCATCCTCAACCTGCTCGTCCTGATCGACATCGTTCGCATCTTCCGGGAGATGAAGAGCGGCCGCTACGACAAGGAACGGCTCGAGCAGCGCCTGCTCGAGCGGGGCTTCATGAACCGCTTCTTCATCGGCAAGCTGTTCCGGTTCGTCTCCAAGTCCTGGCACATGTACCCGCTCGGGTTCCTGTTCGGGCTCGGCTTCGACACGGCCAGCGAGGTCGGGCTGCTCGCCATCGCCGCCGGCGTCGCCACGCATCAGATCCCGTTCCTGGCCGTCCTGTCGCTGCCGATCATCTTCGCGGCCGGCATGTCGATGATGGACACGGCCGACGGCGCCTTCATGAGCCAGGCCTACGGGTGGGCGTTCTCGAACCCGGTCCGCAAGGTTTACTACAACATCACGGTCACCAGCCTGTCGGTGGCGGTCGCGCTCGCGATCGGCACGATCGAGCTGCTGCAGGTGCTGGCGACGAAGCTCGACCTGACGACCGGCTTCTTCGGCTGGCTCAGGAGCCTCAACTTCGGCAACGTCGGCTACGGCGTCGTCGGCCTCTTCGTCGTCACCTGGGCGGTCTCGGTGATCGTCTGGAAGAAGCAGCGGATCGAGGAGCGCTGGACGAGCAGCCTGGTCACCGACCGCGCCGACGCCGCCTGAGCGGGACGAGGCGACTTGTCGGCGCCGGCTCGCTAAGCTACCGGGCGCAAGCGAGAACGAGTAGTGGTTGTGCCTGGCGCCTTCCTTACGCGTTCGTTCATCAGCAGGGGGAGGTGTTTCATGGCAACCGGAACCGTCAAGTGGTTCAACGACTCGAAGGGCTACGGGTTCATCACGCCCGACGAGGGCGGTGAGGACCTGTTCGTCCATCACAGCGGCATAGCCGGCAGCGGGTTCAAGACGCTCGCCGAGGGCGCGAAAGTCGAGTTCACGGCCGAGCAGGGCCCGAAGGGCCCGCAGGCGACGAACGTCAGCCCCGTCGCGGGCTAGGACGTACGACTGGCAACCAGGCCGGGTCGGCAGCGAGATCGCCGGGCCGGCCTGTTGCATGCGGCCGCTAGCGGATGACGAGCCACTCGACCGCCGAGTACTGCAGGCAGACGGCGAGCACGACGAGCGCGTGGAAGAGCTCGTGATAGCCGAACTTGGTCGGGGCCGGGTCGGGACGGCGCCGCGCGTAGACGATCGCGCCGAGGGTGTACAGCACCCCGCCGACGAGGATCAGGACCGACGGTGCCACGCCGCCACGATGCAGGAGCTGCGGGAAGACCGAGACTCCGACCCAGCCGAGCAGGACACCGACCACCGCAGAGAGCCACTTGGGCGCGGACGGCCAGACGAGCTTCGCGACGATCGCCGCCGCGACACCGCTCCAGACGATCGTCAGCACGACGATGCGCGACGTGCCGTCGAGGACGAGCAGCCCGAACGCCGTGTACGTGCCTGCGATCAGGCCGAAGATGCCGACGTGGTCGAGCTTGCGCAGCCGGACGCGCGCTGCCTGCGACCACGTGAAGCGGTGATAGAGGGCGCTGACCCCGAACATGATCACCACGGTGCCCGCGAACACCCCCGCGGCCACTCGCGCCCTGGGCCCGTCCGCCATCAGCCCGAGCGTCACACCGGCCGGGATCGCGAGGTAGAACGCCCACGCGTGCAGGAGCCCACGAAACGTCGGCAACCCGGGCGGGGTCCTGGCCGGTAGCACCGCTTACAAAGATAGCGCGCGGGCGTCTGCTACGCTGAGAACGATCGGCGGCAGGTTTGTCCGCTGGAGATTGAGCTTCTCGTTCCTCCCTCGGGTGTTTCGAGTCGACTGGATCTCGAACCCCGAAACAAGGAGTCGAACAGATGTCACAGCAATCATTCCGCTCGCTCGGCGTGCGCTCAGAGGTCGTCGACGCGCTCGCCGCCTGTGGAATCACCTCACCCTTCCCGATCCAGGAGCTCGTGCTTCCGGACGCGCTCGCCGGGTCGGATGTTCTCGCGCAGTCGCCGACCGGATCGGGAAAGACGCTCGCGTTCGGGCTCGCGCTCATCGAGCGCACGAGCCCGGGCGGCGCCAGGCCGTCGGTCCTCGTTCTCGTGCCGACACGTGAGCTCGCCGCACAGGTCAGCGAGCAGCTGCACGCACCGGCACGCGCTGCCGGGCTGCGCGTCGCGGCCGTCTACGGCGGCATCCCGATCAGCAAGCAGGCGAAGCAGGCCGGCGCCGCCGAGATCCTGATCGCCACCCCGGGACGTCTCCACGACCTGAGCGAGCGGAAGCTCGTCTCGCTCCGGAATATCGGCATCCTCGTCCTGGACGAGGCCGATCGCATGCTCGACATGGGCTTCCGCCCGCAGGTCGACGCGATCGTGAGGCGAATGCCGCGTGAGCGCCAGACCATGCTCTTCTCGGCGACGCTCGCCGGCGAGGTCGGAGATCTCGCCCGCGCCTACACGCAGGATCCGGCGCGGTTCGAGTTCGCGCCTCCCGCCGAGGAGGCCGGCGACTCGAGCGTCGTCGACCACTCCTTCGTGGCCGTGACCTCCGAGGACAAGATCGACCGGCTGGTCGAGCATCTCTCGGATGCCGAAGGGCTGGCGCTCGTCTTCGTGCGCACCAAGCGGGGAGCGGACAGGCTCGCCGCGCGCCTGTCGCAGCGCGACGTGCGGGCCGCCGCGATGCACGGCGACATGCCGCAGTCACGTCGGGAGCGCACGCTCGAGCAGTTCCGGTCCGGCCGCGTGCCGACACTCGTCGCCACCGAGCTCGCTGCCCGCGGGCTCGACCTGGTCGAGATCACCAACGTGATCAACTTCGACCCGCCCGCAGACGGCACGAGCTACGTGCACCGTGTGGGCCGGACGGGCCGTGCGGGGCGAGGCGGTGCGGGCGTCACGTTCGTGCTGCCGGAGCAGCAGGCTGATGTCAGCCGCGTCGCCGCGCGGGTCGGCCGCCGAGCCGAGTTCGAGCGCGACGGCATGCGCACCGCCCCGGCGAAGCTGCTCTACACGAGCCGCCGCGGGCGCCGCTCGCGGTGGTAGCACGACCGCTGGCATACTGAACAGGCCGAACCGAGCCGTGGCGTAGACGATGGAAGTCGCCCGCTCCCTCCTCGCAGAGGCACGACCGACCGAGCAAGGAGAAGCGATGGCGCATCAGCGAGTCGAGCCGCAGGGCTCGGTTCACCCGGGTTCCCCGACGGCGAGCGTGGCGACGGTCCGTTCCGTGCCGCGGCGCCGGGCCTTCTGTCCGCTGTGCGGCGGGGAGCAGCAGGACAAGCTGGCGAGCGAGGTGGCGACCGCCGAGGCCGCGCTCTGCGCGGGCCGCTGCACCGTTGCCTGGCAGGTGCTCACCGCTCTGCGCCTGAGCGAGTCGGGCAACGAGCAGGTGGTGGCTCGCAGGCGCGAGGAATGGGAAGCGCGGGAGCCGCATGCGGCGACCCTGTCCGAGATCCTCCTGGGTCGCTGGCGGGCGGGGGACTGGGCGGTCGCGCCCGAGGACCTGCTCGGACAGCTCCGGTGAATGCGGAAGCGCCTCGCTAGCCTGCGGTTGCGGAGCCGGATGCTCTGGCTCTGGAGTGCCGCGATCTGCGTGTTCGCGGCGTACATGAGCCTCCTGTTCGTCCTGCGCATCCGCTGACCCGGAACCGCGGGCCAAAAACAGGCTTCGCTTCTATGCGGCGCCGCCGTCGGCGGCGCGCTTCGGGCGCTGCTCGTGCGGCGTGGCCGGCTGGTCCTCGCGGAGCGCGACCAGCACCAGTTGGGTGAGCTCGTCACCGAGCTCGTCGTCGAGCCGGGCTTTGACCGGCGGACGGTCGATCTCGAGCGAGCGGCCGATCGTGGCGCAGTCCCAGAGCAGCCGCTCGGTGCCTCTCGACGGTGAGGAGCCTCTCGACGATGTGGACCGACCAGTCACTGACGACGATCGCACCATACCGCCCGGGTGCGGACGGCGACGATCGCCCGATCGCTCTTTGCGAGGATTTCCTCGCGGGCCGCGCTAGGCGTCGACGAGCTTCAGCGCCGGCCGCGATTGCTCGGGCTGGCTCGCGTCGGGCGCCGTCTCCGGGGCGCCGACGAGACGCAGTTGCGGCCGTGGGCTCGCGCCCGCGGCCAGGCGCTGCTCGAGGAGATCGCAGATCTCCTTGGCTCGGCGCCATTGCTCGGACCAGTACCGCTCGAGCTCGGCAGCGATCGCCGCGAGCTCGTTTTCCCCAGACATATCCACAGGCAGCGCAGTCATCGTCACTTCGGGGCCGCAACTTGAGCCCCGTCCGTCGTCGCCGCTACAAGGGACGTGATGCTCGTCGTCGTGCTCGCGGCCTCGATCGCACTGCTCGCCGGTTTCGCGGCCGGCCGTGTCCGCGTCCGCCGGAGCCCGTCACGGCGCGACGCGCACTCGCGGCTCGCCGCCGAGGCGTTTCCGAACGGGGCGCTCCTGCTCTTCGACCGGCGTCTCCGGCACACGTTCGCGGCCGGTCGCGGCCTGAGAACGATCGGCATGACCGCGCGGGAGATCGAGGGACGGACGGTGCGAGAGGCTTTCTCCACCGAGGTGTGGACGGTGCTCGAGCCCGCGTACCGCGCTGCGCTCGAGGGCCGCGAGTCGGCCTTCGAGCTGCCGCACGGCGACCGCGACCACCTGCACCGGGTCGTGCCGGTGCGCGACCGGTCGGGCTCGATCGTGGCCGGCATGCTGGTGGCCCAGGACATCACCGACCGCAAGACCCGCGAGCATCGTCTGAAGGAGTGGGCGAGCCGGGACGGCCTCACCGGCGTTTGGAACCGCGACCGGCTCGTGCAGGAGCTCGACCGGTTCCTGACCGAGGGCAGGCGCCGCGACGATCGAGCGGGGTCGCTGCTCTTCGTCGACCTGGACGGCTTCAAGGCCGTCAACGACTCGCGCGGCCATGCGGCCGGTGACGAGCTGCTCCGGCAGGTCGCGCGCGAGATCGAAATGGGCGTCCGCTCCACGGACACGGTGGCGCGGCTCGGCGGCGACGAGTTCGCGGTCCTGCTTCCGGGCGCGGCGGCCGCGCAGGCAGAGCGTGTGGCCGGGAAGATCACGGCGGCCGTCGCGGCGGTCTGGCCCTCGGGGCTCACGGGCGGCGCCAGCGTTGGCGTCACCGTCCTCGAGCCCGGCGACCGGACGGCGCTCGACGTCCTGGCCGCCGCAGATCGTGCCATGTACGCGGTCAAGCGGTCCCGCCGCTTCCGCCGCGCGTCCTAGCTGACCACGACGTCGCCCTCCGCCGTGGCGATCCGGGCCTCGCGGATACCAGGCTCGCCGGCGACGAAGCGCAGCGGGAGCTCGTGAGGGCCGAGCCAGTCGAGCAGCTCGCGCTCCGAGCCGCCGATCGTCAACTCGGAGAAACCGGCCGGTGAGCACGTGTGGCCGACGCGGTCGTACATGGCCTGCCACCTGCCGAGCCTGTCGCCATTGTCGGGGTAGTCGATGAAGAACGGGAGGTGCGGCGGGCCGCTCACCGCTCGCCAGCCGCGCAGCGTGCCGTCGCCGTGCGGGATCGTGTAGTCGAAAATCTCGATCCCGAGACGCTCCGAGACCGCTTCCAGGTCGTCGACGAGCACCGACCAGCCGAGCAGCCCGAAGCCCGCCGCCTCGCAGGCGAGCGTCCTGCGCCCCGTCTCCGTCGCCTCCGCGGCCTCGCGGTTCTCGATCGTCAGGACCTCGAGGTACTGCGGAGGCCTGAGCGGCACCGTGTGGTGCCGTGTCCCCGCTCGTTCGTAGTACATGCCCCGCTCGGAGCCCAGGCCGTGCCGTTCGCGCAGCTCTGTTGCCGCCCCGACGGCGTCGGGAACGAGGATCGCGACGTGATCGATGTGCACGAGCGGCGCTAGCCGTAGCGAGCGGGGACGAGCGAGAGCGTGTGCCGGCGGGCGGCGTCGATGGATGCGTCACGGCCTGCCTCCGCCAGAGCGGTGCGGGCCAGGTCGAGCCCCGCCGCGGCGTCCGCGAGCCGGCGCGGCTCGGCGGTGAGGAGTGCGACGCCGACGGCCCGGTCGGCCTCGCAGACGCGCAGGATCGCCGCGTCCATCACGATCCGGACGGATCCCGACAGCTGCGGCCCGCACGCCCTGGAGCTGTCGATCAGCCCCACCGTGGCAGCGAGGAAGCGCGCATACGTGCGCTGCCGGCGACGGCGCCGCAAGGCTCCCCCTCCCCCGAGCATCCCGCTCACGAGAGTAGCGCGTATCGTTTCGACGTGAGCGCCGTCGCTCCGCCGCAGCCACGGATCCTGCACCTCTCGCTGGTGGTCGGCGGCGACCTGGTCGACGGAGGCGGCGGCCGGCTCGGGGAGGTCGACGATCTGATCGTGCGCCTCGGCGAGGACGAGTATCCGCCGGTCAGCGGAGTCCTCGCGACGGTGGCGGGCCGGCAGGTCTTCGTCCCGGCCGACCAGATCGCCGAGGTCGAGCACGGGCGGGTGACGCTGCGGACGATCCGGCTCGACCTGAAGCCGTTCGAGCGCCGGCCGCAGGAGGTGCTGCTGAAGGGGGACGTCCTCGACCGGCAGCTGATCAACGTCGACGGCGCCCGGCTCGTCCGCGCCAACGAGATCGAGCTGGCCAGACTCGAGGGCTGGTACCGCGTCGTCGGCGTCGACATCGGCCTGCGCGGGTTCGCACGCAGGCTCCTGCCGCGCGCGCTGGCACGCAACGTCGGCTCCGGCACGTTCCTCGACTGGGGCAGCGTCGAGCCGTTCACAGGACATGTCCCGACCGTGCGGTTGCGCGTGCCGCACCCCAAGCTCGCCCGGCTGCACCCGGCCCAGCTCGCCGACCTCGTCGAGGCCGCTTCGCACCGGGAGGGCGAGGAGATCATCCAGGCGGTCGGCCACGACCCGGAGCTGGAGGCGGACCTGTTCGAGGAGCTCGAGGCCGGCCATCAGGTCGAGTTCCTCGAGGAGCGTACGGACGCCGAGGTCGCCGCCGTGCTCGCGCGGATGGAGTCCGACGACGCGGCCGACCTGCTCGGAGAGCTGGCCGAGGAGCGGCGCGAGCAGGTGCTCGACCTCCTCCCGCCGGTGCAGCGCCGCCGCCTGCGCGCGCTGCTCGGCTTCGACCCGGCCACCGCCGGAGGGCTGATGAGCCCCGACTTCGTCTGCGTGTACTCGCAGGCGACTCGTGACGAGGTGCTCGAGCGGGTGCGGGGGTCGGGCCATCCGGCGGAGGTGCTCGCCTGGGTGTTCGTCATGAACGCGCGCCGGCGGCTGGGCGGCGCCGTCCAGCTCGCCGACGTCCTCCGGGCCGACCCTGCGCTGCGTGTCGGCGAGATCGCGGGAGCGGCGCAGCGTGTCCATGCCGAGGCGGACCTCGAGGAGGTGGCGCGGCTGATGACCGACTTCGACCTGACCGTCGTCGCCGTCACCGACGAGGACGACCGGCTCGTCGGCGTGATCACCGTCGACGACGTCCTCGAGCTCGTGCTGCCGAAGGGCTGGCGGCGGCGGTTCGGGCTGTTCGGCGAGGACTGACCTCGTAGACTGGGCACATGACGGTCTGGCAGCTCACGGCGGACGTCGATGGCAGCCCCAGTACGTGCTGTCCTGGCGGGCATCCGCGACCGTGTCGCGCACGGCCGTCGTCCGCGGCTGCGCCCGCGTAACCGCGCCACCGCCCGCCTCCTCACGCTCTTCGCCTTCCTCGGCCCCGGCCTGATCGCGGCCAACGCCGGCAACGACGCCGGCGGCATCGCCACGTACGCCTCGGTCGGCGCGAAGTACGGCTACGACCTGCTCTGGATGATGGTCGTGATCACCGTCTCGCTGATCGTCGTCCAGGAGATGGCGGCGCGGATGGGAGCCGTGACCGGCAAGGGGCTCGCCGAGCTGATCCGGGAGCAGTACGGCGTCCGCTGGGCAGCGTTCTCGACCGCTGCGGTGCTGGTGGCGAACCTGGGGATCTGCATCAGCGAGTTCGTCGGCATCGGCGCCGCGCTCGGCCTCGCGCACGTGCCCAGGTACGCGTCCGTCCCGATCGCTGCCGCCGTCGTCTGGCTGCTCGTCGTCGGCGGCTCGTACAGGCTGGCGGAGCGCGTCTTCGTGTTGATGACGATTCCGTTCTTCGCCTACCCGGTGGCGGCGATCCTCGCCCATCCCCACTGGGGCAGCGTCGGGCACGCGATCGTCGCGCCGCACGTCCAGCTCACCTCCGGCTACCTGTTCCTGTTCATCGCCACGGCCGGAACGACGATCACGCCGTTCATGCAGCTCTACGTCCAGTCGGCGGTCGTCGAGCGCGGCATCGGCCCGGACGAGCTGAACGCCGAGCGGGCCGAGGTCGTCAGCGGCTCGATCTTCGCGAACCTCGTCGCCTGCTTCATCATCATTGCGACCGGCGCGACGCTCTACGTCCACCACGAGCGCAACATCGGCACCGCCGCCGACGCGGCCAAGGCGCTCGTCCCGTTCGCCGGCCGCTACGCGGAGGTCCTGTTCGCGATCGGCCTGCTCGGCGCCTCGCTGCTGGCCGCGGCGATCCTCCCGGTCACAGCCGCCTACGTGATCTCGGAGACGTTCGGCTTCGAGAAGGGCATCTCGCGGCGGCCGCGGCAGGCGCCCGTGTTCGTCGGCGTGATCACGACGCTGATCGCGATCGGGACGATCGTCGCGCTGCTCCCGGGCGTGCCTGTGATCGGCCTGCTCGTCGCCGTCCAGGTCGTGAACGGCGCGCTGCTCCCGGTCACGCTCTTCTTCGTCTGGCGGCTGGCCTCGAACCGGGAGCTCATGGGCGAGCACGCGAACGGGCGGACGTTCAACGTTCTCGCAGGCGCGACGGTGCTCGCGACGTCGGGGCTCTCGATCGCCCTGATCGCAGTCACCTTCGGCGGCTTCTTCGGTTTGTAGAGGGGAGTACGATCCGGCGCGTGGAAGGCGAGCAGGAGACGACGGCAACGCCCGCGATCTGCCGCGTCTACCAGCACCACGGATCGAGCGAGCTGCACTTCAGCCGGGAGACCGTCGAGAAGCTGCTCGCAGACGGCTTCTTCTGGCTCGACCTCGACCAGCCGGACGCGGCCGACTTCGAGATCCTGACGGACGTCTTCAAGTTCCACCCGCTTGCCGTCGAGGACTCGGAGCACTTCGGCCAGCGCGCCAAGCTGGACGACTACGACGATTTCGTCTTCATCGTCGTCTACGGTGCCGCGCCGGACGCGGACAGGCTCGTCGAGGTGCACTGCTTCTTCTCGGAGCGCTGCCTGGTCACGGTGCACCGCGACGACTGTCCCGCGTTCGCGGAGATCCGCGAGCGCTACGAGAAGCGGCAAGCTGAGGTCGAACGGCCGTCGCTGCTCCTCTACAAGCTGATCGACGGCCTCGTCGACAGCTTCTTTCCGATCCTCGCCGACTTCGACGACCGCATCGACGAGCTCGAGAACGCGATCTTCACGCGCGCCGACGACGAGCAGCTCCAGGAGATCTTCGGGATGAAGCGCCTGCTCGTCGGGATGCGCAAGGCGGTCTCGCCGCAGCGCGATACGTTCGCCCGGCTGTCGACGGGCATCGGCGAGCTGCCCGGCTTCGTCCCGGAGGACGAGCGCTACTTCCGGGACGTCTACGACCATCTGATCCGGATCAGTGACCTGATCGACAGCTACCGCGACCTGCTCAGCGGCGCGATGGACGTCTACCTCTCGACCGTGTCGAACCGGCTCAACTCGGTGATGAAGCAGCTGACGGTGATCGCGACGATCTTCCTGCCGCTGACCTGGCTGACCGGCTTCTTCGGTCAGAACTTCGGCTGGATGGTGAGGCACATCGGCCGCTGGGAGACCTTCGTCGGCTTCGGCATCGGCACCGAGCTGCTCGTGATGCTGGTCATGTTGTATTTCTTCAAGCGCCGGGGCTGGTTTTGACACGGCGGAAACGGCCGGTTTCCCCGCGGAGCGAGGCTGTTCCCAACGCGTGAGCGCAGGAGTCCTCACAGTTCGGCGGAACTTCTGTAGGTCGTGTCAGGCCTAGCGACTCCGTGGCTCCTGGTGCTCTTCGCCGCCGGTGCTGGTGCGACGTGGGTGGCCGGGGGCTTCCTGTCGAAGACGACGGACGCGCTCGACGCGCGGCTCGGGCTGGGCGAGGAGCTGGGCGGGATCCTGCTGCTGGCGGTCGCGGGCAGCCTGCCCGAGGTTGCGATCACCGTCTCGGCCGCGTCGCAGGGGAACCTCGGCCTGGCGGCGGGGAACCTGATCGGCGGCATTGCGGTGCAGACGATGGTGCTGGTCCTCTGCGACTTCGTCGTCGGGCGGGAGCGGCCGCTGACGTTCCTGGTCGGCGCGCTGACGCCGGTGCTGGAAGGGATGCTGGTCGTGCTCGTCGTCTCCGGCGTGCTCATGGGCTCGCTGCTCAACAAGTCGACCGCGATCGGCGGTGTCGTCAGCCCGGCGTCGATCGCGATCATCGTCGTCTGGGGTGTGGGCGTGTACGTGATCAACCGTGTGCGCAAGGCGCCGCGCTGGACCGGGTCGGCGCCGGGGAGCAGCCCTGGGAGGCGCCACCGGCGGGAGGATCATCCGCAGGCTCCGCATCCGTTCGCCCGCCTGTCGACGCTGCAGGTGGCCGGGATCTTCGCCGGCGCGTCCGCCGTCACGCTGATCGCCGGAGTCGGGCTCGAGCTGAGCGGCAATACGCTCGCCAACCGGGCCGGCGTCAACGGTGTCATCTTCGGGGCCACCGTGCTGGCGACGGCCACCGCGTTGCCCGAGATCAGCTCGGGCATCGCCGCCGTCCGGCTCGGCGACAACGCGCTCGCGATCGGCGACATCTTCGGCGGCAACGCCTTCCAGGTCTGCCTGTTCCTGCTCGCCGACCTGATCGCCGGCAAGCCCGTGCTGCCGACTGCGGGCCATCTGAACAGCTGGCTCGCCTCGCTCGGCGTCGCGCTGACCGCCGTCTACGCGATCGGCATCGTCGGGAGGCCGTACCGCTGCATCGCCCGGCTCGGACCCGACTCGATTCTCGCGCTCGTCGTCTTCGCCCTCGGGGTCGCCGGGATGTTCGTCATACCGCCCTAAGCACCGGGGGAAACGGCCGGTTTCCCCGTGGGCCCCCTTCCCTTTGTGGTCGCGTCTCGGGCGGCCCGAGCTGCGCCCGGGCCAAGCCCGGGCTCCGCGGCTGCTCGTCGAGTTGCCAGGGATGTGATTGGTCACTCCTCGATCTCGGCCCAGAAGCCGATCATCACCGCTGCGTCGAGGGGCATGACCATGTGGCCGAGGGCCGTCCGGGTGTGTTTGCCCCGCTCGCCGAAGACGGCGTTGACGAGCTCCGAGGCGCCGTTCAGCACCGCGGGGATCTCGGTGAAGTCGGGCGCGCAGCCGACGTGGCCCTCGATCCGGACGATCCGCCGCACGTGCTCGAGCTCGCCCGCCGCGTCCTTCAGCTGGGCGATGCCGTTGAGCGCACAGAGCCGCGCCGCCGCGTAGCCGTCGTCGGTGGTGAGCGCAGCGCCCAGCTTCCCCGTATAGGCGAGCTCGCCCGCGCGCCAGGGAAGCTGGAAGGACGTCACCACCAGGTTCCCCGTCCTCGCCCAGGGGACGTACGCCCCGACCGCGGGCGGTGCCTCCGGCAGCTCGATGCCGAGCTCGGCGAGTCTCTCCTCGGGCGTCATCTGGGCTCCTTCCGATCGGTTGAGGTGAGCTCTATCTTTGCGCCGCGCCGCCCGTCACATATCTTCGTGGCCATGGGGAGACTGATCGAGTCCCCGAGAATGCGCCGCCGGTTGCTCTGGATCGCCGTCCTGGTGGCGGCGGCCGGCACTGCCGTCGGCGTGATCCTCGCGATCCCGAATCCGAAGCCGCAGAACCCGAATCCGACGGGAAACGAAGGGCCGGCCCAGACCGTTGCGCAGACGAACGTCCCCCTCACGGCTGCCGACCGGCGCGCGATCGACGCGCTGCTGGCGAGGTTCGTCCCGGCGGCGGTCGGGCGCCGCTCCGCGACGGAGGCGTGGGCGCTTGCGGGCCCCGAGCTCAAGTCCGCGTCGACGCTCGCCGAGTGGAAAGCCGGCAAGTCACCCGTACCGTACTTCCCGGTGAGGGAGACGACCTTCACCGGCTGGCCGACAGTGGACGTCGAGCGCGACCAGGTCACGCTCAGCCTGCTCGTGCACCCCAAGCCGGGCGCGAAGCTCGGCGACTACACCTTTTCCGTGGAGACGATCCGCCAGAATCGCCATTGGCTCGTCAACCGGATCTACACGATCGCGATCAACAACCCGGTTCGCGGCGGTCAGCACGAGGTCGGGCCGGCCGACTTCGGCGCGCCGGGCTCCGGGGGAGGTGCCAGCAAGCCCGTGCTCGGGCGGACGTGGATCCTGCCGGTCGTCGCCGTCCTGTCGATCGCCGTGCTGGCGCCGCTCCTCCTCGGCATCGCCGTGTTCGTGCGCTCGCGCCGCCGCCGCCGGAAGCAGGTCGCGGAAGGGCGCACGGAGCTCCCGCCGCTGCCGTCGGCGTTCAGGCGCAAATAGGGCACTCGCCACCGGCGCCCGGCCTATGCTGTGCCGGAGCGCTTGTCGTGTCGGCCCCCCGCGTAGCCCGCTTGTCCCAGCGCCCGGCGCTCTGGACGGCGACCGGTCTCGTCGCCGGAGCCGGTCTCGTCGCCCTCGTGACCGGGATCGTCTTTGCGCTGAAGCCGGTGGCGCCCGTGCTCAGCCTCGGCGTCCTCTACCTGTTCGCCGTTCTGCCGGCTGCCGTTGTGTGGGGGCTGGCGGTCGCGCTCCCGGTCTCGGTAGCGAGCATGCTCGCCTTCAATTTCCTCTTCCTGCCGCCGGTGCACACGCTGCGCCTCCGCGATACGGAGAACTGGGTCGCGCTCGCCGTCTATCTGGTTGTGGCCGTCGTGGCCAGCCAGCTCGCCGTGCGGGCCCGGCGGCGGGCCGAGGACGCCGAGCAGCGCGGCCGCGAGGCAGCCTTCGCGGCGGAGGTGTCGGCGATGCTGCTCGAGCCGGGCTTCGTCCAGGACAAGCTGAACGAGATCGGGCTGCGCGCGGCGAGCGTGCTGGGCGTCGGTCGGGCGCGGATCGAGCTCGAGTCGCTGCGGCGGCCGCAGGCCGGCGAGCGGGCGCATCCGCTCCTCGCCGGGCAGCGCCGCGTGGGGCAGCTTGTCGTCGCCGACGCGGCGGCGCCCGATCCGGCCGTGCTCGCGCGCACCGTGCCTGCGCTCGCGCTGCTGCTCGCGTCCGCGGTCGATCGGGAGCGGCTGTCGCTCAAGGCGGTCGAGGCCGAGAGCCTGCGCCGGAGCGATGCCGTCAAGACGACGATCCTGCGAACGCTCGGCCACGACCTGCGCTCGCCGCTGACCGCGATCAGCGCCGCGGGCGAGGTGCTGGAGCAGGACGCGGGCGATCTGCCGCCGGCCGAGCGGGCGGAGCTCGTCGCGTCGATCCGGCACGAGGCAGCGCGGCTCGGGCGGCTCGTCTCCAACCTGCTCGACCTCTCGCGCCTCGAGGCCGGCGCGGCCAGCCCCAGGCCGGAGCTGTGGACGGTCGACGGGCTGGTCGCCCGCGCGCTGGGAGCCGTCGGGCAGGACAGTGCTCGCATCCGCATCTCCCTGCCGGACGACTCGCCTGCGCTCCGGGTCGACCCGACGCAGATCGAGCGGGCGCTCGTCAACCTGCTCGAGAACGCGCTCGAGTCGTCGTCCCCGTCCGACCCGGTGGAGGTGACGAGCGAGCGCGCGGACGGCGAGATCGTGCTGCGGGTCGTGGACCGCGGCCCCGGGCTCGACATTCTCGACCTGGAGCGGCTCTTCGAGCCGTTCGAGCGCGGCACCGGCGAGACGAAGCAGGGGACGGGCCTCGGGCTCGCGATCGCCAGAGGGTTCGTCGAGGCGAACGGCGGCCGCCTGTGGGCCGAGCCGACGCCGGGGCGCGGCGCCGTGCTTGCGCTGGCGCTGCCGCTCGCAGACGTGCCCGCCCGGGTCGAGGCGTGACATGACCGGACCCGGCGTGCGCGTGCTCGTCGTCGACGACGAGCCGCAGATCTTGCGCGCGCTCGAGATCACGCTGCACCGCGAGGGCTACGACGTCGACACCGCCCGGAGCGCGAGCGAGGCGCTGGCGCACGCCGCCGCACGGCCCCCGGAGGCGGTGATCCTGGACCTGCTGCTCCCGGACGGGAGCGGCACGGCCGTCTGCCGTGAGCTGCGGGAGTGGAGCGCAGCGCCGATCCTCGTCCTCTCGGCCGTCGAGGACGAGGCCGAGAAGGTCGCCGCCCTCGACGCCGGTGCCGACGACTACGTGACGAAGCCGTTCAGCGTCGAGGAGCT
>PLBK01000018.1:0-14940 GCA_003134505.1 Actinomycetota bacterium | reverse complement strand
ACTACCTGCACGTCTACGTCTCGCACCTCAGGCGCAAGCTCGAGCCCGACCCGGCGCGCCCGCGGTACATCCTCACCGAGCCGGGCGTCGGCTACAGGCTCGTGAATCCGCAGGCCGAGCCTCGCTCTTGACAGATATAGCGTAACGATATATCGTTCCGCGACATCGTGGGAAACGCCGTCACACCGGTCATCCTCGGGCTCCTCTCCATGAGCCCCCGCTCCGGCTACGAGATCAAGGCCGTCGTCGACCGCTCGATCCGTTTCTTCTGGGCGGCGAGCTACGGCCAGATCTACCCGGAGCTGCGCCGGCTCGAGCGTGCGGGGCTGATCGAGGGCGAGGATGCGCCCACCGGCGGCCGCGCTCGGACGGTGTATCGGCTGACCGCGGCCGGCCGTGACGAGCTGGAGGCGTGGCTCCTCAGCCCGGGAGAGCTCGCGGTCGAGCTCAGGGACGAGTCGCTGCTGCGGCTCTTCCTCGCGGACGCCCTTCCGCACGAGCAGGCGCTGCTGCTGCTCGAGGGACGGAGGCGCGGGCACGAGCAGTTCCTCGAGCTGCTGCGGGCGATCGACGCACGTCCGGGCGAGGATCCGCCGTTCGTCGATCTCGTCCTCCGCTGGGGCATCGCTTTCAACGAATGGGGAGCGCAATGGTGCACGGAGCAACTGGAACGATTGAGCGCGACGACGACGGCAGCCTGACCGAGCCGTCGTTCCGCGGCATCCTGCTCGGTGGGCTGCCCGGCTTCGCGCGCGAGGGCTTCCTGCCCCTGGCCGCGTTCTACGCAGGTCTGAAGCTCTCCGGAACGGGCGCCGGGATCGGGGCCTCGGCGGCCGTGTCCGTCCTGATCTACGCGCACGAGCGCCGCGCCGGCCGCGAGGGGCTGCTGGTCAGGATTTCGCTCGCGTTCGTCGCCGTGCAGACGATCGTCGGGCTGCTCTCCCACAGCGCCACCGTCTATCTGACCACGTCGGTGCTCGGGAACGCCGTCTGGGGCCTCGCGTTCCTCGGGTCGGCCGCCCTGCGGCGCCCGCTCGCCGGCGCGCTCGCCTGCGCCTGGTACCCGTTCCCGACTGCGTTCCGCAAGACCCCGGAGTTCAAGCGCGTGTTCGGCATCGAATCGATCGTGTGGGGTCTCTACCTGCTCGGCTGCAGCGCTCTGCGGCTCGCGGTCCTCCTCCACAGCGGGGTCGGTGGCTTCGTCGTCGTCAGCTTCCTCACCGGCACGCCGGGCACGCTCGCGCTGGTCGCCTGGGCGATCTGGTACACGATCCGACGGCTTTCCGGCGAGGACGACCCGGCCTAACTCGGCGTCAGGGCGACGGCACAGTCACGATCATCACGCGGCACGGGGCTCGTTTGAGGACGTGCTCGACGTTCCTTCCGAAGGCGGTGCGCTGGCGGCGTGCCCGTCTCTCCGTGCCCATCACGATGATCTCTGCTCGTACGTCTTCTGCCGCTTCGAGGATCGCGGTGGCTGCCGTCGCCGCGTGAACCGAGCGCGCAACCGTCCGAATGCCGTAGCGGTCGAGGGTGGCGCTTGCATGGCTGAGGATCTCCCGGCTGTCGTGCTCCTCGTCCGGGAAGAGCGCGTCGAGGGGGAGCTCTTTGGGGACCTCGATCACATGGACGAGTGTGACGGCACCCTTCCGTTCACGGGCGAGCAGGGCCGCGGTCGTCACCGCTCGCTCCGAGGCGGGTGAGGCTGTGACCGGGACGAGGATCCTGTCGTACTCGACACGTCGCGCCCTGTCACGGCTGAGCCGGGTATTGGCCGGTGTCGTGGCCGACATGCATCCAGGGTAGGGACGGGGCCGGTACCGTCACCTTAAGACTCCGGCTTCCGGCCTTAAGAACGTCTCAAGATGGTTGGATCGGCGCGTGCCTGCTGCGGGTCAGGCAGGTCCTGCTAGTAGCGTCTCGCCGATGAGCGCGGGGCAGACGGGGAAGGCGTCGCCGGATGACCAGGCGGTCGACTGGCTAGACGTCGAACCGGTTCGCGGCGGCTGGATTCGGAGCATCGAGCTGCTCAGGAGGCTGTCGGTCGGGCGCGCCCGACCGACGCGTGAGCTCGAGGACACGCTGCTTTCGAAGTTCCTGGCGCTTCCGATCTTTTCGTCGGATCCGATCTCGTCTGTTGCGTATGCGACCGAGGCGGCGCTGGTCGTCCTGCTCGGCGCTTCGTTGAGCGCGCGCCATCTCGTCTTCCCGCTCTCGATCGTGATCGCCGTCTTGCTCGGGATCGTCGCGCTCTCCTACACGCAGGTTGTGCGTGCGTATGAGACGAGCGGCGGCGCGTATGTCGTCGCCAAGGACAACTTTGGCACCGTTCCCGCGCTCGTTGCGGGCGCTGCGCTACTTGTCGATTACGTTCTTACGGTTTCCGTTTCGGTAGCGAGCGGCATCTTTGCGATCGTCTCGGTCTTCCCTTCGCTCGCACCCTGGACGGTTCGGCTCTCGGTCTTGGCGATCGTCGTGATCACGTTCGTCAACCTGCGTGGGGTTCGCGAGAGCGGCATCACGTTCGCGCTTCCTACTTACGGGTTCATCACCTCGATGTTCGTGTTGCTCGTCGTCGGCTTGGCCAAGACGATCATGGGCTCGCCGCCGCATGCGGTGGTGCCACATCCGCTGCCAGCGGGCGCTGGTGCGGTCAGCGTGTTCGTGCTCCTCCGCGCCTTCGCCTCGGGTTCGAGCGCCCTGACCGGTGTCGAGTCGATCGCGAACGGGGTCAATGCGTTCAAGCGGCCGCAGGCATCAAACGCGGCCAAGACGCTGTTGATGATGGCCGCAGTCGCGATCACGCTCTTCCTTGGCGTCTCCTACCTGGCCGTACGCATGCACGCCGGGCCGAGTTCGACTGTCTCGGTGCTGTCCGAGATCGCGAATGCCACCTTCCCTTCGTCATCGGCTACGCATTTCATGTTCTGGGTCGTGCAGGTGTTCACGTTCGGGATCCTGATCCTGGCCGCCAACACCTCCTATCAGGGCTTCCCGCGACTGGCGGCGATCATGGCCCGCGACGGCTTTTTCCCCCGCCAGTTCTCGAACCTCGGCGACCGGCTGGTGTTCTCGAACGGCATTTTCGTGCTGGCGGCGATTGCGATCGGGTTGATCCTCGTCTTCAGCGCCAACGTCAACTCGCTCATCCACCTCTATGTGCTTGGCGTGTTCACGGCCTTCACGCTGTCGCAGGCGGGCATGGTCCGGCACTGGTTCCGGCTGCGCGAGCCCGGCTGGCGGCTGAGCGCAGTGATTAATGGTGTCGGCGCGGCCGCGACCGGGCTCGTCGGCGTGATCGTGATAGTGACCAAGTTCACGGAGGGCGCCTGGGCTGTCGTCGTCGCGATCCCGCTGCTCGTCCTGCTCTTCCTCGCCATCCACCGCCATTACGACATCGTCGGGCGACGCCTGCGGCGAGGTGCCACCGCCGTCCTCGCCCAACCGATGCGAAACCAGACGGTGCTGCTCTACGTCGAGCGCCTCGACCCGGCCACACGCATGGCGCTCTGGTATTCGCAGACGATCGCCTCCGGCGAGCTGCGTGCAATCCATGTGCCGTTCGAGGGCTCCGACCCGGGCATCAAAGCCCGCTTCTTCCGGATCGCCGGCGGGAACCCGCACCTCGAGGTGCTGCCTGCCCAGGACGACCCGATCGACGCGGTGCTCGACTACGTCTGGGGCCTCCCACACGGCGAGGGCAACCTGATCACGATCGTGATCCCGGAGCTGTTCAGGCGACCGTCGCTTGTCTCCGCCTTCCTCCGCCGAACGACCTTCTCGCTCAAGCAGCGGCTCCTCGTCGAGCCGGGCCTCGTGATCACCGACGTGCCACGGCTGATCGATGCCAAGGGCCGCCAACTGCCCGAGCCGAAACGGGCCGCCTGCATCGTCCCCGTTGCGGGCGTCACCGCCGTCTCGCTACGAGCCGTCCGCTACGCAGAGACACTCCAGCTAGCCGAGACACGCGCTCTCTTCATCGCCTCTGACCACGAGGAGGCGGCAAGGATGAAGGCCGACTGGGAACGCCACCGAATCACCATGCCGCTCGAGATCGTCGAAGCGACGCACCGCGACCTCGGACGGCCACTCCTCACGCAGCTCCGCAAGATCACCGACGACCCGGAGGCAATCGCGGTCGTCGTCATGCCCGAGCTCGTCGTTCGTGGCGTCGACCGACTACTCCACAACCAACGCGCGCTCTACCTCAAGCGCCTCCTTCTCTTCGAGCCCAGGGTCATCCTCGCCAGCGTCCCCTACCAGCTCCTCTAGCGAGGCCACGCGGGCTCCTCGACCCGCCTGTACGCCCAGACGTGCTCGAGCTCACCGCCGTGGGCGCGGACGATCTCGAGGCACTCGGGATCGCGCTCCTCGATCAGCTCGAAGGCCACGTCGGCGGCGTCGAGGAACGAGGCAGCGACGTGGAGCGGCTCCCCGTCGCTCGCCTCGCGCACGAGGAAGCTCTCGGCCGCGGGCTGCCGGCCCGGCTCGTCGGTGTCGTCGGTCTCCAGCCTGGCTCGCAGCGAGCCCGAGTAGTCGAACCCGGTTTGCTCGGTCAGCGCGCGCGTCAGGCTCTGCGGCGAGATCGCGCCCAGCTCGATCAGGATCTGGCCGAGCGGCCGTCCGTTCTCGCCCTGCTGCTCGAGCGCGTGCTCGAGCACGGCTTCGGAGAGCAGGCCCTTGCCGACGAGCAGGCGGCCGAGTTGCGCCCGCGGTTGTGACTCCGGCGGCTGCTCTGGCATGGCCACGACGGCCTGGGCATCTTCGGCCTCCCTGATCTCGCGCAGGCGCTGGTTGAGGGGTTGGTCACCCATCTCGGGCGTATCGGCAGCCTCCGCTCGATCCTGATCGCACTTTCGAGGGCCATGGGTTCGCCCCGCGGTTCTAGTACGCTGCGACCCCCGTGCGCAGGAGATCGTTCGTCCATCTCGCGCTGCTCGCGGCCGTCATCGCGGCTGCCGTGACGGCAGTGGCGGTACTGATTCCCTGGCTGCCCGTCTCGGCGTCGAGGGAGCGGGACCGGATCGACGTCACCTTCTGGCTCGCGACCGGCATCTCGATCATGATCTTCTCGGTAGTCGCGGCCGCGATCCTCTATTCGGTCTGGCGCTTCCGCGTGCATCCGGACGACGACAGCGACGGCCCGCCCATCCACGGCCACACCGGGCTCGAGATCGTCTGGACGGCGATCCCGACCGTGCTCGTCACAGCGATCGCGATCGTCAGCGCGGTCGTGCTGCACGACAACGGCACGACCGTGAAGAACGAGCTGCACGTGAAGGTCACGGCCCAGCAGTTCACGTGGTCGTTCCAGTATCTGGACGGGCCGGCCAAGGGCGTCGTCTCGCCGGACCTGTACATGCCGATCGACCGCTCGATGAAGCTCGAGATCACGTCTGTCGACGTCCTCCATTCGTTCTGGGTGCCGCAGTTCGGGCAGAAGCAGGATGCGGTACCGGGCCAGGTCAACCCGTTGAAGATCACGCCGACCAGGCTCGGCACCTATCCCGTGATCTGCACCGAGCTCTGCGGGCTCGGGCACTCGCTGATGCGCCGCCAGGCGATCGTGCTGAGCCCGGCCGACTTCGCCGCCAGGCGCTGGGCGGCAGGGCTGCCGGGAGGGCCGACGGCGGCCGGCGCCCCGCCGGGCCAGCCGGGCGGCGGCGGAAGCGGCAAGGCGGTCTTCGCGGCGAACGGCTGCGCCGCGTGCCACACGCTGGCGGCGGCCGCTGCGGCCGGGAAGGTGGGCCCGGACCTGGATAAGCTCCCGGCCGAGGCGAAGCGTGCCGGCCAGCCGCTCGAGTCGTTCGTGCATGAGTCGATCGTGAACCCGAACGCGTACATCGAGCCCGGGTTCCCGAAGGGCGTCATGCCGCAGAACTTCGGCCAGACGATCTCCAAGTCGGCTCTCGACGCGCTCGTGCAGTATCTGATCCAGTCGTCCAAGGGGGGTGGGAAGTGACGGCCATCGCGGCCGAGCACGGCGTCCACATGACACCGGCGCCGCCGGGGCCGCGGGGCATCCGTCGGCTGCTCGCGCCCGGCTACGTGCGGTGCCTCTGGACGATCCCGCTGATGTTCGGCTTCGGCGCGGGCATCGCCGCCCTCGTCCGCTGGCTCGAGGCCTGGCACCCGGTGTGGAACGGCACGGTGATCACGACGATCAGCCTGGCCACGATCCCGCTCGGCTTCCTGGGCGGCATCGGCGGGTTCGACTACTGGCTCGGGTATGCCATCGGCCGACCCACGCAGCCCGAGGACCACTCGGGCCACGGCGCCAGGAGCTGGAAGGACTACTTCCGGGTCAACACCGATCACAAGGTGATCGGGATCCAGTACGTCGCCACGACCTTCGTCTTCTTCATCATCGGCGGGCTCATGGCGATGCTGGTCCGCGCCGAGCTGGCCAAGCCGGGCGGTCAGTTCGTGGACTCGCAGACCTACAACTCGCTGTTCTCGATCCATGCCGCGCTGATGATCTTCCTGTTCATCATCCCGGTGTTCGCCGGGCTCGGGAACTACGTGATCCCGCTCATGATCGGCGCGCCGGACATGGCTTTCCCGCGGCTGAACGCGCTCTCGTACTGGCTGCTGCCGATCGCCGGGGTCATGTTCGCCTCGAGCGTGCTCGTGCCCGGCGGCGGGTTCGCGACCGGGTGGACGGGCTACGCGCCGCTCGCGAGCCACCAGCCGCTCGGGCAGGTGTTCTTCAACATGGGCGTCCAGTGGGCGGGCGCCTCGTCGATCATGACCGCGCTCAACTTCCTGGTCACGATCATCACCATGCGCGCGCCCGGCATGACGTTCTGGCGCATGCCGCTGCTCGTCTGGGCGAACTTCACGACTTCGCTGCTCGTCGTGATCGCGACGCCGTTCATCGCCGGCTCGCAGTTCTTCGCCATGTTCGACCGGGTCATGCACACGCACTTCTTCGACCCGATCGGCGGCGGCTATGCGCTCGGCTACCAGCACATCTTCTGGTTCTACTCGCACCCGGCGGTCTACATCATGATGCTGCCCGGCTTCGGGATCGTCTCCGAGGTGATCTCGACCTTCGCGCGCAAGCCGGTCTTCGGCTACCGGCTGATGGCGTTCTCGCTGGTCGCGATCCTGATCCTCGGCTTCTCCGTGTGGGCGCACCACATGTTCGTGGCCGGGATGGCTCCCTGGCTGCGCGTGCCGATGATGGTGACGACGCTGCTGATCGCGATCCCGACCGGTATCAAGGTGTTCAGCTGGCTCGCGACCTTATGGGAGGGGCGGATCAAGTTCACGACGCCGATGCTGTTCGCGCTCGGCTTCGTGTCCATGTTCCTGATCGGCGGGCTGTCGGGGATCTACCTCGGCTCCGTGCCGATCGACATCCACGCCTCCGACACCTACTTCATCGTCGCGCACATCCACTACGTGCTCTTCGGCGGCTCGCTGTTCACGATCTTCGCGGGGCTCTACTACTGGTTCCCGAAGATGACCGGGCGGATGTACAACGAACGGCTCGGGAAGATCCACTTCTGGATGACGCTGGTCTTCTTCAACGCCACCTTCTTCCCGATGCACTACCTCGGGCTGCAGGGCATGCCGAGGCGCGTGTACGACTATGCGCCCCGCTTCGCGGGGATCAACATGTTCATCTCGATCTGCTCGTTCATCCTCGGCGCGTCGGCGCTGCTCTTCCTCTACAACATGATCACGAGCTGGGTGCGAGGCCCGCTCGCGGTCGGTAACCCCTGGCGCGCGAACTCGCTCGAGTGGCAGGTCTCCTCGCCGCCGCCGATCTTCAACTTCGACGCGATCCCGACCGTCGTGGCCGGGCCGTACGAGTACGGCGTGCCGGGAGCGCGGCACGCGATCATGGCCGACGAGGCGAAGACTGCCGACTCGGTGCACGCGGAAGCCGAGGAGGTCAGGCATTGACCGGCGCCGACCGGCCCAGGCACGTGCTCGTGGTCGCGAACGAGACGGTGGCGGGGAAGAGCCTGACCGAGGCGCTCGACCGGCGCGCCGTCGACGGGGCGATCCGGGTCACCGTCGTCTGTCCGATCAGCCAGCCGCGCGAGGGCTACGTCGTCTACCAGGACACGCGCCGTGCCGCCGCCCGCCGCCGGCTCGACAGGACGCTGGAGCTGCTCCGCGCGCACGGGATCGCGGCCGACGGGTTCGTCGTCGACGCCGACCCGGTCGAGGCCGTCCGGGACTCGTTCGCGCAGCTCGTGCCGCCGCCGGACGAGATCGTCGTCTCGACGCACCCCGAGGAGCGCTCCGGCTGGCTGCGGCGCCACGTCGTCGAACGGGTCCGCAGCGTCGCCGGCGAGATCCCCGTCGAGCACGTCGTGGTCGACCTGCAGCGCGAGGGCGGCCCGGCGAACGTGCTCGTGATCGCGAACGAGACCGTGGTCGGCTCGCCGCTGCTGGACAGGATCCGCCAGCGGGCGCGCCAGTCGCCGGCGAGCTTCCTGATCCTGTCGCCGCAGAGCGACCCCGGCGTCTCGCCCCATCCCGAGGCGGAGCGACGGCTGCGGCTCGTGGTCGGCCTCCTGCGCAGCGAGGGGATCGACGTGCACGGCGAGATCGCGCATCCCGACCCCTACACGGCCGCCGTGCACGCTGCACGCGACGAGCGGGTCGACGAGATCATCGTGTCGACGTTCCCGGGCACCAAGCTGTCGAGCTGGCTGCGCGGCAACCTGGTCGAGCGGCTCCGGAAGGACACCGGAGTGCCGGTCGAGCACGTCGAGGGGCTCCCCGGCGCGAGCCGCGAGATTCTCGAGGTGATGTAGGTCGTGGAAGCGCACGCCGCCGCCGAGCAGCACCACGGGCCGCCTCCGGCGAACGTCTCGTCGCGCATCGATGCCCGCGTGCTCGGCATGCTGCTCTTCATCGGATCGGAGATCATGCTGTTCGGGTCGTTCTTCACGGCCTACTTCTTCGTGCGGGTCGTGAACCACGACTCCTGGCCCGCGAAGGGCACGCATCTCCCGGTGTTCGTGGCCGGCATCAACACCGCCATCCTCGTGACGTCGAGCTTCACGATGCACTGGGCGCTGACGTCGATCAAGCGCGGCAACCGGGCCGGCATGCGCGCCGGCCTGGCCCTGACCTTCTTCATGGGCCTGACCTTCCTCCTGACCCAGATCGCGGAGTACTCGCGGATCGGGTTCGCGCCGAACGACAGCGCGTTCGCCACGATCTTCTTCTCGCTCACCGGCCTGCACGGGATGCACGTCTTCATCGGCCTGTTGCTGCTCCTCGCCGCGACCATCCGCGCCTTCCGCGGCCACTACACGCCCGAGCATCACCACGGGGTGGAGATCCCGGGCATCTACTGGCACTTCGTCGACGTGATGTGGATCGTCGTCTACGTGACGGTGTACGTCCTGTAGCGCAATGGCCACTCCGCCGAGCAGGCGCACCTGGAACCCGCTCCGGAGCGAGCAGGAGGCCTTCCAGTTCCTGATCGCGGCGATGGGCTACTTCGGCGCGATCGCGATCGCATCGGCGTTCGGGGGCGTCTGGGCCGGGGTCTCCGTGTTCGCTGTGCTCACGGTCGCGTCGGTCGCCTGGCTCCTGAACAGGAACCGGCACCTCGATCCGCCGGCGACGTGAAGTCCGGCTCGCTGCGCGAGCCATGATGACTTCCCGTCGCATGGACTGACCACGATGTGAGCGGCCGGTCCGGGCGGAGCCCGTACCGGCGGCTTCTGTCTGCGTTCCCACGGTCGTTTCGCACCCTTCCCATCGCCCGCTCCATTAGGTGGCAAGGTGAAGACGAAGACTGCTTCCGCTCGCCGCCGGTGCGGGCTTGGCCCGTGCCGGCTCGACTAGGCCCTGCGAGAACGCGCGCTGCAAAGTCCTTGGACTTTGCAGCGATTCACTTGCCGGCGACCGAGGAGACGTACTTGGCCACCGCCTGGATCTGCTGCGCGGTCAGCTTGCTCTTGAACGACGGCATGGTTCCGAGCGGACCGGTCTTGCCGTTCGTGACCCGGTCGACCACGAGGCTCTCCGGCGGCTTCTTCTGATCGAGATTCGGCCCGACCGTGCCCGTCGAGCCAGCGTCCTTCAGCGTGTGGCAGTTGACGCAGCCGGCCTGCGCGAAGATCGCCTTTCCGTCGGTGGCGGTGATCTTCCCGGAGACGCAGGCGGGATCGTTCGGGTTGCCTGCGCACGTGGCGACGAAGGCGGCGACGTCGGTCAGGTCCTTGCCCTTGACGAGGCCGGCCGGCATGACCGTGGTGCCGGTCGGGCTCACGTTCGTCAGCCCGCCCACGTCGATTCCCTGGAGCGGCAGCCGGATCTGGTCGGCCACGATCTGCTGGATCGAGCTCGACTTGAAGCCCTGGATGCGGTCGGCCGAGAACGCGTTGTCGAGGTTGGGCCCGATCGTGCCCACCGCCCCGGCGGCGGCGAGCGTGTGGCAGGTCGAGCACGAGTACTTCTGGCCCTGGCCGGCGTCGAAGACGGTGCTGAACAGCTTCTTGCCGCGGGCGACGTCGCCCCCTTTCGAGAAGCCGCCGGTACCGCAGGCGGCGACGGCAACCGTCAGCCCGACCGCAAGCACGCAGGCGATCAGCGGACGCGGCAACTTGACCTGAAAGGCGGCGCGCACGCGCGCGAGTCTAACCAGTCTGGCTCGTCGCGCTCGCCAGGCTCTGCTCGAGCGACTTGATCTCCCGCTTGATGTCGGTGATCAACGGGTCGGTTGGGAACTTCTTCAGGAACTGCTGGTCGATCGCGATCGCGGCCGTGATGTCCCCGTCCTGGCTCGCGATCACCTCGGTCTCGTGGAAGGAGCTGGAGTCGCCCGGAGTCTTCGCCGCAAGGGTCCTGTAGATGCCGATGTGCGCGGTGATCAGCCCCGCGAGCTGCTTCTGGAGCAGGTCGGTCTCACCCTGCTGCAAGGACGTGATGCTGAGCTCCGGCGGCTGCAGGCCCGAAAGCGCCGTCCCGAGGACCGTGGTCTGCGCGACCGGCAGGAAGGCGTTCAGATTGGCGAGCGGCGGCGTGGGAGGGCTCTGGATCTCGTTCCCCAGCGCCGTGATCTTGGTCGAGTACACGCCGGCGAGGCCCAGCAGCCCCTCGGTGTCGCCCGGCTTCAGCTTCAGATAGCTCTTCCACGCCGGGATCGCGTCGTCGACCTGGTTCTTCGTGACGAGTAGCTGGGCCAGCTGCAGCCTGAGCTTGGGGTTGGTCGGATCCTTGGCGACCTTGGCCTCCACGCTCTTCACGGACGGGCCGGAGCTGCTGCCGAACAGGTGGATGTTCCCGTTTAGGAAGTCGGTCAGCGCGCTGCCGCCCGAGCCGACGCCGAGGAAGACGAAGCTGCCTGCGAACACGACCGCGAGCAGGGCGAACACCCACCTCGTCTGCCGGCGCATCCGGTCGAAGAAGAGCTCGCTGTGATGGCCGCGCGAGCGCCTGGTCTCCCAGTAGACGTTGAGGGCGCCCTGGACCCGGACGACCCAGACGGCCCAGCCGACCACCGGGAGGAACAGCCAGAACCCGTTCCAAACCGAGATCGGCGAGGTCTTGCCGTCCTCCTCGTACATCTTCCCGACGTACGACGGCAGCAGGAAGCTCGAGACGCCGACGAGGCTGAGCAGGAGCCCCACGAACCCACCGACGCCGCGCCCTCGGTGTCGCTGGACCTCGTGGAACGACTCGTAGATCCAGTACAGGCCGTAGAGACCGGCCGTGGCGACGATGAGCACGAGCGTAGGCCCGATGCCGCGCGGTCTCCCGGGAGCCCCGCGCCGCTGTTGTCCGGAGCGTTTCGGCTCGCCGGCGGTCGCTACGCGCCGCGGTTTCCCGCCAGGCCCAAGAGCCTGTCGCGTGCGTTTGTTCCCTTTTGCCGCAGCTCGTGCCAATCGAAGGCTCCTCGCTCGTAGCGTACCTCGCCGTCGACGACGGTCGCCGCAACCCCCGCGGGCGAGCCGCCGAGCACGACGGCCGCTGCCGGATCCTCCCACGGCACGAACGGCGAGCCCTCGAGCGAGAGCACGACGAGGTCGGCACGCTTGCCTGGCTCGAGCGATCCGACCTCGTCGGCGAGGCCGAGCGCCCGGGCCGAGCCGAGCGTCGCGAGCTCGAGCGCCTCGGTCGCGGTCAGCGCCTCGGGGTGCCGCTCCCGGGCTCGGGCGAAGAAGACCGCCGCCCGCAGCTCCTCGAACATGTCGAACGACGGCGCCGAGGCGGGGCTGTCAGTTCCCAGTCCGACGGTCAGGCCGGCGTCGAGCAGCCGGCGGAGCGGGGCGATCCCGCAGCCCAGGAGCGCGTTCGAGCGCGGGCAGTGGGCGACCGAGACGCCGTGCCGGGCGAGGAGCTCGATCTCCTCGTCATCGACGTAGACGCAGTGCGCGAACGTCAGACGCTGGGAGAGAAGACCACGATCGGCCAGTGTCCAGACGGACGCCGGCTCGCGTGCGGGCGGCAGGTGCTCCGCGAACGGCCCTGTACCGTGTGCCAGCCACTCGCGCTCGGCCTCGCTCTCGGCCAGGTGGCTCGCCATGGGAAGCCCGAGCTCATTTGCGGCTTCCCAGACCTCCGGCGAGGCGGAGTAGAGGGAATGCGGTGAGATGCCGAGCCGCACGCGGTCGGAGAGAACGTGCGCGATCCGGTCACGGTTCGCCTCGAAGCGCGTCTGGAGCTGCTCCGTGGAGCTGAATCCGAACACCTCGAGATAGACGATCGCTTTCAGGCCGAGCTCCGCGCAGGCGGTCGCGGCCGCGCCGCTGAAGCTGCAGTCACCGATCGTCGTGATTCCGGACGCGAGACACTCGGCGGCTCCGAGCCGCGCGATCGCCTCCATCTCCGGCAACCCGATCCGGGCCTTCCGCTCGATGTGGATGGCGATCCAGGGGGCGAAGGGCAGCCCGTCCCCGAAGCCGGCATAGACCGCGTACTCGAGGTGGGAGTGCGCGTTCACGAGGCCCGGGAGGATCGCCGAGTCCGGATAGTCGAGGCCCCGGCCGAGCTCGTCCTGCGTGCCCACGGCCGCGATCCGCCCGTCCTCGACCGCGACGGCGCCGTTCCGGATCGGCGGAGCGCTGACGGGCAGCACCCAGTCCGCCGAGAAGACGGTTCTCACGGCCGGCCGGCTAGAGAACGGTGTCGCGCTCGCGCGGGTCGAGCGCGGGCTCGGCAGCCGGGACGACGGGCGGCGCCGGCGGGAGCTGAGCCGGCCTCGTGGCCGCAGCCTCTGCCTCGGCTTCCGCGTCCTGCTTCTCGTGACGCTCCGTGATCGCGTCCTTGAAGCCGCGAATCGATCCGCCGAGCGACCGCCCGGCTTGTGGAAGTCGTTTGGGACCGAAGATCAGCACGCCCACGAAGGCGAGAATCAGCAGGTCCCAGAATCCGAGGCCCCACATGCCGCAAGCCTAGCCAATCGCCGGCCGGAGCGGGTGCCGGCGGCAAGCACGGGGACCGCTACGATCGTTGTCTGGCACGCGTCTACCGGGCGCGTATCCTGAGGCGTAGTCGAAGAAACGAGGACGGACGAGTTGGCCCTACTAGAGCTCCAGAATCTGCACGTCGCGCTGGCCGAGGACGGCACCGAGATCGTCAAGGGTGTCGACCTCGCGGTGTCGGCGAACGAGGTGCACGCCGTGATGGGGCCGAACGGCTCCGGCAAGTCGACCCTCGCCTATGCCCTGATGGGTCACCCGGGCTACGAGATCACGGAGGGGAAGATCCTCTTCGGCGGCGAGGACGTGACCGAGATGGGAGCCGACGAGCGCGCCGCGCGCGGCCTCTTCCTCGCATTCCAGTACCCGCACGCGATCCCGGGCGTGACCGTCACGACCTTCCTGCGCGCGGCGATCAACGCGCTGCGCAAGGCCCGGAACGACGGCGTCGACGACCCGATCAAGATCCCCGAGTTCCGGAAGGACCTGATGGCGGCGATGGAGCAGCTCAAGGTTCCGCGTGAGCTCGCCTCGAGGTACCTGAACGAGGGCTTCTCGGGCGGCGAGAAGAAGCGCGTCGAGATCCTGCAGATGGCGATGCTGAAGCCGCGCATCGCGGTGCTCGACGAGACCGACTCGGGGCTCGACATCGACGCGCTGAAGATCGTCGCGAACGGCGTCCAGTCCCTGATCGGCCCCGCCATGGGCGCACTCGTGATCACGCACTACCAGCGCATCCTCAACTACATCGAGCCCGACTTCGTGCACGTCTTCGTCGACGGCCGTATCGTTGAGGAAGGCGGTCCCGAGCTGGCGCACAAGCTCGAGGCCGAGGGGTACGAGGCATTCACGCCGGCAACGGTTGGAGAGGAATCCTGATGGCAACGAGCGAGACAGAAGTCGTCCAGGGCATCGGCTCGGACTACGCGATCAAGTATGGCTTCCACGTCCCCGAGGACTACTTCTTCAAGTCGGGACGCGGACTCTCGCACGAACTGGTCGACGCGATCTCGAGCCACAAGGACGAGCCCGCCTGGATGCGGAAGCTCCGGCACAAGGCACTCGACTACTACACGGCGCGTCCGCTGCCCACGTGGGGCGGCAACGTGGCCGAGATCGACTTCGACAACATCTACTACTACATCAAGCCGACCGAGAAGCAGGCCAACACGTGGGAAGACCTGCCCGCCGACATCAAGGACACCTGGGACAAGCTCGGCATCCCCGAGGCGGAGAAGAAGTACCTCGCCGGCGTCGGCGCCCAGTACGAGTCCGAGGTCGTCTACCACAAGCTGCGCGAGGACCTCGAGAAGCAGGGCGTGCTCTTCCTCGACATGGACTCGGGCCTTCGCGAGCACGAGGACATCGTCAAGGCGCACTTCGGCAAGATCATCCCGCCGAACGACAACAAGTTCGCCGCGCTGAACTCGGCCGTCTGGTCGGGCGGGTCGTTCATCTACGTGCCGCCGGGGGTGAAGATCGAGATGCCGCTCCAGGCCTACTTCCGGATCAACGCGGAGAACATGGGCCAGTTCGAGCG
>PLBK01000055.1:77440-77568 GCA_003134505.1 Actinomycetota bacterium | reverse complement strand
GACGAAAAGACCCCGTGCACCTTTACTACAACTTGATGTTGGGTTTTGGTTCAGTTTGTGTAGGATAGGTGGGAGGCTTTGAAGCATCGGCGCTAGTCGGTGTGGAGCCAACGTTGAAATACCACCCT
>PLBK01000055.1:0-77257 GCA_003134505.1 Actinomycetota bacterium | reverse complement strand
AAAGCGGTACGCGAGCTGGGTTCAGAACGTCGTGAGACAGTTCGGTCCCTATCCACCATGGGCGTTGGGAGCTTGAGAGGAGTCGTCTCTAGTACGAGAGGACCGAGATGAACAGACCTCTGGTGTATCAGTCGTCGTGCCAACGGCGCTGCTGATTAGCCACGTCTGGANNGATAACCGCTGAAAGCATCTAAGCGGGAAGCCCACCTCGAGATGAGGCTCCCCATCCTCTAGAAGGAGTAAGGGCCGTGGGAGACCACCACGTCGATAGGCGGGACGTGTAAGCGCAGCAATGCGTTCAGCGGACCCGTACTAATTGCCCGAGGTCTTGATTTAGAACACCTAAGTGTCGCTATGGGGTTTTGAGGGTGTGTGCGCTGCGCACGCCTTTGACAGTTTCGGCGGTCATAGCGACGGGGGTACACCTCTTCCCATTCCGAACAGAGAAGTTAAGCCCGCCAGCGCCGATGGTACTCGGGGCGCAAGCCCCCGGGAGAGTAGGTCGCCGCCGAATCTTTCTTCGAAGGCCCCGAGAGGGGCCTTCGCCGTTTGTCAGGCCGCCCGCAGCCTGTCGCGCCAGTCGGGATCGAGCGCCCGCAGCCGTTGGACCCGCTCACCGACCGGTGGATGCGTGACGAAGAGAGCTGCCACGCCCTCCTCGAGGAACGGGTTGATCGTGTAGAGGGGCTCGGTCGCCGTCGAGGCCTCGAACTCGACGAGCTCTGCCGCCTGCTCGAGGCGAATCAATGCATCCGCCAGTCCGTGCGGCGAGTCGCACAGGGCGGCTGCGAGCTCGTCGGCCTCGAACTCCCGCTTCGCCGACAGCAGCACGTGCACGAAAGCGGACGCCACGGGGCCGAGCACGAAGAGCAGCGAGCGCTCGAGCCATCCACCGATGCGGCTCGTCTCGACGATCAGCGTCGCCAGGACGACCGCGGTCGCCTGCACGATGACGTCGCGCCGGCGAATGTGCGCGAACTCGTGCGCCAGCACCGCCTCCACCTCCGCCGGCGCAGGAAGCAGGAGGAGCGCCTCGGTGACCGCGATCGCGGACGAGTTCGCCCCGCGGCCGGCCGCGAGCGCCAGCGGCGGCCCTTTCTCGATCACGTACAGGCGCGGTTTCGCGACACCGGCGCGGATCGAGAGCCGCTCGACGATCTTGTGCAGGTCGGGGGCGTCGCGGGCCGGCAGCTCGCGAGCGCGGACCATGCCCAGCACGACGCGATCGAGGGAGAGATAGGCCGCGATTCCGACCAGCACTCCGCAGAAGACGAAGGACGAGACGACCCTGAGGTCTCCGATGCCGTAGCCGATCAGCCCGAGGACGCCGCACAGCCCGGCGAGCACGAGCCAGGCCTTGAGCACGTTGCGCACAGGCGCCAACGGCCTCAGCTCTCTTCTTCGGGCTCGTCCTCGGCGAGGCCCCGCGGGGGCCAGTCGGGCTCGGGCGCGTCGCAGCGGCTCGAGCAGTGCAACGAGGCGACGTTCTGCAGGGGAATCAGGATGTGGCCGTTCAGCTCCACATGGGCGACCTCGTCGATCGAGCAGTAGGCGGTGAGGACACCTTCCTGGTAGTCGCCGCCGAAGAGCGCGACCTCCACCTGCTCGCCCTTGTACTTGTTCGTGTAGTCGTCCACGGGCTCAGTCTATCGCCCGGAATTCGCCGTCCTCGACGGTCACGGCCCAGACGCCGCAGTTCTCGAGGACAGGCTGCGCTTGGCCGAGTGCCGCCTCCTGGACGCGCCTGAGCGTACCGCCGTGCGCGACCACGAGCACGCAGTGATCGGGATGGGCCCGAGCGATGCTCTCCAGGGCCGCCACGACGCGGAGACGATGCTCGTCCCAGGTCTCACCGTCCCAGTCGGCGCCGTCGAGCTGGTCGCGGGTCCGGCCCTGCCACGACCCAACGTCGATCTCGCGCAGCCTCCTGTCGAAATGGATCGGCAGCTCCATGATCGCGGCGACAATCTCCGCGGTCTCGCTTGCCCTGCGCAGATCACTCGAGTAGACAGCGGCGATCGGCTCGTCGCGGAGCCTCAAGGCGAGCTCGCCAGCCTGCGCGCGCCCGGTCGCGTTCAGCGGCTCGTCGGCGTGGCCCTGGAAGCGCAACTGGCGATTCCAGTCCGTCTCGCCGTGACGGGCGAGGAGGATCGTCGTCACGCGCTGTACGCTAGCGCCCGCATGGACCTCGGCCTCAGCAACCGGCTCTGCCTCGTCACCGGCTCGACCGGCGGCATCGGCCGCGAGACGGCGCGACTGCTCGCGGCCGAGGGCGCGAGCGTCGCGACGTGCGCGCGAGGAGCGGCGCCCGGCGTGGGGGAGGCGTTCCACGTCCAGGCCGATCTCTCGCAGCCGGGCGAGCCCGAGCGCGCAGTCGGCGAGGCGGCCGCCGCTTTCGGGGGCCTGCACGTCCTCGTGAACAACGTCGGCATCGCGCGCCAGGCGAAGTTCGAGGACGTCGCGGACGAGGAGTGGGAGGCGTACTGGCAGCTGAACGTGATGAGCTACGTGCGGGCAACGCGGGCGGCACTGCCGCACCTGCGCGAGGCGACAGGCGGCGCGATCGTGAACGTGTCCTCGACCGCCGGCAAGAGGCCGTCCACCGGCATGCCGCACTACTCGGTGACGAAGGCGGCGGTGTTGTCCCTCTCCCGGCTCCTCGCCGACCTGTACGCGAAGGACGGCATCCGCTGCAACGCCGTGACGCCCGGCCCGACGGCGACCGACGCCTGGCTCGGCGAGGGCGGCCTCGCCGACCAGCGGGGCGGAGACCGCGATGCGGTGCTGGCGAAGGTCGGGGCCGGCCGGCCGCTGGGACGGCTGGCCTCGCCGGAGGAGATCGCTTCGGTGATCGTGTTCCTCTGCTCCGAGCGGGCGAGCTACGTGACCGGAGCCGCGTGGAGCGCCGACGGCGGCACGGTCCCGATCATCATCTGACCGCCGCATCGAGACCCGCCGCGATCACGAGTACGCTGGACGCCGATGCCCGAGATCGCCGGGAGAGTTGCCGACGCATTCGCGGAGCGCGTCCGCGAGCAGGAGGAGCGCGCGCTGTCGCCGCTCGCCGTGCGCTCGTACGAGACGCGCGGTCGGGGCGAGCCGGAGCCCGAGTGCTCCGTCCGCACACCGTTCCAGCGCGATCGCGACCGGATCGTGCACTCGAAGGCGTTCAGGCGCCTGAAGGGCAAGACGCAGGTCTTCATCGACCCGGTCGGCGACCACTACCGCACGCGGATGACGCACACGCTCGAGACCACGGCGATCTCGCGGGTCACCGCGCGCGCGCTGCGCCTGAACGAGGACCTCGTCGAGGCGATCGGGCTCGGCCACGACATGGGACACACGCCGTTCGGCCACGCGGGCGAGGACGCCCTCGACGAGGTGCTGCGCGAGGGCTTCGGCCGCCCGTTCCGCCACAACGAGCAGTCGCACCTGATCGCCGAACGGCTCAACCTCACGGGCGAGGTCTGCGACGGCATCCTCACGCACACTGGTGAGCGCGAGCCGGACACGCTCGAGGGGAAGATCGTGCGCATCGTCGACCGGGTCGCCTACATCAACCACGACATCGACGACGCGATGCGGTTCGGGCTCCTGAGCGAGGCCGACCTGCCGAGGGAAGAGATCGAGCTGCTCGGCCCGACGGGCGCGCAGCGGATCGACACGCTCGTCCACGACCTCGTCGAGACGTCCGAGGCCGCGGGGGACATCCGCCAGTCGGACGAGGTGGGGGAGGCGATGCTGTCGCTCCGCGCCTTCATGTTCGAGCGCGTCTACCTCGGCCCGAGGGTCGAGCCGGAGCACCGCCGCGCCACCGAGGTCGTGCGCCGCATCTTCGAGCACCTGATCGCGCGCGGCGACTCCGTCGAGGATGCCGTCGACTACGTTGCCGGGATGACCGACCGTTTCGCGCTGACCTACGCGGAGACGCTGGGCTAGTGGGGCCGGGCTAGCCGATGGCGCGCATCAAGCCCGAGTCGGTCGACGCGGTCAAGGCGACCGCGGACATGCTCGACGTCGTCGGCGCGCGCACCCAGCTCCGCAAGGTGGGCGCACGGTACGTCGGTCGCTGCCCGTTCCACGAGGAGCGGACCCCGAGCTTCTCCGTCAACGCCGTCGACAAGCTCTACTACTGCTTCGGCTGCTCGGCCGGCGGGGACCTGATCAAGTTCGTCCAGGAGACGGAGAGCCTCGACTTCAGCGGCGCCGTCGAGTGGCTCGGCGAGCGCTTCCGCGTGGAGCTCGAGTACGAGGAGGATTCGCCGAGGATCGAGGCCGAGCGGCACCGTCGTGACCGCCAGCAGGAGCTTCTCTCCGCAGCCACCGCCTTCTACGAGCGCTGCCTCTGGGACTCGGGCGGCGCCCAGGCGGCGCGGGAGTACCTGACCGGCCGCGGGCTCGGCGACGAGATCTGCCACACCTTCCGGCTCGGGTTCGCGCCCGGGGGGCAGACGCTGGCGCAGAAGGCGCGCGAGCGTGGCTTCGCACAGGACGAGCTGCTCGCCGCCGGGCTGGTCAACCGCCGCGGCAACGACTACTTCTCGCAGCGGATCGTGTTCCCGCTCGCCGACGCGCGCGGCCGCGTGCTCGGCTTCCAGGCCCGGAAGCTGCGCGAGGACGACCCGGTGCAGGCCAAGTACGTCAACTCGCCGGAGAGCGACCTGTTCCGCAAGGGAGACGTCCTCTACGGGCTCGACCTGGCGCGGGGCGCCATCGCCAAGCAGGACCGGGCGGTCGTCGTCGAGGGGAACACGGACGTGATCGCGCTGCGCCAGGAGGGCCTCGAACCGGTCGTCGCGTCGATGGGAACCGCGCTGACCGACCGCCATCTGCGCCAGCTCGCCAGGCTGACGCGCAACCTGTGGCTGTGCTTCGACGGGGACGCGGCGGGTGAGGCGGCGACGCTGCGCGGGATGGAGCTCGCCGCCGAGCAGGGCTTCGTGATCAAGATCGTGACGATGCCCGCCGGCTCCGACCCGGCCGACCTGGCCACGGGCTTCGAGGAGCGCCTGGCGTCGGCTCAGCACTACCTCGTCCACCGGGTGCGGCTCGAGATCGACCGCGCCGCCGACCGGCAGGAGGCGTTCGTCCGCGTCCGCGAGGTCCTGAGCCGGTTCGAGGACTCGCCCGACCGGCAGGACGCCGTCCGCCTCGCCGCCGACCGGCTCGACCTGCCGCCCGACACGCAGGCCGGGCTCGCGACTCGCACGCGCGCGGCGACCGGCAGCGTCTCCTCCAAGCTGCTCGACCGGGCCGACCGCTACGAGCGCGACGCGCTCGCGGCCTGCACGGCGTTCCCGTCGCTCCACCCGTATCTGCGGGAGCTGTCGCCGTCCGATTTCTCGAGCGAGGCCCACCGCCGGCTGCGGAGCGCGATCCTCGGGGAGGATGAGCTCGACGACGACCTCAAGCCGCTCTTCGCCGAGCTCGACGCGCGGGTGGCGGCCGAGGGGATCACCGAAGCGAGCGGAACCTCGGCGCTCCTGCGGCTCCGCGAGCGACGCCTGCAGCACGAGATCGCACAGGCCACCTCGGGCGAACTCGTGAAGGAGCTGACCGGGACGCTCGCCCATGTGCGGCAAACCATGTCTGAGCTAGGCTTCGAGCAAGCGGGAGCCCCTGGCGGGGGCTGAGAGGCGGCCACGAGGCGCGCGACCGCAGAACCTGATCTGGGTCATGCCAGCGAAGGGAGATGAGTGAACGACCCTCTGACGATTGCCGGGCGCGAGTTCCGTTCGCGGCTGATCACCGGCACGGGGAAGTACCCGTCGTTCGAGGTGATGCGCGACGCCGTCGTCGCGTCGGGATGCGAGCTGGTCACGGTCGCCGTGCAGCGGATCGACCTCGACGAGGTCGGCGAGGCGATTACCGACTGGCTGCCCGACGGCGTGATGCTGCTTCCGAACACGGCCGGCTGCCGCACGGTGGAGGACGCCGTGCGCGTCGCCCGGCTCGCCCGGGCGGGCGGGCTGCCCGACTGGATCAAGCTCGAGGTCATCCCCGACCCGCGCTACCTGCTGCCTGACGGAGAGGAAACGCTGCGGGCTGCCGCGCAGCTCGTCGAGGAAGGCTTCACGGTCCTTCCATACGTGCTGCCGGACCCGGTGCTGCAGAAGAAGCTCGAGGCGGTCGGCTGCGCGACCGTCATGCCACTCGCCGCGCCGATCGGGTCCGGCCGGGGCCTCAAGCTGCGGCACACGATCGAGATCATGGTCGAGCAGGCCGAGGTGCCGGTGATCGTCGACGCAGGGCTCGGCGCGCCCTCGCAGGCGGCCGAGTGCATGGAGATGGGTGCCGACGGCGTGCTCGTCAACACGGCGATCGGGCTGGCGGGCGATCCGGCGACGATGGCACGGGCATTTGCGATGGGAGTCGAGGCCGGCCGCGCTGCGCATCTGGCCGGGCTGATCGACGAGTCGCGGGAGGCGCGGCCCTCGAGCCCGATCACCGGGCTCGTCACGTCGTGAGGGTCGTGGTCAACGGGAAGGAGCTCGGGCTCGAGCCCGCCGCAACGGTCGCGCACCTGCTCGGCGAGCTCGGCCTCGAAGGGCCGTACGCGCTCGTGGAGCGAAACGGCGAGCCGGTCGAGCGCGAGCGCTACGGCGAGGTAACGCTCGAGGAGGGGGACAGCGTCGTTGTCGCACGTCCCGTCGCCGGCGGCTGATTCTCCCCGTCTGTATCTGATCACGGCGGCGCGACCCGACCTGGCCGCGTTCCTCGAGGCGGCCGTGGGCGGCGGGGTGGACATCGTCCAGATCCGCGACAAGGCGCTCGCCGATCCCGATCTCGTCCCGGTGCTGCACGAGGCCCGTCAGGTGACGGGGCGCCTGGGGGTGCCGCTCGTCGTGAACGACCGCCCCGATCTCGCAGCGCTCGTCGGAGCCGACTACGTCCACGTCGGCCAGGACGACCTCCCCGTCGGCGTGGCGCGGCGCTTCGGCGTCGGCGTCGGCCTCTCGACGCACGCTCCGGACGAGATCGACCGGGCCGACGGCGACTACATCGGCGTCGGGCCCGTCTATGCGACGCCGACCAAGGAGGGCCGGCCCGCGGTGGGGCTCGAGCTCGTCCGCTACGCCGCCGCCGCAGCCCGGCAGCCGTGGTTCGCGATCGGCGGGATCGACGAGACCAACGTCGCCGAGGTGGTCGCCGCCGGAGCGCAGCGGATCGCAGTCGTGCGCGCGATCGGCGACGCGACCGACCCCGGGGCCGCCGCGGCCACGCTTCTGGCCGCCCTCGTCCCGCACCCCGGCTCGCTAGACTGACTCGCGCCGCTTGACGGCCGGTCCCCGGTAGCTCAATTGGCAGAGCATCCGGCTGTTAACCGGAGGGTTGTTGGTTCGAGTCCAACCCGGGGAGTCGAACGCACGGGATCAGTTGCAGAGGCGGGGCGCATGAGCGTCGAGCGGCCCCGGCTCGCGGAAGCCAGAGGCAAACCGAAGGGAGCTCTGCTCATGGACGTCGTCGGTCAGCTCGCCCTGCAGCGCCGCCATTCGAGGCGCTTGCTCGTCTCGGCCCTCGTCCTCGTCGCGCTCGTCGGCACGGCGCTGGCCTTCCAGGGACAGGCCTCCTCGGCGGTGAATCCCGCTGCGGCGAACTCCATCGTCGACCACATCCGCGGGCCTCTGCCCGGGCATGCCTCGGCCGCGTGGCCCAAGCTCGACTCGCGGCTCTCGGCGCTGATCGATCCGAACGTTGCGCGGACGCTCACGACGGCGAGCAAGTGGCACTCGACGGCGATCCCGACCGTGAGGAACGGCAAGGTGCTCGTCGAGATCGAGACGAGCCGTCCCGCCGCGACCCGTGCGTCGGTCGTCGCGCTCGGCGGCAGCGTCCGGGCGTCGTGGCACGGGCTGATCGAGGCGCTCGTCCCGACGGGCTCGCTGGCGGCACTGTCGCGGACGGGCGCGGTCAAGTTCGTGCGGCCGCCGATCCACGGCGTCACCGACGACGTCCCCGGCGAGGAGGTCCAGGCGAGCCTGGCGGCGGCGCAGCACGCCAAGGGCATCACCGGCAAGGGTGTCAAGGTTGCGATCATCGACGGCAGCTTCGCCGGGCTGGCAGCCCGCCAGGCGAGTGGCGACCTTCCCACCAACGTCGTCACGCAGGACATGTGCGGCGGCCAGTTCGGAGCGGGTGAGGGCCACGGGACGGCGGTGGCCGAGATCGTCCACGAGATGGCGCCCGACGCCCAGCTCTTCCTGATCTGCTTCGGCGACCTCTCCTCGCTCGCCGCCGCCGAGGCGTACGTGAAGAGCCAGGGGATCCAGATCGTCAACTTCTCGGTCGAGTACTTCAACGCCGGCCGCGGCGACGGCGGCTCGAGCGACCCGGTGGACGCGATCATCTCGGACGCCCGCGCGAACGGGATCCTGTGGGTCAACTCCGCCGGGAACGACGCGTTCACTCACTGGTCCGGCACGTTCAACGACCCGAACGGCGACGGGATCCACGAGTGGGACACGACCGGCGACGTGGGCAACACCTTCGTCGCGGCGAACGGCCAGGTCGTCTGCGGCTTCCTGAAGTGGGACGAATGGCCGGTTGCGAGCTCCGACTTCGACCTCATCCTGTTCGACTCGGCGAGCGGAGCGATCATCTCGGCCTCGACGAACGTCCAGAACGGGACGCAGCCGCCGGTGGAGCAGGCGTGCGCGCAGAACGGGACCGGCAGCGACCAGCTCTGGGCCTGGGCGATCGTCGGCCAGCACGTGGTCACCACTCCGCGGCTCGACCTGTACGTGAGCCCGATCCCGCCGCCGTATCTGCAGTACCAGACGCCCGCGGGGAGCATCGGCGATCCAGCCTCGGCACCGTCGGCCTTCGCCGTCGGGGCGCTCTGCTGGCAGAACAATGTCCTCGAGCCGTACAGCTCGCAGGGGCCGACCGTCGCCGGCCTCACGAAGCCGGACATCGCCGGCCACGACAGCGTCTCCTCGGCCACGTTCGGGCCGTTCACCGCCTGCCCGTCGGGCTTCGCGGGCACGTCGGCCTCGTCGCCCGAGGTGGCGGGCGCGGCGGCACTGGTCAAGCAGGCGAACCCGGGCTTCACGGCGACGCAGATCCAGGCCTTCCTGCAGCAGAACGCCACCGACGTCGGGGCGGCGGGGCCGGACGACCAGACGGGAGCAGGGGCGCTCCACCTGCCGGACAACCTGACCGTCAAGGACACCACGCCGCCGAAGGCGAAGGCACTGGCGAGCAGTGGCAAGCGCGGCCATCTCGTGAAGCTCCTGTCGCGCGTGTCGGACGACTCCGGCCAGGTGAAGGTCCGCGACCAGGTGAAGCAGAACGGTCACGTGATCAAGACGCTGAGCACGAGCGGCTTCGTCGCGGCAGCCACCGCACAGACTGGCTACTTCAGCTGGAAGGCGCCGGCCGGGATCAAGGGATCGATCCAGCACTGCGTCCGCGGCCAGGACAGGGCCGGCAACCTCAGCCTGGTCAGTTGCGCGAAGGTCACGCTGACCGGCTGAGCTATTCCCGGATAAAGCGAAGACCCGCTTGGGCAGGCGACCGGCGGGTCTTCGATTCCGGTCGCACTACCCTGCGACTCGCCGGAGGGATAAAGGCTTGTCGCGTGCGGCCGGAGAGTTCAAGGCTAGGCGCGCGCCCGTCGCGACGGCATCCTCCGATCGGTTGACCCGCCGTATGAGCCTCTAGAGTTCGCTCGATGCCGGTCGGGCGTGTCTCGCGGAGACAGTTCCTCCTCGGCACAGCCGGTGCGCTGGGCGCGCTGCGGGTGGCCGGAAACGCCGCTGCCATGCCCACCGCGCTGCCGCAGCCGGCCCGCTCCGGCCTCGATCACATCGTCGTTGTGACGATGGAGAACCGCTCCTTCGACCACCTGCTCGGCTGGGTTCCCGGCGCGGACGGCAGGCAGGCAGGTCTCACCTATGCCGACAGGAACGGCGACGTCCACGCGACCCACCCGCTGGCCCCCGACTTCCAGGGCTGTGGGTACTCGGATCCCGAGCACTCCTATCTCGGCCTTCGCGTCGCGTACGACGACGGCAAGTGCGACGGCTTTCTGCGAGCGGGGCGGAACGACGTCTACGCGATCGGCTACTACACGCGCCGGGACCTTCCCTTCCTGGGCAGGGCTGCGCCCGCGTGGACGGTGTGCGACAGGTATTTCGCGCCGATCATGGCGCCGACCGTCCCGAACCGGATGTACCTCCACACCGGTGCGACCGACCGGATCGACGATCTCCCCCTGCCGAGCGGCCTGCGCACGATCTGGGATCTGATCGGCGAGCACAGGCTCCGAGGCCGTTACTACCGGAGCACCTTCTCGTACCTGGCCCTGTGGGGCACCAGGTATCTCGGCATCACCCGCACGTTCGCGGACTTCCAGCACGACTGCCGGACGGGCAACCTGCCGGCGGTCGCCTATGTCGATCCGGTCTACACGCTGTCGTTCCTTGGCCTCGGCAACAGCGACCATCCCCACATCGACATCAGAGCGGGGGAGTCGTTCCTGTCGCAGGTCTATCGCGCCGTCACCACGAGCCCTGCCTGGCCGCGCACCCTGCTCGTGATCACGTTCGACGAGTCCGGCGGCTTCTTCGACCACGTCCCGCCGTCTCCCGCCCCTGACGCCGACCCGCTCCACTCGCTGCGCGGCTTCCGCGTCCCGACCGTGCTCGTCTCGCCGTTCGCCCACCGTGGGCACGTCGACCACGGCCTCTACGACCACACCTCGATCCTGAAGCTGATCGAATGGCGCTTCGGCCTCCCGCCGCTGTCCGTCCGGGACGCGCACGCCAGGAACCTGGCGTCTGCACTCGACTTCTCCGGTCGGAACCTGCACGCTCCCGCGATCAACGTGCCGCGCGTCGACGCGAGCCGGCCTTGCTCGCGGGGCTGAGCGTCCGCCTCAGGCTGAGAAGTCGACTGCCGCCGGTGCTCCGGCAGCGCGACTACGCCTTCCTCTGGGTGGCGCTGCTCGTGATGGCCGTCGCGACCCAGATGACGGCGGTCGCGGTCGGGTGGCAGGTGTACGCCATCCACCGGAACCCCTTCGACCTCGGCCTGATCGGGCTGGCCGAGTTCGTCCCGCTGCCGCTGCTCGCGCTGCCTGCCGGTCACGTCGCCGACCGGTTCCCACGGCGATTCGTGTTCGCGATCTCGCTGGTCGTCGAGATCGCCGTCACCGCCCTTTTGCTCGTCGTCAGCCTCGCAGGAGCCCGCCAGCTGTGGCCGTTCCTGGCGCTCGCGACGGCCACCGGGGTCGCCGGCGCCCTCGGCTCGCCCGCCGGCCGGGCGATCCCGCCCGAGTTGGTGCCCACCGATCTGCTCGCCAGCGCGATGGCGCTCCGCTCGATCGCGGGCCAGGCGGCGGTGGTCGGAGGCCCCGCGGTCGGCGGTGTCCTCTTCGCCGTCCGCCCGGAGCTCGTCTACGGCCTCGCGATCGGCCTCCTCGCCGTCGGCCTCGGCTGCGTGCTCGCGCTCGGCGCCCCCCGGGTCGCGGGCCGGGTCGCGCGGGCCGGACCTGCACCGGGCCTGGCCGGCCTGCTCGCCGGCATCGGCTTCATCCGCCGCACGCCCGTGATGCTCGGCGCGATCTCGCTCGACCTGTTCGCGGTCCTGTTCGGCGGCGCGGTTGCCCTGCTGCCCGTGTTCGCGCGCTCGATCCTGCACACGGGCCCCGCGGGTCTCGGCGTGCTGAGGAGCGCACCGGCGGTCGGCGCGCTCGTCGCGGGCGCGCTGATCGCACGCCGGCCGCTTCGGAGCCACGCGGGGAGGACGCTGCTCGTCGTCGTGGCGCTGTTCGGAGCGAGCATGGTCGTGTTCGGGCTCTCGCGCTGGTTCGCGCTCTCGATCGTCGCGCTCGCCGTCAGCGGTTTCGCGGACATGATCAGCATGAACATCCGGAGCACGACGGTCGCGCTCGCGACGCCGGATGCGCTGCGCGGGCGCGTGAACGCGGTCGAGATGGTGTTCATCTCGGCCTCGAACGAGCTCGGCGCCTTCGAGTCCGGTGTGGCCGCGTCGCTGCTCGGGGCGATGCCCGCAGTCGTCGCCGGCGGCGCGCTGACGATCGCGATCGCCGCCGTCTGGCCGCGCCTGTTCCCGCCGCTGGCGCGGATCGACCGGCTCGAGGAGCTCCAACCCGCGGCCGCCGACGCTGCGGGCAGCGATGCCGGCTAGCCCGGAGTGGCCAGCTGGGCGCAGATCACGGCCGCGTCGAGCGGCAGCACCTGGAGCTCCGGCGGCGCCCGCCGCATGAACTCGTCGACCACGAGCAGCTCGTCGGCATCCTCCGGCGCATACGACGGCTCCCCGGCCAGCGCCGTCCGGGCCGCCGCGATGCCCAGCTCGACCTCCATCCGCACGCCGCCTCCGGGCGGAAGCGTCCGCGCCGCGCAGACGCGCCCGCCCGCGACGAAGAATGCGCGCCGCCACCCTGCCTCGGGAGCGGGTGCCAGCAGGCAGCGTCGCTCGGCGCGCAGCTGGTGGAGACGCCCGAGCTGCTGGATCACCGCCTCCAGCGCCGCGATCCTGTCGCGCAGGCGCGCCGCGTCCTCGTATCGCAGGCAGGCGGCGAGATCGGCGAGGCGCCGTTGCAGCCGGGGAACGGGCCCTCCGGTGAGCAGCTCCGCGAGCTCCTGCTCCGAGGCTCCGTCGAGTGCCCTCGCCGCCCGCTCGGCGCGGCGACGGCCGCGGATGGGGCCGAGCTCACCCGGCGTCGAGCTGACGACGATCCGGTCGCCGCGGAGCCGGAGATAGACGCAGCGGTCGGGCCTGACGTTGCGCGCGTTCGCAGGCGGCCGCAGCTCCCGGATCAGCCGCAGCTCCTCCAGGCCCGCCTCGAGCTCGCTCCCGAGTACGCGCCACTCGATCCGCTCGACCACCCCGAGCGCCGCCTCGACGGCCGGCCGCTGCCGGTCGGAGCGGAAGTAGGAGCGCAGCCGGGCGCGCAGGTCGCGAGCCCGGCCCACGTAAAGGACCTGCTCATGCCGGTCACGGAACAGGTAGACGCCGGGCCGGGCCGGCGCCCCGTGCGCGAGCGAGCGCTTGCCGTACACACGCCGCGTGCGCGGCGCGGCGAGCGCATGCAGGTCGGAGAGTGTGCGAGCCCCTCGTTCCTGCGCCTCGCCGATCAGCCGGATCAGCACCTCGGCAGTCGCCTGCGCGTCCGGCAGGGCGCGGTGGCACGGGGAGACCGAGGTGCCGTAGAAGTGGGTCAGCGCCGCCAGGCTGACCCGCCGGATCCGCCCCTCGAGCAGCCGCCGCGCCAGCGCAGCCGTGTCGAGGGCGGGAGCGGCACGCCGGCGGCCGGTCAGCCGGTCGAGCTGACGGTCGAGAAAGGCGGTGTCGAAGCGGGCGTTGTGGGCGACGAGTGTCGCCTCGCCGGCGAAGTCGACGAAGCGGCGGATCGCCGGTCCGACCGCCGGCGCGCGACGCAGCTCCTCGTCCCGGATTCCGGTGATCGCGCGAATCACAGCGGGGAGCGGGCTGCCGGTGCGGACGAGCGTCTGGAACGTCTCGCCGATCTCGAGGCAGCTGACCCGGACGGCGCCGATCTCGCAGATGCGGGCCGAGCGCGCCGAGAGACCGGTGGTCTCGAGGTCGAAGACGACGAAGCGGGCCTCCTCGAGCAACGGATCGTGCGGCGCGGAGCCGAGCGCGATCGCCGATCCGCGCCAGGCAAGGCGATCGTCCCCGGCGACGAGATCGCCGACGAGCGAGCGGGCGAGCCCCTCCGGGACGCTGCGCAGCGCGAACAGGTGCGCGGCGGCCTCGGCAGAGGAGAGCGGGCAGCGGCGCTCCTCCAGGAGTTCGACGAGCCGGTCGACGGCGTCGAATGCGAGCTGCATGGCCGCCCATGCAAGCAGAACGTATGTTCGTAGTCAACCGGGAGGTATGCGAACGGGGACTAGCTCTTCGCGTGCCCGGTGACGCTGCCGATCAGGTCGCCGAGGTCCATCGGGACGACGATCTTCGTCGCGTCCGAGGTGCCGATCTGCTTGAGCGCGTCCAGGTACTGCAGCCGCATCGTGTTCGCGTCGACCGTGTGCGCGACCTCGAAGATCTTCTGGAGGGCCAGCGCGAATCCCTCGGCGCGGAGGATCGCCGCCTGCCGGTCGCCCTCGGCCTCGAGGATCGCCGCCTGCTTCAAGCCCTCGGCGACGGTGACCGCCGCCTGCTTGGTGCCGTCGGCCTCGAGGACGACCGCGCGCCGCGTCCGCTCCGCGGACATCTGCCGGGTCATGGCCTCCTGCACGCCCGGCGGCGGCGTGATCTCGCGCACCTCGACGCTCGTCACCTTGACGCCCCACCGCTCCGTGACCTCGTCGAGCTTCGTCTGCAGGAGGGCGTTCATCTTGTCCCGCTGCGAGAGGACGTCGTCGAGAGCCATGTCGCCGACGATGCTGCGCAGGGTGGTGGCGGCGATGTTCTCGGCCGCGCCGGCGAAGTTCTGCACCTTGACGACGGAATCGACGGCGTCGACGACGCGGTGGAAGACGATGAAGTCGATCGAGATCGGGGCGTTGTCCTTCGTGATGCCGGTCTGGCGCGGGATCTCGAGGTACTGCTCGCGGAGGTCGACGAGTGTGGGCCGGTCGATGACGGGGATCAGGAAGATGAGGCCAGGCCCCTTCGTGCCGATCACGCGGCCGAAGCGGAAGATGACGTTCCGCTGGTACTCGCGGACGACCCGGACGCTCATGAAGACGAAGAAGAGCAGGATCACGACTCCGACCACTGCCCCGATGATGGCGCCCGTCACTTCGCCCCAACTCTATACCCCGGGGCCGGTCTCGCCGCAATCCGCGAGAATCCGGCGATGCGCCTGCTCGCCCCGGCCGCCGCTCTCGCGGCGTTCGTCGTCATGGCCTCGTCGGCCTGGGCCGGCGACTGGCTGCAGTTCGGCTTCGATCCCGCGCGCAGCAACGCCCCCGCCGGGGCGACCGGCATCACCGCAGTCAACGTGGGCACGCTGGTCCGCCAGCAGGTGAAGCTCGACGGTGTCGTCGACTCCTCGGCCGTCTACCTGCGCGGCGCGAGCGTGGACGGGGCTGCGCACGACACCTTCTTCGTGACGACGAGCTACGGCCGCACGCTCGCGATCGACGCAGACACCGGGACCGTCCTCTGGGAGTACGTGCCGCCGGGGATCGCAGGCTGGGAGCATTCGGCGCAGCTCACGACGGCGGCGCCCGCGGCCGACCCGGGCCGCCGCTTCCTCTATGCCGCGTCGCCCGACGGCAAGATCCACAAACTGTCGGTCGCCGACGGCAGCGAGGTCACCACGGGCGGCTGGCCGGTGACGATCACGCTCGACCCGCAGCACGAGAAGATCGGGCCCGGCATCAACGTCAGCGGGAACCTCGTGCTCGCATCGACGGGCGGCTACATCGGCGACATTCCGCCGTATCAGGGCCACGTCGTCGCGATCGACCGGGCGAGCGGCCGGCTGCTCCACGTCTTCAACGCGCTCTGCTCGAACCGCCGCGGGCTGATCGTGCCGAGCTCGTGCCAGTCGGACGGCGCGGCGATCTGGGGGAGAGGCGGGGTCGTCGTCGAGCCCGGTACGCACAACCTCCTGGTCGCGACCGGCAACGCGCCCTACAACGGCCGCACCGACTGGGGCGACAGCGTGCTCGAGCTCTCCCCGGACGCGAGCCGCCTGCTCCAGGCGTACACGCCCAAGAACGCGGACTACCTCGAGGGAAGCGATCTCGACCTCGGCAGCGCCTCGCCGGCGATCCTGACGAAGAGCCTCGTCGTCCAGCCTGGGAAGGACGGCAAGCTGCGACTGCTCGACCTCGCGCGCCTGAACGGCCGCACCGGCACCGCCGCGCCGGTGAAGGGCGGCGAGCTGCAGATCCTTCCCGCGCCGCGCAGCCATCTGGTGGTGACAGCACCCGCCGTCTGGCATTCCCAGAGCCGCAGCTGGGTCTTCGTCGGCGACTACGGGGCAACCGGAGGCTACGTGCTGGTGCCCGGAGTGAAGCCGCGCCTCCGGCGGGTCTGGCAGGTCGCGAACGGAGGCTCGAGCCCGATCGTCGCCGGCGGGCTCCTCTACGTCTTCGACCCGCTCGCAGGCGGCGTGCACGTCTACCAGCCGACGACGGGAAAGCTCGTCACGACGCTGCCCACCGGGCTCGGGCACTGGAACTCGCCCATCGTCGCCGACAGCCGGGTCGCCGTCCCGGAGGGTGATTCCAACAACCACCACGCGACCGGGGTGCTGGACATCTTCCGTCTCCCGGGCGGGGGCTCGAACCGCGCTGCAACGCGCGTTACGATGCCCGCGTGCGACTCCGGCGAGTCAAGCTCAGGTTGCGCCCGCTGAACGAGGCCGAGGCCTACGCGCGGTGCCACGGGCCGCGCGGCGCGGACGTCCGCATCGTCCACCTGGAGCCGAAGCGCCCGCGCTACGAGGTGCCGGTCACCGGCGAGGATCTCCGCCGCTCGTTCGAGGTCAAGCTCGACCAGCGCGAGCCGCACGAGCAAGCGGGCGTCTAGCGGCGTGCCTGCGGCCGACCCCGAGACGACTCGCGTCGGCTGGATCGGCACCGGCGTCATGGGCCTGTCGATGTGCGGCCACGTGCTCGACGCGGGCTACCCGGTGACCGTCCACAACCGGACGCGCGAGCGGGCCGAGCCGCTGCTCGAGCGGGGCGCGAGCTGGGGAGACACGCCGGCGGCGGTCGCGGCCGCTTCCGACGCGGTGTTCACGATCGTCGGCTATCCCGCCGACGTCCGGACCGTCATCCTCGGCCAGGACGGCGCGCTGAGCGGCGCCGCCGCGGGGAGCGTGCTGGTCGACATGACGACGAGCGAGCCGTCGCTCGCGGTGGAGATCTCCGCGGCGGCGGCCGCGAAGGGAGTGGCGTCGGTGGACGCGCCCGTGTCCGGCGGCGACGTCGGCGCGCGGAACGCCACGCTCTCGATCATGGTCGGCGGCGACGAGGAAGCCGTCGAGCGCGTGCGCCCGCTGTTCGAGACGATGGGGAAGACGATCGTGCACCAGGGCGGTCCGGGCGCGGGGCAGCACACGAAGATGGTCAACCAGATCCTGATCGCGACCGGGATGATCGGCGTCTGCGAGGCGCTGCTGTACGCCTACAAGGCTGGCCTCGATCTCGCCACGGTGCTCGAGTCGGTGGGTCCGGGCGCGGCCGGCTCGTGGTCGCTCGCGAACTACGCGCCGCGGATGCTGAAGGGCGACTTCGAGCCCGGCTTCGTCGTCGAGCACTTCGTCAAGGACATGGGCATCGCCCTCGCCGAGGCCCGCCGGATGAACCTCTCGCTGCCGGGCCTGGCGCTCGCCGAGCAGCTCTACGTCGCGCTCACGGCCCAGGGAAAGGGCCGCAAGGGGACGCAGTCCCTCATCCTCGCGCTCGCCAGCCTCTCCAACGTGGACTGGCCGACGCCGGCCTAGGCGCGCAGCGGCAGACCGACCCGCCGAGCTGCTCGCGCTCGAAGCGGAGGCCGCACCGGTTGCAGGTCGGCGGCAGGATTGCCGCCCGCACGAGCAGCGCGCGCACGAGCACGATCCACAGCATCGCCCACGGGGCGAGGAGCCACGTCTGCGTGATCACGTTCCCGCTATCGGCAGCCGCCGCCGCCGTGTTTAGCGCATCCGGGGGATCGGCGTGGCCCCACGGCGCCCTGGCTAGAATGCTCCGGTGAGCTGGGTTTTCGTCGGGCTGCTCGCCGGCGCCGTTCTCGTCTTCATCGGCGCCGAATGGCCCCGGCTCGGCGAGCGCTTCGGGCTCGACGAACGTCGCGACGCCCGCGAGCGACAGGCCCGCGCCGAGCGGAAGTCGAAGCTCCGCGTCGTGCGCGACGAGTCGGAGGAGTTCGAGGCGAGCGTCCGGCGCGACCTCGACCGCCTGCCGACGATCGAGAAGAAGCGCGACCCGCGGCGCTAGCCGCTAGCGAACGGTGAACCGCACGCTGTAGACGCGCGTGTTCGGCAGGACGCCGCCGAACGTCTCGAAGTTCTTCGTCTCCTGGTAGTCCGACACGGTCAGCACGAGCGTGTGCTTGCCCGCGGCGAGCCCGTTCAGCGCGATCCCCACCTGGCCGGCCGCGTAGTCGAAGTCGACCTTCGAGCCGTCGATCCGGGCTGCGAGCGTGTCGGGATCCACACCCGAGCCCTCGTCCTGAACGGACACGAGCAGCCGCCCCGACCGGCCGACCGACGGTGTCAGGAGCTTCGCGCTCGGCGGCGTGGTGTCGTCGATCCACAGGCGGAACGTGAACGGCCCGGCGGCGGTCCGGCCGCGCGTGTCGAAGACGACGTCGTACGCGCGGGAAGCCGGTGCGAGGACGGCGACGACAGGCTCGGTCTGCCCGTACTGGTCCTGGTAGGGATCGTCGTTCAGCGGCAGGGCGGGAAGGCCGACGAGGTGGTTCTCGTCGCCGGGGAAGACGATGCGCGGCGTGACACTGGCGCCGCGAGCCTCGCCGGTGACGATGATGCCGAAGTTGCTCACGCGCTTCGAGAGCACGACGCGGAAGACCTGCTCGGGGCCGGGGAGGTTGTTCGGAACGTCGGACGCCCCGGGGGCGTCGGGATAGCGGTAGGACGACACGCGTGACCCGCCGAGGCGCGTGTTCCCGCGGTAGACGCCCGCCTTGTGCAGCACGGCGGTCGGCTTCTCGAGCCGGGGTCGCTCGCTGCGGAGCCAGAACGGGATCCGCCGGCTCTCGGTGCCGCTCGTCAGCACGACGAAGCCGGTCACGTCCGCCTCCATGGCCCCGGCCGCCGCGCTCGCCTGGATGGCCAGCTCACCCGGAACCGTGACCGGGCCCGCCGCGCTCACGGAGACACCGGGCGTCGGATCCTGGACGTCGACGGACACCGTCCACGGCCCGGCGCCGCCGCCGGCGTCCGTCAACTGGACGATGCGGGTCGCCTGCTTGCCGACCCTGAGCAGACCGAACGAGATCCCGGTCGGATCCGCGAAGACGAGCGGGTTGTCGGCCTTCGGGAGGTCGATCAGGCCGCCGCCCTCCCGCGTAGAGGGCACCTCCTTGCCGAGCTCGTTGAGGACGGGATCGCCGGTCAGGACGAGCGCCGACTTGATCTGCTCGACGCTCCAGCCCGGATGGCGCTGCCGTAGGAGCGCTGCCGCTCCGGCCACCTGCGGCGCGGCCATGCTCGTCCCGCTGAGCTGCTGCCACGATCCCTCCCGGGGCGGCACGGACGACAGGATGGCGACGCCGGGCGCGCTCACGTCGGGCTTCATCTCGAGGGAGATGGGCGTGGGGCCGCCGGACGAGAACGGCGCGATCACATCGCTCTTCGTCACCGCCGCAGCGGCGATCGTGGCGGGCGCGTTGGCCGGTGAGCTGATCGAGCCGTTGCCGACCTGGTCGAATTCGTTCCCCGCGGCGACCGTGGAGACGACGCCCGCCCTGGCCGCGCCCTGGAGCGCGGCGACGACGACGTCCCGCGCGGGCTCGATCTCCGGCTCGCCGATCGACAGGTTGATCACGTCCATCCCGTCCTTGACCGCCGCCTCGATCGCCGCGGCGATCTCGGGTGCGTTGCCGTCGAGCCCGAACCCGCTGGTCGGGACCGTCAGCGCCTTGTAGTTGCCGAGATACGCGCGCGGGGCGATGCCCGAGAGCGGCCCCCGCCCGGCGACGGCGTTGAGCGTGTAGTCGCCGGCGGCGATGCCCGCCACGTGGGTGGCGTGGTCGGAGTTGACGGGGTCGAACGGCGTGTTCGCGTACTTCCACGTCTCGCCGGGAGGCGGAAAGGCGCGGGCCACGATCACCTTCGCCGTCGTGTAGGCGGTGTTGCCCTTCGGATAGCCCGCCGGATAGACGTAGCCGGTCGGATCGAAGAACGAATGCGCCTGGTCGATGCCCTCGTCGACGATCCCGATCTTGACCCCCTGTCCCGCCGTGGAGAAGCTCGGCAGGCCCCAGAGCTGGTCGGCCCCGATCAGCCCCGGGCTCGCGTCGTCGGAGGCGTGGTACCGCGTCCCCGGGTAGACCTCCGCGATGCCCGCCACGCGCGAGAGCCGCGCCAGCTCGCTCGTCGGCACCGACACCGCCAGGCCGTCCAGCACGACCGTGTAGCGCCACCGCACGGTCGCCGACGGGATGGCACGCTCGATCCGCCGCGCGAGGGCGTCCTGTTGCAGCGCGAGCTCGTGGAGATAGGAGACGCTCGAGGCCGACTGAAGGTCGAGCCGCTGCGCCTTCGCGCGCATGGTCAGGACACGGCTCTCCTGCACGGCGTTCGCGAGCGACGGCGCAGCCAGCGTGACGACGACCTCCGTGCGCGGGGGCGCCGCAGCGCGCGCAGCCGGGGCCGCGCCGAGCGCAGCCGTGCCCGCCAGCGCGATCAAAACCCCCCGTCTCAGGCCGTCCATGGTACTCGTCGCCGCGAGTCGGCCTTCCGGCCGCTGACTCGCGGCGACATGGAGCTCGAGGCTCGGGCCGAGGGGTGGCCGACCGGGCAAAGCCCGGCCAGCCTCCGGGCTGCAGCCCCTCATGGCAGCTACACGCGAGCGCCTTCCGAACCGCCGCTAAAATCGCGGTGCGGGCGGATGTGGCGGAATTGGTAGACGCGCACGGTTCAGGTCCGTGTGGGGGTAACCCCGTGGAGGTTCAAGTCCTCTCATCCGCATATGCCGCGCTTTGCAGCGGCTTGCCCGTAGGCGCCGATCGTTGAGGTTCGGGAGAGGCAGGTCCCCTCGACCTGCCTCTCTCCTCGAACCTCTGGTCAGCGACTAGTGAGTAGTAGGCGAACGCCAGGCAGGCCGAGCGACGGCGTTCTTCTGGAGAGTCACCGCCGTCTGGGCCAGCAATCTGCCATGTGCCGATGAGGCAGTGTTCATGGCGATCATCGTCTTGGCCAGGATCGTTCCCTCGAAGTGCGCCGTTGTTCCAATGGCGACCGCACCGGCGGCCTGCCAGAAGACATTGTTGGCCTGTGCGCCGCCTGTCAGGGTCACCCGCGTAGCGGAAGCCTGGGTAAGGGTTCCGGCGATCTGGAAGATCCATACGGCGTTCGGGCCACCCGCGAGGGTGACGTTCGTTGAGATGGAAACATTGCTGGTCCATTTGTAGAGGCCGGGAGTCAGGGTTAGTCCGCCGATGTTTCCAGCGCCCAGGTTGACAAAATTCGGCAACGTTCGTCCGGCGGCGTCGGTGTACGCAGTTTCCATGTTGTGTACGGCAGTCGTCAGGTGAGAGGCGTTTGTCACCCTGCAGGGAAGAGGGCCAGCAGCGTTGACCGAATAGATCGTGCCTGTCACCTCTGAGCACGTCAGACCGATAGCGGCGCCGGTGATTGGACTAGTCCCAACATCACCCGTGATAGTCGAGCGATAGACATCGGTGACGCCGGATTTCGTCAGGATTGCGAAGGCACCGGCTGCTCCAAGATTTACCGGCGCGAGGGTGACGCTCTTGGACGCAACTGCGGCGAACGTCGTGCTAGCCGCCACGACTGACATCAACGCCACGAGTGAAGCCATGGACAGAGTTCTGAAACGCATAATGAACTCCCCAGTAGGTTTCGAGCTACGGACAGAGAACGCCGTCCAGTTGGCTACGGGCGGATCGTCAGAAGAGCAAGAGCCCGAGCGCTCTACGACCGTGGGGAGCCGGGAGATGAGGCTCCTCCGATGACCGAATTGTAGCACAGCTCACAAATGCGTCGAGAGCCAGCTACTGCTGGGTCGCCGGTTCCGCATATCGTCAGGGCGTGCCGCCCATCTCCTCCGTTGCCGAAGCGGTCTCGCGGATGGAGGCGATCATCGCTCCGCTTCCGCGCGCAGACGGCGTCGCCTGCTTCGCGCGGTTCTACCTTGCGGTCACGCAGGGTGTCGAGGCGGACTCGCCGGCGTGACCTTCAACGATCCGCGCTTCCTCGAACGACTCGACACCACGTTCGCGCAGCTGTTCTTCGACGCGCTCGACAGCTCCGCGCGCGACCCGCAGAGCACACCGCGCGCCTGGGTGCCGCTCCTGGAGGCCCGTAGCCGCCGCGGGATCGAGCCGCTCCAGTTCGCGTTCGCCGGAATGAACGCACATATCAACCGCGACCTGCCGGTCGCGCTCGTGACGACCTGCCGCGAAGTCCGTAGACAGGATGGCCGGCTTCGCCGGCCGGGGGCTGCTGATCCCGGCGGACACCTGGCTGCTCGAGCTCGGACGAGCGTTTCGGCCGACCTTCTGACTACGCGGCGCCGAGGACTGCGAGCACGTCGTCCGCGTGCTTCTTCGGATCGACCTTGCGCATCACCTTGACGACGGTGCCGTCGGCTCCGATCACGAACGTCGAGCGCTCGACGCCCATGTACTTGCGCCCGGCGAAGCTCTTCTCGCCCCACACGCCGTACGCCTCGGCGACCTCGTGGCCGGGATCGGCGAGCAGCGCGAACGGCAGGTCGTACTTGGCCTTGAACTTCGCGTGCGAGGCCTCGCCGTCCGGGCTGACGCCGAGCACGACCGCCCCGGCCCGCTGGAAGGCGCCCCACGCGTCGCGGATATCGCACGCCTGCTTGGTGCAACCGGGCGTGTCGTCCTTGGGGTAGAAGTAGAGGACGACCGGCTTCCCGCGCAGCGACGAGAGCTTCACGTGCTCGCCGGCGTCGCTCGCGAGCTCGAAGTCCGGAGCCGGCTTTCCTTCCTCGACCATGGTTCGAGTCTATCCGCGGGGCGCCGCTACGCTGCCCGCGTGAGACGGTTCGTCGCCGACATGAACCCGACGCTCCGGGGCTTCATCCTGATCGCAGCCGTGTCGGCGGCGATCGTCGCCTTGCGGGCCGAGTCGGCGCTCGTCCAGGTCTCGATCCTGCTCCAGATCCTGTTCGCCGTCGCGATCGCGATCTTCGTCTACACGTTCTGGCGCGAGCGAAGGAGCGAGATCGAGCTGTGGCCGCTGCGCGCCCGCACCTCCCTGTACGGCGCCGCGGGGCTGATCCTGGCCGACGTCGGCGCCTACTGGTACTACCGGCCGTCCGGCCCGTCGGCGCTCGCGTTCTTCCTCGTCCTCGGGATCTGCGGCTTCACGATGTTCCGGGTCTGGCGCGACCAGCACACGTACTCATGACGCGACGGCTGCTCGGAATCCTCGTGCTCGCGATCTCGGCGGTCGGCGCGGCCCAGGCGGCGGTGCCCACGCGCCAGATTCCGCTGGCCGCCCCGCCGGCCCGGAGCGTGGCGATCGAGGCGGTAAGGCTCGACGGCGTCTATTCCAGTGCGACGCTTGGACTGTCGAATGCCACTGCACCGCGGGCGACTGCGCTCGTGGCGAGAAGGGCGAACACGATCTTCGCGATCATCGTCAACCGGGCCGGCGGCAGGGCATCGATCCAACTCGGCAGCGTGCCGGCAAGCACGGCAATCACCGTGAAAAGCCTCCCCGACATCGCCGCCGCATCGCCGCGAGCGCGCTCGGCGTTCCCGCGCAGCATCGCCAGGTTCCTCGGCTGGAGCCCGCTTACCTCGCCGAACACGCTCGCGGCCCCGGGAGTCACCGTCAGGGTCTACGACGTGCAGCATCCCGAGGGACGGCCGGTGGAGTCGGGGCTCGCCGTGCAGGCCGTCCAGGACGCGGGCCAGCTGCTCCAGGCGCTGACAGCCTCCGTGCGCGACGACCTCTACGAGCAGATCGACGAGACGTCCGGCTGCATCCTCGGCCGGGTCCGGTGCGGGAAGTACGTGTTCAGCTTCACGGGCCTGCAGGAGACGATCGTGCGCTCGGACGATCCGAGCTTCAAGCTCACGACCCACTACACGGGCACGACGTGCGGGCGGACGATGCTCGGGCAGCCCTGGAAGATCACGACCCGGAGCGGCAGCGACCCGCCCGTGAAGCACACGGTCGACCTGCGAAGGAGGAACGACGTCTTCACGACCGTCGCGAAGGTCGAAGGCGTCGGCTCCGGCACGGCGATCCACAAGCTCGGGCCGCAGCCCGGCGCGTTCCCGGCGATGCAGGCGCTCGTCGACTCGACCGGCGTCTGGTCGTCCGACGCCGGCGGCCAGACTGTGCCGGTGAGCGTGACCAGGCTCCCGGCCGGCAAGTCCTGCTGATGCGCACCGCGGTCGCGTGCTTCGTGCTCGCGGCGGCGATCGCCACGCCGGGGATCGTGGTCGCCGCCATGTCGTCGGGAGGACGTGTGGCGACCTACAGGATCACGTCTTTCTCGGCCCGCTCCGGCGCGACCTACCCCGTCCCCGCGGCGGCGATCGATCCGGCGCTACGCCCGGCCACACGCACCTTGATACGGGCATTCAAGGCGAGAGGAGTTGACTTGACGTTTTTCCCCACGGCTCGCGGGACAGCCGAAGGCTTCGAGCCCGGAGGTGGAAGCTGTCGCGTCGACATCGTCGTCAGCGCTCGCACTCGAGCGCCCAAGCCGTTCTTCAGCAGGTGCCCGACTGGCTCGATCAAGGCGGGCGCCGTGACGATCGTCTACAGCCCCGCGCTGGTCGGGCCGACGGTGAGACAGGCCGTCGCGGGCCTACGCTGAGACGCGGGCGGACGCGCCGTCCAGCGCGTCCAGCGCGCTGCGGACGTCCACGAGGCGACCGACGAAGATCGGCGTGTCGCGCTCGGTGTAGCGGCTCGCCTCCGACTCGCGCAGCGTCAGCATCAGGTGCATGAAGTCTGCGGGCTCGTCGCACTCGAACGCGGTCATGAACTCCTGGTCGTCGATCCCGAACGAGTACGTCGTGTGGTTGTGGATCGACGCGAACTCGTGCCCGATCCGCATGTGCTCGTCCATCGCCCGCTGGCGGTCCTCGAGCGGCAGCGAGTACCACGGACGCACCTTCACGAACGGGTAGACGACGAGGTACGGCGAGCCCTGCGGCACGATCTTCCTCGGCTTGCGCGCGCTCGTGTACTGCGAGGCCTTCGTCGTCGCCAGGTACGAGTACGGCGTGGAGAGCCAGCCGGCGAGCGGCGTCGCGTTCAGCTCGGCTCCGAACTCCTCGAGGTCGAGGTAGCGCTCGGTGATCTTCCAGAGGAAGAAGTCGCAGTCGGGCCTCACGCCGACGGTCGAATAGACCCGGAGGTGCGCGTACCGCTCGGCCCAGGACTCGACGACCTCGGCGAACGCCTCCTTGCCCGCGACGCGCTCCTCGATGGGCAGCCGCCGCCAGGCGGGATCGACCTTGAAGAACGTGTACGCGATGTACTGCCCGACGTCTCCGGCCATGGCTCGGATGCTAGCCGGACTGGCTGGGGACGATCAGGGGATCGCTCTGCACCCGCGCCGGCGGACCGGGGTTGACGGGTGCGGTCACGCGAACCGTGAAGCGGTACGGGCCGGCTCGGACACGGCGGGCCGGAAAGCTGATCCGGGTCGTGACCTCGGCGCTCAGGTGCGCGCTGACGGCGAGCGTCGTCGAGCCCTGCGGCAGCTTCGCGAGCCGGGCGTAGACGTTGCAGTCGATGTCGCACATCACCTTCAGCGTCAGCGGCACGTGCGCCAGGGCCTTGCCCGCGGGATAGGCGATCTTCGCCTGCGGCGTCAGCAGCAGGCCGGGGCAGCGGGCGATCACGCCGCCGGCGGCATCCCGGATCGCCTTCTGCACCACCGGCAGGTCCGTCTTCGGGGTCCCGTCCGCGTAGTAGACGCCCGACTGCCAGCCCGACAGGATCGGCTCGTCGAAGGCGTGGAAGACGAAGAACGCCTTCACGTTCGGCTGGCAGAACACGAGCGCCATCGCGTCGTGGTAGTAGGTGCCCTGTGTCGTCTCGTCGACCGGCTTGGTCGTCGTCGGCTCGGTGCCCGTGTACAGGGAAGCCTTGTCGGCCGGGACCTGGCTCTCGACGCCGAACTCGCCGTAGACGATCGGCAGCGTCGAGCCGGGCTGCCCCGTGCCGTCGAAGCCGGCGAGCGCGCCCGTCAGCTTCGCGTAGTCGGCCAGGGCGATCGTCGACGTCTTCGGGTGCTGGAACGACGGCGGCAGGCTCGAGTTGTCCTCGTAGGCGTGCATGTCGAAGGAGTCCATGATCGGCTGCGTGCGTCCGGTTGCCTTGTACGCGGCGACCAGGTCGGTCACGAACGTGGTGGGCGAGTGCGTGTCCTTGCCGGTGCCGGGCCGGTCGATGCCGCGCGGGGAGAGTGCGCCGCCGATCACGTCGATGCCCGTCGAGACGGCCTTCAGCGCGTCGTAGGTCGTGGCGAGCAGCGACTCGTACGCCGTGGCCGCCGCGTCGCTCCCGTCGAGCGCGAACTGGGGCAGCCAGAAGCGGTTGTTGTTCGGCTCGTTCCCGATCATGAAGTCGGTGATCGTCGGGTACCTGCGCGCGATCGAGGCGGCGAAGGCGGCGAAGTCGCCCTGGTCGGCCGGCGTGAGCGGCGTCGTGCGGCTGCCGCCGTTCAGCACCACGACGTACACCTTCACGGTGTCGAGTCTGGCGGCGCCGGTCACCGCCGCGAGACGGGTCTGCTCGATCGCCGGCGGCGTGCGTTCACCCGGCGCCCAGACCTCCGTGATCCGGACGGCGCGGAAGCCGGCCAGACGGAGCAGGTCGAGCTTCGCCTTGGCCGCAACGACGTTGTCCTGCTGGACCGCGTCCTCGGCGGCACCGATGACCATCGTCGGGCCACCGGCGTGCGCAGGCGCGGCGGCGACGGCGGCCAGCACGACCGCCGCTGCGAGGACACGGCGCATGGTGGCCAAAGTAGCCACGGCTATGTTAGGGCGGGGTGAAATCACGGCTCGAGGCACAGCTGAAAGCGCTGCCGGCAAGGCCCGGCGTCTATGTCTTTCGGGACGAGGGCGGCTCCGTCCTCTACATCGGCAAGGCGAAGTCGCTGCGGGCCCGGGTGCGCAGCTACTTCCAGAAGGGCCGCGGGGGCGACCGGCTCGGCACGGTGCAGCTCATCGAGCGGATCGCCGACGTCGAGACGATCGTGACGGGCACCGAGGTCGAGGCGCTCCACCTCGAGCAGAACCTCGTCAAGCGGCATCGCCCGCCGTTCAACGTCCGGCTCCGCGACGACAAGTCCTTCCCGTACATCGCCGTCACGGTCGAGGACGAGTACCCGCGGGTCATGTTCACGCGTGAGCGGCACCGCCGCGGCGTCGTCTACTTCGGTCCGTACGCGAACGCGAAGAAGGTGCGTGAGACGCTCGACGTCCTCAACCGGGTCTTCAAGTTCCGGCCCTGCGAAGGCCCCAAGCCGGGCCGCCACTCGGGAATCCCCTGCCTCGACTACCACATCGACCGGTGCCTGGCACCGTGTGTCGGGTACGTGTCCGAGGCCGACTACGGAGCCGTCATCGACGGCGTCATCGGCTTCCTGGAGGGAGACACGCGTACGATCGTCCGCGAGCTCGAGGCGCAGATGGGAGCCGCCGCCGCCGCGGAGCGGTTCGAGGACGCGGCCCGCTACCGCAACCGCCTGTTCTCGGTCGAGCACCTCGCCGAGCGGCAGGCGGCCGACCGGCGGACGGTCGGCACCGTGGACGTGGTCGGGCTGGCGGTCGGGGGCGACGCCGCGGCGGTGCAGGTCTTCCCGCTCCGCGACGGCAAGCTGATCGACCGCTACAGCTTCCACCTCGAGAACGTGGCCGGCCAGGAGGTGGCGACGCTGGTCGAGGCCTTCTGCCTCGAGTACTACGGCTCGTTGCCGAGCGTGCCGCCCGAGATCCTGGTGCCGGCCGGCGCCGGCGACACGACCGCGCTCGCCGCCTTCCTCTCGGAGCGCCGCGGCTCGCGCGTCGAGGTGCGCACGCCGGAGCGCGGCGAGAAGCGGCGGCTGCTCGAGCTCGCCGAGCAGAACGCGAGCCTGGCGCTCGAGTCGGCGGCGCTGGCCTCCGAGCAGCGACGCGCCCGCCGCGTGGCGGCGCTCGAGGAGCTGCGCGAGGCGCTCAACCTCGAGNNTTCCGAAGAAGGCGCACTACCGCAAGTTCTCGATCCGGGGCCCAGCCGGCCAGCAACGAGGTCAGGACGACTTCGCGGCGATCGGCGAGGTGGTCGCGCGCCGGTTCGCACGCGCCGGCGGATCTCCGGCCGACGCCGACTACGACGAGGGCTTCGCCGCCGTGCCGAATCTCGTCGTCGTCGACGGCGGCAAGGGTCAGCTGTCGGCGGCGCTCGATGCCATGCACCGCTACGACCTGGCACGGGTGGCCGTGATCGCGCTGGCCAAGCGCGAGGAGGAGGTGTTCGTTCCCGGCCGGGCGAGGCCGATCCTGCTCGACCGGTCCTCGGCCGGCTTGCAGCTCCTGCAGCGCCTCCGCGACGAGGCGCACCGCTTCGCGCTCGGCTACCACCGCACGCGCAGGAGCGCCGAGGCGCGCGAGTCGATCTTCGACGAGCTGACCGGCGTGGGGCGTGCGCGCCGCCGCGCGCTGATCCAGCACTTCGGCTCGGCCGAGCGCTTCCTCGGCGCGACACAGGAGGAGCTCGAAGGTGTCCCCGGGATCCCGCAGAAGACCGCCCGCGCCATCTACGCCCAGCTGCACAAGGCCGGACGAGCCTAGGATGCCCGGATGCGCCGCTTCCTGGCCCTGCTAGCCGTGCTCCCGCTGGCCGTGGCCGCCTGCGGCGGGAGCGGCAAGAAGGCGACAACGACCACGGCCGTCGCCGATCCCGGCAAGGCGGCGATCGCCGCGCTGATCCAGGCGGCGGCGCACGACAACAGGAAAGCGCTCTGGAATCTGCTCTCGAAGCCGTCGCAACAGCGGCTCGGGCCGACCTACGCCTCCTTCGCCCCGGCCTCGGCGCCGCAGATCGAGGCGGCCTTGAAGCCGTTCGAGAACAGGTCGCTGACGCCGTTCATCTCCCAGAGCGTCTCGCAGCAGTTCGGCATCGTCGCGATCCACAGCGGCGCGCGAGCGCTGGCGTTCCCGCTCCGGCGCGAGAACGGAGCCTGGAAGATCGAGACGCCGGGTCCGGTGCAGTTCCAGATCCTCGGCCCGCAGCCCGGCTCGCACGGCGTCGTCGCGCAGATCGGCGTCGAGGTGCGTTCGCCCGGCGTGCTCGGCGACGCGATCGTGTTCGTCGACGGCAAGCCCGTTCAGCCGAACCTGACGCCGACCCCGAAGAACGCCACCGTGTTCGCCAACCTCAAGCCAGCACTGCCCGCGGGCGTGCACATCGCGGTGGTCTACGCCGAGGAAGGGACGAACGCGAGCGCCCTGGCGTGGACGTTTACGGCGACGAAGCCCTAGAGATGGGACGGCACGACGAGGACGATCACCGTCAGCCAGCCGATTGCGACGACGAGGAAGCGCATGTCCTCGACGGTATCGGCAGCTTCTGAGCGTCTCGTGAGACCCGAGTAAGCGTTCGTTAAGCGCCGCCGCCCGGCTCCGCAGCGGCGTCGTCGGGCGCCAGGAACGGGTAGCGGTAGTCGGTCGGCGGCACGAACGTCTCCTTGAGCGTGCGAGGGCTGACCCACCGGATCAGGTTCCACATCGAGCCCGCCTTGTCGTTCGTGCCCGACGCGCGGCCGCCGCCGAACGGCTGCTGGCCGACGACGGCACCGGTCGGCTTGTCGTTGACGTAGAAGTTGCCGGCCGCGTACTGGAGCTTCTCCGCCGCGTCGTCGATCGCCGCCCGGTCGCGCGCGAAGACGGCGCCGGTGAGCCCGTACGGCGAGGTGCTGTCGACGAGATCGAGCGTCTCGTCCCACTTCGAGTCCGGATAGACGTAGGCCGTCACGATCGGCCCGAACAGCTCCTCGCGGAGCAGCCGGTCGTGCGGATCCGACGTCTCGATCACGGTCGGCTGCACGAAGAAGCCCTCGGAGTCGTCGGTGGTGCCGCCGGCGACGACGCTGCGGCCGTTCGACCTCGCCTCCTCGATCGCCTCCGTGTGGGTCTGGAACGCCTTGGCGTCGATGACCGCGCCCATGAAGTTCTCGAAGTTCGTCACGTCCCCGACCTTGAGCTCGGAGACCCGGTCGGCGAGCTCGCCGCGCATGTCGCCCCACATCGACTCCGGGATGTAGATACGCGAAGCGGCCGAGCACTTCTGCCCCTGGTACTCGAACGAGCCGCGCACGACTGCGGTGACCACGGCGGCGGCGTCGGCGGACGGGTGCGCGACGATGAAGTCCTTGCCGCCCGTCTCGCCCACGATGCGCGGGTAGCTCCGGTAGCGATCGATCCCCTGGCCGATGGTGGCCCACATGGCGTTGAAGACGCCGGTCGAGCCGGTGAAGTGGACGCCGGCCAGATCGGGGCTGGCGAGCGCCGGATCGCCGATCGCGGCTCCGTGCCCGTAGACGAGGTTGATGACGCCGTCCGGGAGGCCCGCCTCCTGCAGGACGCGCATGACGACGTGAGCCGAGTACGCGGCCGTCGTCGCGGGCTTCCAGAGCACGGTGTTTCCCATCAGCGCAGGGCTTGCCGGTAGGTTGCCGCCGATGGCCGTGAAGTTGAAGGGCGTGACGGCGAAGACGAAGCCCTCGAGCGGGCGGTACTCCAGCCGGTTCCACACCCCCGGAGACGACGCCGGCTGCTCCTCGTAGATGCGCTTCATGTAGTGCACGTTGAAGCGCCAGAAGTCGGCCAGTTCGGCCGCAGCGTCGATCTCGGCCTGGTGGGCGGTCTTCGACTGTCCGAGCATCGTGGCGGCGACGATCGTCGAGCGCCACGGCCCGGCGAGCAGCTCGGCGGCGCGCAGAAACACGGCGGCGCGCTCCTCCCACGGCGTTCGCGACCAGTCTCGCCAGGCGTCGGCCGCGGCCTTGATCGACTGCTCCACCTCCGCCGGCCCACCCTCGTGGACGTCGGCGAGGACATGGCGTTTCCGGTGCGGCATGACCGACTCGAACGTCTTGCCGGTGCGAACCTCCCGGCCGCCGATGACGCACGGGATGTCGATCCGCTCGGCCTGCAGCTCGTCGAGGCGGCGGTGCAACTCGGCCCGCTCGGGCGTGCCCGGCGCGTAGGAGCGGACGGGCTCGTTCACGGCGGACGGGAGGTCGAAGATGCCGTGCGCGCTCACCGGGCGATTCTAGTGGCGAGCGGCTCCGCGGCGGCGCGGCCGCTTCTAGGATGAGCCGCGTGGCGGTCAGCGAGGTCGGCTACGACGTGGACGGCTGGGGAACCGGCCTGCTCTGGTTCGCCGATGGGCTTCTGGTCTGGCACGAGCTTCCGAGCGCCCGCATCGACTCCATCTCGCTCGGGGCACCCCAGCCCACCACCCAGTTTTATCGTAACGAGGAAACCCGCACACGTGTGAAACCGAATCGTGACAAAAGTGTGGCGATTCCACGGGTGGTCGGGAAGCTCGGCGAGTACTTCGCCGGCGAGCGGGTCGGCTTCGACGACGTCGAGATCGACCTCGACTGGTGCACGCCCTTCCAGCGGGCCGTCGCCGACACGTTACGGGTGGTGCCGTGGGGCGAGGTCGTCACGTACGGCGAGCTCGCCGCGCTCGCCGGGCACCCGAACGCCCAGCGCGCGGCCGGCACGTTCTGCGCGCACAACCGGCTCCCGCTCCTGATCCCGTGCCACCGCGTCGTCGCAGCGGACGGCATCGGCTCCTACGGCTCGCTCGGCCAGAGCTTCAAGCGGCGGCTGCTCGCGCTCGAGGGCGTCGCGCTCTAGGCGTTGCCGTGTGGAGCTCGGAGGACATCCGCCAGGAGCTCGCGCGTGTCGCTCCGACCCGCCGCTGCGACCGGCTCGCCGAGCTGTCGGCGCTCGCCCACACCGCGGGCAACCTCCACCTGCGGGGACACGGAGAGATCTCGCTCCACCTGGACCTCTCGAGCTCCGCGGTCGCGCGCCGGGCCTTCCAGCTCCTCCGCCAGCTGGGCGTCGAGTCGGAGATCCGCACCTACCGTCAGCGTGCGTTCGGCAAGCCGACGCGCTACCAGCTCCACGTGGCCGGGTCGCCGGAGGCACGCGGCATCCTGGCCGAGGCAGGGGTCGTCTCGCGAAGCGGTGCTCCGTTGCCGATGCCGCCGAAGCGGGTCGTCGGCCGCGAGTGCTGCCGGGCCGCATACATGCGGGGCGCGCTCCTCGGCGCCGGCTCCGTCAGCGGCCCGCGCTCGCCTCATCTCGAGGTGCGCTGCGCGTCGATCGAGGCCGCCGAGCTGCTCGTTCGCCTCGCGGCGCTCGACGACGTCGCGCTTCGGGCTCGCGATCGAGGGCGCCACGCCGTGGCGTACGCCAAGGGCGCCGACGCGATCGCCGAGACGCTGGCGCTCGCGGGCGCCAGCGACGCGGCCCTGCTCGTGGACGAGCACGGGGTCGTGGGTGCGGCGCGCGCGCACGCGAACCGGCTCACGAACGCCGACCAGGCCAACCTGGTCCGCGCCAGCCGCGCCGCGCACGCGCAGCTGCAGGCGGTGCGACGGCTCGCCGCCGAGGGACGGCTCGAGACGCTGCCGGCCCAGCTGCGGGAGATCGCCGACCTCCGCACGCGCCACCCGTCGCTGTCGCTCCGCGAGCTGGCTGCGAAGTGCCGCCCGCCGGCGACGAAAGCCGCTGCGCACCGCCGGCTCGCGCGCCTGCGCCGGCTGGCCGAGCTGTGACCCGGCGATAGACTCGGTCGCGGAATCGAGACCGGGGGAGACTGAGGGATGGCATTACGGGTTGGCATCAACGGCTTCGGGCGCATCGGCCGGAACTTCCTCCGCGCGCACCTGGCGCGGGGCGGCGACTTCGAGATCGTGGCGGCGAACGACGTCGGCGGCATCGAGATGATGGCCCACCTGCTCAAGTACGACTCCGTGCTCGGGCCGCTCGGCGAGGACGTCGAGGTGAGCGACGACTCGATCACGGTGGCCGGCCGGACGATCAAGTGGCTCAGCGAGCGCTCGCCGGCCGACCTGCCCTGGGGCGAGCTCGGCGTCGACGTCGCGATCGAGTCGACGGGGCTGTTCACGAAGCGCGAGCAGGCGGAGCAGCACCTCGCGGCCGGCGCCAAGAAGGTCCTCATCTCGGCCCCCGCGACCGATCCCGACGTGACGATCGTGCTCGGCGTCAACGACGACGCCTACGACGCCTCCGCGCACAACATCGTCTCGAACGCCTCCTGCACCACCAACTGCGTGGCGCCGATGGCCAAGGTCCTGCACGAGGAGCTGACCATCGAGCAGGGCTTCATGACGACCATCCACGCCTACACGAACGACCAGCGTGTGCTCGACCTCCCGCACTCGGACATGCGGCGGGCGCGCGCGGCCGCGATCAACCTGATCCCGACCTCGACCGGCGCGGCGCGCGCGATCGGCCTCGTGCTTCCCGAACTCAAGGGGAAGATCGACGGGATGTCGATGCGAGCGCCGGTCCCGACCGGGTCGGTGGTCGACCTCGTCGTCCGTGTGGGCCGGGAGACGACTGCGGACGAGGTGAACGGGCTCTTCAGGTCGAAGGCCGACACCGGCTCGCTCGCAGGCATCCTCAGGTACACGGACGAGGCGATCGTCTCCTCCGACATCGTGCATTCGCCGTACTCGTGCATCTTCGACAGCGACCTGACGATGGCGAACGGGCAGCTGGTCAAGGTCTTCGGCTGGTACGACAACGAGTGGGGGTACTCGTGCCGGCTCGTCGACCTCGTCGGCAAGCTGCTGTGAGGCTCACGCACATCCGCCTGCTCGTCGACGACGCGCGGGCGTGCGTCGACTTCTACCGCGACGTGCTCGGCGGGGGAACCTGATCGAGCTGTACGAGAACATCCCGCACGTGGAATGAGAACGCCTCGCTCGGTCCGCACCGCTGACGTCGCCGACAAGCGCGTGCTCGTGCGCGCCGACCTGAACGTCCCGCTCGAGAACGGTCGCGTGGCCGACGACACGCGCATCCGAGCTTCGCTGCCCACGCTCGAACTGCTCCTGGAGCGCGGCGCGGCCGGGATCGCCGTCTGCTCGCACCTCGGCCGGCCCAAGGGCCCCGACCCGGCGTTCGCGATGGCGCCAGTCGAGGCGCGTCTCCGCGAGCTCTTGCCCGACAAGCGCATCAGCGTGCTCGAGAACACCCGCTTCCATCCGGGCGAGACGAAGAACGATCCCGCGTACGCGCACGAGCTCGCCGCCGGCCGCGACCTCTACGTGAACGACGCGTTCGGCTCGGCTCACCGCGCGCACTCCTCGACCGAGGGCGTCGCGCACCTGCTGCCGGCGTACGCGGGGTTGCTGCTGCTGGACGAGCTCGTGCACCTCGGCCGACTGCTCGGCGACGTCGAGCGGCCCTTCGTCCTGATCGCCGGCGGCGCCAAGGTCGAGGACAAGCTGGGCGTCCTGCAGCAACTCGGCGGCCGTGCCGACACGGTCCTCGTTGGCGGCAAGATGGCAGCGGAGCTTGCGCAGCCCGCTTCGCAATCTGCGCTAGAGGGCGTCGACCTGGTGCTGCCCGTCGATGTCGTCGCAGCGGCGTCGTTCGATCCGGACTCCGAGACACGTCTAGTCCGCGCCGACTCGGTTCCACACGGCTGGTTCGGCCTGGACATCGGGCCGCAGACACAGAACGAGTTCGCAGCTCGCATCAAGGAGGCGCGGACGTTGTTCTGGAACGGCCCGATGGGAGTCTTCGAATGGCCGCGCTTCGCCGCCGGGACGAAGGCCGTCGCGCAGGCCGTGGCCGAGTCGGATGCCTACTCGGTCGTCGGCGGCGGCGACTCGGTTCGGGCGATCAACGAGCTCGGGCTCACCGACCGCGTCTCGTGGGTCTCCACGGGAGGGGGAGCCTCGCTGGAGCTGCTCGAGGGCAAGGAGCTGCCAGGCGTGGCCGCAATCCCGGAAGCGTGAGCATCAGCGCCGTTCTCGGCGACGCCTGGCGCGTCTACGTGCTGCTTTTCCGCCGTTCCGTCATCGTGGCAGCAGTCGTGTTTCTCGCTATCGCCGCCCTGGAGGTCACGAGCGGCACGGCCGCAGCGGTTCTGGGTGAACTCGCGTCGCTCGGCGGGCCGGTACTCGTCCAGGGAGCGCTTGTCCTCATCGTGCGAAATGTTCACGAGGGAAACCGGCCGGCTGAGATCATCGACCTAGGGCGCATCGCCGGGCGACGGTTTCTGAGCCTACTGGGCGCATCGATCCTGTACGTGCTCGGAGTCGGGTTGGGGCTTCTCGCCTTCATTGTCCCCGGCCTGCTCGCCGCCTCGCGCTGGAGCCTCATGGCGCCCGGGATCATGCTCGAGCACCGCACCACGTTCCGCGCTCTCGATCGGTCACGGGCCCTCGTCCGGGGCGTCGACACGAGTCTCGGGGACCGGACGTGGACGGTCTTCGGGATCGTGGCCGTCACGTTCGTGCTCACCGGCGTGATCCCGGCCGCGGTGGTGATCGCCGTGTTCGGAGTCCACCGCAGCCCCGGTGACTGGCAGATCGTCGCGAACGCCGTACTGTCGACCTTTACAGCGCCGTATGCCGCCCATGTGCTGAGCGTTGTCTACTACCGCCTCACGGATCCCGACCGTCCCGCAATCCACCCGCAGGTGCGGAACTGGCCGTCGGTGTGGGAAGGTGCAGCCTGATGCTGATCGCCGGCAACTGGAAGATGTTCAAGGCGCAGGCGGAGACGCGCGCGTTCGGCGCCGCCTTCTCGCCGCCGGCGGGCGTCGATGTGGTCGTCTGCCCGCCGTTCACCTCGCTAGCGGCCGCAGCCGAGAGCGGGCTGACGGTCTACGCGCAGAACGTCCACTGGGCCGAGGAGGGCGCGTACACCGGCGAGATCTCCATCGCGATGCTGAAGGAGCTCGGCGTAGCCGGGGCGATCGTCGGGCACTCCGAGCGACGCCAGTACTTCGGCGAGACGGACGAGGGCACGGCCCGACGCGCCGCGGCCGCGCTCGCCGCCGGCCTGCGCGTGATCGCCTGCGTCGGCGAGCTCGAGGCCGAGCGCGAGGCGGGGGAGACCGAGGCCGTCCTGCGCCGCCAGGTGTCCGCGCTCGACCTGCATCCGGGCCTCGTCGTCGCCTACGAGCCCGTCTGGGCGATCGGTACGGGCAAGACTGCGACGCCCGAGATCGCCCAGCACGCGCACGCGTTCATCAAGTCGCTGCTCGACGTGCCGGTGCTGTACGGCGGCTCGGTGAAGCCCGACAACGCCGCCGAGCTGCTCGCCCAGCCCGCCGTCGACGGTGCGCTCGTCGGCGGCGCCTCGCTCGATCCCGACTCCTTCGCCGCAATTTGCCGGGCCGGACTCCTCTCGTAGTCCTCGTCGTGCTCGACGGCTGGGGCTGTGCGCCCGCCGGCCCCGGGAACGCCGTCATGCTCGCGGACACCCCGGTGTTCGACCGGCTCTGGGCCGAGTACCCGCACACGACGCTCGCCGCCTCCGGCGAGGCGGTCGGCCTGCCGCCCGGCCAGATGGGCAACTCCGAGGTCGGCCACCTCACGATCGGGTCGGGGCGCATCCTCTACCAGGACCTGATGCGCGTGAACAAGGCGATCGAGGACGGCTCGTTCTTCGAGAACCCCGTGCTCGTCTCGGCGTTCGAGCGAGGCGAGCAGGTGCACCTGCTCGGCCTCGTCTCCCACGGCGGCGTCCACTCGCACATCGACCACCTCCGTGCCCTGCTCCGCTTCGCGCCGGAGAAGACCTGGGTCCACGCCTTCACCGACGGCCGCGACGTCTCGCCGCACGCCGCCGTGCACGACCTCGCCGAGCTGCCCGCCGACCGCATCGCCACGGTCTGCGGCCGGTATTACGCGATGGACCGCGACCAGCGCTGGGACCGGACGGATCGCGCCATCGACGCGATCTGTCTAGGGGTGGGTGAGCAGGCCGACGACCCCGTTGCCGCTGTCGAGGCAAGCTACGAGCGGGGAGTGACCGACGAGTTCATAGAACCCATCGTCCTCTCGGGTCGTCCTAGGCTGCGTCCGGAGGACGCAGCCGTGTTCTTCAACTTCCGCCCCGACCGCGGCCGGCAGCTGTCGCAACGGCTCATCGAGCACGGCTTCGACCTGACCACGATGACCCGCTACCGCGACGACCTCGACTGCGCCGTCGTGTTCCCCGAGCAGCAGGTCGACGAGACGATGGCCGAGGTGCTCGCCGAGCACGGCATCCGTCAGCTCCACGCCGCCGAGACCGAGAAGTACGCGCACGTGACCTACTTCTTCAACGGCGGCCGCGAGCAGGAGTGGCCGGAAGAGACCCGCATCCTCGTTCCCTCGCCCCGGGAGGTCGGCACCTACGACCGCAAGCCCGAGATGTCCGCGCCCGAGCTCGCCGACCGCTTCTGCGCGGAGATCGCGAACGGCTACGGCTTCGCGGTCCTCAACTTCGCCAATCCGGACATGGTCGGCCACTCGGGCGTGATCCCCGCCGTCGTGGAGGCCGTCGAGACCACCGACGCCTGCCTGGGCCGCGTCGTCGAAGCCGTCCAGGCCGCGGACGGCGTGCTCCTGATCACGGCCGACCACGGGAACGCGGAGAAGATGCTCGAGGACGACGGCGTCAGCCCGCACACGGCGCACACCACGAACCCGGTGCCGCTCGTGGTCACGCTCCCGGGAGCCGGGCTGCGCGAAGGGGGCGAGCTCGCAGATCTCGTCCCGACGGCGCTCGACCTCCTCGGCCTGCCGCAGCCGCCGGAGATGACGGGCCGGACGCTTGTTCAGCCGGAGCGCACAGTAAAACCGTCGTAAGTGCGCAATCCGACGTACTGAATACGCTCAATGCACCAATACATGCAAGCTATACTCCGCCCACCTTGTCACTAGCGCAACCAGACTTCGCGATCCTGCGAAAGGCCCAGCGCGGTGACGAGCGCGCCTTCTCGATTCTGGTGCGCGCCTACGAGGTGCCGGTCTTCAACTACGTGCTGCGCCTCGTCGGCGACCGGTCGCTCGCCGAGGACCTGACGCAGGAGGTCTTCCTCCGCGTCTACCAGGGCCTGCCGAAGTTCTCGCTGCGCTGCCGGTTCACGACCTGGCTCTTCCAGGTGACGAAGAACCGCGTGCTGGACGAGCTCCGGGCGCTCGAGCGCCGGCCTCGCTCCGTCATGGCGCTCGAAGACGCGCCGGCCTTCGAGGTGCTCGACGCGCCGGCCGAGCGCATCGAGGCGATGGACGCGGTCTGGCGCGCGATCAACCTCCTGAGCGTCGACCTGAAGATGGCGCTGCTGCTCCGCGACGTGGTCGGGCTCTCCTACACCGAGATCGCCGATTCGCTCGAGATCACGCTGGCCACGGTCAAGTGGCGGATCTACAAGGCGCGGGAGGAAGTCCAACTCGCGCTCGCCCGCGAGGGCATCGGCTACCCGGGCGCCTCCGAGCACACGGCCGAACTGCCCCGGGTCGCCGAAGTCGTTCCGCTCCCGAAGCGCTGAGCTAGGCCCCGGACGACAGGCGGTCACCGAGGGCCGGCGGCAGCCCCGCCTCGCGGATCTCCGCCTGCGTCTCCGCGATCGCGTAGTCGACTCGCCTGAACGAGGCGCGGCGCGCGTCGAGGTCGAGCAGCAGCCAGGCCGCGCGCGGGTCGCCGTCCCGCGGCTGGCCGACGGAGCCCGGGTTGAGCAGCCAGCGGCCGACGCCCAGGTCGATCTCGGTGCCCGCCGGTGCATGGCCGCCCTCGAGCTCGCCACCGTCGACCGTCACCGCGAGCGGGATGTGGCTGTGCCCGACGAGCACGACCGGAGCGGACGTGAGCTCGAGGGCAGCGGCCGCGGCCTGGTCGGTGAGGACGTACTCCCAGATCGGGTCGCGCGGGCTGGCGTGGAAGAGCTGCACGCCCTCGGCCTCGCCGCTCGGCTCGAGCCGCGCGAGGAAGGCCCGGGCGCGATCTCCGAGCACTCCGCGTGTCCATAACGCCGCCGCCGCGGCGTCGGGTGCGAAGTCGTCGAGGTCGACGTCACCGCGCACGCCGAGATCGTGGTTTCCGGCCAGGCAGAGCGCCGCTCGCTCCTCGACGATGCGGCAGCACTCGTCCGGCCTCGGCCCGTACCCGACGATGTCGCCGAGGCACCAGACGGCGTCCGGCTGCTCCCGGTCGATCGCCTCCAGCGCCGCCTCCAGGGCATGCAGGTTCGCATGGATGTCCGAGACCACGGCGACGCGCATGGAGCGCGAGCCTATACGGGTCGTAGAGTCTGGCGCGCATGCGCGTGAGACCGCTCGCCTGGCAGCTTCCCGTCGTCGCGGCGCTCGCCGGCGTCTGGTCTGCGGCGGGCTTCTTCCTGTGGCAGTCGCGCGTCCCTTCGAGCCTCACGCTCCCGAGCCTCGATCCCGGCGCCTCCTTCAGCGCGCACGTCCTGTCGCGGACGGCGCATTTCGAGCGCTTCCTCGAGCTCTCCTGGGTCGGCCAGCAGGTGCTGCTGGTCGCGGTCTTCGCCGCGTACGCGATCTGGGGCGCCCGCTTCATGCGCGAGTCGGCGGCGGGACGGATCGGCACCGGGATCTTCCTGGCGATGATGGGCTTCGCGCTCACCTGGTTCGTCCAGGTGCCGTTCGAGATCCTCGACAACTGGTGGGAGCGGCGCTACGGCGTCTCGAACCTCAGCTACGTCAGCGTCGTGCTCGGCGGCTGGCTCAGCCTCGGCTTCACCTTCCTGACGCTGTCGGTGGCCGTCGCGATCGTGATGGCGATCGCGGGCAAGCTGAAGCAGCTCTGGTGGGTGGCCGCAGTTCCCGTCTTCGTCGCGATCGCGCTGCTGCAGACCTTCGTCGGCCCCTACCTCGTCGGGGGCCACCCGCTGCGGGACGACGACCCCGTGCTCGCAGCGGCCGCCCGACGCATCGAGCACGAGGAGGGGCTGTCCGGGATCCCGGTCGACGTGCTCGACGTCCACAGCTACACGCCCGAGGAGAACGCCTTCTCGGCCGGCCTCGGGCCTTCCCGGAAGGTCGTGGTCTACGACACGCTGCTCACCGGCGGGCTGAACGAGCGGCAGCTGGAGACCGTCCTCGCGCACGAGTTCGGGCACCAGGCCCGCTACCACCTGTGGAAGGAGCTCGGCTGGTACGCGCTCTTCGCCTTCCCGGAGGCGTTCCTCGTCGCGTTCGCCACCAGGCGCCGCGGCGGCCTCTTCCGACCGGAGTCGATCCCGGTCGCGCTGCTCGTGGTCGTCCTCTTCAACCTCGCCGCGCTGCCGCTCCAGAACGTGATCACCCGTCACTACGAGGCCGAGGCCGACTGGATGTCGCTGCAGACGACACGGGATCCGACCGCGTTCGCCGCCGTGATGCGCCACTTCGGCACGCACGACCTGTCCAACCCGAACCCGCCGACGTGGAGCTACATCCTGTTCGCCGACCATCCGACCCTGATCCAGCGGATCGCGATGGCGAAGGCCTGGACGGCGCGAAACCGCTAAGAGTACGAACGTGACGACGCCCTACACGCTGAAGCACTTCAAGATCGCGCTGACGGCGTTCTTCGTCGCGCTCGGCATCGGTACGGCCGCGTTCAGGCTCGTCGGACACGAGAGCCTGTTCGCGTCCTTCTACCGGGCGACGGTGACGATCTCCCTGACCGGCATCGACTCCAGGCCGCCTCACCTGGGCGGTCAGATCGTGACCGTCCTGGTGATCCTCGCCGGGATGGCAATCTACGGGTACCTGGCCAGCGCCATCGTCGAGCTCATCGCGCACGGCGTCCTGACCGGCGTTCTGACCGAGAGGAGGAAGAACCGCGTGATCAAAGGGCTCCGCGACCACTACATCATCTGCGGATACGGCCGCGTCGGCCGCCGCGTCGGCCGCGAGTTCCGCGAGGCCGGAGCGCCGTACATCGTCCTCGACTTCACCGCCGACTCGCGCCACTACGCGACCGAAGACAAGGTTCCCTACGTCGAGGGGACCGGGACGCGCGACGAGGACCTCGAAAGCGTCGGGCTCGACCGCGCGAAGGGCCTCGTCGCCTCGAGCGACTCGGACGTCGACAACCTCTACATCGTCGTCTCGGCCCGCGCGGCTCGCCCCGACCTGTTCATCGTCGCACGCGCGTCGACCGCGGATGCCGGCCGGAAGATGTGGCGGGCCGGAGCCGATCGCGTCGTCCAGCCCTACACGTCGGCCGGCCAGGAGATGGCGAAGCTCGTGCTGCGCCCACAGGTGGCGGCGTTCCTCGACATCGTCACCAGCGCGGGCGGCCCCGACCTGCAGATGGAGGAGATCGAGATCACGGCGAGCTGCGCCGGTGCCGGGAAGACCATCCGCGAGCTGCGGATCGGACGCGAGACCGGCGCCCTCGTCGTTGCGCTGCGCAAGCCGGACGGCACCTTCGACACGACTCCTGGCGCCGATGTCGCGCTCGACGCGGGCGACGTCATGATCGCCGTGGGCACCGCCGCAGAGCTGCTCGCGCTCGAGGACATGTTCAAGCCGCGCGAAGCCGTTGCCGGGTAAGTCACTCAAACGGCTCGAGGCCGCGCTCTCGGGGCTCGCCGGTGCTCCCGTCGCGCTCGAGCGCCCGACCAAGGCAGAGCACGGCGACTACGCAACCAGCGTCGCGCTTCAGCTCGCTCCCGCGCAGCGGCGCCCGCCGCGCGAGCTGGCGCAGGAGCTCGTCGAGAAAGCGGCATCGCTTCCCGAGGTGGAGCGCGCCGAGGTGGCGGGGCCGGGCTTCGTCAACCTGTGGCTCGGACGCGACTGGTTCGGCGAGGCGCTCGGCGAGATCCTCGAGGCCGGGAGCGGGTACGGGGGCGACCAGGCCGAGCAGCGCGAGCGGGTGCAGGTGGAGATGGTGTCCGCGAACCCGACGGGGCCGATCGTGGTCTCCGCGGCCCGCAACGGCGCGTACGGCGACTCGGTGGCGCGCCTGCTCGAGTTCGCCGGTCACGAGGTCGAGCGCGAGTACTACTACAACGACTCGGGCACGCAGATGGAGCGGTTCCGGGCGTCGGTCGAGGCCGCGCGCGAGGGCCGCGAGCCACCCGAGGATGGGTATCGGGGCGACTACATCCAGGAGCTCGCGCAGCTGGAGGGCGATCCGGTCCCGACGATCCTCGCGCGGATCGAGGCGACACTCGAGCGCTTCCGCATCCACTTCGACTCCTGGGCCCTGCAGAGCGAGCTCGAGCAGCGGCTGGACCAGCTGCTGCCCCGGATCGACACGTACGAGCTGGAGGGAGCCGTCTGGGCGCGCTCCTCGGCCTACGGCGACGACCAGGACCGGGTCGTGATCCGCTCGAACGGCCTGCCGACCTACCGCGCGGCCGACATCGCGTATCTCGAGGACAAGCTCCGCCGGGGCTTCGATCGGGCGATCTACGTGCTCGGTGCCGACCATCACGGGACGCGCAACTGGTACGCCGCCGTCGCACGCATGCTCGGCTACGACCCGGAGCGCCTCGAGGTCCTGCTCTATCAGCTCGTGCACCTGCTTCGCGGCGGCGAGGTCGCGCAGATGTCCAAGCGTGCCGGCGACATCGTCATGCTCGACGAGCTGCTCGACGAGATCGGCGTCGACGCGGCCCGCTGGTACCTCGTGGCGCGGAGCCATGACCAGACGATCGAGATCGACGTCGACCTGGCCGCCGAGAAGACGCAGAAGAATCCCGTCTACTACGTGCAGTACGTCGCCGCACGCATCGCCGGGGTGATGCGGAACGCGGGCGATGCCCCGGTCGGTGCGGAGCCGCCCGCCGAGCTCTCCCCCGAGGAGCGCGACCTGGTCAAGCGACTCGCCGAGTTCCCCGCGGTTGTCGCCGAGGCGACGGAGCGCCGCGGCCCGCACCAGCTGACGAACTACGCGATCTACGTCGCTGACGACTTCCACCGCTTCTACCACCATCACCGCGTGCTCGAGAGCGGCGACGCCCAGGCCTTCCGGCTGGGCCTGTGCCGCGCGACGCAGATCGTCGTCACGCGGGCGCTCGACCTGATCGGAGTCGAGGCGCCCGAGCGGATGTAGGCTCGGCGCCGTGGCCCGGGTCTTCGCAAAGAGGCACACGGCCGAGATCGACGGCGACTTCGTCGTCTTCCTGATCGGGATGCGGATCAACAAGCCGTGGAAGCTGCGGAAGTGGTGGCCCGTCGCCATGGCGATGCGGCCGATGATCAAGGAGCTGGCCGCGCACCCGGAGAAGGGCATGCTCGGCGTGACCGGCGCCTGGATCGGCGGCCCGGCGTCCGTCCAGTACTGGCGCAGCTTCGAGGATCTCGAGCGCTTCGCCCGGAACACCGACGATCCGCACCTGCCTGCTTGGCAGCGCTTCAACCGGGCCGTCGGGACATCCGGGGACGTCGGCATCTGGCACGAGACGTACGCCGTTCGCGCCGGGGCCTACGAGTGCATCTACAACAACATGCCCGTCCACGGCCTCGCCGCGGCCGGACGGCACGTTCTAGTGGCTCCCGGGCGCGAGCGGGCAGCCGAACGCATCGCGAGCGATCGCTAGGCCCGAGTAAGCTCCCGTCCGTGGCGGGCACTGCACCCGACCGGAACCTGGCGCTCGAGCTCGTGCGGGTGACCGAGGCGGCCGCGATGGGCGCCGGCCGCTGGATCGGGCGGGGCGAGAAGGAGTCGGCCGATCAGGGCGCCGTCGACGCGATGCGGCACATGCTGCAGACCGTGGCCATGGACGGCGTCGTCGTGATCGGCGAGGGGGAGAAGGACGAGGCCCCGATGCTCTACAACGGCGAGCACGTCGGCAGCGGGCACGGGGTGGAGGTCGACGTGGCCGTCGACCCGCTCGAGGGCACGCGACTGACGGCGCTCGGGCAGCCAAACGCGATCGCGGTGATCGCCGTCGCCGAGCGGGGGACGATGTTCTTCCCCGGCGCCGCGGTCTACATGAACAAGATCGCGGTCGGCGAGGACGCAGCGCACGCGATCGACATCGACGCGCCGCCGGCCGAGAACGTCCGCCGGGTCGCGAAGGCGAAGGGCGTGCGGCCGGAGGACATCTCGGTGGTGGTCCTCGACCGCGACCGCCACACGGATCTGATTCGCGAGCTGCGCGAGGTCGGCGTGCGAGTGAACCTGATCACGGACGGCGACGTCGCGCCCTCGATCGCGGCCGCGCGCATGCAGTCGAACGTCGACCTGCTGATGGGCGTCGGCGGCACGCCCGAGGGGGTCATCTCGGCGGCGGCGATCAAGTGCCTGGGCGGCGCGATCCAGGGCAAGCTCTGGCCACGCACGGACGACGAGCGGGGTGCGCTCGTCGATGCCGGCTACGACCTCGACCGTGTGCTGACGACGAACGACCTCGTCGCTGGCGAGGACGTGTTCGTCGCCGCCACCGGGGTCACCGACGGTGCACTGCTCAGCGGCGTCCGGTACTCGCCGGGCGGCGCCGTCACGCACTCGATCGTGATGCGCTCACGCTCGGGCACGGTGCGCCTGATCGAGGCCTACCACGCCTTCGACAAGCTCCGGGCGCTCAGTGCCGAGCGGTACGACTAGTAGCACGGGGGAAACGGCCGGTTTCCCCCGTGAGCCCCCTTCCCCACGGGGTGGAGTCTCCAGCGGCTCGAGCTACGCCCGGGCCAAGCCCGTGCTCCGCCGCCACGGGTCACGTATGGCACTTCAGGGAAGAAGCCACGCGCGCAGAACGCGGCGAACAAGGTCGCGGGCTTCCTCGAAGCTCATCGGGTTGGCCGGTGGCTGCTGCTGTTCCCGCCCGTGACGCGCTGCGTCTCCGAGCGCCGTGGGACTCTAGGCAGTGTGCGTGAAGCGTTTCACCTCCGTCCGTGTCACTGTCCCGTCCGCAAACATGCCTCTTCCGATCGCCTCCTTGGCTATCTCGAAGACGTAATACAGGTCGCGGTAGTCCGCGTCGTCCCGACCGAAGATTCGAAGGGCACGCTCGACGTCCGCGTCATCAACGCCTCGCACAGCCAGCCGGCCAATCGGAGACTCGGGAGGCGCGACCGTTTCAGGTTGTCCCACCTTCGTCACCGTGGCAGAGACTCGGCTACGCCCCTCAACGGTCGCGGAAAGGTGGACGAAGCTCTGGATGCGTCCGCCCGGGTGAACGATCGTCGCCGCGTCGACGTGAACCTCATGGCTGTTGCCGTGCTCGATCCGAGCCGCGCCGTTCAGCACGCGGAGGATCTCCTCTCCTCTTCGCCTGACGTCACCCGACTGGTCAGGCGACGCATCCTGGAAATCATCGGCACGCAGGTAGTAGCGGTCGTCCAGTTGCCTGATCTCGAGAGTCGGGAGTCGGACGGACGGCGCCAACGTTTGCAGGTCGAGCGCCTCTCCGGTGAGGCGCACCCACCAGCCCGGACACCTCCGAAGGTCGGCATTGGGGTCGGACGCAGATTCGGCTGAGCTCACTTCCGGCCACGCGAGTGTCCGGCGCGGCCTCGCAACCCTCTGTTGCCAGGCGCTATGCAGCTTCGTTGCCAGGCGCTATGCAGCTTCGCGTTCCATCTCCGGCGTGTACGAGCCCGAGCGGGCGGCGCTGTTCAGCCTGGCCCGGTGGTAGTACGCCTGCTGCGCCGCCTCGACGTTCTCCGGCTTGCCGCCCCAGGCCTCGAGCGCCGGCGCCTGGAGTGCACGCCCGTACGAGAACGAGAGCTGCCACGGGTGCGGGCCGAGCGCGTTCATGGCGTTCAGGTGCGCGGTCGCGTCCTCGTCCGTCTGGCCGCCGGAGAGGAAGACGATCCCGGGCACGGCGGCCGGCACATGCCGGTAGAAGCAACGGAGCGTCTGCTCGGCGACCTCGTCCGCGTCGGCCTGCTCGGCCGACTCGTACCCGGAGAGCACCATGTTCGGCTTCAGGAGCATCTGCTCGAGGTGGACGCGCTGGTCGCGCAACTCGGTGAAGACGGCGTGCAACGTGTGCGCGGTGACGTCGAAGCTGCGCGCGATCGATTGGTCGCCGTCCATAAGGACCTCGGGCTCGACGATCGGGACGAGGCCCGCCTCCTGCGCCAGCGCGGCGTAGCGGGCAAGCGCGTGCGCGTTCGTCCACAGGCAGTACTCGCTCGGGATGCCGGGGCCGATCGTGATCACGGCCCGCCACTTGGCGAACCGCGCGCCGAGCTCGTAGTACTCCGCGAGCCGCTCGCGCAGGCCGTCGAGGCCCTCCGTGATCTTCTCGCCCGGCGCGCTCGCGAGGTCCTTCGCGCCGTTGTCGACCTTGATCCCGGGGATGATCCCCTTGCTCTCGAGCAGCTTCGGGAACGGGGTACCGTCGGCGGAGGACTGCCGGATCGTCTCGTCGTAGAGGATCACGCCGCTGACGAAGTCCTCGGCGCCCTCGGTCGTGAACAGCAGGTCGCGGTAGGCGCGGCGGGTCTCCTCGGTCGACTCGACGGCGATCGAGTCGAAGCGCTTCTTGATCGTCCCGCCGGACTCGTCCGCCGCCAGGATGCCCTTGCCGGGCGCCACGAGCGCCTGCGCGGTCTCCTCGAGTGACATCGTGTGGATGGCCATCTGTCCTCCTCGGCTCTCGGTTCCTGCCTGCATTATCGCCCGCCGCGGCGGCCGCCCGCGGAGCAGGGTGCCCCGCGCCGGAACCCCTGTCCGGCGCGGGGCGAGCGAGGCGAGGAGGGGAGGGCTGGTCGCCGTCGCTGGAGCCTTCAGCATGCCGGGGAAACTGTGTCCTGTCTGTGACGCTCGGGTAACGTTTCTCCCCCGCGCGGACGTAGCTCAGCTGGTAGAGCATTGGCTTCCCAAGCCAAGGGTCGCGGGTTCGATCCCCGTCGTCCGCTCCTCGCGTTCAGGCCGAAAGCCTCGCCCGCCGCTACGCGGTCACTCCCCGGGCCAGGTGTCGGCGCCCTTCTCGCCGCGCGGCTGGTAGCCGCCCGAGATCTGGCGGGGTGTCTCGATCAAATCGCGTACGGTGGGCAAGGCGCGACGAGCGCGGCCGGTCTTCGGCGGGCGCAAGCTCCGTAGAAAGCGCAAGCTCCGTTGAAAGCCGCAACCTCGCTTCGGCCCGACCCGGATGGCCGTCTCGGCGGGAACCATGAGAGTTCAGTCACACCCCGACACGCTCTGCCCGAGCGTTACCTCCTTAGCCGGGGCATTCAGAAGACGAGCGCACTGCGCCGAGCCGTCCCGGGACCTGCTCGGCGCAGTCGCGTCTCGATCTGGCGGTACCGTGTGTCAACACACGAACGCCCACGAGACGGCGCGATCGGCGTCGACAGGAAGGCGGGGATCGGATGGCGTCAAAGAAGAGTCGGACAACGTTCAACAAGGTTGCGCGAGAACGCGAGCTCAGAGAGCGGCGGGAGTTGAAGCGCGAGAAGAAGGAAGCGGCGCGCATCGCGAAGGCGGCAGGACACGTTCCGCCGGACTACCAGCTCGACGTCGACACGAACGGCGCTGAGACCAACGGCGCCGAGCCCGAGCAGGCCAGCTCCGCCGACTAGTAGTAGATCCCGTCGGGAAGCGCAAGGGAAAACGGCGCCAGGTCGAGCGGGTAGCGCACGTCCGTGGCGTCGACGAGCTGGCGGTAGTGGTAGGCCGCGTGCCACCGCTGGAACTCGAGCAGCGCCGAGAACGTGACCGCGCCGCGCGGCGTTGCGACGGGGGGATCCCGGTTGCCCAGATCGGCGCCGTGCGCATCCAGGAACGACTGCCAGCCCGTCGCGGCCGCCGTGGCGAAGCGCTGCACAGCCTCGCGATCGGCGAGTCGACGCTCGCGCGCTTCGTCCTCCTCGGGACGCCAGTCGAGCTCCCGGCTGATCCAGGCGGCCGGCAACAGCTCGAACGGGTGGAAGACGTTCACGGTGAGGTTGCGAAGGCTGCGGCCGCGCGAGGGCGTGGGGCGAAGGAGCTCTTCCCAGCCGAGCGCAGGCAGGTGACCGAGCCACGCGTCGAGAATCGCGGCAGCATCGAGCCCGGCCTCGAGCGGCGCGCCGGCAGGCGGGAGCGCCAGGCCGAGAGCCCGGGCGATCTGCGACACGTGGAGCACCGGGACGGCCGCGCCGTCCACGACCAGCGAGGGAACCGTCGGCCGGCCCGCTTCCGCCCAGCGTCGCTCGCCCTCGCCGCCGTCGCGAACGTTCAGCGAGTCGAAGTCGACCTCGTGCTCGCCAAGGAACTCCCTGGCCGCGGCGCAGCTCGCTCAGGCCGGATGCCAGAAGAGCGCCAGGTTCGCCATTCGGGGATGATCTCATCGACAGGATGGAGATCACGCTCGCGCAGCTCAGGGAGGCCGGCGCCGGGTTCCTTCCGGGCTTCTTCGGCGTCGAGATCGACAGCGTCGCGGACGGCCTCGTCCACGCCCGTCTCCCGGTCGGGCAGCACCATCTCGCCCTCAACGGCTACCTGCACGCGGCCGCCCTGGTCGCGCTCGCCGACACGGCCTGCGGCTACGGCTGCATCCTCAGCCTGCCCGAGGGTGGCACCGGCTTCACGACGATCGAGCTGAAGACGAACTTCCTGCGCACGACGCGCGAGGGGATGATCGCCTGTGAGTCGCGGCTCGTCCACGGCGGCCGCACCACGCAACTCTGGGACGCGACCGTCAACGACCCGGAGGGACGGCCGATGGCGCTCTTCCGCTGCACTCAGCTCGTGCTGCGCGAAACGTAGCGCGCCAGAGCACGGATCCCTCGAATGGGGGACGACAGACGCGCTGTTCCGTCCCATGCTGAGTCCACGCGTTCCACGCGCATATCGCTCACACATCGGCAGGCGGGCGCTGCAGCGCTCGCAGCGCCCGTCCAAGCCGCACGCTGAGAGCTCAGTCGCCCCAGTCGAACGTGGGCTCGCCCGTCCAGAGATGCTCGGGTGCCCGATCGGCCTCGCTGAACCACGCGTCGGGAAACGGCTCGTCCCTGAGCGGCGCGGTGCCACGGGTGAGCTCTGCGACGAAGATCGCGACCGCCCCGCCCGCCATGAACGGAACCGCCGCCCGGAGAAGCTTCTGCATTGGCATGCGAGCTTCTTCGGCAGCGCCGGCGCGCCGCTTGAGCGTGGTGCCGCGAGCTCGAAAACCGTGGCACCATGTCGTGACGAAGGAGGGAGCGAGTGGGCAGACGGACAGCGGTCTCGATGAGCATGGCGGTCGCGGTCGCGGCGGTCGCTGCACTCGCCGCGCCGGCCGCGGTGCCGACGCGGATCGACGGCACCTTCCATGTCCGCATAGGCGCCACCGATCTGCGTGCAGCCTCTGCAGAAGGGCTCCTCGCAGCGGACGACGTCGGAACGTGGACGGTCACCTTCGCCGGCGGGCGGTGGACCCTACGCCAGTCGCACGGCGCCTACGGGAACTCGTTCGATCGAGGCACGGTCACGCTCACAGGCCCTCGAGCCGTCTTCACGCTCTCGTCCGCCGACGGATTCCCGCATCACGAGTATCTGGGAATCCTCCGCTGGCGGGCGACGGCAGGCTCGTTCCGGTTCACCCACCCGGGTCACGCGACGAGCGACATCTTGTTCGTCCTCGCCGCGCGCAACTGGGCGCGCGTCCGCTAGGCCGGCGGACGCCGCTCGGGAAAGCGCGGCAGCCCGTCGTCCGGCACAGGCTCCCAGGGCCCGGCGTAGGTCACGAACTGCCTGTAAGACGGCCTGATCCCCGGATCGGAGTCGAACGCGCCGAGGCGGATGCTGATCACGGCGGGATCGTCGGGATCGCGGCTCCAGAGCGCCGAGCCGCAACCGGAGCAGAAGTCCTTGGCGAAGCCGTCCTCCGGCTCGTACGAGCGGACGAGCTCCTCGCCGGCGACGATGCGGAGCGAGCCGGGAACGATGCGGCCCGAGACGGAGGCGGCCGTGCCGGTGCGGCGCTGGCAGCGCTTGCAGTGGCAGTACGAGGCCGAGACGAGCGGTTGCGTCACCTCGAAGCGGACGCCGCCGCAGAGACAGCCGCCGGTCAGCGGAAGGTCGGCCATCGACGCAGCCTAGCGCGGCCCGGGGGCACCAGCGTCGTTTTGAAAGGGACTCTTAGGCCGCGTGCGCGTCGGGCTGCGCGGTCTCGTCCATGTCGTCGAGCTCGTGGTGATAGACGGCATGGTCGAGGAGCTTGACGAGACCGGGGTGGAACGCGACGACGTGGTTCGCGAAGCGGTTCATGACGCCACGGTTGTCTTCGGCCACCCGGGCGTCGTCGAGATTGTGGTCGAAGGTGGCGCGGATCTGGTCGATCTCCTTCAGCTCGTCTGCGGAGGGAGCCGCGGCCGGCGCGCCCTGCGGGAACTCGTCCAGCTCGCCCGGGTCGAACCAGATGAACTCGTCGTCGCGGCAGACGTCGAGAGACTCCTGCGGCGAGCCGTCACTGCCGACGCCGACGCAAACGTTGTCCATCGGCCGTGAGCACATCGGGCAGGCGTACTTCCCAGGCCCGGCGTGCTCTGACGCTTGCCAGATCCGGTGGACCTCGTCGCCCTCGAGCCGCTCGTAGGCCTCGCTGATCGTGAAGCCGAGACCGTGGCCGGCCGGGCACGACCAGGCGTCCAGCTTGCCGCTGGCGCCGAGCACGAGGTCGGCACCGCACTGCGGGCACTTGGGCGCAGGAAGCTCGCCGCTCATCGGGGTCTCATCGGCGGCGGCTGCGCGAAGCTTGAGTCCCCGGACGGGCTAGCCGGCGACGACGCGGGAGACGCTCGCACCGCCCGAGTTCGCGACCCGGGCCGAGCCGGCGCCGAACGCGATCCCGCGCGGTGCCACGCCCGTCAGGACGTGTCCGCTCACCCTCCCGGTGCGCGTGTCGATGCGGATCACCGTGCCCACGCCGATCGGGCCCCGGCCGGTCTTGATCCGAGCCGCGACGGCGTTCATGCGCAGGTCGATCCGGAGACGCCGCCGAAGTCGAAGCTCCGAGCACCTGTCTCCGCAGGCCGCGTCTCAGTGACCGTCCCATGGGACAGTCACTCGGACATGGCTCGAAGAGACGTGGCGGCCCGGCTTCGGGCGGCGGAAACGGGCGCAGAAAAAACACCGAGCCGGGTGCGCTTTCGTCCACCGCCCCCACGAACTTTCCGCGACGGCCCTTGCGGGTTACGCGTACGGCCCACAGGAACGGCTTCGACCTACTCGCGTCCCGTGCTCGGTGCAAAGCCAACCTAGAGGACAGGGCCGTGCAGATCAAGCCGCCAACGGGCCAATGTTCGCAACGAGCGTGGTTTTTCTTTTCCGGCCTAGTCGAGGAAGACGAGGAAGCTGCCGACCGGCTCGCGATCCTTCGGCGGCGGCTGCGTCAGCGGCCGGCCGAGGTGGATCAGGCCTAGCACGCGCTCACCGTCCGGGACGCCCACCGCCTCGCGGCCCTCGCGCGTTCGCAGAACGGCCGGCGTCCGCCAGTACGAGGCGAGCCCGCGCGCGTGCGCGCCGAGCAGCACGGCGTAGACGGCCGCCGCCGTGGCACAGAGGTCCTCCTCGTCCTGCTGCTGAGCGCCGGAGAGACGAGCCGAGGCGACGACCAGCGTGGGCGCGCGGTCGAGCTTCGGTGCCTCCGCCGGCCCGGCCTCCTCCTTCAGCCGCACGAGCGCTTTCGGGCCGAGCACGCGGAACCGCCAGGGCTGCGTGAGATGGTGGTTGGGCGCGAACCTGGCCAGATCGAAGAGCTCCTCGAGCATCTCCCGCGGCACAGGCTCCGGGTCGAACGACTTGTGCGTCCGGCGGCCGCGGATCGCGTCGAAGACGTCCATCAGCGCATCTTGCACGTCGCCGGGCAGGCGCGTCAGGCGCGCAGACGATCAGCCGACGAGCTGCGTGGTCGTGGCGCCGAAGTACGTGGACGTGTCCGACGTGCCGCTTCCTTGCCAGTCCACCTTGACGAAGGAGCCGTCGATCGAGCCGCTGTTCCCCTTGAACTCGTAGCCTGCGAGATTGAAGCCGGCGAAGCCGATCACGTGGTACTGAAGGTTGGCGCCGTTCCCCGAAATCGTGTCGTAGACCGGGAACAGGAGGTTCTTGCCGATCATCGCGTCCATCGCGTTCTTGACCTGCGACGAGTTGAACTTCGCGCCGGGATCGCTGTACAGGGAGACCGGCGTTGCAGTCGAGCAGTCGCAGCCGTTGACGATCCAGTCGGCGAGCGTGCCGGGGCCGGAGCCGCCGTGCGAGCCGTCGATGTTGATGATCCCGAAGCCGCCCGGCCCGATCTTGTCCAGGTCGAGGGTCGTCGCGACACCGAAGCACGGGCAGTTAGGCCCCGCGATCTCGGGCTGCGTGTTGATGATGCCGAACGGCGCCGCGCCCCAGGCGGACCCGAGGTTTTCGGCTCGCGCCACGGAGGTGGCCTTGACGTCCGCCGAGTTGATGCCCAGCGCCTTCAGGAAGTAGCTCGGCACGGTCCTGGCGGCCTGCACGGTGATCGTGTCGTTCGGCAGGTACTGGCTCGAGAACGAGATCGTCGCCGCCGCACCGCCGTTCTTGGCCGCGTAGGCCTGGGCGTCGGTCGTCGCCTGCACCGTGTTGGCGGGCAAGTCGCCGGCGGCGGCGAGCGCTGCCGCGTCGGCGATCGCCTGCTGCTTGCGATGCGCCTGGTACCAGACGCCCACGTCGACCGCGAAGCCGGCGACGCCGCACAGACCGATCATGCTGATCGCGGTCAGCGCGAGCACCTGACCCTGCTGGTTCCGGCGGAGCCGGCGGAACACTGCCGTGAAAACGGGCTTGACGATCACGGACGACCCCCTGTCGCGCGCTGGCTTCCTCGCCGGGGCCGCTCCGGAATTGGCTTTCGACCAGGATGGACCACGGGCCGGCGAGGCGCAATCACTCAGTTGGAGGAGTTGCGTCCCCCGGTCGGGGGAATCCGCTGGCTAGGTGCCCGCGTAGTTGTCGTCGACCAGCATCGTCCCGCCCAGGTCTGCGGCGATGTCCTGGAAGATCGTCGTCAGGCTGCCCGGGGTCGGCTCGCTGTAGAACTTGGTCGGGTCGGTCGCCATCTGCTGCAGGGTGCTGCGCGCCGTGATGGTGGGCACCTCGTCGCATGGGAACTGGATCCCCTTGCCGGTGTTGCAGGAGCCGCCGTTCTGGCTGCCGGAGGACTTGTAGCCCTCACAGTTGGTGTTGGCGGCGTTCGAGTCGTATTCGATCGTGTAGACCCAGGTGCCGGCCGCCTTCGCCGCCGAGGCCGAGCTGATCGCCTGGTGGCACGGCTGCGTCCGATAGGTCGAGCCGTTGCCTTTCGGCCACTCGCCGTAGTTCGCCTCGCCGTCGGTGAAGAACACGATCGCGTCCTGTGCCTTCGGATCGTGGTTTGCCGTCAGCACGGACTGGGCCTGGTCGATCGCGGTCGCATAGGCGGTCGAGCCACCCGCCTTGATGCAGTGGTAGGTCTGGTAGAGATTCGAGCTCGTGTTCAGCGGCGAGGTCGCCGAGGTCTTGTAGTCGGTCGACAGCCCGACGGCAACCCAGAGCGGCGCCGGGTTGGTCTGGTCGAACCAGCCGTTGTTGTTCGGGGGGGTGCTGCACAGCTTCGACGAGTTCTGCGCCGGAGAGAAGATCACGAGACCGACCTCGTCGACGGACGGGTCCATGCCGGTCAGGAACGCGTCGATTCCGGCCTGAGCGCACTCGATCTTGGTCCCGCCGGCCGAGCAGCCCGAGTTCATCGAGCCCGTCCGGTCGAGGACGATCATGACGTGAGCCGGTATCGGCTTGCCGCCGCCCATGCTCGCGGTTGCCTTGGCCGTTGCCGTGAACGAGTTGATCCCGACCACCTTCGCGAACACGGTGCTCACGGTCGCCTGTTGTGTGACCACGACCGCGTTCGGCGTGCTGTTCGAGCACCAGGCGGGCACGCTCCCGTTCACGGTCAGGCACTTGGGCGTGAACGTCGTCGTCACGCCGGCGAGACTCCCGCTGGCGTTCTTCTGGCCTGCCTCGGCGCTGTACGTCCTGGCGTTCGACTCCGCAGCTCCGAGCGTGATCGTGCCCGTTCTGACGGCCTGCAGCTGATCCGCGGTGGCAGTCGCAACCGCGTCGGCGGCCGCCTGCAACTGGCGATGGGCCAGGAACATGCGGCTCACGTCGATCACGAACGCGGCCATCGCGATCATCCCGACCAGGGAGATCGCAAACAGCGCCACAACCTGTCCGCGCTGATCCCTGCGGAACCGGCGCCGGAACGCTGTCCTGCAGCCGGGCTCGATGATCACGAGTGACCCCCTGTCGTGCGTTGGCTTCGTCCCGGGGCCGTTCCAGGATCGGGTTTCAACCAGGATGCCGCACGGACCAGGGGAGCCGCATCACTGAGTCGAAGGAGTTGCATCCCTCCGTCGAGGGAATTTCGCCCCCAGGATGCCGAGAGGCCCCGGGGTGGGGGCCTCTCGCGGGACGTCTAGCGGTTGCTCGAGATCAGAGCACCCAGAAATACTGGGCGCTGGTTCCGGTCCCCCCGGGTGAGATGACCGTCCAGTGGTACTGCCCGACGCGCATGGTCGGCACGGTGGCGGTGATCTTCGTGTCGGAGTTGATCGTGAAAACGGCCGACGTCGACCCGAGCTTGACGGATGTGGCGTTGCTGAAGCTGTTCCCGGTGATCGTCACCTTGGTTCCCGGATAGCCCTTGGTCGGCGTGAAGCTCGAGATCGACGGCTTCGGAACGACCGTCACGACGGTGAAGCTGTTCGGAGTCGTCACCGTGCCGTGCGGGTTCGTCACCGCGATCGGGCCCGTGGTGGCATTGGCCGGCACGGTCGCGTGGATCAGCGTGTCGGAGTCGAGCGTGACCGTCGTCGCGGCCAGCCCGTTGAAGGTCACGCTGCTCGCGGTCGAGAGGTTCGTCCCGGTGATGGCGACGTTCGTCCCCACGGGGCCGCTGGTCGGCGAGAAGACGCTGATCGTCGGCGGCCCGCTCCCGGGAATGGTCACGTCGAAGCTCGACACGCTCGTGCCCGTTCCCTGCGGCGTCGTGACGGCGATCTGCCCGTCGGTCGCATTCGCAGGCACGTCGGCGTGGAGGTCGGTCGCCGAGTTGACGGTGACGTTCGTCGACGCCAGGCCGTTGAACGTCACGGAGGTCACGCCCTGGAAGTTCGTCCCGGTGACGTCGACGGTCGTCCCGACCGGTCCGCTGCCCGGTGCGAACGAGCTGACGGTCGGCGGGCCAGGCGGTGGCGCGATGCCGTAGGTCTGCAGGCACGCGTGGCCGTCGTTCGAGTACTCGCGCTGCAGGAAGTAGTGATGGCCGTTGATCGTCTGGTTGTACTCGGCGCCGGCCGGGCCCGAGACGACCCCGAAGTCCCAGGCGCACTTGTCGCCGTCCTCGTAGCCCAGTGAGTCGTACCAGGCGTTGAGGTGGAAGTCGGTGATCGCCTCGTTGTGCTCGTGGCTCGTGACGTTGAGCGTCGCGTCGGCGTCGTCGCCGTTCGGGTACTGGCCGGTCGTGCAGCTGCCGGTGTACTGGGGGATGCTGGTGACCGAGTAGGGCATGTTCGCGTAGATCGCGCCGCTGGATGTCACCCCGTGGTAGGCGCAGTAGCTTCTGAACGTGTAGCCGCCGCTCGGGTCGTAGCTCTCGACGTTCTTCGGCGTGAAGATGAAGAACATGTCGGTGCTGTTCCTGACCCAACCCTGGCTCGTGATCACCTTGTCGATCTCTGCCTGGAGCTGCGCGTCGCTGAGGCAAACGCTGGCGCCGGTGCCGTACGGGGTGCAGTAGTTGGCGGGGAAGGCAGCCGTGTCCGTGTAGGTGCCGCCGAAGGTCGAGTTGTAGAGGATCCCCGAGTACTGGGTGTCCGTCGCGTACACGTTCGTGGACAGGCCGCTGTCGGCCGCGACGTCCTGGAAGTACTGGTTGATCGTCTGGACGTAGTGGGCGCTGACCGTCTGGCCGGCCGGGATCCAGAAGATCGAGTAGGTCTTGTTGGTCAGCATCTCCGGCCCGCCGTGGTTGATCAGGTCGCCGCTGCCCTGAACGGCCGGGCCTGCCTGGCCGCGCGGCGGCACGAAGCCGCCTGTCGTGCGGAGCTGAGGCGACGGGTTCGGGGCCGCGTGGGCGGACTGGAGCTTCGAGGATGCGCCGACCGCGGCCAGCGCGGCGAGCAAGAGGAGAACGCCGGCGGCGCGCGGCGTCACTGAGCGAGTGAGCAGTCTTTTCATACCCTTCCTTGGTCTGTTGTCCTGGCGCAGAGGTCGGGCAAGGATGCCATGAACCACGCTTCCCGGCCGGAGGTTTTACTTCCCGTTTGCCGCACGGCCCCTGCCGAAGCTACCCGGCGGGTCGGTTGGCACCCGGTCTGCGCGCAGGCTTCCGGGAGCGCGTCCGGAAGCCTCGAAGGAGAGGTCGAGCGCTTCGCGCCTAGTGGCGGGCGAAGTCGCCGGCGTCCTCAGGNNATCACCTTGACGTCGCCGAGCACCGGCATGAAGTTCGTGTCGCCGGCCCAGCGCGGAACGACGTGGCAGTGCACGTGGCCGACGACGCCGGCACCCGCGATCCGTCCCAGGTTCCAGCCGATGTTGTAGCCCTGCGGGGCGAAGGTCTGGGCGAGCGCCGCCAGGCCCTGCCCGACGAGCCGGTGCAGCTCCAGCGCCTCCTCGTCGGTCAGCTCCGTGAACTCGCCGACGTGCCGGTGCGGCGCGATCATCAGGTGCCCGGACGCGTAGGGGAACTTGTTCAGCAGCACGAAGCAGCGCTCGCCTCGGTGGACGACGAGCCGCTCCTCGTCGTCGCCTGCGTCGGCCAGGCAGAAGATGCAGCCTTCCTGCTCGTCGGCGGCCGCAACGTACTCGAGCCGCCACGGCGCCCAGAGCTGCTTCGTCACGCGTGGAGCCTAGCTTGCAAGGAATGCGGAATCGGCCCACGCCGCCTGCCGTCGTCGTAAGCTGCCGGTCATGAACCCGATCCTGCGCTTCGTGCTGCGAATCCTCGGAATCGGCGCGCTCGTCGCCGGTGGGCTCGCAGTCGCGCTCGCTGCGCTCGCCGCGACGGTCCTGCTCGGACCGCTCGTCTTCTGGATCGCCTGGAACGTGCTCGACTTCGGACACGCGCTCGGCCTGCCTGAGCTGGGCTTCTGGGCGATCCTGCTTGCGACGCTGTTCCTCGTCGTCGGCTGGCTCGGCAAGGTCGTGATCACCGGCATCGTCTTCCTCGCCGACCCCTCCTGGTTCCACGGCGCCGCCCACGCGCACTGGCCGGAGCCCACCTTCCGCAACTTCGTGGCCGTCGCACTGCTCGCCGTCCTCGCATCCCGGCCGCACGCGCACCGGCAGAAGGAACGCGGACGCCGCAAGAACGCCGAGCGCTCACCCGGCTGACTCGAGTCCGCCCTCGGCGGGCTTCTTTGTACCCCGATCTTGTACTCGCCCGGGAACATCCTTGGGTAACGCCCGACCGAATCCGTAGATTGAGGCAGCCTGCATCGGGGGCCGGCCTGATGCGCCAACGCGGCTCTCGGAGCATGCTCTTTCCTCGGGGGATTGGTAGTTGGGAACGGCCTTGGAGGCACGGTGGCCTGTTCGCGTTAGCTGCCACTACTTCCCGGCAGCGTCCGCGGCGAGAAGGTGCGTCCTCCAAGGATCGGAAAGGAAGGGAGGGGCGATGAGGATCAAACCGTTGGTTATCGGAGTGGCTCTGTTGGCGGCCCTGACGCTAGGAGTGGTGAGCGCCAGCGCTGATCAGACGTTCAAGTCCGGTCTCTATCAGAGCCAGCCCTACACCTGTGCGAGCGGCAGTGCGATCGACCCGTCCGGTCAGTCGTTCGGCACGTTCCAGGTGACGGAGACTCACAACTATCCGGCTCAGCTCGTTCAGGCCTGGGTGAGTGTGGACAACATCCAGCCGAACTTGCTCTACAGGGTCTTCGTGACCGAATACGGCTTTACGTGCATCTCGCCGCCTCTGACGCCCGGATATGAAGCGGCGTCGTTCTGGGTTGGTGCGAACGGTCACGGGAGCGTCCACTTCTGGTTCTGGGCTCACACGCTCGAGACGAGCGCCTGGGTGACCGTGCGGCACGGCAACGTCATGACCGTCCGCAGCATGGCGGTGCCGATCAACAGGTGAACCGATCGGAGGCTTTGCTGGTTGTGCCTCAGCAAACAACCAGCGGCCGGTTNNTCTAGAAGAACTTCTTGTAGCGGAAGAAGCCGAGCAGCCCGACCAGCGCAGCCGCCATCGCACCGGCGACCCCCCACCAGGCCTCCCTCGTGCCGAAGCCGGGAAAGTCGACGTTCATGCCGAGGATGCCCGTGATCAGCGTCAGCGGCAGCAGCACCACGCTGAACACGGTCAGGATGCGCAGGATGTCGTTCTGGCGGTGCGAGATCACCGACTCGTTCGTCGACTCGAGCCCCTCGACGACCTCCTTGAAGTTGTCGAGCAGGTCCCAGATCCGCTCGGCCGCGTCGACGATGTCGTCGAAGTAGATGTCGAGCTCCTCGGGCAGGAAGCGGCGCGTCTGGCGCTCGAGCACACGCAGCGTGGCGCGCTCCGGCTTGATGATCTTCCGGTAGGAGATGATCTCCTGCTTGACGTTGGAGATGTCGCGGACGACCTCTTCGGAGCGTCCCTCGAACATCTCGTCCTCGATCGTGTCGAGCTTGTGCCCGATCTTGTCCAGGATCGGGAAGCAGTAGTCGAACAGGTCGTCGAGCACATGGTAGAGCAGGTAGCCGGAGCCCTTGCCGAACAGGCTGTGGCGCAGCTCCACGTCGTCGGAGCAGCGCTGGAAGAGCCGCGTCACCGGCAGCAGCTCGACCGCCGGCAGCGTCACGAGGTAGCCGGGGCCGAGGAAGACGTCCAGCTCGCCCGCGTTCAGGCGCTGCACGGTCTTGTCGTAGACCGGGAAGTGCAGGATGCCGAACATGTACTCGGGGTACTCGTCGATCTTGGGCCGCTGACGCTTCGAGAGCACGTCCTCGAGATCGAGCGGGTGCCAGCCGAAGCGCGACTGGAGAGCGGACGCCTCCTCGGCCGTCGGCCCGGTCAGGTGGACCCAGGTGAGGCCGGCTTCCTCGAGCTCAACGAGCCGCGGCGCAGGCGGTGCGAGGACGACCTCGGCCGTGCGCGGACGGCGCCGGGTCCTCTTGATCCGGGGCAGGCTCGGCACCGGGACTGAGCGGGTCGTCGGTCGGGGTCGCCATGGGGGCCATCGTACCGCTCACCCACGGCCGTTGACTACCCGCGTCTGGGCTCTAGGCTTGCGATCGTGGGCATCTCGCTCGACGAGCTCCAGCTGGCGGCGCGGAACCACGGCATGCCGCTCGAGGCGCTCCGCTACGACGTCACGCCGGTCGGGCTGCACTACCTGCTCGTCCACTTCGACGTGCCCGCCGTGCCCGCCGACTGGCGACTGCAGATTGCGGGCCGGGTCGGTCGCGAGCTCTCGCTGTCACTCGAGGAGCTGCGCAAACGCCCGGCCGTGCGCCGGATCGTGACGATGGAGTGCGCCGGCAACGGCCGCGCGCGCCTCGAGCCGCACGTCGTCAGCCAGCCGTGGCTCTCGGAGGCCGTCGGGACCGGCGAGTGGGGAGGAGTCGAGCTCGGGGCGCTGCTCGAGGAGGCCGGCGTGCTGGATGGTGCCGTCGAAGTGCTGTTCGGCGCGCTCGACCGGGGCATCGACGGCGGCGTCGAGCAGGCGTACGAGCGCAGCCTGCCGCTGGCCGATGCACTGGCCGGCGAGGCGCTGCTCGCCTACGAGCTGAACGGCGCCCCGCTCCCGCCGCAGCACGGCTTTCCGCTCAGGCTCGTCGTCCCGGGCTGGTACGGCATGACGAGCGTCAAGTGGCTCGAGCGGATCACCGTGCTCGACCGGCCGTTCGACGGGTACCAGCAGGCGCACGCGTACCGGTTCCGGCGCAGCGAGGACGACGAGGGCGAGCTGCTCACCCGCATGCGGCCGCGCGCGCTGATGGTCCCGCCCGGCGTGCCGGACTTCATGACGCGACGCCGGTTCCTGGCGCCGGGGCGCTGCCTGCTCGAGGGACGCGCCTGGTCGGGGCTCGCCTCCGTGGCGGCGGTGGAGGTCATCGTGGACGGCGGCTCGGCCTGGACGGCAGCCCGTCTCGAGCCGCCGGCCGACCGCGCCGCCTGGTCACGCTGGACGTTCGAGTGGGACGCGGAGCCGGGCGAGCACGAGCTCGCGTGCCGCGCGCGCGACGAGGCCGGGCACACGCAGCCGCTCGAGCCCGAGTGGAACGTCGGCGGCTATGCGAACAACGCCGTGCAGCGCGTGCCCGTGACCGTTCGCTAGGCGGGCACCGACTCCGTCCGTGGCGCCACCTCGAGGCCGAGCCCGGCGGGCAACGTCAGCGCCCACGAGTGGATCCCCTCCCAGTCGCGGATATCGGTCTTCGGCATCCGGTTGAAGGGAAAGCGGAACTTCTCGGGGTCGACGGCACCTCCGAACACGGCGACCGCCCTCGGCTCGATCCCGCCGGCCTTCTCGAGCGCAGCCTCGAACTGCTTGCGCGACTCCTCGAAGTCCTCCGGGGTGTTCTTTCCCGGCCCGAGCGCGAACACCGCGAGCGGCAGGCTCGCGAGCGCCGTGCGGTGACGATGGAGGAAGCCGCGCGCGTCGCGGTGCCAGCGGCCGAAGTAGATCGAGCCGCCGAGGACGACGGCGCGGTAGCCGGCGAGATCACGGCAGTCCGAGGCCTCCTCGACCTTGGTCGAGAGGCCCTGTCCGCGCAACGCCTCGCCGATCCGCCGCGCGACCTGCTCGGTCGAGCCCCGCTTGGACGCGTAGACGATGAGCACATCTGCAGCCATCGCGTGCACCTCCTTGTCTGGTCGAACACATTCGACTCGCTGTGGCGCCTGATGGCATCCGTGGCAGGCCTGACAGGCCGTGAGGGGAAATCGCGGATTGGCATAGAGTCGGCGGCAAGCCTTCAAGCCATCGACTGATGAAGGGAGCCTTCCCATGGCACGCCTCGAGATCAAGACGCTCGACTCCCCCGACGAGGTCCGGCCGTTCGCGGAGGAGAAGGGCGCGGCCCACATCGTCAACCTCGAGACCGGCCCGGTCGGCCGCGGAGTGTACGAGCCCGGCTGGCGCTGGTCGCAACACGTCAAACCGATCGCCGGCACGGACAGCTGCCAGACGAACCACGTCGGCTACGTGCTCTCCGGCCGCATGCACATCGTGATGGCGGACGGCGCCGAGGGCGAGTGCGGCCCGGGCGACGCGGTCCACATCCCGCCGGGCCACGACGCCTGGGTCGTCGGCGACGAGCCGTGCGTGTTCGTCGACTTCGGCCAGATCGGGAACTACGCCAAGCCTTAGCACGGGGGAAACAGCCGGTTTCCCCCGCGAGCCCCCATCCCTTCGGGGTCGTGTTCCCGGCGGCCTGAGCTACGCCGCGGCCAAGCCACGGCTCCGCGGCAGCTGTTGGCGCCTGCTCTTGCGGAGGTACGGAGACCGCGCCGACATGGCGACTGCGGTCCCTGGCAGCTCGCACTCGACCCTGGCGGCACTCCCGCCGCCGCGAGCTATCGTCTGGTGAACCGCCGAGAAGGGCCAGCCGGATGACCGAGCAAAAAAGTGCGCACCTGCGCGTTCTGATTGCGGACGAACGTCAGGACCGGCTCGAGCTTCTCGCCAACCTTGTCGCCGGCCTCGGCCACGAGGTGATCGCTAGAGAGATCGAGATCAGGAAGGCCGGCGTGGCGACGGCGAGGGAGCGTCCCGATGTCGCCCTGGTCGTGCTCGGACCCTCCTCCGAGCACGCGTTCGAGTTGATCGACGAGATCGTCCACGAGGCGGCCTGCCCGGTCATCGCCCTCCTCTCGGAGAAGGATCCCGCCTACGTTCGCGAGGCGGCCAAGCGCGGCGTCTTCGCCTACATCGTCGACACCGACTCTGAGGAGCTGCAGAGCGCGATCGAGATCACCCTGAAGCGCTTCAGCGAGTACGACAGCCTGCAGGGAGCGTTCGGGCGCCGGGCTGTGATCGAGCAGGCGAAGGGCATCCTGATGGAACGCCACAAGATCGACAAGGACAGGGCCTTCGAAATGCTCCGCACCCACTCACAATCCTCCGGACACAAGGTGAGTGACGTCGCAGAAGCGATCGTCGAAAGCTACCTCCTGCTGCCCCCACCAGCCCCGCAGCCGCCCGCGCTCGACACGAGCAACCCTGGCCTGGCAGGACAGGGCGGAAAGAGCGACTAGGGCAGCCGCGCCGCCGCGGTCTCATGCCCGGGCGAGCCGCGCCGGATCTCGTACAGGATCGCCGGAACGCTCGCCCGGCCTTCGTTGCCACCGGGAGACGCCTAGCCGGACGCGAACCGCAGGGCCTTGTCGAAGTCGGACAGTTCCGCCCCGGACAAGTGCCCGCGCATCTGCCGGATCGTGTCCTCGACCTCCTCGATCGCCTGACGGTCACCACTCTCCTGAGCCTGAGCTGAAAGTTGGCGCATCATGCCGGCGGCCTCGACGATATCGCCACGCTCGAACAAGCCTTGTGCCGCGTCCAACGAGTGCTCCGGCGCGGCCTGCTCAGCTACAGCCGCCGAGTCGGATCGCCGGTTCGCCTCGCACCGCTTGAACAGGTAGTAGCCGACCGTCTTGCCCCTCACGGCGATGTTCTGGCCCGAGGCCATGAACTTGTCGCGGCTCTGCTGACCCTGCTCGACGAACACGAACGACCCGTTCACGAGCTCCCAGCCTTCGTGACAGACGGAGTTGAGGACCCAGACCGGGTCAACCGTCTTGTGTGAGGTGGTGCTGCCGACCATCGCGACAATGACTGCCTTCTGATTCATCACGTCGACCTCGTATTGGAAGACGTGGTCACCCCGCTCGAACGCGAGCCGTGCCTGCCCGGCCGGCGTCGCGTAGAACGCCTCCGACTCCTTCTTGACCTGGTCGGCGCGCTTGCGCTCCTCGGACTCGCGGCGGTCCTGGTCCTTCTGCTCCGGCGTCCTTCGCTTCAACGGCATGCATCAGCCTCCTCGTCTCCCGCGGAGCCTACGAACTCGCTCCCGCGCCGTCGAGGCCCCTGGGGGCCCGGCGCGGTTCGTCGCCTAGACTGCGCCGGCCGTAGGGCGCGGCATCCCGGCGCGATCCGCGGAACGCGGCCGGGCAGCGGCCTGACCTGGCCCCGGGCCGACGAGACTAGTCATCACGATCGTCAAGAGCAACGGCGACCTTCTCGGAGTCGCGGCAACGTTCGACTTCCGAATCTTCCGACCCGCCTGACCCGAGGTACGCACCGGGGTACGCACGCCGCGAGCATTCGCGGCATCCCTGGCACACCTGACTCGCTCAACCATGCGGTTTCCGCTCAGCGATGCGGACGTTCATGCGCCTGGCAGGAATCGAACCTGCGGCCTTGCGCTCCGGAGGCGCACGCTCTATCCCCTGAGCTACAGGCGCGTGTGCTCAGTCTAGCCCGGTGACGAGCGCGTCCTTTCCTCTCGGATGCCGCTTCCACGTCGCGGCCGCGATCAGGCCGAGGACGAGCGTCGGCACGACGGTGAGGAAGCGGTACACGAGCACGGCGGCGACGACCTTCGCCTTCGGGCCGCCGAATCCGACGAGCAGCGACGTCAGCCCGAGCTCGATGACGCCGATTCCGCCGGGCGTGATCGGCACCGAACCGAGCAGCTTGGCCACCGACCACGCGGCGAAGATCTCGAGCCCGAGCAGCGCGCCCGAGCCGATCCCGAGCACCCGTACCGTCACGTAGAGGACGAAGAACACGCTCAGCTGCCCGGCGAGCGCGCCGACCGTGATCAGGTGCCACTTCGTCCGCAGGAGGTCGAGCGCGTCGCTCCGGAAGCGCACGACCGACTCGCCGTTGAAGCGCACCCGCCTCTTCCGGACGATCCTCAGCACGCGCGTCGCGAGCCGCGCACCCACGTCGCCGGACCAGCGCGCCAGCTCCTCGCTGGCCATGCCTGCCGCGAACAGGCCGAGCGCGGCTCCGAAGACGACCACGCCGATCAGCGCGAAGCTCTGCAGCAGCGGGTCGTGCTCGCCGATCAGAGCCAGCATCGCGAGCGCGAGCGGCGGCGATCCGAAGATGATCAGCTGGTTCCAGACGCCGGTGACGGCGACGGTGACGGCGACCTGCCGGCTTGTGTAGCCCCAGGCCCTCAGCATCGCGAACGAGACGGCCATGCCCGGCGCCGCACCGCCCGGAGCGACGTACGTGGTCGCCGTCGAGGCCTGGGTGACCACGATCGCGCGCCGGAAGCCGAGGCCCGGCAGGCAAATCATCCACGGCGGCGCGAAGGTGACGATGTTCAGGATCGTCGCGCCCGCGAGCGCCAGGATGCTGAGCCACGAGAGCGTCCGGACGACGTGCCAGACCGCTGTATAGCCGGCGATCTTGGGCAGCACGAAGGCGAAGGTGAGGCCGATCAGGGCGAGGCCGAGCGCCGCCGTGATCAGCTGGCGGCGGCGTGACCGGGGGGCCGCGTGCACGGGCATCGTGACGGGCGCCGAATCCCGGTCCACCGCGAGACCGTACCGGGCGAGGACGCCAGAAGATGGTCGACGCCGTGACCTCGCGCGCTCGGCTGCGCGATCTGGCGCGTCTGGGCCGCTCCCGCTCGCCGGATGCCGGCGGAGCCGGCCTCCACCAGGCGTCAGCTTCACGCCGCCGCGCCGCCCCGATGCACCTACGGGTATCGCCGACGTCACGTCGCCGCGCCCCAGACCCACCAGCTCACGCCCCGAGGAGCACGATCTCACGGCATCGTCCATCTAGGCTACGCGGGTGGACGTCTCCGCTCGCATCGTCCGGCTCCCGCTCGCCGAGACGTTCCGCATCGCCCGTGAGACCACCGATGAGGAGGCGGTCGTCGAGGTCACGATCCGCCACGGCGACGCCGTCGGATATGGCGAGGCGGCTCCGATCCAGCGGTACGAGCAGACGGTGGAGTCGGCGCTCGCGTACGTGGAGCGGAACGCCGACGCGCTCGGGGACGACCCGTGGGCGCTCGACGCGATCCACGGCCGGCTCCCGCACGGCCAGCCCGCGGCGCGCTCGGCGCTGGACGCGGCGTTGCACGACCTCTGCGCGAAGCTCGCCGGCGTCCCGCTCTGGAAGCTGCTCGGCCTGGAGCGCGGCGGGCCGCCGACATCGTGGACGATCGGCCTCGGCGATCCCGACGAGATGGCGCGCAAGGCGGAGCGTGACGCGCCGCGGTTCCGGCGGCTGAAGCTGAAGCTCGGCGGCGGAGACGGGCTCGACGTCGAGCGCGTGCGGGCGGTCCGCGGCGTGACCGAGCTGCCGATGCAGGTGGACGTGAACGAATGGTGGTCGCTCGACGAGGCGATCGAGGCGCTGCCGCAGCTCCACGCCCTCGGCGTCTCCTACTGCGAGCAGCCGCTCCCGGCCGGCGACCCCGGCGGGATCCAGTTGCGCCGCTCCTCGCCGATCCCGATCTACGTCGACGAGGACTGCCACACGCTCGCCGACGTCGCCGACTGCGCCGAGATCGCGCACGGGATCAACATCAAGCTCGCCAAGTCGGGCGGCGTGCGAGAGGCGATCCGCATGACGCACGCGGCGCGCGCACTCGGCCTCGAGCTGATGCTCGGCTGCATGATCGAGTCGGGCCTCGCGATCGCGCCCGGGGCTCACATCGCGTCCCTGTTCGACCACGTCGACCTGGACGGCAACCTGCTGATCCGCGAAGACCCGTGGCCGGGCGTCGAGCTGGTCGACAGCGTGCAGATGCCGGCGGACAGGCCCGGGCTCGGCGTGTCTCGCCGTGCGTGACGAGCTCGTCGCCGGGCTGTCGCGCGACTTCGGCGTCCACCCGTACCGGAAGTGGCGCGGCGCGTTCTGGCGGCTCGCCTCGCTGGTCGACCTCGGCGTCGGCCCCGGGCACGAGGGCGCCCTCGCGGCCGCGGAGCAGTCGCTCGGCTGGCTCGCGAGCCCGCAGCGGCTGAGTCGGATCCACAGGCGGGTGATCGAGGGGCGAACACGGCGCTGCGCGTCGCAGGACGGCCGCGGTCTCTGGGCCTGCTGCCGGCTCGGCCTCACGGACGAGCGGATGGATGTCCTGGCGGAGTCGCTCGTCGACACGCAGTGGCCCGACGGCGGCTGGAACTGCGACGTCCGGCCCGGAGCCTCGCACTCCTCGTTCCACGAGACCTGGGCACCGATCCTGGGCCTCGCGGCCTACGGCGCGTCCGAGCCGGCGGCCCGCGGCGCCGAGTTCCTGCTCCGGCACCGCATCGTCTTCTCGGAGCGGACCGGCCGGCCGGCCCATCCCGTCTTTCTGTCCCTGCACTACCCGCCCTACTGGCACTACGACCTCCTCGCCGGGCTGCGAACGCTCGCGGGCTTCGTAGGGCTCGCCGATCCGCGCGCCGCCGACGCGCTCGACCTGCTCGAGTCGAAGCGCCTCCCGGACGGCACCTGGCGCTGCGACGCCAAGTGGTGGAAGCGGCCCGGCTCGAAAGGGAGCGGCGTCGAGGCGGTCGACTGGACCGACGCGGCGGACGCGCTCCTCACCGAGCGCGCGGACGAGGCGCTCCGGGCCGCCGGACGGCTCTAGATTTCACCCGTGGACGAGAAGCGGTATCTGATCCTCGCCGAGGACTACTCGGGCGACCCGCACTACGGGAAGACGGCGCGCGGGATCATCCACTACGGCCTGACGCCGGTCGTCGCGCTGCTCGACTCGAGCCGCGTCGGGGAGGTGCAGGACGGCGTCCCGATCGTTGGCTCCGTCGAGGAGGCGCTTCCGCTTGGGCCGACCACGGCCGTCGTCGGCGTCGCCACGGCCGGCGGACGGTTCCCGCCCAAGTGGCGCGAGCTCCTGAAGAGCTGCATCGCCGCGGGGCTCGACGTGGAGAACGGCCTGCACCAGTTCGTGTCGGACGACCCCGAGCTCGCCGAGCTCGCGCGCCGTCACGGCGTCGAGCTCCGCGACCTGCGCCGCCCGCCCGCTGGGCTGAACGTCCCCACCGGGGCGAATCTCGGCGTGCCGGCACGCATCGTGCTCACGGTGGGGTCGGACTGCGCGATCGGGAAGATGACCGTGGCGCTCGAGCTCGACCGCGCCGCCCGCGAGCGCGGCCTCGCGTCGGTGTTCGTCCCCACGGGCCAGACCGGGATGGCCATCGCCGGCTGGGGCCTCGCCGTCGACGCGGTGGTGTCGGACTTCGTCGCCGGGGCGGCCGAGCGGCTCGTCGTCGAGGGCGCCGAGCGCGGGGGAGAGCTGCTGATGGTCGAGGGCCAGGGCTCGATCACGCATCCGGCCTACTCGGGCGTGACGCTCGGGCTGATCCACGGCTCCGCGCCGCACGTGTTCGTGCTCTGCCACCTCGCCGGCTCGACGGAGCACGAAGGCTTCCCCGGCCATCCGCTGACGAGCCTGCCCGAGCTGGTCGACCTCCACGAGCGGATCTCCTTGCGCGCACGGCCGGCGAAGGTCGCTGCGATCGCGCTCAACACGCGCCGCCTCGACGAGGGTGCAGCCCGAGCCGCCGTTGCAGCGGCCGCCGCGGAGACGGGGCTGCCCGCGGACGACCCGGTGCGTTTCGGGCCTGGCCGGCTGCTCGACGCGGTTCTGGACGCCTTGCCTTCGGGATTATCCCTCTAACGCCCTGTCCGGGCGATGGTGGAAACTCTCCGTCATGTCTGTTCAGCAACCACAGATGCCAGGGCACAAAAACAGAGAATGGGCGATCCTTGCTTTTGGGAGTTCCGTGGGATGCCTGATTGCTGCTGCGACGGTAACTGGCACTACAAGCCATCCCCGTTGGCTGATTATCTATCTGCTCGTCGCAGCTGCAGGCGTGTTTTTTGTCGCTGGCGTACGGATTGTCTTTGGTCTGCCGCGCTGGCTCACATCGCAGCAACAACGACAACTAGTCGCGCAGGACCTGCTTGTCGTTATCGACCAAGAGCGCTGGAGTCTCTTTCAGCGGATGGCCCGAATATTGGAAGCGCATGTTCAGATCACCAACACGACCCAAAGCCAAAAGACCATTACCGGCTACATGACCCGGCACGACGGCAAATCTGGAACCGCGATGGCTAACCCGGACGTACAACGAGAACTCTCGTCCATCCGTGCCAGGAGTCCCCAGCTGGCGCGTCATTCCGTCCTGGATTCCGGCGACACCGTTTCGGGCTGGCTCACATATGCCTTCGACTGGGATCCGACAGCGACGGGCAAACCGACCTATCAGGTGCTCGTGAGCGATGAGCACAACGTCAATTTTGAAGCTACGCGGCAGCTTTGATGAGTTTCTTGTATGTGAGCGGGTCGGTCTGCACGAGCCGGATCATGGTGTCGCGGAACAGGTACGGGTTCTCGCGGTTGTTGAACCTCCACTCAAGCTCGTCCAGGTAGGCCGGCAGATGCTTGACACTCACCTGATGGTAAGAGCCGATCACCGAGCGCTTGAACAGGCTCCAGACGCTTTCGACGGTGTTGGTGTGAACGTCGCCGCGAACCCACTCGAACGCGGAGTGGTCGACGATCTCGTGCTTGTCCGCATGGCGCTCCATGCCCTTGCCCTTGTACGCCTGCCAGCCGTCCGTGTAGAGCGCCTCAGCGTCATCCGCGACGACTTCGTTCAGGAACCCGGAGAGCGTGGCGCGATCCCGGCCACCCACGAGTCGAAGCCGAACCTCGCCTCCGCGCTCGACCGCGCCGACCACAACCGTCTTGTTCCCAGCGCTGTACGGGCCGCTACCCATCCCACGGCGCTTACCGCCGTGCCACGTCTCGTCAGCCTCAACGATGCCGCCAAGAGGCTCCTGCGGGTCGTCGCCCATCGCGTCCCTGATCCGATGGCAGAGGTACCAGGCGGTCTTGTAGGTCACGGAGAGCGTGCGCTTGAGCTGGTTCGCGCTCATGCCCTTCTTCGACTCGCAGATCAGATACGTGGCAAGGAACCACTTCCACAAGGGCAGGCGCGAGTCCGCGAAGATCGTCCCGCTCGTCACGCTGAACCTGTAGTCGCACTCGCGGCAGTCGTACTGCTTGCGCTTCGTGTACGGCGTCACCTTGTCCGTCTTGCAGCGCGGGCAGCGCACGCCGTCCGGCCAGCGAAGCTCCGCAAGCCGCTCGCGGCAGGCATTCTCAGACCCGAACTCTTCGATCAGCTTGACGAGGTTCATTTCCTGCTTCACGGAGGTCTCCTAGATGCCTAGACGGAAAAAGAAGGCGCACGAGATGACCAGCGAAGAGCTAGCCAAGAGCCTCTTCCACCCGGACGTGATCGAGCATGCGAAGAAGGTCGCAAACCCTGACCCGAAGCCGAAACCGGAAGAGAAGAAGTAGTCCATGCTCCTAAGTCTGACAGGGGCATCGGACGGCATTAAAGGGATAATCCCGCTTGCCTTGACACGAACGTCTGTTCGCTCTACACTGGCGGACACATGTTCGTTCGCGTCGCTCTCCTGCTGATCGCCGCCGCCTTCGCCGTGGCCGTGGCGGCACGCCAGTCGAGCGGCGCAGGTCCCACGCAGCACTACCTCGTCCGGCCCGGCGACTCGCTGTGGAGCATCGCCACGGCGCGCTACGCCGGCGACCCGCGCGAGGGTGTCTGGAACATCGAGCGGCGGAACGGCCTCGCCGACGCGACCATCCACCCGGGCGAGCGCCTCGTGCTCCCGGCGGGGTAGGCCCCGAACCGCAACAGGCACGGCCGTCCATACTTCGGGCGTGGATCTCGACCTCGTCTTCCTCGGCACGTCCGGCTCGATGCCGACCGCCTTCCGCGGCGCGCCGGCGCTGCTCGTGCGCCGCGGGGGCGAACGTCTCCTGTTCGACTGCGGCGAGGGAACCCAGCGGCAACTGCTCGCGTCCTCGGTCGGCCTCGTCGACCTGCGGGAGGTGTTCCTCACCCACTATCACGCGGACCACTACCTCGGCCTGCCCGGGATGCTGAAGACCTTCGCGCTGCGCGGGCGCGAGGAGCCGATCACGATCTACGGCCCCACCGGGCTGACCGCCCTGTTCGCGGACCTCCGCCGCATCTTCGGAAAGCTCACCTACGAGTACACGCTCACCGAGCTCGGGCCCGGCGACCGGCTCGCCCGCGACGGGTACGCGCTCGAGGTCTTCCCGGTCCTGCACGGCCGACACGCCGTGGGCTACTCGCTCGTCGAGGACGAGCGGCCGGGCCGGTTCGACGTCGGAACCGCCGACAGGCTCGGCGTCCCCGCCGGCCCGGAGCGCGGCGCTCTCCAGAACGGGGAGCCCGTCGCGCTCGCGAGCGGAACCGTCGTCCGGCCCGAGGACGTGCTCGGCCCGCCACGCCGCGGCCGCAAGGTGTCGATCACCGGCGACACGGCCCCCTCCAAGGACGTGATCGAGGCGGTCCGTCAGGCCGACGTGCTCGTGCACGAGGCGACCTTCCTCGAGGACGAGCAGGACCGCGCCCGCGAGACGCTCCACTCGACGGCCCTCGACGCCGCCGCAGCCGCGCAGGACGCCGAGGCGGGACTGCTCGCACTCACCCACCTCTCCAACCGCTACCTCGGCCGAGATGCCGTGCGCGAGGCGAGGACGGTGTTTGCGGCGACGGTCGTCCCGAAGGACTTCGATACGATCGAGGTAGGGTTCGACGAACGTGGCGGGCCCCGACTCGTGAAGGGCGGCGGGCTGCACCGACGGACTCAGCCCTCGCCTGTTGAGGAACCAGTCCCCGTCGGGGAGGATGGTGCGGAGTGACCGAGCTGGTGCAAGTTGCCCTCGCGGAGGACATCACCGAGGCGGAGGAGATCCAGGCGATCCTGCGCCAGGCAGGAATCGACGCGCACCTCGAGACAGCCGTCGAGCATCACCCGACCTCGACCGAGGACGCGCCCCAGAAGGTGCTCGTGCCGGAGTCGTCGCTCGAGGAGGCGCAGCACGCCATCGAGGCGATGACCGACCCGGGCGAGCTGTCGGCGGACTGACTCCGGGCCGGTGAGCGTCGACTTCGGCCGGCGGGCGTCGTCGTACGATCGCATCCGGCCGGTCGACGAGAACTGGTGGACGGCGTTCGAGCTCGTCGTCCACGAGGCCGATCTCCGCGGCCGGCGCGTGCTCGACCTCGGCTGCGGCACCGGCCGCCTCTCCTCGGCGCTGGCGGAGCAGGGCATCGCACGCGTGTGGGGGGTCGATGCGTCGCCGGAGATGCTGGCAGTGGCGCGCGAGAAGGTGCCGAAGACGGTCGGGCTGAAGGAGGGACGGGCCGAGGCGCTTCCGTTCCGCGACGGGTGGTTCGACCGGGTGGTCATCTGGCTCGCCGTCCATCTCCTCGACCGTCCGGCCGCCTTCCGCGAGGTGGCGCGGGTGCTCGTCCCCGGAGGCCGGCTCGCCGTCGTCACGTTCGACACCGACCACTTCGACCGCTTCTGGCTGAACCGCTACTTCCCGACGATCAAGGAGATCGACCTCGAACGGTTTCCCAGCCAGGACGTGCTGCGCGCCGAGCTCGAGCCGGCGGGGCTCGGCGACGTCCGCTTCGTCCGGCTCACGCAGCATGCCGCGATCAGCCGCGAGCACGCCCTCGAGCGTATCCACGGCCGCCACATCTCCACCTTCGATCTCCTCGACGAGGAGGAGATCCGGGCCGGAACCGTCCTGGCCGAGCGCGACCTCCCCGAGCTGGTCGAGTACGACCAGGAGTGGCTGATCGCGATCGCGGAGCGACCCGCCGGGTGAGCCCGCGCACGACGATCGACGACCTGCTCGCCGAGGCGCGAGCGGGTCTCGACCGCGTCACCCCGGAGGCGGCGTTCGAGGCGATGCGCGGCGGCGCCGTCCTCGTCGACGTCCGCTCGCAGGACGAGCGCGAGCGGCAGGGCGTCGTCACCGGCGCCGTCCACTATCCGCTCTCGGTCGTCCTCTGGCGCCTCGATCCCGCGCAGGAGACAGGCAACCCGAAGCTCCCGCTCGACACCCGCGTGATGCTGCTCTGCCGCCAGGGCTTCAGCTCGAGCCTGGCCGCCGCCCAGCTCCCCGCGATCGGGTTCACGCACGCGACCGACGTGATCGGCGGCGCGGAGGCCTGGATCGAGGCCGGACTGCCGTCCGCGCCTGCCAACCGATCCTGATCACGGCTTCGACGAAACACCGCTGAACCGCGCGCCTACCGCGGCTGAACCGGCGTCGGCCTCAGCCTCTCTATCGTTTGGCGCCGTGCGCCGACTCCTCCTGCTCCTGCTCGTCCTGATCGGGCTCGCGCTGCCGGCCCAGGCAGCCGTGCGGATCCATGGAGGCGTAATTCGGCATGCCCGAGCAACGAGCGACGGCATCTCCGCCGACCTCTCGTACCGGAAGGGTCGCTGGAGTGACAGCAACCTGCGGATCGCGATCCGACGCGACGGGCAACTGCTGCTCTCGGCGCCGGCCGGGCGCTTCGCCTGCCGAGGCTGTGCCGTGTCCGGCCTGAACACGGTCTTCGAGAATCCGCTGACCATCCGCGATCTCGACGGTGACGGCGAGCCGGAGGTGCTGCTCGACCTCTACACGGGCGGCGCGCACTGCTGCTTCTACACGGAGATCTTCAGGTTCGACGGCCGCACGTACCGCGGCACGGCTGTGCTCTGGGGCGATCCGGGGTTCGAGCTCGCCGACCTCGACGGAGACGGCCGGCCCGAGCTTGTGAGCGCCGACGACCGCTTCGCGTACGAGTTCACCTCGTTTGCGGGCTCCGCCCTGCCCGGCCGGATCTGGCACTACGACCATGGCGCGATCCGGGAAGTGACGTCCTCGTACCCAGCCTACGTCCGTGCGGAGGCTGCCGATCTCTGGCGCAGCTATCCGGGCGACCGGCGTGATCACAGCGATGTCCGCGGGACACTCGCCGCCTGGCTCGCGGACGAGTACGTCCTCGGCCGCAGCGTCGAGGCGTGGACGCAGCTGCAAGGGGTCGAGCGCCGCGGCGATCTCACGTCTCCGGCCGCGGACGCGAGTGCATGGGCCGTCGACCGCTTCTGGCCGGACGGCCGCGCCTACCTGGCGAAGCTCAGACGCTTCCTCGTCTCCACCGGGTACGCGAACGCCGCGCGAGCCGTCCGCCGGCCCGGGTAGACTCCCCTCCGACGCGTACCCCTTTAACCCGGTCCCGAGAGACCGGAAAGGAGTTCGATGAGTGCTGCACACGCGCCCGCCGGCGAGCGGGTGCTCCTAGACGCAGAAGCGCTCCAGCGCACCCTCCACCGCATCGCCCACGAGATCATCGAGGGCAACGACGGCCTCGACGAGGTGGCGCTGATCGGCATCCACACGCGCGGCGTCTTCCTCGCCCAGCGGCTCCGCGGCCTGATCGAGGAGTTCGCGGGCACTCGCCTCGAGCTCGGCACGGTCGACATCACCTTCTACCGCGACGACGTCCAGGTGCGCGGCCGCGAGGCTCCGCTGCACCCGCAGCCGCTCGTCCGGGCGACGAAGATCGACTTCCCGCTCGAGGGCAGGACGTGCGTCCTCGTCGACGACGTGCTCTACACCGGCCGGACGATCCGGGCGGCGATCGACGCGCTGTTCGACTACGGCCGGCCCGCCCGCGTGCAGCTCGCCGTGATCTGCGACCGCGGCCACAGGGAGCTTCCGATCCGCCCCGACTACGTCGGCAAGAACCTGCCGACCGCCCGCACCGAGCGCGTGCAGGTGCAGCTGCTGGAGGTCGACGAGATCGACCAGGTCCTGCTCGTCCCGTCTCCCGAGGAGGAGAGTTAGGTGACCCACCAATGACCCCCGAGATCACGATCATGCGGGAGGAGCTGCCGCCTATGCGTCCGCCGAGGCGGCACCTGCTCTCGATCGAAGACCTCACCCGCGACGACGTCGAGCGGCTGCTCGCAACGGCCCGCTCCTTCGACCAGGCCTCGCAGCGGGAGCTGAAGAAGCTGCCCACGCTGCGCGGCCGGACGGTCGTCAACCTCTTTTTCGAGTCCTCCACGCGCACGTCGTCGAGCTTCGAGCTCGCCGCCAAGCGCCTCTCCGCCGACGTGATGTCGATCAAGGCCGCCGGCTCCTCGGTCGACAAGGGCGAGTCGCTGAAGGACACGGCGCTGACGCTGAACGCATACGACCCGGACGTGATCGTGATCCGTCACGCCGCGATCGGCGCTCCGCAGCTCGTCGCCGCGGTGACGGGCGCGCACGTCGTCAACGCGGGCGACGGGAAGCACCAGCACCCGACCCAGGCGCTGCTCGATCTGTACACGATCCAGCAGGAGCTGGGGCGGATCGAGGGCGTGCACGTCGCGATCGTCGGCGACGTGCTGCACTCCCGGGTGGCGCGCTCGGACATCCAGGCGCTGGTCCTGTGCGGCGCGCGCGTGACGCTCGTCGGGCCGCCGACGCTGATCCCGCGCGGCATCGAGGCGATGGGCTGCGAGGTGAGCGCCGACATCGGCGCCATCGCCGACGCCGATGTCGTCTACGTCCTGCGTATGCAGCGCGAGCGGATGCTCGAGGGCGCGAACTACGTGCCCAGCCTGCGCGAGTACACCGCGCGCTGGGGCGTGACCCCCGAGCGGCTACGACCCGGCCAGAAGGTGATGCACCCGGGGCCGATGAACCGCGGCGTCGAGATCGACCCGCGGGTCGCCGATTCGCCCGATGCGCTGATCGAGGCCCAGGTCCGCGCCGGCCTCGTCGTTCGCATGGCCGTCCTCTACGACCTGCTCACCCACGGGCCGGTCGGAGTCCCCGTCGAGGCCGCGATGGAGGTGGCGTGATGCTGTTCGTCAAGGCAGAGCCTGCCGAGAACCTCGTTGTTCGGGGCGCGCGCGTGCTCGATCCGGTCGAGGGCGTCGAAGCCGTGCTGGACGTCCGCGTCGACGCGGGCGTCATCGCAGCGATCGGCGCCGGGCTGGACACGAACGAGCACCGCGTCGTCGACGGCACCGGGCTCGTGCTCGCGCCCGCCTTCGTCGACCCGCACGTCCACCTGCGCACACCGGGCCGGGAGGACGAGGAGACGATCGCCTCCGGCACCGCCGCGGCGGCAGCCGGCGGCTACTGCGCCATCCTGGCCATGCCCAACACCGACCCGATCGTCGACTCCGCAGCCGTCCTCTCCTCGCTCGCCGAGAACGCGCGGGCCGAGGCCGTGATCCCGGTCGGCTTCCTGGCCGCGATCTCGAAAGGCCAGGCCGGGGCGGAGCTGACCGAGATGGGCGAGCTCGCCGACGCGGGCGCGGCAGGCTTCACCGACGACGGCCGGCCGGTCGTCTCCCCGGGGCTGATGCGGCGCGCGCTGCAGTACAGCCCGGTGGCGGGGCGCCGTGTCGCCGTGCACTGCGAGGAGCCGACGCTCACACGCGGCGCCCAGATGCACGAGGGGATCGTCTCGGCCGAGCTCGGCTTCACGGGCTACCCGTCCGTGGGCGAGAGCGTCATGGTCGAGCGAGACCTGTCGCTCGCCGGCTACGAGGCGCAGCCGATCCACCTGATGCACCTCTCCGCGCGCGAGTCGATCGAGGCGCTGTCGCGCGCGCAGGCGGGCGGGGTGGCTGCCACGGGCGAGGTGACGCCGCACCACCTGTGCCTGACCGACGAGGACGTGCGCTCGCTGGACGCGAACGTGAAGATGAACCCGCCGCTGCGCGGCACCGAGGACCGGGCGGCGCTGATCGAGGCGCTCCGGGACGGGACGATCTGCGCGATCGCAACCGACCACGCGCCACACGCGCGGCACGAGAAGGACGTTCCGTTCGAGGAGGCGCCGTTCGGCGTCACCGGGCTCGAGACGGCGTTCGCCGCGCTCAACACGCATCTCGTCGCTCCCGGGCTGATCGCGCTCTCGACCCTGCTCGAGCGGATGTCGGCCGGGCCGGCGCGGGCGTTCGGGCTCGAGCCGCCCCGCATCGCGGTCGGAGCCCCGGCCAACCTCGTCCTGCTCGACACCGGATCGGCCTGGCGCGTGCTGGAGGACGACTTCCGCTCGCGCTCGGCGAACTCGTGGCTGCTCGGCCAGACGCTGAAGGGGAGAGTGCGCCTGACCGTCGCCGCCGGTCGGATCGTGTTCGAAGGATGACCGCGGCGCTCGTTCTCGAGGACGGCGAGGTCTTCGCCGGCCGGTCGGTGGGCGCCGACGGCGTCGCCTTCGGAGAGGCCGTGTTCGCGACGGCCATGACCGGCTACCAGGAGCTCGTCACCGACCCGAGCTACGCGGAGCAGATCCTCTGCTTCACCGCGCCGATGGTCGGCAACTACGGCGTCGCCGAAGGCCGGTGCGAGTCGGATCGCGTGCACGTGCGCGGGGTCGTCATGCGCGAGGCCCGCGGGCCTGAATGGACGGCCTGGCTCCGGGCGAACGGCGTCGTCGCCCTCACCGGTGTCGACACGCGCTCGCTCGTCCTGCACCTGCGCGACAGCGGCTCGCAGCGCGCCGCGATCGCCGTGGGCGAGGTCGACGCGGAGGAGATTTGCCGGCAGCCGGCCATGGACGGCCGGGCGCTGGCGGCGGGTGTCTCGACTCGTGAGCCGTATCGCTTCTGCGACGGCGGACCGGACGTCGCGGTCGTCGACTACGGCTGCAAGCGCTCGATCCTGCGGCGGCTCGAGCGCGCGGGCGCAGCGGTCACCGTCTACCCGCACGATGTCGACGCCGACGAGCTGACCGGCCACGACGGCGTCCTGCTCTCCAACGGCCCGGGCGACCCCGAGCCGCTGCAGGAGGAGATTGCAACAGTCTGTTGCTTGGTCGGAAAGGTGCCGGTGTTCGGGATCTGCCTCGGCCACCAGCTGCTCGCCCACGCGACCGGGTGCGAGACCTTCAAGCTGCCGTTCGGCCACCGCGGCGCCAACCACCCCGTCGTCGACCGGCGCTCGGGACGCGTGCTGGTGACGAGCCAGAACCACGGCTTCGCCGTCCGGCCGAGCGAGGGGCGCGAAGCGACGCACGTCTCGCTCTACGACGGCACGGTGGAGGGGCTCGACTACCCGGAGCTCCGCGCCCGCTCGGTGCAGTTCCATCCCGAGGCCGGCCCGGGCCCGCACGACGCCTGGCCGTTGCTCGAGGCGTGGGTCGCGGAGCTGGCCGCCTGATGCCGCGGCGTAACGACATCAAGTCGGTCCTGATCATCGGCTCGGGGCCGATCGTGATCGGGCAGGCGTGCGAGTTCGACTACGCGGGCTGCCAGGCGCTGAAGGTGCTGCGCGAGGACGGCTTCCGCACGATCGTGGTCAACTCGAACCCGGCCACGATCATGACCGACCCGGGCTTCGCCGACCGCACCTACCTCGAGCCGCTCGACCTCGAGGGCGTCGCCTCCGTGATCGAGAGGGAGCAGCCGGACGCCGTGCTGCCGACGATGGGCGGTCAGACTGCGCTCAACCTGGCCCGCTCGCTCGCCGAGTCGGAGCTCCTGTTCGGAGCGGAGCTGATCGGCGCGCCGCTCGACGTGATCCGGCGCGCCGAGGACCGGGAGCTGTTCCGCGACGTCGTGATCGGGGCTGGCCTCGCGGTTCCGGAGTCGCGGATCGTCACCGAGCTCGACCAGCTCGAGGGCGTCCGCCTGCCGGCGGTCATCCGGCCGGCGTTCACGCTCGGCGGCCACGGCGGTGGCTTCGTCGCCACCGAGGAGGATCTCCACCGCCAGGTCGAGGTCGGGCTGGCGGAGAGCCCGATCGGGCAGGTGCTGGTCGAGGAGTCCGTACGTGGCTGGGACGAGTTCGAGCTCGAGGTCGTCCGGGACGCGAAGGACAACGTCGTGATCGTCTGCTC
>PLBK01000037.1 GCA_003134505.1 Actinomycetota bacterium | reverse complement strand
ATGTTCGGCTCGATCTTCCTGCTAGCACAGTTCTTTCAATCCATACAGCACTACTCGCCGCTCCAGTCGGGCCTTCGCATCCTGCCTTGGACGGCCATGCCGATCTTCGTCGCGCCCATCGCTGGCGCTCTCTCCGATCGGATCGGCGGCGCGAGGATCATGGCCGTGGGTCTGAGCCTCCAGGCGATCGGGCTCGCGTGGATAGCAACCGTCTCGACGCCGACGATCGCGTACTCGCAGCTCGTCGGACCCTTCGCCCTCTCGGGCATCGGTATGGGCCTGTTCTTCGCCCCCGTCGCCAACGTCGTGCTCAGCTCGGTCCGCCGGCACGAGGAGGGCCAGGCGTCGGGCGCCAACAACGCGATCCGCGAGCTTGGCGGCGTGTTCGGCGTGGCTGTGCTCGCCTCGATCTTCGCGAGCTACGGCGGCTACCGGACCGCGGAGACGTTCTCGAACGGTATGAACGCTGCGGTCTATGTCGGGGCAGCGCTCGTGGCCATTGGCGCGATAGCGGCCTTCCTTATGCCGAGCGTGCGCAAGGCAGGGGCCAGGGTTGAACCGCTCATGGCCGAGCCCGAGCTTGAGGCTGCGGCGTAGGAGAGATGTCCGGGGGCCGCTAAGAACGGCCCCCGGTGTACCTGGGCGGCGCATCCTTTACGGAGAAACTCCCTATATCGGGGACTTGTATCTTTCCAATACAGGGCCTACGCTGAGATCGTCGCGGACCCTGATCGACGGAGGTAGTCGTGTCACCGAAGGGCAAGATCACGAAGCCGCTCGACGTGTACGTGCGCGTGAGTCGCGTGGGTGGGCGCGAGGGCGACTCGTTTATCTCGCCCGCGGTGCAGGAGGAAAGGTGCCGGGCGCTCGCGACGGCGCGCGACTACCGGGTGGGCGAGGTACTCACGGACCTGGACAAGTCGGGCGGGACGATGGACCGACCGGCGCTGAACGAGGCGCTCGCGCGTATCCGCTCCGGCGTCTCGGGCGGGATCATCGTGGCCAGGATCGACCGATTCGCCCGCACGATGCAGGGCGCCCTGAACGCAATCGAGGAGATCGAGGAGGCGGGCGGGTTCCTGATCGAAGCGGACGGCGAGTGGGATACGTCTACCTCGATGGGCCGCTTCGGGCGAGACCTCGTGCTCAGGATCAGTCAGCTATTCCGCGAGCAGGCGACGGAGGGGTGGGCGACGGCTCGCTCCGGCGCCGTCGAGCGTGGGATTCACGGAGGCAGTCGAGTTCCGACCGGCTACCGGCGCAACGGCGAGCGTCGCCTCGTCGTCGATCCGCGCACGTCGCCGCACGTCGCCGAGTGCTTCGCCATGCGCATGCGCGGCGCGTCGTGGGGCGAGATCTCCGACTACCTCCACGCGCATAAGATCGTCACGTCGAAGGGCGGCACGGCGAAGATCGAGGGCAGCCGCCGAGGCGTCGGAGGTCAGCGCTGGAGCGACACGGCGCTGAGGTCGATGATCGCCAATCGCTGCTACCTCGGCGAGGCGCGCTCGGGCGAGTTCGTCATGGAGGGCGCGCACGAGGCGATCGTGGACGACGCGCTATTCCGCGCCGCGAACGCCGTGAAGGGCTCGGCGCCGGTCCGCCGCGGCGAGTCCGAGGGCGCCCTGCTCGCGGGTCTCCTCTACTGCGCGTGCGGGGGACGGCTGACCTCGGATTACACGATGCGCAACGGGACGAGGTACCGGTACTACACGTGCAAGAAGGTCCCGGCCTGCCCAGAGCGGTCCACGATCAGCGCGTCGATCATCGAGCCCTACGCCACGGACATCGCGTTCGGCCTGCTGCACGCGACGATCCGCGTCTACGCGGAGCCGAGTCAGGAGATCGAGGACGCGGTTCTGCTTGCCGAGTCGGAGCTAGCCGAGGTCGAATCCGCGCATGCTCAAGGTGATCTATCGGCGCTTGCCTACGGGATCGCCCTGGAGGCCGCCAGGAACGCCCTGGAGGCCGCGCAGGAGGCCCGGGCGGCTGAGCTAGCCGCCGCGTCCGTGTCGGACGTTCAGCGGGCGCGCGCGAACCGCTGGGTCCAGGGCACGGAGACCTATCAAGCCACGTGGGACGCCCTCTCGGTCACGGAGCGCCGCGAGGCGATCCGCGAGACGCTGACGCTCATGGGACACCGCGGCTACGTGGTCACGCGCGGGCGCGGTCGCGTCGAGGATCGAGTTAGACCGGTCGCGATCTGAAAAGGCGAAGGGACCGGCTACAACCGGTCCCTTCTTAGATCTCTGACGCCGTAACGATGAGCCCGGGGCGTCCGATTCGACGGCCCATCGTGGTCTTGCAAACACGCTCAACTATTTCCTACCCGAAGATCCGCTAGCGAGCCGGGAGTCGAAACCCGGCTATACAGCGAACGGTCAAGTCAAGAGGAGGTTTCCCCCCTTTCCACTTGAGTTTGCGATCAGGGGTGAGCCTGACCCTTCTACATGGGATTCTAGCGGGCGCACGGTCTCGCCCCGGACGAGGGCGAGACTGCTAGTGCAGGTCGAGCGCTGCACCGTCTCACCGACCGGAAAGGCGGGAGCGCCCGGGCGAGTCGGGCCTTCGAGACCCTAGTCGCGTGGACGCCGGACGGGAAACGAAGTACCGTCCAGCATCCTCTTACACAATAGCCGAACGGCGCCGGGAGGGCGCCGCTCAGAACGAGATCATGCACGGAGGCGTTCGGTGTTACCGCCGTGCCAGGCCCGTTCAGCTTACCCGGGCGTCGAGCGAGGCAAGCTCCGCCGTCCAGGGGCCATTCGCGGCTTGACAGTGCCGACCAGGCACGAAAAGGTCCGATGTCATGAGGCTTCTCCTCGTGCTCGGCCTCGGCGCCGCGCTGGCACTCCTCGCAGGCTGCGGCTCGACAACAACCACCGTCACGACCTCGGTCGCGCCAGCCCCAGTCGTGGTGCCCTTCGTGCAGGGCCTCACCGAGGTACTCGCAGTGAAGAAGGTGAAAGGGCAGGGTCTCGTCGTCCGCGTCGTGCGCCGCCAACACGCCGGGGTACCGTCCGGGATCGTCTACGACCAGACCCCGGCGGCCGGCAGTCACTCCCCGCAAGGCGCGACGGTCACGATCTCCGTCTCGATCGGGCAGCGGTCCTCCTCGCCGCCCTCGAAGCCAGCGGCGGCTCCCGCGCACTTCTACAGCCCGAGCGGGAACATCGAGTGTGTGTTCACGAAGCCAGGGCAGCAGCAGAACACGTTGAACTGCGGCACGTTCAATAACCACGTGGCGGTTGTGCTCGTGGCCGATCAGGCCACCTTCTTTCAACAGTCCTGGTCGGTTCTGGAGCGCAACCACGAGTTCGTGCCGGGCCACGCTCCGGTGTTGAGCTATGGATCGACGTGGAGTCGCGGCGGCTTCACCTGCCGGAGCGCGAGTACCGGCATGACGTGCTTCACGAACTCGACCAAGCACGGTTTCACGATTGACCGCAACTCGGTCGTGGCTTATCCGAAGCCTGCTGCGCCCCCGCCGCCGGCTCCGCCTCCACCACCGCCTCCCCAAGCAGCCGATAAGGATTTCGCGGTACAGGTCCTGCAGATTCAGGACGACGGCCTGGGCGACATCGGTGGCATCGCGCGCATCACCAACACCGCCTCTACCGCCAAGACCGCAACCTTCACATTCACCTTTTTCCAGGGTGGTCAGATCGTCGGTACCGCAGAGGGCTCGGCCGACGCAGTTGCGCCCGGTCAGACGGTCACGGTCCAACTGGTCTCACAAAGCCCGATGATCTCTGGCACGTTCCGTTACCAGTTCCAAGTAGACACCGAGTTCTAGGACTGCGGCCGAGTGTGGTCGATTCCTTCGACGCCGTTGCCGCGCTTCGTCCCGGTCGCTTGCTTTCCGCCCCGTCGCGGCCAGTGAGGGGCACGCCGGCTTCCCCGTGCTCGGTTGCGACGATCCGAGATACCCCTACGCGAATCACTACGGGCGAAGCTTCCGCCCGAGCGGGTTCTGCGGTCACGGCTACCTCGTCCTCTACAACCAGGCGGTAGAGGAGTACCCGGCGACGATCCACCGCGCAGGGACTCTGGTCCACAAACCACTTCGCGGGCACGGCTGTCCGGCAGGCGCTGGTTGAATGGCGGAGTGACCCTTGGAGTGAACGCTCAGCGCGCTTTCCTCACCCCAGGCTCGTTACAGAGTTTGGTCGCGGCGATAAGGGATGCTCCCCGGCACGAATCGGAGCCTGATTGGGTCGAGTGGAAATCCGCAGCGGCCCTGAGCGAGAAACGCTGGATGGCAGAGATCGCTCGACACACGATCGGTTTCGCCAATCGCGACCCCGCATCAGCGGCCCGTCATGCCGAAGGCTACGGGTACCTAGTCCTCGGCAGCGAGCCCGAGAACCTGCAAGGGGTGAAGCCGATAGATATGGCGGAACTCGACGGCGGGGTCGCCCCCTACCTCGGACGCGACGGACCGCACTGGATACCCCAGTTCTTAGAGGTCGGTGGTTCGACCGTGCTTGTTGTCACGGTCCCACCACCAGCTCAGGGCAATCCGATCTATTGCCTGCAAAAGGAGTTCAGCGAGTCAACAGGTCCCGAGCGAATCAACTATCGCAACGGCGAGATATTCGTCAGACGGCACGGACGCACGGAACGCGCGAACGCGGCGGACATGCGGATGCTTCAGCGGCGGTTGGGAGCCGTGCGTCCTCGCCTCGACGTTGATTTGACGTGGTGGGAGCAGGAGAGTCGAGTCACCCCTCTCGATCTGAGCGACCAGGCTGTCGGAGCGTGGATCGACGGCCAGCGGCGGAGTTTGGCAAGACCGATACCGCCGCCGCCGAAGCGGGAGACGGCCGCTTCAATGGCTGGCCTGGATATTGGTAACGCGCTTAGAGGCCTGGGCCACCTTGGCGTTCAACCTGAGAATCGGACTCCAGAGGAATACGACAAGCAGGTCGAGGACTACCTGGAGGAGGCGCGGCCAGCTCTGCTGTCCCTGCTCCGCATGCAGGCCGTCCGAGTCGGGATCGGCCGACTACATCTCGCGGTTCTCAATCTTGGTGACGACAACTTCGAGAATGTCGTGACGGAGCTGTTCCTTCCAGGTGCAGTTGCCGCGTTCTTCGATGTCCGCGAGACGGAGGACCAGCTCGATTTCCCCGCCCGCCCTCGGAAATGGGGACCACGCACGTTCGACTATCGAATCGCAGCCCCGTTCATGCCGCACAACCTGGGCATCGAACGCCTGTCGCCAGGCAAGATCTCGAACAGCGGCTCTAGCACGGTTCGGTTCGCGCCTGTTCACGTGCGGCCACAACACAAGCATTCGCTCCATGACATCCATGTGGTCGCGATTGCAGGTGAAGCGAGTTTGCTCGACGGGACGTGGACGGCGACGGCGACGAACGTGAGCGGCACAGCGAAGGGTGAGTTCACGATCCCGCTGAAAGACCCGATCACTCCTGTCGAACTTATGAGGCAGGAGCCGCAGGAAGACGAACTGGACTAGTCACCTCTCTCCCTGCATTCGGGGAGGACCGTTCGTCACTACGCGGCCACGGCTTCGCGCTGACGCTTGCGCCGCGCCTTTGCGAAGGGCACGGGCACCTGGGACCGGTACGCGAGCGTCCAAGGCGGCGAGGGTGCGATCGGCCGCCCTCGGCGTCGCCCGCGCGCGGCGGATCGCCTGCTCGCGGATCGGTCGGAGTCGGTTCGAGCACTCGATCGCCTCGCGCTGACGGCGGGTCAGGTTCTCCGGGGGCCGGTAGTCCGCGACGACGATCGGCGTCTCCTCGAACCTCGTCCCGAAGTGGGCGCGAGCGCAGGCGACCGAGCAGAAGTCCGGGACGCCGGGCTCCTCGCCGTCGATCGCCGGCTCGCTGCACCCCCTCGCCGCGCAGGGCCTACCCGTGGGCCGGACGCGGCGAGCCGCCTCCTCCACGGCCCGCTTGCGGGCTCGCTCGGCGCCCGATGAGCGCGTCCGCGTCCCCGTCGCCGCGTGCGCCCGGTAGTAGGTCCGCTGCTGGCAGGCACTGGAGCAGAACCGGGCGCTTCGCTGACGGCCCTCCAGCGAGTTCTCGCAGTCGCTCGCCTCGCACGTCCGCATTGTGTAAGGGTACTCCTAGTGAGCCTCGAGGCGACGCTACGGGCCTACGGGCTAGCGGGCGATCGAGCCGGGCATGAGCGCCACTGAGACGGCGATCAGGGCGAGGCCGACGTAGATCACGTCAGCCCGTAGACGTGCGCGAGGACGGCCAGGGTGGAGACGAGCGAGCAGGCGGCCAGGCACGTGCGCCAGAGTTCTGCGCGGGATCGGGCCAGCGGTCGGACGCGGGGCTCGCCGGGTACGTGGTCGTGGTCGATCACCCGGCCTGGTCCTCCAGGGCGGCGTGGACGCGCGGCTCGTCGGCGTTCGTGTGCCCGGCGTCGATCGCCCTAGACGCCCACCTCGGGTCCATCTCATCGACCGGCGTCGGCCCCATGCGCAGGGAGTCGTACTCGACGGGACCCGCCTCGCGGATCGCCGCCACGGCGCCCACGACCGGCGCCGCGGGCACGTCCGGCGAGGGGGCGCTCGGCCGGTAGTCGGCGTGCTCGCGAGCGCCGCGCAGGAGTCCCTCCGTGCCCGTCTGACGCCCCGATCCGGACTGCCCCTGCCGCGATGCCATACCGCCAGTCTACGCCGGTAGAGAGGCTCCTACGGCTTTGTGTAAGACCACCGTTCCCGTCAAGCCGATGATCGGCATGCGCTTGTGCGTATACAAGTCCGTAACGCGCCGTCGGCTAGCCCTCTAGCCGAGCCGTTCGCGCGAGGCGGGAGCCGGAGATAGTGACACCCGTCAAGCCGACGATCGGCAAGCCGGTGACGCGCGTCCTCAGCATCCCGGGGGCGGGATGCTGAGCGGGAACGCTCTGTGCCGCCGCTGCCGGGCTGTTCGGGTGGCGCCGAGGAAAGTGCCCCCTCGCTACCAGGGCGGCTGCCTCGTTACTCGGCACGGCGTCTAGCGTCTAGCGGTTCTGGAGGTCTCTAGTCCCTGGTCAGGGAGTGGCGGGCTCCAGCCCGTTGCCGATCAGCAACAGGCGACCATCCGACCATCGTCGATGCCGTCCGAGCCCGGCACTGAGGAGAGGGCTGGACGTGCAAGCGGGCTCCAGCTTGTAACAGCGCAGCTAGTGGCTCGGCGTCTATCTCCGTGCGCGCGCTCCTGCTGCGCGCGTCTACTCCTCGCGCGCCTCTTACACAATCACTCGGACGAGGGATCGCGGGTCATTACACAATCGGCGACACTGAGGAGCACGAGGTACTTACACAATCCCAAGGGAGACACGATGCAGGACGATCGCATGGACCGGCTGGTAGCAGCGGTGCAGGACCACGGCTCGCTCACGCTCAGCGAGATCGAGCAGGCCGGCGAGCACGGCGCCGACTCCGGCTGGAGCGGCTTCACGTACACGAGCGACGGCGCCGAGTTCACGCGCGCCAACATGGAGTTGGTCTGGTCGCTGCTCTCGGACGAGGCGGACGAGTTCGGGAACGTCGGCGTCCTAGCTCACGTCGCCACGTTCAACCGAGCCGACATGGCGGAGACCCGCGACGGCTTCGACTGCCTGTTGGCATGGTGGGCGCTGGAGACGGCAGGTCGCTACCTGGCCGACTCGCGCGAGGAGAGGCACGAGGCCGAGTCGGATCGGATGCGCGACCTCGGCGAGCAGTACGGGCGCAGCGCGAGCACGTGGCTACTCGACGGCAACAGCACGGACGAGGCAGCCGAGCGACTGCTACGCGGCATCCTGGAGGGAGACCCGGAGATCATGGACGCGCTACCCTCGGCGCCGTTCTCCGGAGAGTGGGCGGACGGTCCGACCATCCCGGGCATGCTCGCCGAGGCGGACGTAGACGACGCCGATGAGCTGGAGCCGGAGCGGTCCGACGAACTAGCGACCGCGTTCGAGGACGGCTACGGCTCCGGCGTCCAGCTCGGCGCCGAAGAAGAAGCGCGGAGCGCGCTCGGGATCACGACCGAGCACCTCGGCGACTGCGGGTCTCGGCTCGGCGAGGTCCTCCACTCGATCCGCCTACGCGCGGACGGCTCCGACGAGCACGACTGCGCGGAGCGCTCGTCGTGATCGGTCTCTACCTCGTGCTCGGTCTCTACGCCGTGCTGATGGTCCTCGTGGTCCATCTGCGCGCGTGGCGTCCGAGGTCTTGACGATCGAGCCCGGCTCCGGTCGGGCTCGATCGTGAGGACACCTACGCGCGAGAGGGGGGTGACGATATGCAGCAGGACCTAAGCCAGTCGGAGACCTACGCGAGCCGGATCGGCTACGTGCGGACGTGCGACCTAGCGATCCCGCACGCAGCTAGGGCCTACGCGCGTCTCTGCCAGGACTACGGGCCGGAGGCAGCACGGAGCCCCCTCGGGCTCGCGCTCGCGCTCCGGGCGTCCCTGGACGGCTCGCAGGTAGACGATCGAGCAGGCGTCGCAGGGATGCCAGCGCTACGCGACGCGGGCTCGGGACGCTTCGTCGGCGCGATCAGACCGGACCGGTACCGCCGGGCCTGACGGTACGGGCGCCGATCCGGGCGCCCTGTCCGTGAGATCCGAGAGGAGGCTAGAGCAGGACCAGAACACGAGCCCACGAGCCCACGAGCACGGAGCCCGGCTCCGGCGTGCTCCCGATCGAGGGTCCCTCGCGCGCGGGAGAGCCCTCGACCAAGGGTCGCCGGATCGGGTGAGGCGGGACGGGGGCGGTCGCCGACCCCTTGAATATTTTTCTCTCAAGGTCCCGCGCTCGCCGACCGATTGTGTAAACATATTCCGAGGAGGTCCGAGGGTTGGTCAAGAGAACGGGCAAGGCGGGCAGGCCGAAGACGCTAACGCGCGAGCTGGAGCGCGCCGTTCGTCGCGCCTACCGCCAGACGGGCAGCCTGACCGCGGCGGCGCGCCTCCTGAACGAGCAGGGGATCGCCGGGGCGCAGGGCGGGCGCTGGCATCCGGTCAGCGTGCGCCGGATCGTCCAGGGTAACTACGTCGATAAGTCGCGCGCCAAGTCGGGCGCGTAGAGGAGGTCGTAGCCCAGACCTCGCGGGCGAATGTCGCCGTCTGAGTTGGGCGCGCCCATCGTTACACGTCGCCACCCTCCACTAGGGCGGTCGGGATAGCTCGTCCCTGCGCATCGCGCGGGAGGTCCTGGATCTGAGGCGGCTCGGTCCGCTCGGAGTAGGCGCCCGCCATGATGTCATCGAGGATGCCGGTCGGACGAGACGTGCCGCTCGGGTACTGCACGAGTCCGCCCGCGACGGGCTCGGCGCTCATTACTCGTCCTCGTTGGCGGCTTCCGACGGGCTCTCTACCTCGGCGCCGATCTTGTCCCAGGACTGCTCTTGAGGCTGATCGGGCGCGTTCGGCATGCTCTCGGAGCCGCCCCACGGTCCCACGCCCTCGCTGGTCGGCTGGTTCGGCGCGCCCACTACCGCGCACCCACCCAGGGCTGCTCCGCTTGACTCGCGTCTCGTCCGACCTCGGGTCCCTGCGGTGCCTCGCGGCCCTCGCTGGAGTCGTAGGACGAGTTGCCCTGATCGACGCTGGAGTCCGCGGCGATGTCCCGGGCGGCGTTCGCCGGGATCTGCTGCCGCTCCCACTCGGCGCGGCCCGACTCTGGAGTCTCGGCGGCGCCGGAAAAGAATGAGTCGTATCCATTAGCCATACCACTCACTCTATCCGATGGCAAAGCCTCGTGAGTTATTTCCAGTGGTAAACTTTCGCTTAGCTGTAGACACTAGATCGGCACTAAAGAGATAGTTAGTGAAAGGAGGAAATAATGTCAGACGAGGATTTCCTGGCTTCGGCTCGAGAAACGCACGCTATTGTTTCCGGACTGCCGGAGCCCGAGGAGCGGGTCCGTCTCCGTCGCGTCGCCGGGTACTCGCAGGCGCAGCTCGCCGCGCACATCGGCGTGACTTCGACGACGTTCCGCGGGTATGAGCTGGGCCGCCGCGTGCCGCGAGGCTGGCCGCTGATCCGTCTCGCCCGTTTCTACGATGAGTGCCGAGAGGGGGCGACGGTATGACGGAGCTAGACGACGCCCGTCGCGAGCTGATCGCGGCACGCGCCCGGAAGAAGATCGTCGAGCAGGAGGCCGAGCTAGTGGCGGCGATCGCCACGGAGCCGGTACCGGAGACGGGCGTGGACATCGTGTCTCACTGGAGGGCGATCGTCGATGACTCGTCCGCGCCCGCGAGCGCCAAGGTCACCGCCCTGCGCGAGCTGACCAAGCTGGGCGTCGGACCGATCGTCGAGCCGCCGTCGAGCATCGAGGAGATCGTCCAGGACGGCATGGATTTGTTCGACGGCGTACCGGAGATCGCCGAGCTGACCATCGAGGCGCTGCGCGACCGCGGCTACGTGATCGAGCGGAAGAAGCGCGAGCCGGAGCCGGAGTTCGTGAAGAAGTCCTACGGCGACGAGAACTACATGGATCGCGTCGAGCCGCTCCCGCAACCGGTACCAGAAGTGGTACCGGTACCGGTCCCGATCGACCACGAGGCCCGTCAGGGATTCGTCCCGAGCGCGCGTCGCGTGCTCGCGCTCGACGCGCCGGAGCCGTTGCCGGTGTCGATCGTCGCCGACGACGCACACTGGGCGCGTTCGGCCCGCGAGTTCTACGATCGCGCCGGACACGGCGTCCCGCCCGCCGAGGTCACGCTCATCTCGAAGGGGATGAGCGGCGTCGTCGGAGCCGGTGTCTCGCCGTGGCGGACGGCGGGTGCGCTGTGATCGTCACCGCGGCGCAGGCGAGGCAGGTACTCGACGACCTGCTCGCGGACGGCGGCGAGACCTGGATCAGTCTGCTTGAGGCCCGGGTGATCGTCAGCGGCCCTGGCCCGACGAACATGGAGCGCCGGGACGTTCTGCTCTCGCTCGCCGGGCGCGAGCTAGTGGTCGCCGGGGAGCTGGACGTAGAACGCGGCGGTCAAGCGTTCGCGGTAACGCAGCTCGGCAAGGACGTAGCAGCGGGGCTCGTCGAGTGGCCAGCTCCGGAGGGCGCCGCCGTGGCGGTCGATTCCGGTCTCGGCTGGCGGTCTCGGTTGGAAGCGGGCCGGTTGTGAGTCATCGAACGAGAGGAGGTCGAAGTGTCTGACCATTCATACGACGGACCGAGGGACGAGCGAGGCAATCCGACGCGGTTCCTGCGGGCGAACGAGTCGCCGATCACGAGCAGGTTCGGCGAGCGTCCGAAGTCGGCGGCTCTGGCCGCTCAGTGGGACGAGGCCGTTGCCCGCGATCGCGAGCAGCGGGCGGACGAGGAGGACATCCGCGCCGAGGCCGCGATCCGGATCGCCGAGCAGCGTCAGGCCGAGTTCGAGGCGCGGCGAATCCGCCGAGTCGAGGCCGAGGTCGAGCGTCAGCTCAGCGTGCCGGAGCGAGTGCCGGGCGTGCGCGTCGAGGTCTACCATCCGGGTCCGTCGGGATGATCCCCTCGCGCGGTCTCACGGTGCTCCGTGCGCTCGCGGAGGTCGATACCGGCGGCGGAATCGCGATCGGCGAGCCGGAGTGCGATCGCATGGCTGACCTCGCCGGGCTCACCGTGCAGGAGACGCTCGCTTGTATGCCGAACCTGCACCGGGATCGCTTCGTCGGCAAGGGAGTCGAGCTGCATCCGTCGCCGCCGAGCGCCTACGCGCTCAGTCGGCTCCGATGGTGGATCACGCCGGAGGGTCGCGAGCGCGCGAGCTGGCTGGACGTGCCGGAGCTGATCGACGCCGAGGTAGCCACGAGGGAGATGATCGAGACGAGGGGGCGACTGCGGGCGCGAGCGCTCAGCTAAACTTACGTCTCCACTTGACTCCGGTTTCGATCGGCGCGGTGGTGTTCGATCACCGATTTGAGACGCCCGAAAGGGCGTCTCGTCGTTGCGGGCTCAAGCATCCTGCATTTGCTTCTTTGATTGCCCCGGGAGGTCTCGCGGGACCGGGGCGCTCGGCTACCTTGGGACCGTGATCGCATACCGCCACGTATCGGAGACCGTCGAGTCAGTGGAGTCGCCTCTCGGCGGCTAGTTCCTACAACCGTGCGGAAGATCGCACCGCGAGCAGGGTAGGGAGCGAGCGAGGGTGAAGCGAACCGTTACGGAAATGTAGGTCCATCGGTGCCTCAAGGTGAGTGGTAGGGAGGCGACTGTGGTCCTGGTTGGCCCGTCTGTTGGGCGCCCGCGTGAGGACGGCTCTGTCCGTACTCCGGGCGAGGCGAGGAGAGGGCCGGAGGCCCTCGACGAGTCGAGCACGAGCGGGCGCACTACTGGAGGCTTGTCCGAGAGGAGGTCTGTTATGCGAGTGGAGAGCGAGTCAGTGGTGGTCAGAGATGGGCGCGAGTTCCGTCTGCTCAAGCTGAGGCAGTCCGGGAGGGGGTCCCGTCCGCCGAGGAGGAGTACGCTGCCCTACCTCTGGCGGCGGCTCGACGAGGACGCGGCGTGTCGATGGTGCGGGCGCTACCTCCCGGCGGGCGAGCGTGCCCTCGTCCGTCCGGCGATCCGGGGCGGCGTGTTCATCTCGTGCGAGGGGTGCGGACGGGAGCGCGGCTACGCGGTGCTCCGCGACGGCGTGCGCCTACCGCGCGCAAAGAAGTCGGCCTCCCGCTCCGACCTACTGGAGCTGAGGCGGCGGTTCGAGTGAGGGCCGCGGCGTAGCCTGGACGGGCTACAATCTGACCATGCGTAACACTCAGCTCAAGCTACTGGACGATCTGAGGGATGGACGCCTCTACCGGATCGCGCGCGCCAAGGCCGACGACGCCGAGGTACTCGCCCGCATGGGCTACGTGGAGACGCTGAGCGGCCCGCTGCGGGCACGTATCACCGACGCCGGGTACAACGCCCTCGCGGCCTACTTCGACCGCGCCCACGCAGCCGAGGGGGCGATGAGCCGGTTCAGCGCCTACGTCGGCACGACGGCGACGTGCGCGTACTGCCGCGAGCCGTTCGTCCGCAGTCGCCTCGGGCACATGCTCTGCTCCGACCAGTGCAGGACGGCCTACCGCGTCATGCTGCGCACGCCCGCGGCGCTCCGGCGCGCGGCCTAGCGTTACGGCTATAGAGGCGTCGCAACCTCCTAAAGGTTGACGAGCGATTTGCCGATAACCCCTCCGCCCTTGTTGCGAGGGCAGGTCGAGGGGAGGGAGATTCGAGGTTGGAAGGACTGCCGGACGAAGATCTCGATCGGTTGATCGCCGAGCTGACTGCGCGAGAGACCAGGCTCTCGTTCGAGCGTCGCCTGCTCCAAGGGAGGCTCGACATTGCCCGCGCCGAGCGGGACGCGCGCGCGGGCGGCGGCTCACTGACCGTCCGAGTCGATTGGCTCGCACGCATCTTGTCGCGGGGGGCGCCTTGAGCATCTTGACTCCGACTACCTGCACGAGCAACTAGGTGGAAGGACTACCGTCCCACGACGCTCTCGATCGGTTGATCGACAAGCTGACCCAGCAAACGACCAGGCTCTCGTTCGACCGTGCAAAGTTGCATCGGAGCCTCGACCGTCTCCGCGCCAAACGCGCCGCGCAGGCGTCAGGCGAAGAGCCGCCACCGCTGGGATTAGCCGGTGTGCGCGAGCCCCGCACCCCGAGGCCCTCTACGGGCGGCGCTCGCGCAACCAAACCACTTCCGCCCGACGCCGCGTAGGTCCTCCCCTCTCTTCCGGATAAGCCTCCCTCCCTGCGAGACGCTCGCTTCCCCGCGGCTCGTGAGCCAACCTGTAGGCGTAAACTTTTCGCCGGAGTTCTGGGCCGACAAGAGGGAGAGAGACGTGAGACGCACGATCGCGGCATTAATCGCGGGGCTCGTGCTCGGGAGCGCGGGCGCGGGACTGGCAGCGCCGACGTTCTGGCGCTACATCACGATCCCCAACAACGGCAATACGAGCATCAAGTTCAACAGCAACACGAAGTACACCTGCGCCTACCATCCGTCTAATCGGGGGCTGTTCTGCGCGACTAAGGGACCGTTCTCGGTCACCAGCCCGGACATGACGGCGCTCCAGGTAACCCCCTCGGGCGCGAGCATCTACACCGCCGACGGGCAGGTCGGGGTCCCGACCGACTACTACCGCTGGGCGCACTAACGGGGAGACGCGATGGCGAAGTGGAAGATCGACCGTCGCGCCGGGTTGGGCACTCGCCGGGAAGCGCCGCTACCAGTCTGGCGGCTTGTTGAACGCTCCCTCCCCATCTTCAATGACACCAGGGAGGAGGCTTGTTTCAAGGCTCGACCGGCTAACGCGCTTGGGGAAGGTCGCCGCCTCTCGAACTGATGGATCACCGAGTTTGCGAATACGCGGCATCACGGCACAGGTGGGCTTCCTGAGAGCGCTAATGGCGGGAGCAAGCCGCCCGTCAATCGTAAGGACGACGGCGAGAGTGAAGCGACCCGCACGTTCATCCTCGTGGAGACGTTGACTCATCTCAGCGACCGCATGCGGCCCCTCGACTTCATGTACGCGCACACTCTTGAGCGTTCTCAGTGCGCGGAGATACCTCTGGTCCCATTCCTGCGCCTCAATATCTGGCGCTCGCGTTGCGAAGTAACGAATCCGGGTTATCGGTGGATCGAGTCCGAGGGCCGCGGCGAAGGCCTCTAGATCAAGCCAGCGATATGGCGTACCCCGGACGCTGCCGTAGTAAAGGCCGAGTCCGTCGATATAGAGCCACGCTGCCATGTGACAGCACTCTAGGCCAGATGTCGCTCTAAAAACAACGAGAGCCGCGCTAGCGGCCCTCGCTACCTATCGCAAACTTAGAATGACAGCGATAGGCGTTCTCTACGCTGCATGATAGCCATGGCGCCAGGCGTCGTCAACCTGCTTGACGCGGGGGAGCGAGACCGGTAGATCTCTCTTCGAGGCGCCGAGAGCGCTGACACTAGCACGCTAGTGTCACGTGACATCCGGACCCGCTGATACCTTCCCGTCCGCGCGTCGAAGAGGAGGACCGGCCCGCCGCTCGAACACCTGACCGAGACCTGAGACACCCGGAGCGGCTTCCCGGCCCTACACCGTTCCACCGCTCCGAGTGCGTCGCCCGCTCCACCCTCTCGCCACGCCTGGCGAGGGGTCGCTCCAGTACGTCGCTGGAGTCGAGCGCCTGTTATTTTGGCGCCCAGGTCGGACGCGCCTACGGTCGCGAGATCGGGCTCTGTGGACGGCTCTGTGGATAACTCCGAGAGTCCGAGAGACTCCTACTGGAAAGCTCTCACTCCCTGCTCGTGCAGTTCTTCCAGACCGTGCAGGGCTACTCGCCGCTGCAGTCGGGGCTCCGCATCCTGCCCTGGACGGCGATGCCGATCTTCGTCGCGCCGATCGCCGGCGCCCTCTCGGATCGCATTCCGGGCCCGCGGATCATGGGCGTCGGCCTGGCGCTCCAGGCGATTGCGCTCGGCTGGATCGCCGCCGTCTCCACACCGACCTTGCCGTACGCCGACCTCGTCGCGCCGTTCGCGCTCTCGGGGATCGGGATGGGCCTCTTCTTCGCCCCGGTGGCGAACGTCGTGCTCGGCAGCGTCCGGCCGCACGAAGAGGGACAGGCGTCCGGCGCGAACAATGCGATCCGTGAGCTCGGCGGCGTGTTCGGGGTCGCCGTGCTGGCCTCGATCTTCGCGACTTACGGCGGCTACAGCTCGGGGACGAGCTTCGTCAACGGGCTCACGCCGGCTGTTTGGGTCGGCGCCGCACTCGTCGGCACGGCTGCCCTGATCGCATTCGCGATTCCGGTGCGCGGGCGGCGGCAGCAGGCCGAGGTCGCCGAGCTCGAGCCGGCATTCGAGCAGGCGGCCTAGATCTCATCCCATCCGGCTGGGAGGTCAGGGCCGCCACACGACGCCGAACTTACGTCCATCTCACGAAGGTTCTGTAAGTTCAGAGTCCAGAAATGGCGCAGGCAGACCTCTTGCGGGTTCTCAGCCGCATTTCCACCGCCTCGACGGAGCCGCATGCACCGGCCGCGGAGCCGTGGCTTGGCCGCGGCGTAGCTCGAGCCGCCGTGAAGGCGACCACAAAGGGAAGGGGGCTCACGGGGGAAACCGGCCGTTTCCCCCGTGCCTAAATGGCGCAGGCGGACCTCTCTCCCGTTGCGGCGGCTCGTCCGGGCGCGGACCCGGACCTTTCCGTCGTCGTGACGCTCTACAACGAGGCGGCGTCGCTCGACGAGCTCTACCGGCGCACCATCTCGACGCTCGAGCCGCTCGAGCGGCCGTTCGAGCTGATCTTCGTCGACGACGGCTCGGTCGACGGCACCTTCGCCACGCTCGAGCGGCTGCACGCGGCCGACGCGCGCGTCCGGGCCGTGCGGTTCAAGCGGAACTTCGGCCAGCACCCGGCGATGCACGCGGGGCTGGCCCGGGCGCGCGGCGGCATCGTCGTGACGATGGACGGCGATCTCCAGAACGCGCCCGAGGACATCCCACGCCTCGTCGCCGCGGTCGAGAGCGGCTACGACGTCGCCAGCGGCCGCCGGTCGGCACGGCGCGACTCCTGGGGCCGGACGCTCCCCTCCCGCCTGATCAACGGCATGCTCCGCCGCTTCACGGGCGTCCGCATCTCGGACTTCGGCTGCGCCTTCAACGCCTACCGGCGCGAGGTGGTCACGCCGATGCTCGGTGCGATCGGCAAGCAGAAGTTCACCAAGGCGCTCGTGCTCTCCGGCGGCGCCAGCGTCGTCGAGGTGGACGTCGACCACGCGGCCCGTGCGGGCGCGTCTCGCTACACGCCGCTCAGGCTCACGCGGCTCGCGCTCCACATCCTCGCCGGGTTCTGGCCGCAGCCGATCCAGGTGATCGGGATCGGAGTCGGCGTCGTCTGCTCGCTCGGTGCGACCGGGCTCGGCGCCTACGGCATCTTCTTCTGGGTCGACCGTGCCAACTTCCCCGGGCCGCTGTTCGGAGGCGTCGCCGTGCTCGCCGTGCTCGGCATCCAGGGCTTCATCCTCGCGCTGATCGGCGAGTATTTGGCGAGAATCCAGCGTGACGTCGAGGGCAGGCCCCTCTACACCATCGACAAGGAGTTTTGATTGACACGTAAGCGAGTGCTCGTGACCGGCGGTGCCGGGTTCATCTCCTCGAACGTGATCCGGCATCTGCTCGAGGCGACCGAGTACGACGTCGTCTCGCTCGACGCGCTCACCTATGCGGGGAACCTCGAGAACCTCGCGGACGTGATGTCGCACGAGCGGCTCGCCTTCGTGCACGGCGACATCCGCAACGCCGAGCTGGTCGCCGAGATCGTGGCCGAGGTGGACGTGATCGTGAACGCCGCCGCCGAGTCGCACGTCGAGAAGTCGATCCTCGAGGGCGCGTCCGAGTTCGTGACCACGAACGTCGAGGGGACCCAGATCCTGCTCGACGCCGTCCGCGAGGCTCCGGTCGAGCGCTTCGTGCTCATCTCCTCCAGCGAGGTGTACGGAACGGCCGAGTCCGACCCGATGGACGAGGAGCACGCGCTCAACCCGCGCAGCCCCTACGCCGCCACGAAGGCCGGTGCCGACCGGCTCGCCTACTCGTACTACGTCACCTACGGGCTGCCGATCGTCATCCTGCGCCCGTTCAACAACTACGGGCCGCGGCAGCACTGGGAGAAGGTCGTGCCGCGCTTCGTGACGAGCGCGCTCTCCGACGAGCCGCTGACCGTGCACGGCGACGGCCACGCGAGTCGGGACTGGCTGTACGTCGAGGACGACGCGGAGGCGATCGTTGCTGCGATCGAAGCCGATCTCGACCTGGTCGCCGGCGAGGTGATCAACGTCGCGACCGGCATCGACGTGTCGGTCTCGGACATCGCCGACCTCGTGCTCGACATGCTCGGAAAGCCCCGCTCGCTCAGGTCCCACGTCGAGGAGCGCCCCGGCCAGGTCGACCGTCACATCGGCTCGACCGACAAGGCGGCCGAGCTGCTCGGCTGGCGTGCCCGGACCTCGTTCTCCGAGGGCCTGGAGCGCACCGTCGCGTGGTACCGCGAGAATGAGGCGTGGTGGAGGGGGGCACGGCGGCAAGTGACAAGCGGTTACTCGTCCTAGGGGCGGGGCCGGCGCAGCTCGGCCTGCTCGAGGCGGCGCACGAGCGCGGGCTGCACGTGATCGCCGTCGACCGTGACCCGCTCGCACCCGGCTTCCGGTTCGCCGACCGGCGCGCGATCGTGTCCGTCGAGGACGAGCCTGCGATCGACAGGCTCGCGAACGCCGAGCGGATCGACGGCATCATGGCGCCGGGGATCGACTTCCCGGTCGCGATCGCCGCGCGGGTGGCGGCAAGGCTCGGGATCGCGCATCCGCTCGATCCGCCGACCGCACAGGCGGCGACGTCGAAGCTGCGCCAGCGGGAGCGCTTCGCGGACGCCGGTGTTCCGCACGCGCGCTACCGCGTCTGCTCGAGCCTGGCGGAGGCGTCGGCCGCGGCCGCGGATCTCGGGTTTCCCTGCGTCGTCAAGGCGCCCGACCTGCAGGGGCAGAAGGGTCTCGGGTTCGTGCGGGACGCCGACGCGCTTGCGGAGGCGTTCGACACGGCGCGCGGGCTCGCACGTTCGAGCGTCGTGCTCGTCGAGGAGCTCGTCGCCGGTCGTGAGGTGACGGTGAACGCGTTCTCGGCCGGCGGGCGCTTCCATCCGCTGAGCGTCACCGATCGCGTTGTCGCCGAGCCGCCCGCCTTCGGCGTCGCGCTCGCACACGTGTGGCCGAGCGAGCTCGAGCCCGACGAGCTGGCTGCCGCGGTGCAGGCGGCCGAGTCGGCAGCCGCGGCGGTCGGGGTGCGCGAGGGGCCGACGTATACGCAGGTGCTCGTCCGCCCGGACGGCCCGCGCGTCGGCGAGCTCGCTGCTCGGCTCGGCGGCGGCCACGACGCGGAGCTCTGCGAGGCCGCGCTCGGCATCGACCTGAACCGGCTCGCGATCTCGGCAGCGCTGGGCGAGCGGCTCTACGACGGGGCGTTCGTGCCCGACGAGCAGGCCGGCGGCGCCTGCGTGCGCTTCCTCGTCCCCGAGCCGGGCGTGCTGGAGGCGGTCGAGGGGATCGAGGAGGCGGAGCGATCGAGCGGAGTCGTCTGGGTGCGGAGCTACCGCGAGCCCGGGCACGTGTTCGGGCCGCTCCGCCGCGGCGCCGACCGGGCCGGGGCCGTGCTGGCGGTCGGCGACTCCCGCAAGGAGGCGCTCGCAAGGGCGACTCGCGCGGCGGAGCGAATACGCTTCGTCACTGCGGATGCCGAAGCTCTCGTCTGACGAAGCAGCGACGCGCGAGCGGCGCGAGACCTTCCTCTCCTTCCAGCCGCCGGCGATCGGCGAGGAGGAGATCGAGGCCGTCACCGAGACGCTGCGCTCGGGCTGGCTCACCACCGGGCCGCGGACGGCGGAGCTCGAGCGCCGCTTCGCCGAGTACGTCGAGGCGAAGCACGCGCTGGCGGTCACGTCCGGGACGGCCGCGCTTCATCTCGCCCTCGTCGCGCTCGGCATCGGTCCCGGCGACGAGGTGATCACGACCCCGATCACGTGGCCCGCGACCGCGAACGTGATCGTCCATACGGGCGCGCGTGCTGTCTTCGCCGACGTGCGCGAGAGCGACCTGAACATCGACCCGGACGAGGTGGCGCGGCTCGTCGGCCCGCGGACGAAGGCGATCCTGCCCGTGCACCTGGCGGGGCAGGCGGCCGACCTCGACCCCCTCTGGGAGCTCGGCCTGCCCGTCGTCGAGGACGCGGCCCACGCGGTCGAGACCACGTACCGGGGCCGCAAGATCGGCGGGCTCTCCGCGGCCACCTGCTTCTCGTTCTACGCGACGAAGAACGTCGCCGCGGGCGAGGGCGGCATGATCACGACCAACGACGATGCCGTCGCGAGCGCCGTCGACGCCAACCGCATCATGCGGCGCGGACACGGCTCGCTGTACGACATCGCCGTCCCGGGCTACAAGGCCAACCTCTCCGATGTGCTCTCGTCGATCGCGCTCTGCCAGCTCGACAAGCTCGAGCGGCACCGCGAGATCCGGCTGCGCCACGTCGCCGCCTACGACGCGGCGGTCGCAGACCTCGACGGGATCGAGCCGCTCGCGCGCGACCCGCGCGACACGCACGCGCTGCACCTCTACGTCGTCCGCATCGACCCGGAGCGGGCCGGCGCGACGCGCGACGAGTACCAGCGCGCGCTGGCCGACGAGATGATCGGGACGAGCATCCATTTCCTGCCGGTCCACCGGCTGAGCGCCTACCGAGAGCTCTACCCGGACCAGCCGCCCTTGCCGGTCGCCGAGCGCGCCGGGCAGGAGATCCTCTCGCTGCCGCTCTCGCCCGCCCATTCGGCCGAGGACATCGAGGACGCGATCGCCGCGCTGCGCCGCGTGCACGCGAGGTTCGTGGGCTAGTGCGCGAGCTGCTGCGCAAGCGGGGCCTGAAGGCCGCCGTCGGGCTCGTCGTCACCGGCCTGTGCATCACCTACATCCTCTGGCAGATCAACGTCGGCAAGACGGTCCACATCCTCGGGCACGCGAAGGTCGGCTACTTCCTCGGCGCGGTGGCGATCATGGGCCTGTCCGTCTGGCCCATGGCCTGGCGGTGGCAGCAGCTCCTGCGGGCGCGCGGGATCCGCGACGACCTGCCCTGGCTCGTCCGTGCCTACTACACCTCGTACACGGTCGGGCAGGTCCTGCCCACGTCGATCGGTGGCGACGGCTGGCGGATGTTCGAGACGTCGAGGCGCCATCCCGGTAACGGCGGCCCGGTCGCCGGCTCCGTGCTGCTCGAGCGCGTGCTCGGCGGCGTCGCGACCCTGATCCTGGCGGCGATCGGGTTCGCGCTCGCCGTCGGCCACTACGACGTCGGCGGGTATCTCTGGGTCGAGCTCGCGTTCGTCGTCGGCTCAGCGGTCCTCGCCTTCGCGCTGTTCGCCCGGCGGGCACGGGGCCCGCTCGCGCGCACGCTGCCGATCGTCCGCCGCCTCAGGCTCGAGCGGCCGCTGCGAGCCGCGTACGAAGGTATCCACGGCTACCGCGAGCACGCGAACCTGCTGATCGGCGTGATGCTCCTGACGGTCTGCGTCCAGGCCGTGCGCGTGCTGTCGATCTGGGCGGCCGGCAAGGCCGTCGGCGTCGACCTGTCGCCCCGTCCCTACTACGTGATGGGCCCGCTGCTCTTCCTCGTCCTGCTGGTGCCGTTCACGATCAACGGGCTGGCCGTGAGGGAGGCGTTCTTCGTCAGCTTCCTCGGCCAGCTGCACGTGAATGCCAGCCGCGCGTTCGCCACCGGCTTCCTGTTCTTCGTCGTCACCTTCGCGCTCGCGCTGCCGGGCGCGGCCATCCTCGCGTGGGAGAGCCTGAGGCCGGCCAGCTCGACCGTTCCGGATGCCTGACTGGGAGAGCCTCGTGTTCCTGGGGCGCCGCTGGCAAAGGAGGCAAGCGCGAGGCGCGCAGGACAGTGCAAGAAGCACGGACAAGCGCCTCGCGCGCCGCATCCTGCCGCCAGCGGCGTCAGGCGTTCGCGGAGGCTGGCTCTGCCAGCCGTGAGCGAACGCCGGCCAGGGACGCGAGGCTCGGTCAGCGCCGTGGTCGTCACGTATAACGCGCTGCCCTACATCGAGCAGTGCCTCCAGAGCGTCGCAGGCTACGAGACGGTCGTGGTCGACCACGGGTCGACGGACGGGACGCTGGCGCTCGTCACGGAGCGCTTCCACGAGCTCCGGGTGGTCGAGCAGGAGAACCTCGGCCTGGCCGCCGGCTGGAACCGCGGCATCCGCGAGACCTCGAGCCCGTTCGTCCTGATCCTGAACGCCGACGCATGGGCGGTCGGCGACGGCATCCAGCGGCTGCTCGCCTTCGCCGAAGGGCAGCCGAAGGCTGCAGTGGTCGGCCCGAAGCTCCTGAACACCGACGGCTCGCTCCAGCGCTCGGTGCGCGGCTTCCCGACGCTGTGGCGGCTCGCGACCGAGTACTTCTTCCTGCGCAAGCTGGCGCCCCACTCGCAGGCCCTGAACGCCTTCTACGCGGGCGGGTTCGAGCACGACCGCGTGCGCGAGGCCGAGTTCGTGATGGGCTCGGCGATGCTTGTCCGACGCGAGGCGATCGAGCAGGTCGGGCCGCTCGACGAGGACTTCTTCCTGTTCTCCGAGGAGACCGACTGGTGTTACCGCTTCCGCCAGGCGGGCTGGAAGGTGCTCTTCTTTCCGGGCGCCGAGTTCGTGCACGTCGGCGGCGCGTCCCACGGGGGGCGGATGTTCACCGAGAACCTGCGCGGCCACCTCCGCTTCCTGGCCAAGCATCGCGGGCCGGCCGAGGCCGAGCGGGCGCGGCGGCTGCTGCTAGCGGCGCTCAGGCTCCGCGGGGCGCTGTTCCCGGGTGAGCGCGGCCGCATGTACCGCGACGCGGCGGGCTGGCTCGCGTCCGGGTCGGCGCAGACCCTGCTCACCGCCCCGCGCGCGTGATCGGCCGCGCGCGCCTCGACCGCCTGCCGCGCGAGCTCTTCCTGCTGCCCGCGCTCGCGATCGCGCGTGTCCTGCCCGACTCCGGCCTCGGCCTGTACCTGAAGCTCGCGGCCGCGACGCTGGTCGTGCTCCTGCCGGGCTCGTTGCTCGCGCGCGCGCTCGGCCGGCCGAGCGTCTCGGCGACGCTCGCGTGGAGCCTGGCGGGCATCTTCGGCGCCGGCGCGATCGTGTTCGCGGTCCACGGATCGCTCGACCTGGCGATCGGGCTCTATGCGTTGCTCGGGGCGGCGGCGCTGGCGGTCGTGCTCCTGCGAAAGCAGTGGGTGCCGCGGCGGCGCCCGGCGAGCGTGATCCTGCTCGGCGTCCTGCTCGGGGCGCTGCTCTGGCACGTGGCGGGAACGCTGGACGGCGACGCGCTCTTCCACCTCGCGCGCGTGCGGAAGCTGCTCGCGTTCTCCGACCTCCACCTGCGGACGCTCGACGAGTTCAAGGACGGCGGGCTCCATCCCGGTTACGCGTTCCCGCTCTGGCACCTGCTGCTCGCGTTCGTGTCGCGGCTCGGCGGGGTGGAGCCCGGCCGGGTGCTGCTGCACGAGGCGAGCATGCTCTGCCCGCTCGCGTTCGCCGCCGTCTACGAGTCCGGCGTGGCCGTGTTCCGGAGCCGCTCGGCGGCCTTCGCCGCGCTGCTCGCGACCGTCGCGCTCTTCGCGCTCGCCGGCGGCCACGGCGGCTCGTACGTGTTCCTGGCGCTGCCGGCGACGGCGGCACGGCAGCTGCTCGTGCCCGTGGTGATCGCGCTCTTCTTCTGGTTCGTGCGGCGGCCGTCGCGGTCCGGCGCCGCCACGCTGGCGGCCGGGGGCCTGGCACTGGCGTTCGTCCATCCCACGTACGCGCTCTACGTGCTGATCCCGCTCGGCGGGTACGTGGCCGCCCGGGCGCTGCTCGTGCGGGCCGAGGTGAAGCGCGGCGTCGCGGCGCTGGCCGCCCTCGTCCTGCCGGCCGGCGCCGTCTCGCTGTGGCTCCTGCCGATCGTGCGCGAGACCGCATCGCACAATCCCTCCGACGCCGAGCTGGCACAGAACCTCAAGCACTACGGCGACCAGCTCGTCGTCTACTCGCTGCACAGCTACCGGGTCGCCGCCGAGCTGTTCGCCCGCACCGGTGCGGTTGCGGTGGCGGCGCTCGTCGCCGTGCCGCTCGCCGGCCTCGCGCGCAGGCGGCGGTGGGCCGCGTTCGTGCTCGGCGGGACGGTGACGGTCGCCGCGCTGACGCTCGTGCCGCCGTTCTTCACGACCTTCTCGGACGTCGTCTCGCTCTCGCAGGCGCGCCGCGCCGTCGGCTTCGTGCCGTTCGCGTTCGCCTTCGCCGGCGGCGCTGCCGTGCTCTCGCGGCGGCTCGGCGGGTGGGTGCTGCCGGTCGCGCTCGGCGCGGGCATCGGGCTGCAGCTCGCGTGGCCGGGTGACTTCGGCGGCTCGCCGGGGGACGGCGGGCCCGCGCTCGCGACCTGGATCGCAGCCGTCGGGGGAGCGGGCGCGCTCGTCGCGGCGGTGCTCGCCCGGCCCGAGCGGGGCGTGCTCGACCGGCCCGGGAGCCTGACGGCGCTCGCGGCGACGCTGTTCGTCCTCCCGGCCGTCGTCTCGGGGTTCTCGCACTGGAGCGCCCCGCCCGCCCCGCGCGGCCTGACCCCCGGCCTCGTCCGGGCGCTGCACCGCTACGTGCCGAAGGGCGCGGTCGTCTTCTCGGACGACTCGACGGCCTACCGCATCGCCGCGGCCGTGCCCGTGTACATCAACGCCGCGCCGCCCGGACACGTCGCGGACACGAAGCCGAACCGCCCGTTCGCGCGGCGCAACGACGCGCTCGCGTTCCTGCGAACCGGCGATCTCGCGATCCCGCGACGCTACCACGCCCAGTTCGTCGTCCTCGACCTCGGCCGGCGGGCGCCGCACCTCGGCCTGCCGCAGCTCTATCGCGACTCGCAGTTCGTCCTTTACCGTCTCCCCCTGACGCAGAGCCGGTAGCGCAGCGACTCGACCCGTCCGCCGCCGGCTCGCTCGACTAGCCGGAGCCCGCGGATGAAGCTCGGGCGCCAGTCGCTGCGGTCGACCTCGAACCCGGCCTCGCGCAGCATCCGCTCGAGCGTCTCCGCGTCGCGCAGCCCGATGTGGGTCGGGTTCTGCGCGAGCACGAGGTCGCGTGCCTTCAGACGCTCGATCGGGTGCCGCGGGTTCGGCGTGTAGATCGAGAGCGTGCCGCCCGGCCGCAGCACGCGGCGCGTCTCGCGGAGCATGGCCCGGAACGTCGCGTCGTCGAGGTGCTCGACGAGGTCGGCCGCGACGGCCTTGTCGAACGAGCCGTCCTCGAACGGGAGCCGGGCGACGTTCGCGAGCTGGAAGCTCAGGCCGGGGAAGAGCTCGTGCGCCTTCTCGATCGACCGCGGCTCCGCGTCGACGCCCACCGTCTCGCATCCGAGGCCGGCGAGGAAGTGCGAGATCGCCCCGGCCGCGCAGCCGAGGTCGAGCACCCGCTCCCCGGGTGCCGGCTCGACGAGCGAGCGAACCGCCTCGAGGCGCAGCTTCGTCCACGGCGTCTGCTCGAGGTACTCGGACGCCATCGTGTCGACGAACCGCTCGTCGTACTCGGCCGGGGCCCGGCGGAACGCTGGCAGCCGCATCGGCCCAGTCTGACCTACCGCTCCCGGCCGGGAGTAGGCTGCGGCGGTGGAGTGGCGCGAGCGCGTCGAGACGGAGCGACTCGCGCTGCGGCCGCTCGGGCACGGCGACGTCGACCTCTACAGGCGGCTCCGGGTCAGGGCGGAAAGCGCGGCCCGCGAGCTGGAGCAGGCGGTCGAGCACTGGGCCGCGCACGGCTTCGGGCCTTGGGCGATCCTCGAACGGGGCTCGGAGGACGCGATCGGCGTGCTCGAGGTCCACTTCGCCGGCCCGGGCATCGGCGGCATCGAGCCGGATGAGGTCGAGATCGGCTGGAGCGTCGCGCCCGAGCGGCGTGGCGACGGCGTGGCGACCGAGGCAGCGCGCGCCGCGCTCGACGACGTGTTCGCGCGAGCGAGACCGCCGCACGTCGTCGCCTACGTCCGCCCCGAGAACGCCGCCTCGCTCCGCATCGCCGCCAAGCTCGGCATGCGCGACGACGGTGAGGGAACGACCCGGTCCGGCGACCGTATGCGCGTCTTCCGCCTGCCGCGCCCGACTACCATCGAGGCGGCGTGAAGGTCCTCCTGGTCACCCTCTACTTCCCTCCCGCCGGGGGTGGGGGCGTCCAGCGGCCGCTGAAGCTCGCCACACACCTGCCCGCCTATGGGATCGAGACGCACGTGCTCGCTCCGGACGATCCGAAGTGGGTGCACCGCGACGACGAGCTCGCTCCGCCGACGCAGGCCTGGGTGCACCGGGCGCAGTACTTCGGCCCGACGGGGAAGCGCCCGGCCGACGAGCTGCACGGCACCGAGGGCCTCGAGCGGTTCGCGGCGCAGGCCAGGCTGTTCGGTCGCCGCCTGCTCGTGCCGGACGAGAACGTCAGCTGGAACCTGACCGCGATCCCGGCGGCGACGCGGATCGTCAAGCAGGAGGGGATCGACGCCGTGATCACCACGTCGCCTCCGAACTCGATCCACCTGATCGGTGCCTCGGTCAAGAGGCTGACGGGGGTGCGCTGGGTGGCCGACCTCCGGGACTCGATCGCGGCCCATCCGCACCGGCGCACCGACAGCCTGGCGGTCCGCACGAAGGAGAAGACCGGGGAGGCGATCGCACGGCTCGTCGCGCGATCGGCGGACGCGATCGTCACCGCCGCGGAGGCGATCTCGGAGGAGACGCGTTCGCTCGAGCCGCGCGCAGAGGTGACGACGATCCCGAACGGCTGCGACTTCGACGACTTCGCCGGCCTCGAGTACCGGCGCGGCGACCGGTTCACGATCACGCACGCGGGCAGCTTCTTCGGCAAGCGCAGCCCGCGCCCGTTCCTGCAGGCGCTCGCCGACTCGAAGCTCGACGTCGTGGCGCGCTTCGTCGGCGACTTCCGTCCGGCCGATCGCGAGTGGGCCGAAGGGCTCGGCCTCGGCGACCGGCTCGAGCTCCACCCCTACACCTCGCACCGCCGGGCGCTGGAGCTCCAGCGCTCCTCCGACGCGCTGCTCCTGCTGATCCCGGAGGCGGGCGGCCGCGGCCGAGGGGTGCTCTCGGGCAAGGTGTTCGAGTACCTCGCGGCCGAGCGGCCGATCCTCGCGGTCGTGCCCCCGGACGGAGCCGCCGCCGAGCTGATCGGCGAGGTCGGGACGGGCGTGGTCGCGGCTCCCGAGGACGTGACCGCGATCCGCGAGGGGCTCGCGGGCCTCCACGATCGCTGGCAGGCGGGCTCGCTGAACGGGGCGCCGCTGCCGGAGGACGTGCGCGACCGGCTCGACCGACGCTCGCGCGTCCGCGAGTATGCCGACCTGCTCCTGAACCTGCCATGACGACATGACGATCCGGCCCGTCCGCTTCTTCTTCCTGGCCACGGTGTTCTGCGCCACGTTCGAGAAGCTGAACTGGAACGTCGCCGGGAACATCGAGATCGCGGACATCCTGGCAATCGGCTTCATCGCCTCGTTCGCGCTGCAGGAGCTGTCCCGCCGCGACCGCACGTTCGTGAAGACGGCGGCCGTCGTGGGCTGCTTCCTCGCGCTGTTCCTGCTCGTCTACCTGGCCGGCTACTTCACGCTCGAGTCGGGCCAGGCCGTGCAGCAGTACTGGAAGGGCTTCATCAAGTTCGGGATCCACTTCCTGTTCCTGCTGCTCGGCGTCGTCTTCCTGTCGCGTCGCTCCGCGAGCTTCTACCTGCGGACGATCGGGTTCTTCACCGCGGGCATGGTCCTGAATGCGGCTTACGGAGTCCTGCAGTTGCTGGCCGCCCGCTCCGGCACGAATCTCGACGGCGACGTGATCAGCCCGCTCACCGGAGGCGCCACCTCGATCAACGTCTACGGGATCTTCCAGCAGACCGGGTTCATCTACCGCCCCAACGCACTGACGGGCGATCCGAACCACCTCGGGATCATGCTGATCCTGCCGCTCCTGATCCTGACTCCGGTCTACCTGCGGCTGGAGCGCAAGCACCCGTGGAAGGTCAGGCTCGGGCTGACGCTAGCGTTCCTGCTCATCGTCGAGGTGCTGACCCTGTCGCGGAGCGGGATCGGCGGGCTGATCCTCGGCGTCGCGCTGCTGGCGCTCCCGTACCGGCGCCGCTTCATCTCGCGCCAGGTGCTCGTGCCGGTCGCGGTTGTCGCCGCCGGCTTCGTCGCCCTGATCGCGACCAGCCCCGCGTACTTCATCAAGGTCATCGGCTCGCGGTTCGAGACCGGCGGCGGCTCGGCGTCGGCGCACTTCAGCGTCTACGACTTCATCCCGTCGATCCTCCACTCGCATCCCGCGTTCGGCCTCGGGCTGAACAACTTCGCGGTCTACTACCAGGAGGTGACCGGCCAGGCGAACTGGGGGCCGCACTCGTACTACGTGGCGCTGATCGTCGAGACGGGCCTCGTCGGGACGGTCGTGTTCGCCGGGTTCCTGCTCTACCTGTTCGCGCGGGCCGCGTTCGCGCGGCGGCTCGGGCGCGCGCTGGCGGCCGCCGGCGACCCCGCGGCCGCGCGCGTCACGCCGCTCGCGTGGGGGATGACCGCGGCGCTGCTCGGGACGCTGTTCTCGAACATCTTCTATCTGACCATGTCCTTCTACTACTTCTACGTGTTCGTCACGCTGCTCCTCGCCCTGCCGATCGTGTTCGGGCCCCGGCTGGAGGCGGCGGCCGAGCCCTCGTCGCTCAGTCCGCAACCTGCTCTCGCTCCGGCATGAGCCGGGCCGTCGTGGCCGCGGTCGCGACGCTGGTCGCCGGTGGGATCGCAGCAGGCCTCGTGCTGGCGTTCGGGTCGTCCTCGTCGGCCCGATGGGTGCTCGACGACCTCGGCACACTGCCGGGCTACACGGAGTGCCTCCCCGTGGCCATGAACGACGGCGGCCAGATAGTCGGTTCGTGCAATCGAGGTGTCGTCCAGAGCGGCTTCCTCTGGCAGGGCGGGAAGATGGTCGGGCTCGGTCAGGGCGTCGTGCCTACTGCCCTCAACAGCCGCGGTCAGGTGGTGGGGAGAGGACCGAAGCGAGCCTTCCTCTGGCAGCACGGGAGGATCACGTGGCTCGGGCCGAGCGGCAGTCGATCGAGCGCCGAGGCAATCAACGACCACGGCCAGGTCGCGGGGGTCGTCTGGAGAAGGGACGGCGGCCACGTGGTTCTCTGGCAGGGCGTCAAGGCGATCGAACTGGGCGTGCTCGGCGAGCCTTCCGCGATCAACGCTCGTGGCGAGGTTGTGGGAGTGGGCACCGGTGCGGATCCACACGCCGGGGAGGCGTTTCTGTGGCAGAGCGGAAAGACGATCGACCTCGGCCCGTTCAACCTCAACTCGGAGAGCATCGCGGTCAACGACGCGGGCCAGGTCGTTGCCTCCGGCGCAGACGGCGCCTTTCTCTGGCAGAACGGGAAGTTCGTGTACTTCGGCGGTGGTCTGGGTGACGGCCTGGCGATCGACGACCGCGGCCAGATCCTGCTCGGGGCCGGGTTCGGAAGCGACAAGCACAACGACGCCTACCTCTGGGAGCGCGGCAAGCTCACGTTGCTCCCGCACTTCGGCCGTCACCGCGCGACGTTTGCGAGCACGATGAATAGCCGCGGGCAGGTGATCGGCTGGAGCCTGCTGTCGATCGGCCGGCCGCTCCCGTTCGTCTGGCAGAAAGGTCAGAAGATGGTTGCGCTGCCGACCCTCAAGGCTGGCTCAGGCGCGCCGTACACGTACGCGGCCGCGATCAACGACGGGGGCGAGATCGCCGGCTACGGCTACGTCCTCGTGAACGGTCATACGCAGCAGCACGTCGTCTTGTGGGAGCGCCACTAACGAGCGTCTAACAACGGGCCGGTACCATCGCCAGGCGAGGCGGCGAAGGAGGACGGCATGAGAGAGCTCGTAGTCGACGGCAGGCGGATCTCGGAGGACGGCGACTGCTACGTCATCGCCGAGGTCGGTCACAACCACCAGGGGTCGCTGGAGAAGGCGATCGAGCTCCTGAGCGCCGCCAAGGGGGCTGGGGCGGACGCCGTCAAGCTCCAGAAGCGCGACAACCGGACGCTGTTCACCCGGGCCATGTACGACCAGCCCTACGACTACGAGAACAGCTTCGGCGCGACCTACGGCGAGCACCGCGAGGCGCTCGAGCTCTCCGACAAGGACTGGTTCGAGCTGATGCAGGTCTCGCGCGAGATCGGGATCACGCTCTTCGGCACGACCTTCGACCTGCCGAGCGCGGACCTCCTGGCCGAGCTCGGCGTGCCGGCGTTCAAGATCGCCTCGGCCGACCTCGTCAACACGCCGCTCCTGCGGCAGGTCGCCTCGTACGGCAAGCCGATCTTCCTGTCGACGGGCGGCGGGACGCTCGAGGACGTCGAGCGGGCGGTCGACGCGGTCCTGCCGATCAACCGCCAGCTCTGCCTGATGCAGTGCACGGCGGCCTACCCGGCCGAGGCCGAGGATCTCAACCTGCGCGTGATCACGACGCTGCGCGAGCGGTTCCCCGAGCTCGTGATCGGGCTCTCCGATCACCAGAACGGCTACACGATGTCGCTGCTCGGCTACATGCTCGGCGCGCGTGTGGTCGAGAAGCACTTCACGCTCAACCACGCCTGGAAGGGCACCGACCACGCCTTCTCGCTGATGCCCGACGGGATGCGCAGGCTCGTGCGCGACCTGCACCGCGCGCCGGCCGCGCTGGGCGACGGGATCAAGCGGCCGCTGCCGTGTGAGGAAGCCCCGATCCGGAAGATGGGCAAGCAGCTGGTGGCCGCCCGCGAGCTGCCCGCCGGTCATGTGCTTGCGCCCGGCGATCTCGATTCGAAGTCGCCCGCCGACGGAGGGCTGCCGCCCTACGAGCTCGAGCGGCTGCTGGGGCGCCGGCTGCAGCGCGCGCTCGCGTTCGAGGAGAGCGTGACCTTCGAGGACCTGGACCCGGTCGAGGAGCCTCTGGCGGCGCCCGGCGGCGCCGCAGAGCGTTGAACGAGCTCGACCCGCTGCTCTCAGGGGTCCGGCTCGCGGTCTTCGACTTCGACGGCGTGTTCACGGACAACCACGTCTGGGTGAACGAGCGCGGCGAGGAAGCCGTGCGCTGCTGTCGCGCGGACGGGTTCGGATTGCACCGGTTGCGAGAGGTCGGCGTCGAGTCCGTGATCCTGACCACCGAGGCGGTGCCGATCGTCGCCGTGCGGGCGCGGAAGCTCGAGGTCGAGTGCCGGCACGGGCTCGCCGACAAGCTGGCCGCGCTGCGCGAGGAGGCGGAGCGCCGCGGCGTCTCGCTCGAGGAGACAGCCTTCCTCGGCAACGACATCAACGACGCGGCGTGCCTCGAGGCAGTGGGGCTGGCCGTCGTGCCGGCCGACGCGTGGCCGGAGGTGGCCGGGCTCGCGCGCTGGACGCTCGAGCGCCGCGGCGGCGAGGGCTGCGTGCGCGAGTTCTGCGACGCTGTCTGGGCGGCGCAAAGGTGAGCGACCCGCTGTTCGACCTCTCGGGCCGGGTCGCGGTCGTGACCGGCGGCCTCGGACAGCTCGGCTCGGTCTACGTGCAGGGCCTTGCGGAGCGCGGCATGAAGGTGGCGATCTTCGACATCGCCGCCGTCGAGGGTGAGCCCGGCCGTTTCCGCGTCGACGTCACCGACCGCGCGTCGATCGAGGCGGCGACGGAGCGGCTGATCGCGGACTGGGGCGTCCCGCACCTGCTCGTGAACAACGCAGCGCTCGACTCGCCGCCGGACGCGCCGCCCGAGGAGGTCGGGCCGTTCGAGACCTATCCCGAGTCGTCCTTCGACCAGGTGATGGACGTGAACGTGAAGGGCACGCTCCTTTGCTGCCAGGTGATCGGTGCGGCTATGGCCGGTGAGGGCCGCGGGTCGATCGTCAACGTCTCGTCGGTCTATGGCCTGCTCTCGCCGCAGCAGGACGTCTACGACTTCCGCCGCCGGGAGGGCGAGACGTTCTTCAAGCCCGTCGCCTACTCGGTGTCGAAGTCGGCGATCCTCAACATGACGCGCTATCTGGCCACGTACTGGGCGAAGAGCGGCGTGCGCGTGAACACGCTGACGCTGGCCGGCGTGTTCGACGACCAGCCGGCCGAGTTCCTCGAGGCGTACACGGCGCGCGTTCCGCTCGGGCGGATGGCCGAGGCGCACGAGGCGCTTGGAGCCGTCGTCTTCCTCGCCTCGGACGCGTCCTCGTACGTCACCGGAGCGAACCTGGTCGTCGACGGCGGCTGGACGGCCTGGTGATCCCGGAGCAGGTCCCGAACCACGTCGACGGGGACGACGTGCCGGCCGCGTCCGGCGAGTGGATCGACAAGCACCGGCCGGCGGACGGCTCGCTGCTCACCCGCGTCGCGCGCTCGGGCGCGGCGGACGTGGCGGCGGCCGTGGCCGCGGCGCGGCGGGCTCAGCCGGCGTGGGCGGAGCGGACGGTCGTCGCGCGCGGTGAGCTCGTCCGCGAGCTGGCGCTGGCGTTGCGCGAGCGGCGCGAGGAGCTGTCCGAGGTCGTCGCGGCCGAGACGGGCAAGTCGCTCGAGCTCGCGCGCGGCGAGACGGACGCGGCGATCGAGATGGGCTTCTTCGTCGCCGGCGAGGGGCGGCGCTACTACGGACGGACGACGACGGCGTCGATGGCGCACCGGACGGTGACGGCTGTGCGACAACCGGTGGGCGTCGCCGCCCTCGTGACCTCGTTCAACACGCCGCTTGCGAACGTGGCCTGGAAGGTCTTCCCGGCGATCCTGTGCGGCAACGCCTGCGTGCTCAAGCCGTCGGAGCACACGCCGGCATCCGCGCACCTCCTTGCAACAGTCTGTTGCAAGGTCGGGGTCCCCGCCGGGGTCGTGAACGTCGTCCAGGGGCTCGGCCCGGAGGCCGGGGCGGCGCTCGTCGAGCATCCCGGCGTCGATCTCCTCAGCTTCACGGGCTCCGCGACCACCGGGCGGTGGATCAACGAGACCGCGGGGCGGCGGCTCGCGAAGGTGTGCCTCGAGCTGGGCGGCAAGAACGCGCTCGTCGTCTGCGATGACGCCGATCTCGGCGGCGCCGTGCGCTCGTCGCTCGCCTCGGCGTTCTCGAACGCGGGCCAGCGCTGCGCCTCGGCCAGCCGGATCGTCGTCTTCGACTCGGTCTACGACGAGTTCCTCGGGCGCTTCGTCTCCGAGGCCGAGCGGTACGAGGCCGGGCCCGTGATCGCCGAGGCCGCGCTCGAGCGGCTGCTCGACGCAGTGCGCGCGGCGGAGGCCGGAGGAGGGCGCGTGCTCTGCGGCGGCGACCGCCTCGACCGGCCCGGCTGGTGGCTCGCGGCGACGGTGCTCGAAGGTGTCGCGCCGGATGCGGACGTGTCCAGCACGGAGCTGTTCGGGCCGGTCACGATCCTCTACCGCGTGCGGGACTTCGACGAGGCGCTTGCGCTCGTCAACGACTCGCCGTACGGGCTGACGGCGGCGATCCACACGGCCAGCGTCCACCGGGCGATGCGCTTCGCCGACCAGGCGCAGGCGGGTGTGGTCGTCGTCAACGGCGGCACGCACGGCTCCGAGCCGCACATGGGGTTCGGCGGCGTCAAGCAGTCCGGCACCGGTTGGCGCGAGGCGGGCGTCGAGGCGCTCGACGTCTACTCGGAGTGGAAGTACGTCAACGTGATCACCGATCCGGCCAGGATCTGACGCGATGCCGAGCCTCGTAGCCTTCGTTCCGGCCCGCGCGGGCTCCGAGCGCGTGCCGGGCAAGAACATCCGCCCGCTCGCCGGCCATCCGTTGCTCGCCTACGCGATCGCGGCCGCTCGGCAGTCCGGGGTCGCCGACCGCGTGATCTGCTCGACGGACTCGGCTGAGGTCGCCGAGATCGCGCGCTGGTACGGCGCCGAGGTGCCGTTCCTGCGGCCGGCCGAGCTCGCGACGCCGACATCGCCCGACGTGGACTGGATCACCGACACGATCCGGCGGCTCCCCGAGCGCTACGACCTGTTTGCGATCGTCCGCCCGACGAGCCCGTTCCGACGGCCCGAGACCATCCGCCGCGCGCTCGACGAGCTTCTGCAGGCGCCGGACGCCGACTCGATCCGGGCCGTCGAGGAGGTCAGGCAGCACCCGGGGAAGATGTGGATCGTCGAGCACGAGAGGATGCGCCCGCTGCTCGACCAGTCCTCACTCGACGTGCCGTGGCACGACACCCAGTTCCGGGCGCTCCCGACCGTCTACGTGCAGACGAGTGCGCTCGAGGTCGCGTGGACGCGCGTGATCGACGCCGGCACGATCGGCGGGACGGTCAGGCTGCCGCTGTTCATGGAGGGCGACGAGGGCTTCAGCATCGACTACGAGGACGACTGGGCCCGGGCGGAGGAGTTGGCGCGGAGCGGGACCGCGCTGCCCCGGATCGAGGTCGAGCCGTGGAGCTGATCCCGAGGAGCGAGTTCGAGCGCGTCCGCCTCGCCGACGTGCCCCGCGACGAGCGGCTCGGGCTGCTCGCGGACATGGCGCGCACGAACACGCTGACGGCGGTCAAGCGGGCCGGCTCGGGCCATCTCGGCTCGAGCTTCAGCGCCATGGACATCGTCGTCCACCTGTTCGAGGAGGAGCTGACGACGGCGCAGCTCGGCTGGGACCACCCGGACCGCGACGTCTACTTCTCGTCCAAGGGCCACGACGTGCCCGGCCTCTACGCGGTGCTCCACTCGTTCGGCGTGATCCCGACCGAGCGGCTGCTCGAGCTGCGGCGGCTGGGTGGGCTGGACGGGCACCCGGACATCCGCGTGCCCGGGATCGAGGCCAACTCCGGCTCGCTCGGCATGGGCATCTCCAAGGGTCGGGGCATGGCCTGGGGGAAGCGCTTCCTCGGCCGCGGCGGTCGCGTCGTCGTGATGACCGGCGACGGCGAGCTGCAAGAGGGCCAGAACTGGGAGGCGCTGCAGGCCGGGGCGCACCAGGAGATCGGCAACCTGATCGTGATCGTCGACCGGAACGAGCTCCAGTCGGACAAGCGCACCGAGGAGATCCTCGGGCTCGGCAACCTCGAGGAGAAGCTGCGGCGCTTCGGCTGGTACGTCGACGTCTGCAACGGCCACGACCACGTCGACCTGCGCGAGGTGCTCGAGGACTTCCGCGCCGAGCCCGAGCGGCCGAAGATCCTGGTGGCGAACACGATCAAGGGCAAGGGCGTCTCGTTCATGGAGCACCCATTTGCGCTCGAGGAGGGCGGCGGAACCTATCGCTGGCACGCCGGCGCGCCCGACGACGAGGCGTTCGGGCGCGCCTTCGCGGAGCTGACAGGACGGATCGGCGAGCGCTTCGCCGCGCACGAGCTGGGAGAGCTCGCGCTGGAGCCGGTGCCGCCGCTCGAGGAGGAGCCCGCCGGGAGCCTCGAGGGCGAGCCGGCGAGCGGTGCCGGTGCTCCGCGAGCCGCGCCGAAGGTGACCCGCGAGTACGTGGCCGAGGCGTACGGCGAGGCGCTGCTCGACCTCGCCGAGCGGCATCCGGAGCTGGTCGTGCTCGACGCCGACCTCGCCTCGGACTGTCGGATCCGTGGATTCGAACTCCGCTATCCCGATCGGTTCATCGAGGTCGGCATCGCCGAGCAGGACATGGTCTCGATGGCGGCCGGGCTGGCGCGGCTGGGTCTGCTGCCCGTCGTCAACTCGTTCGCATCCTTCCTCGCCTCGCGGGCGAACGAGCAGATCTACAACGCGGCGAGCGAGGACGCGCGGATCGTCTACGCGTGCCACTACGCGGGCCTGATCCCGGCCGGCCCGGGCAAGTCGCACCAGAGCCTGCGCGACGCGTCGCTGTTCGCCGCGCTTCCGAACGTGACCGTCGTGCACCCGTCCAATGCCGAGGAGACCCGTGCCGTCGTCGAGTGGGCCGTCGCTGACGCGGCCGACAGCGTCGCGATCCGGCTCGCGATCGGGCCCTCGCCGCGACGGATCGAGCTGCCCGCGGACTACCGGCTCGCGGTGGGGCGGGGAACGGTGCTCGTCGCGGGCACCGGTGCCGTGGCGCTCTCGTACGGGCCGGTGATGCTCCACGAGACGCTGACCGCGGCCGAGCTGCTGCGGGCGCGCGGCGTGCGGTTGGCCGTCGTGGACATGCCGTGGCTGAACCGGTTCGACGCGACTTGGCTGGCGGAGACGATCGCCCCGTTCGAGCACCTGTTCGTGGTCGAGGATCATGCGCCAGTCGGCGCCCTGGGCGACGCGCTCCGGCGAGAGCTCCAGCGCCCGGTCACGGTCTACGGCGTCGAGGGCTGGCCCGCCTGCGGCACGCCGCCCGAGGCACTGCGCTTCCACGGGCTCGACGGCGCCTCGCTGGCCGATCGCATCGCCGCTGCGCTGCGGTGAGAGTCTGCGTCCTGACCACGTCGTACCCGCGGGACGAGGCCGACGTCGCCGGCGCGTTCCTTCGCGACGCGGTCGATGACCTGCGGGCTCGCGGGGTCGACGTCGAGGTCGTGTCGCCCGCCTCGTTCCGGCACTTCGGGATCGCCTACGGCGCCGGCGTCGTCGGCAACCTCCGTCGCTCGCCGGCGAAGGCGTTGCTCGTGCCCGCCTTCCTGGCCGAGTACACCCGGGCCGCACGTCGCGCCGCGACCCGCGCCGACCTCGTCCACGCGCACTGGCTCCCGTCCGGCCTCCCCGCGCGCGCGACCGGCAAGCCGTTCCTGCTGACGATGCACGGCACGGACGCCGAGCTCGCCCGCCGGGCGCCGGCGCTGTTCCGGCCGATCGTCCGCGCCGCGCGCATGGTGCTCTGCGTCTCGGACGCGCTGACCGAAACGGCCCGGCGGCTCGGCGCGGGCGAGGTGCGGGTCGTACCGGTCGGCGTGACCGTTCCGGACGTGACTGTCGAGCCCGAAGAGCCGCCGCACGTCCTGTTCGTCGGCCGGCTGTCCGAGGAGAAGGGCGTGCTCGAGCTGATGGAGGCTGCGCGCGGCCTGCCCCTCGTCGTGATCGGCGACGGGCCGCTGCGCGATCGCGTGCCGGGCGCCCTCGGCTTCGTCCCGCCCGCCGAGCTGCCCGTCCACTTCGACCGGGCCGCGGTCGTCGTCTGTCCGTCGCGGCGCGAGGGCTACGGAGTCGTCGCGCGGCAGGCCATGGCGCACGGCCGGCCGGTGGTGGCGACGGCCGTCGGCGGCCTGGCCGAGGCGGTCGTCGACGGAGAGACCGGGCTGTTGGTCCCGCCTGGCGACACGGCGGCTCTCCGCGCCGCGCTCGAGCGCCTGCTCGGGGATGCGGACCTGCGGGCACGCCTCGGTGCGGCCGGCCGCGAGCGCGCGCGAGAGCGCTATTCGCGCGAGGTCGCCGCAACGGCCACGCTGGCGGCGTACGAGTCGGCGCTGTCCTGAAGCCGGGCGCTACGCTCAGGCGGTGGCCGACGACGCGTTGCCGGCGTCACCTGCACCGGCCGGTGTTCGCTTCGAGCGACTCTGGCCGTACGCGCCGTTCGCCGTCGGGACCGCAGCCTTCGGCCTCGGGCTGATCAGGCTCGCCGGCCCACCCTTCTCCTACGACGAGGGGATCACGATCAGGAACGCGACCCGCTCGGTCGGCCGGATCTGGCGCTCGGCGCGACGGACCGAGGCGCCACATCTCGTCTACTACCTGCTGATGAAGGCATGGCTGGCCGCGCTCGGGACGAGCGTGTGGGTCGCACGCTTCCCGTCCGTCGTCTTCGGGGCGCTCGCGGCGGCTGTCCTGACGGCGGTCGGGATCCGCCTGTTCGGCCGTACGGCCGGTCTCGTGGCCGGGGCGACGCTGGCCACGGCTGCATACGTGATGCAGTACTCGCAGTGGGCGCGCGGCTACTCGCTGGCGCTCTTCCTGACCGTGCTGGCGAGCTACGCCTTCGTGCGCGCGGTCGACGCTCCGGGCGGACGCTGGGTGGCGCTGTGGGCGGTCGCGCTCGTCGCAGCCTGCTGGGTAAGCCTGTTCGCGGTCTCGGTGCTGCTTGCGCAGGTCGCCGCGTATCTGGCGATGCGTCCCCGCCCGCGGCCGCGCCTCGCTTCCGCCGCCTTGCTGGCCGTTGTCGCCGCCGTGACGCCGATCGTCGTGCTGGTCGGGACGGCCGACAACGGTCAGCTCGCCTGGATTCCGCCGCCGACGATCAGACGGGTTGTCGTGCAGACCTGGGACTGGTCGAGCCGGAATCCGTTCGCGCTCGTGGCGGCGGCGATCGGCATCAGCGCGCTGGTGGTGGGAGGAATGGGCCGCTTCGCGCGCTGGAAGGGAATCCTCGTCGTCGCGTGGACGATCGCCCCGTTCCTGGTCACGCTCGCCCTGTCCGCCTTCCAGCCGGCCTTCGTCTCCCGCTACCTGCTGACGGCCGCCGCCGGGCTCGCCCTCCTCGTCGGGGCGGGTGCAGCCGCTCTCCCGCGACGGGCGTCGCTCGTCCTGATCGCCCTCGTCGCGTTAGGTGCGGGACTGCAGCTCGCGCACTACTACGTCGCGCCTGGCCGCCCATTCTCGTCGCTCTTCTGACGCCGCGGGCTCAACCCGTGACGACCGGAGAGAGCGCCGGGAAGGACGGCCGCCACCGGTCGCGCAGCACGGCCGCGTAGCGAACCGCCCGCCCGTGACCGGCGCGCCCGTCGAGGCAGCTAGGCGCCCTCGTCACGCAGACGAGCCTCGCCCCGGGGCTCGCCGGCTGGAACGATCGCCGTCCCGCATGCGCGTAGACATAGAGCTGGCGGCCACGCGGGTCGGGCGGCCAGCCGGCGGCGATCCGGATGCCTCCGGGCGTGCGCCGTGCCCGGAGGAAGAACGGTGCCGCCGGACGGGTCAGGTCGTCGAGCGCGTTCCGCATGAACTGCTGGAGCGGTGGGCTGCCGTCGCCCGTGGTGTCGTCGAGCCCCCAGCTGAAGCGGAGGCTGCCGGCGCTGAACACACGCGCGCCGGAGGGGGCGGTGTAGCGAACCGCGTCGAAGCTCGGGGTGCCCGGGGAGTGGAAGAAGTCGGTGAGCGGCGGCGTCCGGCACCCGGGCGCGACCAGGTCCCACTCGTAGCCGACCAGTCCCGGCAGGACGCTCGTCGGCGTGAACCCCGTCCGCGCGAACCACGGATCGCCGAGCGCGGCCGGGTTCACGGCCATGTCCTTGATCCCGATGCTCTGGTTGCCCGGCTCCACGATTCCCTCGACGCCCAGGAGCCCGCACTCGGGACGGGGCGGGACGAGATCTCGGAACATGACCGTCTTCAGCGCCGGGTCCTGCTCCGGGTCGGGGCCGGGATTGCGGTACTCGACGACCGTGCGCCGGCCGTCCTCGTACCGGCTCTGCCAGAACCCGATGTTCGCGCCAACGAAGGCCAGGTTCGTGCCGAGATCGCGGGCGCGCTCGAACGCGTCGCGGATCCCCTTCGTCCAGTACTCGTCGTGCCCCGCGACGATCACCAGGCGATGGTCGAGAAGCCCGGCCGGCCTCGCGTCGGTGTCGACGTCGGTCGTGTACGAGACGTCGTAGCCATCGCGCTCGAGGAACCGGACGAGCGGGAACTCCGACACCTGCGGCAGGTTGGCGTTGTCGGTCGCCTGCCCGTCCGCCGTCCTCATGGTCTTCTCGTCGTAGGGACGGTCGAAGGAGACATGGTTGTCGCCGACGCCGTTGAAGTTGAAGTAGAGGCTCCTGCCGCCCCAGTCGTTGTAGGCCTGCCAGGTGTTGACGGGGGCCTGCACGAGCACGTCCGAGCGCAGTCCGGGCGGCTCGCGGACGATGAACGGGACCCAGCTTCCGCGGCCGGCGTCGTCTCCGCTAGTGAGCACGAGCTCGGCGAGGTAGTAGCCGCTCGTCCAGGACGGGGCCACGACCAGCCGGTCGGTGACGGGCCAGCCGGCGTTCAGATAGCCGGTCGACGGGTCGAACGGCGGCACCGGCTGGGCCGCGCCGGGCTCGTCCGTGCCGCACGCCGGCGAGCAGGCGACGAGCCGCGCACCGGCTCCGGCGTACCAGCCGACCCGGTAGACCTCGACGCGGTAGCGCGTCGGCGGGTTGGTCGAGACATGGAGATCGAGCTCGTTGCCGGCGACGACGCTGACCTGGGAGGCGTACCCCTCGATCGCTCCGGGCGTCGCCCGGGGGAGCCGCCAGCCCGGGCTGCCCGGCAGCGCGTTCTCGCGCCGGATCGGGTTCGGCAGGGAACGCGCCGACGCGGAGGCGGGTCGATCGGTTGCGAGGCCGAGCCCGAGACCGGAGACCACGAGCAGGCCGGCTGCGAGGCTCAGGCCCGTTCGCGCCGTGCTCATCACGCTGCGATTGTAGGCCGCCTGTCCGCGCCGTCGGCCGCCAGTAAGGTCCCTGCCGTGGGCGAGCAGGACGCGTATCGGCGGATCGACGCGCTGCTCGAGGCGCGGTCGCGCGACTACCCGAAGCGGGTCGAGCCGGCCTGGAGCGAGCTGCTCGCCGCGATCGACGCCGTCGCCGCTCGCCTGCGGGCCGAGGCCGGGCCTGGCCCTCCGGTCGTCTCCGGGCCGTTCCCCGCCTACTACGACAGCCCGGCGTTCGTCGTCGGACACCGCAAGACGGGGACGACGCTGCTGCTCGACCTGCTCGACGGCCACCCTCGGCTCGTCGCGCTGCCCGGAGAGTCGAACCACTTCCTGACCTTCCTGCCCCGGTTCGGGGGGCTCGGCGCCGACCGGATCGCGGTAGAGGCGCAGCGATGGTGGATGCTCCGCCTGATCACCCCGTCCGGCATCCCGCCCTTCTGGGCCGCCGGCCGGCCGTGGGAGCTCGACGCCGACCCGTACGAGCTGTTCTCCCGGCGCCTGCTCGAGCTCGGGGCGGCCAATCCCGGTCGCGATGCGCTGGGGCTCGCCGCCGTCGCGCTCCACGCCGCGCGGGGCGATCCGGGCGAGCCGGTCGCCTGGGTCGAGAAGACGCCGGGTCAGGAGCACGAGGTCGAGCAGATCCTCGGTCGGTACCCCGAGGCGCGGTTCGTCCACCTGCTCCGCGATCCGAGGAGCGTCGTCGCTGCGATTCGCCGGCTCGACCGGGCCACGGGCCATGAGACGGATCTGGTCGGCGTCGCGTCGAGTGTGGATCGGTCGTTCGCGGCGGCGCACGACAATGCGCGCCGGCTCGGTGAGCGCAGGTACCTCACCGTCCGTTACGAGGACCTGGTCACCGAGCCGGCGCGGACGATGCGCCGTACGGCCGGCTTCCTCGGCATCGACTGGGCCGACTCCCTGCTCACGCCCACGGTCGGCGGAGTCGAGGCCGAGGCGAACTCGGCCTGGCCGGCGCGGCAGGTCACGGGGCGGATTGAGGGCCGGCAGCTCGAGCTGTGGCGGGAGGAGCTCGACGCGCGCTCGTCGGAGCTCGTCTCCGTCGTCTCGCGCCGCGCCGCCGGGCGCTTCGGGTACGACCTGCCGCGGCCGCGGGGGCTCGGTCCGCGGGTCGAGGTCGTGTCGCGCAGGGCGCGGCTCGCGATCGGCCGGCGCCGGCGCTCGCTGACTTCGGGAAGAAAACCCTGCTGCTGAGATATTCTGCGGCAATGGAGGTCAGCGACCGGCTCCGTGCCAGGGCTCGCTCGCTGGCGAGGCGGGCGATCGTCGCGGCGGCGCCGCGGGTCGGGCTCGAAGCCTACGAGCCGAATCGCGACTATCGAGGCCGCCTGGGAACACTGTCCGACTACCGCGAGGACGACAGGCCGGTCCGGGACAAGCGCGTCGAGATGGGTGGCGAGACGGATCTCGGGCACACCGTCACGGTCGAGGCGCTCGAGGACATGATCGACGTCCGGAGCCTCCATGGAGCTCGTGTCCTCGAGGTCGGTCCCAAGCGCGGATTCCACTCACGCTGGCTGGACCGGACGCTCGAGCCGGCCGAGCTCGTCCTGGTCGACCTGCCCAGCGAGCGAGCGGTGCACGACACGTGGCAGGGGGAGCTTCGCTGTCGCCACCGTTTCGTCTACGAGGATCTCGCGGGCTCGGCCGAGCTCCTCGGCCTCGAGCGCTTCGATCTCGCCCTCTGCCTGGGCGTGCTCTACCACAGCGTCTACCACCTGCAGATGCTCGCGATGCTGAACCGGGCGACCCGGCTCGGCGGCGCACTGCTGCTCGAGACCACGGTCGACCCGCGCTCGGATGCCTCCATCCGGCTGCGCTGGCAGCTCAGGGCGAAGGCGAAGGCGGTTCCGACCCTCGATGCGGTGCGGTTGATGCTCGCCTGGACGGGCTGGCGGAAGGTCGTCCACTTCACCGACTACCGGCCCGGATCGACCGAGGTCGTCCTCCTGTGCGAGAAGACGGACGAGCTCGTCGAAGGGCGCGACTTCGCCGCGACCGTGACGCCCCATCGGACGGCCAGGCCTGCCACCGGAGACGAGTCCCCCCTAGGCACGGGTGCAGAGGAAGACCTTCTCGCCGGAATGGAGACCGTATTGCTCGACGCTCTTCGCGCCGAGAAGGTCTAGAGCGTCGGCGGCGCGGACGGCGAAGCCCGCCTCCTCCAGCCGCCTGACGTAATCGCCTTCCGCGTAGAGGCGGACGTGGCTCGGGTCGCCGAAGCGGCGGGCGCGTTCCTCCGGCTGCAGCGGCGCGTCCGGGCCTTCCTCATCGGTGCGATCGGCGAGCGAGGCGATCGGCACCTGGAGAACGGCCCAGCCGTCCGGCGCGAGCACGCGGTGGAGCTCCCGCATCGCCGCCCGGTCGTCCCGGACGTGCTCGAGGACGTGCGAGCAGATGATCGCGTCGAACGCGGCGTCCGGCCTGGGGATGGCCGTGATGTCCATGTTGACGTCGACGCCCGGCATGCTCAGGTCGGTGGTCACGTACTCGGCCTGTCCGCTGCGCGCGATCGCCCGGCGGAGTCGCGCTTCCGGCGCGAAGTGCAGGAGGCGCCTCGGCCTCCGGAACAGGTCGGTATGGCGGCGGAGGAACAGGTAGAGCAGCCGCTCGCGGTCGTTCGAGCGGCACCAGGGGCACTCCGCCTCGCGCAGGCCGCCGCCGATCACGCCCAGCTCGGCGTAGACGGGGAGGTCACGGCCGCGCGGCTCGAGCCTGCGGAAGCGCAGATGGCAGAACGGGCAGCGGTAGCGCAGTCCGAGCGAGGGGAGGACGTTCAGCGCCCTGCGGACTCGCGCCCGGAGCATCAGACGCGGCGGTACAGCATCCAGCCGTGGCCGCCTGCCACGCGCTTCCAGGGAAGGTTGAGGTTGCGCACGGGATCCGGAGGTCCGAGAACCATCCCCGGTGCGACGACGAGCCAGTTCGCCTCGGCCGGCGCTCGCATTACGACGCCCGTCGCCTCGTCGCCTGCGAACACGACCCGCCGGTCGAGCCTGCTGCCGAAGTACGGGTAGCTGACGTCTTCGCGGCGGATGGCCAGCTCGATCGTGTCGCCCTTTCTCGCCTCCCGCTCGAGCGTCGCGACGACCTCTGTCTCGCCCGGATGGAGGAATCGTGCCAGCACCTGCGCGCGGGACATGTCCCAGACAGACATCGGGGCCGATCCGCCGAGCACCCCCACGCCGGACGGCTTCTCGTCGTAGTGCAAGAGCGCCAGCGCCACGGCGGTCACGGCGATTGCGGTGGCGGCCCAGGCGAGGGGGCGGATCGGCAGCACCAGTCCCCAGAGGACGGCTGCGAGCGCGACCGCGAAGATCACGTAGCGGCCGTCGAAGAGGCTGTAGAAGGTCGTGATCGCCTGCAGCACGAGCCAGACGACCGGCGCCAGGGCGAGCAGGATCGCGACGCGTGGCAGCGTCCCCCGGCGGAGGCCGATCCAGGCGAGCCCGAAGCCGGCCAGCACGAGCAGGAGGCCGAGTGGCCCGTACCAGGACTGGAACGGGCTCGCTCGCGTCAGGTGCTTGTCGAAGCCGAGAAAGGCGAGTGTGTGCCGGCTGAGCGAGACCCAGAGCTTCTGGTAGGCGTGCAGCAGCCCGTGCTGAACGGGCTGGAAGGCGAGCGGCACGGCTGCGATCGCCGCGGCGAGCAGCACCTCGAGAGCGCCGGCGCGCCGGCGCGCACGGAGCCCGACCACGAGGACGACGGCCGCGGCGATCACGTACAGGAACCGGTCGCGGCCCACCGCGCCGGACGGATCCACGCCGTCGATCGCCAACCGCATCGTGTGCGCTACGACGCCCGCGACCGAGTAGGTGTTCCCGTGCCCGACCGGTGTCGCCTGCGAGGCCTGGGCCACCGAACCGTTGAAGTGGCGGGTCTTGGCGAAGTTGAACAGGTACCAGTACGAGCCGAGCGCCACGCCTGCCACGCCGACGAGCACGAGCGCGGGCCAGCGCCGCCGCGGATAGAGGAACGCGCCGAGGAGCGCAAGCACCGGCAAGGCGAGCAGCGCCGTGATCTTCGTCCCGATCGCCAGCCCGAGCGCGAGTGCCGCCAGCGCCAGCGACAGCCGTGTCCACGAGAACAGGAAGTACGCGCAGCAGGCGAGGAAGGCGGCGAACACGAGGTCGTTGAACGCCGTCGCCGACTGCAGGACGACGACCGGCAGCGTCGCGAACAGCAGCGCCCCGAACAGCGCCTGGCGCGTCGACAGCCCGATCCGCCGCGCGATGCCCGCGATCGCGACCATCGTCGCCACGAGCGCCGAGAGCTGGACGAAGCCGGCGAACCGCTCCGTCCTGCCGAGGATCATCGTGAACGAGTCGGCGATCTCGGCGTTCGGCGGGAAGCCGTTCAGCCGCCCGTCGTTCGCGCCGGGGACGTAGGCGATCGCGTGCTGCTGCTTCCAGAACGCCGCGCGGGCCAGGTGGTACCAGAGGACGTCGTAGTCGTTCGGCGCCGTTCCGACGATCAGCGCGGCCACGTACCCGAAGGCGCCGAGCACGGCGACGGCGAGGATCGCGACGAGCGGATCGCGCACGGCATCCCGCATCGCGGACGCCGCCGGACGGAACGAGGGCGACCGGGGCCGGCCGACGAGCACCCACACGGCCGCCGAGACGACGACCGCGCCGGTGAGCACCGCGAGCAGCCACCCGGGCGTCAGGTCGTGCCCCGGCGAGAGCAGGAGCTCGAGCACGACGACGAGCGAGAACGCGACGAGGTAGAACGCGAGCACGAACTCGGTCGCGCCGCGCAAGCGCAGGCTCGACGTGAGCAGGGCCGCCGCCATGACCAGCAGCGCGGACCCGAGGATGAGCGTTCCGAGAGTCGTAGCCCGACGATTCTCTACGATGGGCCTGCCGGCCCGATGAATCCGACCACACCCGTCATCGACGGCACCCGGACGGCCGAACACGCCGAGAGCGACTCGGGACGCCGCGTCTGGCTGCTGCTCGTCGATCCGCTGCCGAACCGCATCTTCTTCGACTGCGGCATCGTCGATGCGCTCCGGGACGCGCTGCCGGGCCGGCTGGCGGCCGTCTTCCTCGTCCACAAGAAGCACATCCGCCCCTGGGTCGACCGTGTCGAGGGCCTCCCGGTCCTGGCGGGGGGCGACCTGCAGCCGGTGCAGGTGCCGTTCCGCGAGCGGATCGTCCGGCGGGTCGACATCGAGATCGACCGGCGTGCCGGGTTCCTGCCGCTGGCCATACGCCACAGCCTCCGGCACGGCTTCCATGAGGGACGCTGGATCTCGGGCCACCGGAACTCCTTCCTCGATCCGGACTACGCCGGGCGGCTGCCGCGCTGGCGCCTCCTCGAGCGTCTGATGGCGCGGTGGCACTTCTCCGCCCGGCGTTACGCCCCCTCGACGCTCGTCGAGTGGATGCGCGACGAGTGCGACCTCCTCGTCGTCACGAGTGCCCAGGCGCGCGTGTCGATGCCGTTCCTGACCGCGGCCAGGCGTCTCGGCGTCCCGGTCGTCGGCTACGTGGCGAGCTGGGATCACGCGGTCGGCAAGGGCGTCGTGTCGCCCCATCTCGACCTGTACGTCGTCCAGAACGAGACGATGCGCGAGGATCTGCGGCGCTACCACGGGATCGGCCCCGAGCGAGTCGTCGTCACCGGGTGGCCGCAGACGGACGTCTACCACCGGCGACACTCCCGCGCCGAGTACGAGGCGCTGCTGGGGCGGCTGGGCCTCGACCCTTCGAAGCCGGTCGTCCTCTACGCCGGGAACACGCCCACGAACCAGCCCTACGAGGGCAACCTCGTCCGCCGTCTCGTCGGCTGGTGGACGGACAGCGGCGCGCACGAGCGCTTCCAGCTCCTCTTCCGTCCGCACCCGCGCGACAACGAGGTCCCGGAGCGCTTCGGGGCCGCGCTCGACCGCCCGGGAGCCGCGGTGCAGCAGGCGAGCTACACGGACTTCGCCGATCTCGCAACGCTCCTCCAGCACGTCGGCTGCGTGGTCGCGAACGGCGGCACGATCGTCCTCGACGGCGTCGTCAACGACCGTCCCTCGGTGTGCATCACCTTCGACGAGGGCGCGCCGCCCGGCGAGCACTGGGCCGATCTCAATCTCGGCGGGGAGCATTACCGCGAGCTGATCAACTCGGAGGCGATCTACCGTGCCGACGACTTCGACGGGCTCGTCGCGGCGATCGAGCGCGCGCTCGCGCATCCGGGCGAGCAGGCGGCGGAGCGGCGGCGCGTGTCTCTCGACGCGGTCGGCGAGGTGGACGGCCGGGCCGTCGAGCGGATCGTCGCTGCGATCGTCTCCGCCCTCGGCGTTCGCGCCGCGAGATGACGCCGGCCGAAGAGACGCTCGTCCTCTACAGCAAGCTGGCGTTCTACCCCGTTCACTGGCAGGCGCTGGAGCAGATCGTCGCGCGCTACCAGGTGCGGGCCGTAGCGCTCGCGGCGCCGGCGCCCGCACTCCCGAGCGTGCACGAGGCTCACGGCACGGCCGAGGCCGACGGTGGGCCGGTCGAGGTGCGCCGCATGCCGGACGGCTCGCGGCGGGAGCGCATCGCATGGCTGGCCCGGCAGCTCCACGATCTCGCGCCCGATGCGATCTGGGTGCAGGAGGAGCCGATCGACCCGTTCGGCCTCGAGATCCTGGCCCTGTACCGCCTCCGGCGCCGGCCCCGGATCGCCACGGCCGTCTGCGAGAACATCTTCCCGCCGCCGCGGCACGTCGAGCGCCTCGTCCGCCGCGCGCTCTGGCCCCGGCTCGATCACCTGCTCGCCGTCGCCGGGCCCTCGATCGAGGGCATCCGAGCGGCCGGCATGCCGGACTCGGTGCCCGCCTCTTCGCTCGTGGCCGGCGGGCTCGAGCCGCCGTCGCAGGTCGAGCCGCGCGCGTTGCCGTTCGCGGACACGGACTTCGTCGTCGGCTTCGCCGGAAGGATCGTCGAGGAGAAGGGCTGGCGGGTACTCGTCGCGGCGCTCGCGCGCCTGCCGGGCGAGCTCAAGCTCGCGATCGCGGGCGACGGGCCTGACGTCGAGGCGCTGCAGGCGGCGCTGCCAGGCCGCTGCCACTACGCGGGCCTGCTGCCGAAGGACGAGCTCTGGCGCTTCTACGCGGCGCTCGACTGCCTCGCGGTCCCCTCGCTGACGACGCCGCGCTGGAAAGAGCAGCTCGGCGGCACGCTGCTGGACGGCCTTGCGCTGGGCGTCCCGGTCGTGGCCTCGGCGAGCGGCGGCCTTCCGGACGCGATGGGCGACGCCGGCGTGCTCGTGCCCGAGGGCGACGCCGGCGCGCTCGCGGACGCGTTGCGCAGGCTCCGCGACGAACCCGCGCTGCGCGAGCGACTGGCCGCAGCCGGACGCGAGCGCTTCAACCGCGAGTTCGCAATCCCCGCCTACGCGGACAAGATCGCCGCGGCTCTGAAGCTGCGCCGGAGGGACGTTAAGGGCGTGTCAGCAGAGGGTTTGCATCCGTGACCGAACGACTGCCCCAACCAGGTGATCGACTAGCATCGACGCGATGAGCACGATCGGGGGGACGACGATCGAGGAACGCGAGGACGCCCTCGCGTTCGAGGACGACGTGCCCGAGCTCTCGTCCCGCGTCACCGTCATCCGCCCGGCTTCGCGTCTCCCACACCTCGATTTCCGCGAGCTCTGGCAGTACCGCGAGCTTGCTGCGACCTTCGCCTGGCGCGACCTGAAGGTCCGCTACAAGCAGTCGTTGATCGGCGCGGCCTGGGCGATCATCCAGCCCGTGATGACGATGGTCGTCTTCACGTTCATCTTCGGCACATTCGCGCATGTTCCCTCGCAGGGCCTTCCGTACCCGGTGTTCTCGTACTCGGGCATCCTGCCGTGGATCTACTTCTCGTCCGCGCTCGGCGCCGCCAGCGGCAGTCTGGCGATGAACTCGACGCTCGTGACCAAGATCTATTTCCCGCGCGTGCTGCTCCCGATCGCGGCGATCACCGTGCCGGCAGTCGACTTCCTGCTCGCATCGACCGTCCTCGGCGGCCTGATGGGCTGGTACAGCCTCTCGACGGGCGTCCACGCCCTGCTCGCACCCCTGTTCATGATCCTCGCCGCGGCAAGCGCGCTCGGCGTCGGCCTCGTCTTCGCCGTGATCAACGTCCGCTACCGGGACGTCCCGTACGCGATCCCGTTCATCATCCAGATCTGGCTGTTCCTGTCGCCCGTGATCTATCCGATCAAGGCGCTGCACCACTCCTGGGAGCGCCTGATCCTCTCGCTCAACCCGATGAGCGGAGTCATCACCGGCTTTCGCTGGTCGCTCCTCGGCACGTCGCCGCCCACGCCGCTCCAGCTCCTGCTCAGCATCGTCGCGGCTGGCGTCTTCCTGACGGTCGGGCTCGCCGTCTTCCGTCGCGCCGAGCCGCGCTTCGCCGACACGATCTGAATGATGTAGATGGCGGCGACCGTGATCGAGGTCGAAGGCCTCTCCAAGCGCTATCGGCTCGGCCAGCTCCAGGCGGGCTACGACACGCTGCGCGACGCGATCGCGCACGGAGCGAACCGGCTGCTGAGCAGGGAGCACCGGCCCCCGGCAGAGGAGATCTGGGCGCTCGACGACGTCTCGTTCACGGTCGAGCAGGGCGAGGTGCTCGGCGTGATCGGCCCGAACGGCGCGGGCAAGTCGACGTTGCTCAAGATCCTGACGCGGATCACGACGCCGACCCGCGGCAGCGCAGTCATCCGCGGGCGCGTGGGCAGCCTGCTCGAGGTCGGGACAGGCTTCCACGGCGAGTTGACGGGCCGCGAGAACATCTACCTGAACGGTGCCATCCTCGGGATGACGCGGCGCGAGATCAACGGCAAGCTGTCCGACATCATCGAGTTCTCGGGCGTCGAGAGGTTCATCGACACGCCCGTCAAGCGCTACTCGAGCGGTATGTACGTCCGGCTCGCCTTCTCGGTGGCCGCCCATCTCGAGCCGGAGATCCTGCTGGTCGACGAGGTTTTGGCGGTCGGCGACGCGGAGTTCCAGCGGCGTTGCCTGGGGCGGATGGAGGAGCTTTCGAGCCACGGCCGCACCGTGCTGTTCGTCTCACACCAGATGCAGGTGCTGGCCCGGCTCTGCGACCGCGCGATCCTGCTCCGCGAGGGCCGGATCGTCCAGGACGGGCCGAGCGAGCAGGTCGTCGCGCACTACCTGCAGGCCGAGGGCGGCGCCGGGTCGCAGCGCTCGTGGCCGGATCTCGCTTCCGCGCCGGGGGGCAAGCGCGTGCGGATCCGCGAGGTCCGCGTGATCGACGAGCACGGGCACCTCGCCGACAGCGTCGACATCCGCCGACCGGTCGGGATCGAGATCAGCTTTACGGTCCTGCGCGACGACGTCCCGGTCTTCCCGAAGATCAAGCTCGTCGACCGGGAGGGCAACAACGCCTTCAACACCGTCGACACGAGTCCGCTCTGGAACGGGCGGCCGGTGCCCGGCGACTACGTGGCCACCGCCTGGATCCCAGGGAACCTCCTCAACGAGGGCTTCTACACCGTCGAGCCGGGGATCTCGAGCGTCGGGGCGCTCGGCACCAACAAGCTCGTGCACCAGGCGCGCGCCCCCGAGGCGGTGGCCTTCCACGTCTACGACCCGGGCGAGGGCGACACCTCCAAGGGTCGCTTTGCGGGGCAGTTCCGCGGCGCCGTGCGGCCGCTGCTCGAGTGGACGTCCGAGCGGCGCTGACCCGGAGCCGCGCGATGCGACCGGTCCTGCTCCACATCGGCTACCACAAGACCGCGAGCCGCTGGCTCCGCTTCCTGTTCTTCAGCGACCCGAAGACCGGCTTCGGGTGGGTCGACAAGACGGCGCCGGACCATCCGGTGCGCCGGCTCGTCGGCGCCCGTCCGTTCGAATTCGACGCCGAGCAGAGCCGTGCGGAGTTCGATCCGTTGCTCCGGCGGATCGAGGACGACGGGCTCTCTCCGGTCGTCTCGTTCGAGCGCTTCTCGGGCAATCCGTTCTCGGGCGGCTACGACAGCAAGGAGATCGCGGACCGGCTGGCCGCGGTCTTCCCGGACGCGCGGGTGCTCGTCGTCGTCCGCGAGCAGCGGAGCATGATCGTCTCGACCTACAAGCAATACGTCCGCGAGGGCGGTGCGCTGCCGGTGCGGAAGTTCATGCTGCCGCCGACCTCGAGGAGCATGCGCGTGCCCTGGTTCGACCTCCGGCACTTCGAGTACCACCACCTGCTGGGCTACTACCGGGGGCTGTTCGGTGCGGACGCGGTGCTCGCGCTCACCTACGAGCAGTTCCGGTCCGATCCTCGCTCCTTCGTCGAGCAGCTCGCGCGCTTCGCCGGCCGGCCGTTGAGCGACGAGCAGCTCGACGCGCTGCCGTACGAGGCGAAGACGAACCCGGGGCCGCCGGCGACGGCGATCGCGGTGCGCCGCTGGCTCAACGGGCTCGGCGTCCGCTCCGACCTGAATCCCGCGCCGCCGCTCGCGTCTCCCGCCTTCTGGAAGCTCGGGAAGCGGATCGACCGGCTGAGCCTGGCGCCGCGTCAGACCGTGGCCTCGGAGGAGGAGAAGCTCCGCCGAGCCGTGGCGGAGACGGTGGGCGACCGCTACGTGGAGAGCAACCGGCGCACCGCGGAGCTGATCGGCGTCGACCTCGGCGCGTACGGATGGATGGTCTGAGCCGGTTCGTCTCGCGCCGGTCGGTGACGGCGCTCCTGCTGTTCGGCTTCGGCTTCGTCGTCCTGATCCCCACCTGGCTGGTGCTACCGCCCGACGACGAGAACCTCTCGAAGGAGATCGTCTCGACGGTCTTTCAGAGCAGGGAGATCTTCTCCGGCCGGTACTCGTTCTGGGATCCGTGGGTCGCCTTCGGCGTACCGGAGCCGCGCAGCCAGACCCTGGTCTTCCATCCCTTCGTCCTCCTGGTCGAGCTGCTTCCGCTCGGCGCCGCGATCGGGGCGCTCTATCAGCTGCAGGTCTGGATCGGGATCCTCTCCGTCTGGGCCGTGGCGCGCCACTTCGGAATCCGGCGGTCGATCGCAGGGCTCTGCGTCCTCACGTACGCGCTCTCGTCGATGATGCTCGTCTACCTGACGAACTTCTGGCCCGTGAACCTGGTCGACTGGACTCTCGGGCCGCTTCTCCTTCTCCTCCTGCTCGAGCTCTCGGACGCGGCGAGTCGCTCCGCACGCGCGACCTACGCGATCGGAACCGGCCTCTGCGCCGCGTTCATGGTCCTCGACGGCCACGTGGGCTGGCTGCCGGACTACGCACTCCCGTACCTCGCCTTCCTCGCAGGACAGTTCCGTCTCGTCCAGAGGCTCTGGCGATGGCTGGCGCTGAGCGTGGGGGTCTTCGCGCTGGCCGCCGCGAGTCACATCTTCGACATCGCTCTCGAGACCTCCCGTGCAGCCCAGGGCCGGAACAACCAGGAGACCGTCGCGATGAACTTCTGGCGTCTGATCATGTATCCGATCACGTCGCCGTTCCACGACGGCAACGCCACGCGAGCGCTCGCCATCGGGGGCCCGTTCATCCTGCTCACCGCGCTCGGCCTGGTCTATCCGTTGCGGCACCGCTACGTGAGCGGCCTGCGAGCGGGAGTCGTGGTGTCGTTCGCCTTCTGGTTCGTTCCCCTCCACTGGACCGCCTTCCGTTCCACGAACTACGCCTCGGCGGCCCCCTTCACGATCTTCGCGATCTTCCTGGCCGGATTGACGCTGCAAGCGCTGTGGAAGCGCTTTCCCGGCTGGCGTCGAGCGCTCGCGGCGGTTGCGCTCCTCCAGATCGTCGTGCTGGCCGCGGGCTACTACCCCTTCTACCGCACCGGCGTGAGCCAGGCGGCGACGTATCTCAGGGGCGACCCGTCCAGTCACTCGCTCGAGCTGGCGCTCGAGAACCAGCCGATCTACCGGTTCTTCGAGCGACAGCCGGGGATCAGCGGGACGCGCATCTACCTCGCGCCGGGTGCCGACGCGCGCCTCTTCCGAAAGGCGGCGGACTACAAGTTCGAGGGCTGGTCGCTGCACGGCCTGCGGCTCGTGAACGGGTTGTTCAAGGGCGTCGACATGCACGAGATCGCTCCGGCTCGTGTGTATCTCCGAGGAGAGATCCGGGGTGACGCGCGGGTCTCGCGCTCGGCGTTGACGCTCGACGCGCTCAATATCGGGTACGTGCTCGCCGGCCCGGCGGACCACGTCGCGCCGTCGTTGACCCGCATCGCGACCTTCCACCTCGAGCGACCGAGCGCGACGATCATCGCCTACCGGAATCCGGGAGCCTGGCCGGACACCGTCGTCCTCGAGCCGCAGGCGAGGCAGATCGGGCTGTTGCCGCGGCGGAACGGGTGCTCGACTGCGGGACTGCTCTGCGCCGACTTCGCGTCCGTCGCGAGCCTGCGCCTGTCGGGAGGGGTGCGGCGTGAGAGCTGGGACGGCACTGACCTCTCGGTCGAGCTGGCCAGCGTGGCGAGGCCGCGCGTTCTGATGATCTCGCAGCTCTACAGGCCCGGCTGGGAGGCGAGCCTCTCGAACGGCCGGACCGTCAGCGGTTACCGGCTCTTCGGTGGGTTCACTGGGTTCGATCTGCCACCGAACGTCGACTCGGCGCGAATCAGCTACGAGCCGACCAGCCGCGCTGCGCTGACCGGCCTGACCTGGGCGACGATCTTCTTCGGGCTCCTCGCGATGGCCGGAATCACCCTCACTCGTCGTAAGCTGCAAAGCCGGGCCAGCGTGGAGAAGGGTTGACGATCTCGTGCCGACGTACTCAGTCGTAGTTCCTGCACACAACGAGGAGGCGGTGATCGAGGAGCTGGCCGCCCGCCTCGGCGAGGTCATGGACACCCTGGACGGCGACTCGGAGGCCATTCTCGTCGACGACGGGAGCGGGGATCGCACGTACGAGCTGATGCTCGTCGTGGCGCGGACCGACCCGCGGTTCCGCGTGGTCAGGCTCTCGCGGAACTTCGGTCACCAGACCGCGCTGACCGCCGGCGTCGACTACTCGTCCGGGGACGCGGTGGTCGTGCTGGATGCCGACCTGCAGGACCCGCCGGAGGTGATCCTCGAGCTGGCCGCGCGCTGGCGCGAGGGGTACGACGTCGTCTACGCGGTTCGCGACATCCGCGAGGGCGAGATGCGCTTCAAGCGGGCCACGGCGGCGGCCTTCTATCGCGCCTTCAACCGGATCTCCGAGGTCAAGGTTCCCGTCGACGTCGGCGACTTCCGGCTCGTGGATCGACGCGTGCTCGACGTGTTCGCCCGGATGCGCGAGAGCAATCGCTTCGTTCGCGGCATGTTCAGCTGGATCGGGCTCAGGCAGACAGGCGTCCTCTACCGGCGGCACGAGCGCTTCGCCGGCGAGACGAAGTACCCGCTCCGGAAGATGCTCCGCTTCGCCGCGACCGGTGTGATCAGCTTCTCGTCCGCACCGCTGCGAGCCGCGCTCAGCCTCGGGTTCTTCGTCTCCTTCGTGAGCTTCGCGCTCGGGATCTGGAGCCTGATCGTGAAGCTCACGGGCTTCTACAACGTGCCGGGGTGGACGTCCCTCGTCGTCGTGACGACGTTCATCGGCGGCATTCAGCTGATCGTTCTCGGCGTGATCGGCGAGTACATCGGCGACATCCACGCCGAGGTGAAGCGGCGGCCGCTCTACGTGATCAGCGAGCTCGAGAACTTCCCCGAGCCTCCCGAACCGCCGCCGCGGGCAGTCGTGGCCAACCCCCGAGTGCGCGAGCGGGCCCACGATCGCTGACCGGCTTGCCGGAGCGGCGCGGGCACGTCTCGCCGAGCACCTGCGGAAGCGGCACCATCCGTCCCGTCAGTTCGGCCGCTACGTGGTCGTCGGGCTCTTCAACACGACGCTCAGCTTCGTCGTCTACCGCGGCCTGCTCGAGGTCGGAACGCCGTACCTGGCCGCGGCGCCGCTCGCCTTCGCCGTCGGCTCCCTGAGCGGGTACGTGCTCAACCGGCGCTGGACGTTCGCCGCCTCGGACTCGACGCGGGCACGGGTCGTCTACGTCGTCGTCCAGGCAGCCGGCGCGGGCTCGACGAGCCTGCTCGTCCTGCTCTTCGTGCGTGTCGCCGGCACGGGCAGGGTCTGGGCCTATCTGGCGGCCATCCCTCCTGTGACGATCGCCACGTTCGCGTCCAATCGCCTCTGGACGTTCGCCGAGCGGGGTTAACACAGCCTGAATATCTCCATTTGCAGCGCTTTGCTACCCTCGCCAGGCCCGTCCTGTCCCAACGTTGTTTCTGGCGACACATTCCGATGAATCGTTCGCTCTTGCTCACAGTCAGGTCGCGGCGATCTCGGCCGCCTGCCCGGGCCGCCGCTCGGGTCGCAACTCGAAGCCCAGGAGGTTCACGATGACGGCACAGTTCAACCGCGCCCGCTCGAGCCGGGTCGTCTGGTTCGGCCTGCCTCTGGCCGCACTCGTGGCGATCACGGTTGCCCTGGTCGCGCCGACCCTCGGGTCGGCCCGGACGCAGTCGGGGCCGGTGAACACGTCGGAGCCGACGATCTCGGGCTCGACCGCGGAAGGCGACACCCTGGTCGGCACGACGGGCACCTGGACGGGTGCGCAGCCGATCACCTACATCTTCAACTGGCGCCGCTGCCCTCCGGACGGCGGGCAGGGCTCGGGGAACTGTAACGGGATCATCGACCATGCGACCGAGAGGTATACGCTCGTCGCCGCCGACGTCGGCTACACGATCCGCCTCCAGATCAAGGCGACGAACAGCGACGGCAAGACGACGGCCTCGTCGAACGCGACCTCCGTGGTCACGGGCACGGGCTCGGGCCCGACGAACACGGGTCTGCCCACGGTCTCCGGAACCGCGCAGGTCGGTCAGACGTTGACCGGGAGCAAGGGAACCTGGACGAGCCAATATCTCACGGACTTCTCGTACAACTGGCTGCGCTGCGACACCACCGGGAGCAACTGCCAGACGTCCGGTGCGACGGGGACGACCTACGTCGTCGCCGCTGCGGACATGGGCTCCACGCTCCGATTCAGCGTGTCCGCGACAGATCCGTCCGGCACCACGCAGGTGAACTCGGCTCAGACCCCCGTCGTCCCGGGCGGCTCGCCGACACCGCCCCCGACCTCGCCGCCCCCGCCTCCTCCGACGGCTGCCGGTTGTCCGGCGGGCAAGGGCACGGTCCAGGTGGCTTCGGTCACGTCTCCGGCACGCCTCGTCATCGACCGGCAGATCGTCCAGCCGGCGCTCGGCAAGGGGTCGGGGCAGCAGATCGTCGTGCGCTATCGCGTGTCCGACACCTGCGAGCAGCCCGTGGAGGGCGCTCTCGTCTACGCGACCGCCGTACCGTTCGGCCAGCTGTCGAATGTCGCGGAGCAACCGACCGGGCCGAACGGGTTCGTGAGCCTGACCTTCAGCACGCTCGCCGGCTTCCCGCTCAACGCGCACCAGAGGAGCGTGGCGATCTTCGTCCGGGCCCGCAAGCAGGGGGAGGACCTGCTCGGCGGCATCTCCGCGCGACGGCTGTTCGCCATCCCCATCGGTCCGTGAGCCGCGCCGACCCACAAGTGTGCGTGTAGTCGGGATCGTCCTCCTCCACGACGAGGACGTCTACGCGGAGCGGGTCATCCGAAACGTCGCCGAGTTCTGCGACCGGATCCACGTCGCCGACCACGCTTCGTCCGACCGCACGTGGGAGATCGTGTCCGGCCTCGCGGGTGAGCTCGACAACGTCGACGCGGTCCGGATCTCGCACGCGGCGCGCTCGCACGACCTCGTGCTCCCATACGTCGGCACCGACACGTGGGTGCTGAGCCCGGACGGCGACGAGATCTTCGATCCCGGCGGCCTGCGACGCCTGCGTGCAGAGCTCGAGGACGGCCGCTACGACGAGCACTTCCGGCTGTTCCCGGCGATGCTCCACTGCGTCGCGCTCGACCCCGAGGCGATGACGGCGACCGGCTACCTCTCGCCGCCGGCGCGCTCGGGGCCGAAGCTGTTCAACTTCGCCGCCCTCGAGAGCTGGGACCGCGTCTACCGCGAGCGGCTCCACGAGGGCGAGCCGGTCTTCCGGGACGGCTGGAGCTGGGAGTCGGTGCTCAGCCTCGCCGACGAGCGCGGCTGGGACGAGAACCCGTTCCGCTGCCTGCACGCATGCTTCCTGCAGCGGTCGAGCCTCGATCCGGCGGGCGGCGAGCACGTGCGCCTGAACATCGGCGAGTCGAACACCTATCGCCGGGACCTCGTCGGCCGGGTCGCCCGTGTGCTGCGCACGCGCACGGAGCCGCAGGGCGAGTCGTGGAAGCTCGAGAAGTACCGGCGCGGGCCGCTCGTGACGAAGGACGCCCGGCCGTTCCTCGCGCCGGTGCCTGCGTGAAGCCGAGTGTCGTCGTGGCCACCTACGAGTGGCCGGAGGCGCTCGACGCGGTGCTGCGCGGGCTGGCCGACCAGTCCGACGCCGACTTCGACGTCGTGGTCGCCGACGACGGCTCCGGGCCGCACACGGCGTCAGTGGTCCAGAACTGGCGGGGCCGGCTGCGGCTCGAGCATGTCCGCCAGGAGGACGAGGGGTACCGCCTTGCCCGCGCGCGGAACCTCGGCGCGCGCGCCGCGGGCGGCGACTTCCTCGTCTTCGTCGACGGGGACACGGTGCCGCGCCGCCACTTCGTTCGCGCGCTGCGCCGCGCCGCGGTGCCGGGCTGGTTCGTCGCCGGAAAGCGGCTCCTGCTCGGGCCGGAGCTGACGGAGCGCGTGCTCGCCGACCGAGTCCCGATCCAGCGCTGGTCGTTCCCGCACTGGGCTCTCCACGGAGGCCAGTCGGCGCCGCTCCTCGCACTGACTCCGCGCGACCGGCGCCTCCCGGGCCGGGAGCGATTGCCCGAGTTCGTCCCGCACGCCGACGGGTACGGCTTCCTGCTCGGGGTCGCGCGGGCCGACTTCGAGCGCGTGAACGGCTACGACGCGCGCTTCGCCGGCTGGGGCGGCGAGGACGTCGACATGGCGATCAGGCTCCGCCGCGCCGGCCTGCGCTGCGGCTGGCCGGGCCCGCAGGGGACGCTGCTCCACCTGTGGCACGAGACCCGGAAGCCGGCCGTCCGGCCGAACGACGTGCTGCTCCGCGAGACCGAGACGAGCGACCGCGTCGAGGCCGTGGACGGCGTGCGGCAGCTCGAGGGCGGGTGACCCGGTGCCTAGCTCAGCGCGTAGCGGACGACCGGGTCGAGCGAGCTCGTGTCGGTGCCGCGCGGCAGCGAGTAGTTGCGCCGCGTGAGCGCGTGGAGCGAGGCCGGCGAGCAGTAGGTGACCGTCGACAGCACCCGCGGCTTCGCCTCGGCGAACCCGCCCCGGTGCAGGCCGCTCGTGTTGCAGAAGATGATCGTCCCCTTCGGCGCGGTGAACGTCCGGACCTCGTCGGCGGGCACGTACTTCGCGAGCTCGGCCTCGGAGATGCGGCCGATCGCCATCGGTGCCCACGGATGGATCCCGGCGTGCCGTCCTCCCGGGTGGCTGCCGGGGACGAACTCGAACGGGCCCGACTCGGCGTCCACGTCGGCCAGGTAGAGGAACGCCTTGAGCAGGTGCCTGTCGTCGTAGTCGCGGTGCCAGAGCTGCGAGGCGCGCCGCTCGCCGCCCGAGCCGACGGGGAGCGAGTACCACATGTCGAGGTGCTCGAGCTTCGGCCACAGCTGGAGGTACGAGCTCGCGATGTCGATCACCCGCCGGGAGATGCACGCGTCGAGCCAGGGGTCGTCCAGCGTGACGACGCCGGACTCGTCGTACTTGCGGACGAGGAACTCCTTGCCGGCGCGCCGCCGGAGCTCGCCGCCGCCGCCCTCGGACTCGCGCGCCAGGCCGGCCTCGGTCTCGGCCACGAACGACGCCGCAGAGGCGGCGATCCGCTCCCAGGCCTCCTCGGAGAGGAGCTCACGCGCGTCGGCGAGCGCATAGCCGTCGGTGTCGAGCTCCTGCACGATCCGCTGCTGCACTGTGTCCAGGGACGGCCGGTTCGCGGTGTACAGGCTGCGCGCGTGGCGGTTCGAGAAGATGCGGTCGTGCAGCTTGTAGGTGGCGACGACGCCCTTCCGGTGGAGCTGGGTCGCCTGGGGCCTCAGCCGCGCCGGCGCCCTCGTGACGATGGCTGTGCCCGATCGATGCATGGTCAGAACCCTAGTGGACATGCGTCAGGATCAACGGCATGAACGTGGAGCAGGACGTCACCGTGCTCGTCAAGACCTTCCAGCGGCCGGACGCCCTGCGCCGGCTCGTCGCCTCGATCCGGCGCTTCTATCCGAGCATCGCCGTCGTCGTCGTCGACGACTCGGAGAAGCCGCTCGAGCCGGTCCCGCAGGGCATCACGCGCTACTGGCCGCTCCCGTTCAACTCCCTGGGGGTGTCCGCCGGGCGCAACTTCGGGCTTCGCCAGGTCGAGACCGAGTACGTGCTCGTCTGCGACGACGACATGGTCTTCGGGCGCAGGACCGATCTGGCCAAGATGCTCCACACCCTGCTGACCACCCGGTTCGACGTCGTCTCCTGCCTGTGGATGGACCACGAGCCGTGGAGATCGATCCGGCGAGGCTACCGGCGGTACGAGGGCACGCTCGAGATCACCGACGGTGTGCTCGTCCATCGCCCGGGAGCGACGAGAGGCACGGTCGACGGTCTGCCCGTCTTCGACATCGTCCACCAGTTCTTCCTCGCCCGGACCGAGGCGCTGGGGCCCGATCCGTGGGACGCGCGGTTCAAGGTCGCCGGCGAGCACGTCGACCTCTTCCTCTCGCTCGGTGAGCGGGGCCTGCTCTCAACGAGGCTCCCCGATGTCGTCGTCGACCACTATCCGGAGCTTCCGCCTGCATACGAGCCGTTTCGGGCGAACACGAGCCCCGATGCCGCCCTCCTCAGGGAGAAGCGGGGCTTCGAGCGCGAGGTCACGGTCGGACGGCTGTTCCGCCCCGCCGATCGGCTCGTCTACGAGCTGCCGAGCACCACGGCCGCCACGGGCAGGCGGGCCGTGCGGGTCGCGCGCCGGCTCCTACGGGAAGGCCGGCTCCACGCCCGATCGCCCTAGACGAGCAGGCCCTGGATCAGCTTCCGGTAGGCCGCGCACATCGCGTCGCCGGACGGCGCCTGCTCGAGCACGCGCTCGCGCAGCTCGCCGTAGCGCTCGCGCATCGCGCCGATCGCGCCGGCAACGTCGTCGCGGTAGCCGATTCCGTACCGGCTCGCCATCTCGACGATGCCGCCGCCGTCCTCGTGGTAGAGGACGGGCAGGCCGCACTGGGCGCCCTCGACGTGGTGCATCCCGCCCGGCTCCCAGCGGGATGCGGTGAGGTAGACATGTCCCCGGCGGAGCAGCGCGCCGAGCTCCGGCCCGGTGGCCGGTGGGAACGTTCGCGCTGCCTTCCAGTCGCAGGCACCCGGCCAGCGCCCGATCACCCACAGCTCTACGCCCGGGAGCTCGCCCGCTGCGATCAGCCGGTCGACCTCCTGGTAGACGTCGAACCCCTTCATCGGATTGTCGGACCAGTGGTGCGTGACGAGGCGCATCGTGCCGCCGGGCTCGAGCTGCTCGCTCCCGACGGGATGGAAGATCGCCGGATCGGCCCCGTTGTGGATCACGGAATGCGGTCGCGACGGGTCGAACCAGCGCTTCGCGTGGTAGTCGCGGAGCCAGTCGGAGATGAAGACTGTCCTGTCGGCGACCCGGTTCATCCGGGCCAGCAACGCGTCGATCTCGTTCGTTCCCTTGCGCAGGTCGCACTCGTTGATCCGGTGGAGGCAGCGCACCTCCGGGTGACGCTCCCGGTAGGCCCCGATCTCGTCGGCGCCGAAGCCGACGTTGCCTCCGACCCGCGGATCGACGACGACGATGCAGTCGGCCGCGCCGTCGAGGTCGAAGCGCACGTCGTAGCCGGTCGAGCGCAGATGACGCACCGTCTGGGCCAGCCACCAGTTGCCTCCGCCCCAGGCGTGCTCGAGCGGATGCATGTTGAAGGCGATCCGCCCCACGGCCGGGGTGGCGGGACGCGGCGATCGGCGGAGGCGGGCCATGAGACCGCAGCCTAGAATCCGGGCGTGCGACGTGCGGCGTCACTCGTCCGGCTCGCCGCGCACGTCTCGACGCTGCGCGGGCGGCTCGAGGCCGCCGGGGTGGAGCGCACCTTCTTCGTCTGCTCGACGCCGCGCACCGGCTCGACGATGCTCGGCAACCTGCTCGCCGACACCGGCCTCGTCGGGCGCGCGGGGGAGTACTTCGGGGAGTTCTTCCGCCGCGACGTCGTGCCGGGGCTCACCCGCCGGGGCTTCGACGACTATCTCGTCGGCTGCACGGAGCACGCGCGCGGCACCGGGACGCTCGGGATCAAGCTCCACTGGGACCAGGTCGAGGTGTTCCTGCACCTGCTGCGGCTGCGCCGCGGGCTGGGCGGCGCCACCGACCGCGAGGTGATCGAGGCCGTCTTTCCGGCGCCGAGCTTCATCTGGATCACCCGCGAGGACACGCTGGCGCAGGGAGTGTCCTGGTGGAAGGCGATGGGCAGCGGGAAGTGGACCGACGGCCGGCCCGTGACCGGCGAGCCGGCCTTCGACATCGACGGGATCGCGACCCGGCTGCGGCGCATCGACGAGCACACGGAGGCGTGGCGCCGCTGGTTCGAGGCGGACGGGATCGAGCCGCTGCGGCTGACCTACGAGGGGCTGGCCGCCGATCCGTCGGGAACGGCTCGCCGCGTCCTGGCCTTCGTCGGCATCGACGTCCCGGCGGGCTTCGCCGTCACGCCGGCCACGGAGCAGCAGGCCGACGCGATCAACGAGGACTGGATCCGCCGCTACCGCGAGCTCACGCGTTCGCCGTGACCTGTCCCGTTTCTTAACGGACACGCGACACTATTCGACCGTGCTTTCGACCACCCACGTCCGGCGCGTCGGCGCGCCGCTCCGGCGGCTCGCGATCGGCTGGCGCACGCAGTCCTGGCCTCCGCACTCGCGGCTGTTCGTGGCTGGTGACGGCAACCACTGGGCGATCGCCGACGACGCCTCGGAGGTCGCGCGCCTGGCCCGCAGCCTCGGGATCCGTGTCGGGCCGGAGCGCTGGATCGCCCGCGTCCGCAACCAGTGCGTCTTCCACACGAGCCAGTTCACGCTGATCGGGCAGCCGTTCGTGCGCGCCGGAAACAGGCTCGGCGTCGCCTATCTGCACGGACGGCCCGGCACTCCGGGCATGCCCGACTTCGACACGTGCTACGAGACCGTCCGGCGCCGGCACAAGGAGCTCGACCGTGTGCAGGTCTCGAACAAGGCCATGGAGGAGCTCGTGCTCGGGACCGGCATCGCGGCCGAGAAGGTGTTCCTGATCCCGATCGGTGTCGACACCGCTCGCTTCCGGCCACGCGACGCGGTGTCACGGGCCGGGGCCAGGCGCGAGCTCGGCCTGCCGGAGTCGGCCTTCGTCGTCGGCTCGTTCCAGAAGGACGGCGTCGGCTGGAGCGACGGGCTCGAGCCCAAGCTGATCAAGGGGCCGGACGTGCTGCTCGACGTCGCCGGACGCCTCGCCCGTGAGGTGCCGGAGCTCGCCGTCCTGCTGACCGGGCCGGCGCGCGGCTACGTGGCCACGGGCCTCGAGCGGCTCGGCGTCGAGTATCGCCACGTGCTGCTGCCCGACCTCGACGCCGTCGCGCGCGCCTACCGCGCGGTCGACGTCTGCCTCGTCACCTCGCGCGACGAGGGCGGGCCGAAGGCGGTGCTCGAGTCGATGGCGAGCGAGGTGCCGCTCGTCACCACGCGGGTCGGCCAGGCCGCCGACCTCGTCCGGAACGGCGGAAACGGCTGGCTCTGCGAGGTGGAGGACGCGGAAGCGCTCGCTGCCGCGGTGGCTCACGTCGCGCGCGCCCCGGCGGCCGAGCTCGAGCCGGTGCTCGCGGCCGCCCGCGAGACCGCGGACGCCTGCTCGTGGGACGCGCTGCGCCCGCGCTGGCACGACCTGTTCCGCGGCTTCGTGGCCNNTCGCCGTCTTCTACGGCCATCGCCGGCTGCCCGCGCCGGGCGATCCGGTCGAGGGAGGGATGGTCAAGTTCCAGCGGCTGCAGACGGTGTTCCCGAACCGACCGCGCGACTTCAACCTGCTCTACCTCGGCTCGAGCTCGCTCCCGGCCGACGAGCGCGCCGTGATCCGGCTCGCGAAGCGACGTGGCGCGCCGATCGTCGTCAACCAGAACGGGGTCGCGTATCCCGGCTGGGCGGGCGAGCGCACCGACGAGCTGAACGCGAGGCTCCGTGACGTTCTCGCCGCAGCGGACCACGTCCTCTACCAGAGCGAGTTCTGCAAGATGGCGGCCGACCGGTTCCTCGGCGAGCCGCCCGGCGCGTGCGAGGTGCTCCACAACGCCGTCGACACGAACGAGTTCACGCCGGCCGGGGAGCCGCCCGCGGGCGGACGCGTCCTCCTGCTCGCCGGCGACCAGACGCAGCCCTACCGGCTCGGGACGGCACTGCGTACGCTCGCCCTCCTGCCGGGGGTGCGGCTGCTCGTGACGGGCGCGCTCATCGAGGACGGCCTCGCGCTCGCCGAGCAGCTCGGCGTCGCCGACCGCGTCCTGTTCACGGGCCGCTACGCCCAGCGCGACGCGCCGTCCGTCTACCGGCGCGCACACGTGCTCCTGCACCCGAAGGTGAACGATCCGTGCCCGAACGTCGTGCTCGAGGCGCTCGCCTGCGGGCTCCCGGTGGTCCACTCGGCGAGCGGCGGCACGCCCGAGCTGGTCGGGGACGCCGGTGTCGGCGTGGGCTCGGACACGAGCTGGGAGCAGGACGTGCCGCCTGCGCCTGATCTTCTGGCCGCCGGCGTCGAGCATGTCCTCGCACGGCTCGACGACTTCCGGATCGAAGCTCGCGCCCGGGCGAAGCGCTTCGACTTCGCGCCCTGGGTGGCGCGGCACCGCGAGCTGTTCGGGAGCCTGGTCGAGCCGTGAAGGTCAGCGTGGTCATGCCGGTCCGGGACGGGGAGCGGTTCCTCACCGAGGCGGTCGAGAGCGTCCTCGGCCAGACGCTCTCCGATCTCGAGCTGATCGTCGTCGACGACGGCTCGACCGACGGGACGCCCGGATTGCTCGCCGGGCTCGCGCGTCGCGACGAGCGCGTTCGCGTGCGGACGCAGGCGCCCGGCGGGCTCACGGTCGCGCTCAACGCGGGTTGCGCCCTCGCCGAGGCGCCGGTCATCGCGCGAATGGACGCCGACGACGTGGCCCTCCCGTACCGGCTGGAGCGCCAGCTCGCCTATCTCGACGCACGCACGGACGTCGCGCTGCTCGGCGGCGGCATCGTCCTCGTCGACGAATCGGGCCGGGAGTTCGACCGCGAGCCGGGCCGGGTCGCGCCCGACCTGACGCGGCGCAACGAGCTCGTCCACGCGACTGTGGCGATGCGCAGCGAGGCGTTCCGCGCGCTCGGCGGCTACCGGCTCGACCAGTCCGAGGACTACGACCTCTGGCTCCGCTTCGACGAGCGCTCCGGGATCGCGGCGCTGGAAGAGCCCGTGATCCGCTACCGGTTCCATCCAGGCCAGTTCTCGGTCACGAAGCTCGAGCGGCAGGCGCTCGGCTCGCTGTGCGTGCGCGCGGCCGCGCGAGAGCGCCGGGCCGGGCGGCCGGACCCGCTCGACGGGGTCGAGAGATTGGACGAGGCGGTCGCCGAGCGGCTGGGCGTCTCGCGCTCGGAGGTCGAACGGCAGGTCGTGTCGGACGCCGTGCAGTGGGCGGCGACGCTGCAGCGTGTGGGGCGCGACCGGGAAGCCGAGTCGTTGCTGGACACGGCCGCCGCGGGTGCCGGCGCACCCTCGCGGCAGGCGCTCGCCCGGCAGGCGCAACTGCTCCTGCTCGCGCGCGCCGTGCGCCACGGGCGGATGCGGGAATCGGTCCGGCGGCTCGTCGGCTGGATGCGCGGATGAACGTCCTCCAGATCTCGACGGCCGATCGCGGCGGTGGCGCCGAGGCGGTGGCGCTGTCGCTGCACCGGGCGCTGCGGGCAAGGGGACACGATGCGTGGCTCGCGGTCGGCTACCGGCGCACGTCCGAGGAGGGGGTGCTCGAGATCGGCGGGGCCGGCTCCCGGAGGCGCCGGGCTCTCACCGATCCGGGCGTCCTGATCGACGCCGCCCGCGGCCGCGAGGACTTCCGCTTTCCCGCGTCGCGCCGCGTGCTGGAGCTGCCGCCGCGGCCGCCCGAGCTCGTGCACATGCACAACCTGCACGGCGGCTACTTCGACCTCCGCGTGCTGCCCAGGCTGGCCGAGCGCGCCCCGCTCGTCGCGACGCTGCACGACGCCTGGCTCTTCACCGGCCACTGCGCGCACCCGTTCGACTCGGACGGCTGGCTCCGCGGCTGCGGCAACTGTCCCCACCTGGACACCTATCCTGCGCTGCTCCGCGACGGCACGGCCTTCAACCTCGCGCGCAAGCGGTCGATCTACGCGGGTGTCGAGCTGACGGTGGTGACGCCGTCGCGCTGGCTGATGGACATGGTCGAACGGTCCGTGCTCGCCCCGGCCGCGGTGCGACGGGTGGTGATCCCGAACGGCGTCGACCTCGGCGTGTTCTCGCCGGGAGACCGGGCACAGGCGCGCAAGGAGCTCGGTGTCCCCGGGGATGTGCCGCTCGTCGTCTTCTCGGCGCAGGGTGGCCGCGAGAACGAGTTCAAGGACTTCCCGACGCTCGAGGGGGCGCTCGGCCGGCTCGACGCGCCCGTTCAGGCCGTCGCGCTCGGGGACACGGTTCCCGGGGAGGAGCAGGTCGGGCAGGCGACGGTGCGAGCCGTCGGCACGGTGCCCCCGGACGACGTGGCGGGCTGGCTGCGGGCGGCGGACGTCTACGTCCACCCGTCCCGCGCGGACACGTTCCCGAGCGGTGTTCTCGAGGCGCTCGCCTGCGGAACGCCGGTCGTTGCCAGCCGCGTCGGCGGCATCCCCGAGCAGGTGCGGGACGAGACCGGCGTGCTCGTGGAGCCGGCCGACCCGGCGGCGCTCGCCGCGGCGATCGAGTCGCTGCTCGGCGATCGTGCGCTCCGGGAGCGGATGGGCGCGGCGGGCACGGCGGATGCGCGGGAGCGCTTCTCGCTCGAGCGCCAGATCGACGCCTACGTCGAGCTCTATTCGAGCCCGGCCGAGCACTGAGGCTCGCGCCTCCGGGTGAACGCAGGCAGTCTCTCCCCGGGTGGGTGGTGGGTTAGGGATGGGAAATACCACGCCGGTACGCACGCGAGCGTGACAACTTCGTGACGATTCAGCGCGCAGGCCTCCCTCAGGCCGATCCAGCTCCCGTCCGGGCCTGTCGCGGGAAGCGGGCTACGCTGCGCCGGTGCTGACGATCTTCTCCGTGCCCAAGCCCTTTCTGGGCGCGATCGGCGAGATCCAGCGCCGCGCACTCGCGAGCTGGACCCGGCTGGGGGACGACGTGCAGGTGCTGCTGCTCGGCGACGAGGACGGCGCCGCCGAGGCCGCCCGCGAGGCCGGCGCCGAGCATCTCCCCGACCTCGCCCGCACCGAGCTCGGGACGCCCCGGCTCGACGCCGCGTTCGCCGCGGCCGACCGGGCCGCGCGCCAGCCTCTTCGCTGCTTCGTCAACGCGGACGTCATCCTCTTCGACGACCTGCTCGCGGCCACGCGCCGGGTCGCCGAGCAGGCCGAGCGCTTCCTGATCGTCGGCCAGACCGTCGACGTGGACGAGCCCCGCGGCCGCGACGACGCGATCGCGCGCGGCGAGCGACGCGGAGCGGCCGCGCTCGACTACTTCGTGTTCCCCTCCGGCCTCTACCGCGACGTGCCGCCGTTGGCGATCGGCCGGGCCTGCTTCGACAACTGGCTCGTCTGGCGCGCCCGGCAGGACGCGATCGTCGTCGACGCGACCGCCGACGTCGTCGCCGCGCACCAGCGGCACGACTACGCGCACGTCGCCGGCGGCAAGGCGGAGGCGTACTACGGCGAGGAGGCCGCCCGCAACCTCGAGCTCGCCGGCGGCAAGAGCCGGCTCTACACCCTGCACGACGCGAGTCACGTCCTGCGCCGCGGGCGGCTCCACCGCAATCCCGGAGCTCCGCTTCGCTGGCGCGAGAACGTGCGCAAGGCGGCCTGGAAGCTGGGCGTCCGGTGACGCGCGTCGCCTTCGTCTCGCCCGAGCCGACGCCGTACCGCTCGCCGCTCCTCGACCGCGTGAGCGCGGACGAGGACATCGACCTGACCGTGATCTACGCCGCCCACACGGTCGCCGGCCGCACGTGGAAGGTCGAGCCGCTGCACCGCGCGGTCTTCCTCGACGGCCTCAGTGTGCCGGGCGCGCACGGGCTCCTCCGCCACGACTACCCCGTGACGCCGGGGATCTGGCGGGCGCTGCGCGAGGCGAAGCCCGAGTGCGTCGTCGTCTCCGGCTGGAGCACCTTCGCCTCGCAGGCGGCGATCGCCTGGTGCCGCGCGCGGCGCGTTCCGTACGTCCTGCTGGTCGAGAGCCACGACGCGGGCCCGAAGCCCGGCTGGCGCCGTCACGTCAAGCAGACGGTCGTGCCGCCGATCGTCAAGGGCGCCGCGAGCGTACTCGTGACCGGGTCGCTGGCGCGCGAGTCCGTGCTGGGCCTGGGAGCCTCGCCCGAGCGTGTGCGCGTGTTCGCGAACACGATCGACGTGGTGCGCTTCGGCGAGCAGGTGGACGGGCTCGCGGAACGCCGGGCCGAGCTTCGTGACGGCCTCGGTGTCTCCGCGGACGACGTGGCGGTCGTCTCGGTCGCCCGGCTCGCGCCGGAGAAGAGGATCGACACCCTGCTCCGTGCCGTGGCGGAGGCCGGAGACGTGCGTCTCGTCGCGATCCTGGCCGGCGGAGGCCCCGAGCGCGGACGGCTCGAGGAGCTCGCGCGCGAGCTCGGCGTTCGGGCCACGTTCGCGGGCGATCGGCTGTGGGAGTCGGTGGTCGAGATCTACGCCGCCTCGGACGTCTTCGCGCTGCTCTCCGAGCGCGAGCCGTGGGCGGTCGTCGTCAACGAGGCCGCCGCCTGCGGGCTGCCGCTCATCCTCTCCGACCGGGTCGGCGCCGCGCGCGACCTGCTCCGCGACGGCGAGAACGGCGTGCTCGTGCCCGCAGGCGACGTCGGCGCTGCGGCGGATGCGCTGCGCCGCCTCGCCGCCGACCGCGACCTGCGCCTGCGCATGGGCGCGCACTCGCGTGAGCTGGCGCAGGGCTTCGGCTACGAGCCGTCGGTCGAGAGCCTGCGCGAGGCCATTCGAGAGGCGACCGCGAGCCGGTAGAGCTCCTCCTGCCGGTCGGTCACGGCCTCCCAGGACGAGCGCCTCGCCGCAGCCACGCCGCCGGCCGCCAGCCGTGCGCGCAGCAGCGGGTCGCCGAGCAGGCTGCGCACCGTGTCGACGATCGCCTGACGGTCGTCCGGCACGACGAGCGCCTCGCCTTCCTCCAGGAAGTCGGTGACGCCGCAGCGGTCGGTGACGACGACGGGAGTTCCGGCCGCGGCTGCCTCGGCGGCAGCCATCCCGAAGCTCTCGCCGGCCGACGGGAGCACGAAGACGTCGGCGAGCCGGTAGAGCGCGAGCGGGGGGCCGTCGGTCGGGCCGAGCACGTGCACCCGCTCGCCGCGGAGCGTCTCGGCGACGCCGTGGCGGTCGTCCGGCCCCACCAGCAGCAGATGCGCCTCCGGCAGTTCGTCGAGCACTGCGACCAGGTGCTCGATCCCCTTCCCGGCCGCGATCCGCCCGACGTAGAGGATCACCGGCGCGCCGTCCGGGATCCCTAGCGCGGCTCGATCCGCCGCCGGGGTCTCGAACGGCTCCGGGAAGCCGTTGCCCCGCACGTGGATCCGCTCGGACGGAACGACGCCCGCGGCCTCGACGTCGGCCCGCTCGACACTCGACGAGACGATGACGGCCGCGGCGCCCGACGCCACCCCGCGGTACAGGGTCGAGTCGAGCGCCCGCTTCAGCGCCACCTTCCGCAGGCGGGGGCGGAACATCCCGAGCGGCTCGAACACGTACGGGACGCGCCGCAGGCGGGCCCAGGCGGCGGCGCCCGTGGTGACCGGGTCGCGGAACCCGAACACGTGTAGGACGTTCGGCCGCGCGATCCGGCCGAGCTCGAGCGGCAGCGTCGGCGTGACGCCCATCCAGCGGTAGCGGGCGGGTGTGGCGAGATAGTGGACGCGCACGCCGTCGTGCTCCTCGACCCGCGAGCGCCACGAGCCGGGGCGGTCGACGCCGCTGAGGCTCGTCGTCAGCACCTCGACGGTGTGGCCGCGCGCGACCAGGCGCGTCGTCAGCTCCCGCGCGACCGCCACCGGGCCGCCGAACGCCGTGGCGGGCCACCATGCCGGAGCGGCGAAGAGGATGCGCAACCCCCGGTCCACGGCCTGACGTTAGCCTTGGTGACGTGGCCGCGCTCAACGATGAGCCCCTTTCGAGCTCTAACGACAAGCCGCGCCTGCTCGTCCTGAACCAGTACTACTGGCCGGGGGTCGAGGCGACGGCGCAGCTCCTCACCGATCTCTGCGAGGCGCTCGCGGACGAATACGAGATCCGCGTGCTGACCGGCATGCTGCACGGCCACGAGCTGCAGCCGCACCGCGTCGTGCGGAACGGAGTCGAGATCGTTCGCGTCCGTTCGACCGCCTTCGAGCGCTCCCGACTCGGCCTGCGCGGGCTCAACTACGTCAGCTACCTCGGGGGGACGCTCGTACGCGCGCTCGCCGGGCCCAAGCCCGATCTGGTGCTGTGCATGACCGATCCTCCGATGATCGGCGACGTCGGGCTCGCGGTCGCGAAGCGCTTCGGCGTGCCGCTGCTCGTGATCAGCGAAGACGTCTTCCCCGAGATCGCGACCAAGCTGCGGCGGCTCGAGAACCCCGTGCTCGTCGGAGTCCTCCGCCAGCTCGTCCGGCTCTACCTGAAGCGCGCCGACCGCGTCGTTGCGATCGGCGAGACGATGCGGCAGCGCCTGGAAGCGAAGGGCGCGCCGGGCGAGCGGCTGCGCGTGATCCCGAACTGGATCGACACGCAGGCGATCACGCCACGGGAGCACGAGAACGAGTGGAAGCTCGAGCAGAAGCTGGCCGGCAAGTTCGTCGTCATGCACTCGGGAAACGTCGGGCATGCCCAGGACCTGGACGTGCTCGTCCGCGCCACGACCTTCCTGCGCGACCTCGACGATCTCGCCGTCGTGATCGTCGGCTTCGGGGCGCGCCACGCCGAGATCCTGTCGCTCGCGGCTAGGCTCGAGACGAACAAGGTGAAGTTCCTGCCCTACCAGCCGCGGGAGGTGCTGCCGCTCTCGCTCGCGGCCGGCAACCTCCACTTCGTCGGCCTCGCCCGCGGCCTGTCCGGGTACGTCGTGCCGAGCCGGCTGTACGGCATCCTCGCCGCCGGCCGGCCCGTGATCGTCTCGGCGGAGGACGACAGCGAGACGGCGCAGGTCGTGACCGAGGTGGGCTGCGGCATCGTGCTCCCGCCGGGCCGCCCGGAGCTCGTGGCGCACGTGATCCGCGACGCCTACGACGGACGCCTCGACCTCGAGGAGATGGGACGGCGCGGGCGCGAGTACGTCACCGCCGAGGCCGACCGGGACGTGGCCGTCGGTCGCTACCGCGCTGTGCTGCAGGAGCTTCGGCGATGAAGAAGCTCTTCTGGGGCTCGCTCGGCGCGCTCGCCTGGACGCACGTCGGCTACCCGCTCGCCGCGGCCCTCGCGGCACGGCTGCGCCCGGATCCTCCCGGGCGTGGCGACGTGACGCCGAGCGTCGCGGTGATCGTGGCCGCGTGGAACGAGGAGTCGGTGATCGCGCGGCGTCTCGAGAACCTGCTCGCGCTCGACTATCCGGCCGAGCTGCTCGAGATCGTCGTCGCCTCGGATGCGTCCGACGACCGCACGGACGCCATCGTCCAGGAGGTCGCGACCCGCGAGCCGCGCGTCCGCCTGCTCCGCTGTCCCCGTGGCGGCAAGGTGGCGGCCCAGAACCTCGCCGTGAGGGAGTCGACTGCCGACGTGGTCGCATTCTCGGACGCGAACTGCACCTGGGCCCCCGACGCGCTCCGCCTGCTCGTGCGTTCCTTCGCCGATCCGGAGGTCGCCTACGTCTGCGGGCGCCTCGTCCTGCAGGAGGCGGACGGGACGAACGTGGAAGGCGCGTACTGGCGACTGGAGACGTGGCTCCGCGAGCAGGAGGCCGAGACGGGCTCGGTCACGGGCGGGAATGGCTCGATCTACGCCGTCCGCCGGGCGGACTACGTCGACGTCGACCCGCGCTTCGGCCACGACCTGTCCTTTCCGTACCTGATGGTGCAGCACGGGCGCCGCGCGGCCTACGAGCCCGGGGCGCTCGCCTTCGAGAAGCCGTCCCGCGACATCGAGGACGAGTACGCGCGCAAGGTGCGCATGTTCGAGCACTGCTGGGCGATCGTCGCCGAGGGGGACATGCTCCGCGGCCTGCCGCCCGGCTACCTGGCGAAGATCGTCTCGCACCGCCACCTGCGCTACGGCAGCGGCCTCCTCCACCTCGCGCTGCTCGGCTCCAGCCTGGCCCTCGCCCGGCGCGGCGGCGTGTACCGCACGGCGCTGCTTGCGCAACTCGCGTTCCTCGGCGCCGCTGCGGCGCGGCCGGGCCTGCCGCGCTACTACACGCTCGTCACCTGGGCGACGGTCAAGGCGCTGCGGAACTACGCCCGCGAGGGCGTGCCCGCCGTCTGGAGCAAGGCCGAGGGCACGCGATGACTGCCTTGCAACAGTCTGTTGCAAGGCAGGACAGGGCTTTATGAACCGCGCGGGCGATGTCGCGCTGGCCGGGCTCGGGCTCGTGCTCTCGGCTCCCGCGCTCGCCGTCGCTGCGGCGGCCGTCAAGCTCACGGACGGCGGCCCCGTCCTCTACAGACAGCGGCGCGTCGGCCGGGACGGCGCCGAGTTCGAGCTGGTCAAGGTCCGGACGATGGTCGTCGGGGCCGAGAGCCAGGGCGCGGGAGCGGCCGTCGACCGCGGCGACCCGCGCATCACCCGCGTCGGCCGGGCGCTGCGCCGGCTCTCGGTCGACGAGCTGCCGCAGCTCTGGAACGTGATCCGTGGGGACATGAGCGTGATCGGGCCGAGGCCGACGCTCGCCTACCAGGTCGAGCGCTACACGCCTCGCCAGCGCCGCCGGCTCGAGGTGAAGCCGGGCCTGACCGGCTGGGCGCAGGTCCACGGCCGCGCACGGCTGCCCTGGGACGAGCGCATCGAGCTCGACGTCTGGTACGTAGAGCACCGCTCGCCGGTCGTCGACCTGAAGATCCTCGCCCGCACGCCGTTCGCCCTGTTCAGCGGGACGTACAAGGACGCCGCCGGCGGCTGGCGCGAGTCCGCCTAGAGCTCAGACCGTGCTGCGCTGCACGAGCCCGGCCTCGTACGCGAGCACGACCGCCTGCACGCGGTCCCGCAGGCCCAGCTTGCGCAGGACGCTCGACACGTGCGTCTTCACCGTCGTCTCGCCGAGGAACAGCCGCTCCGCGATCTCGGCGTTCGAGAGCCCGCCCGCGACCAGCTCGAGGATCTCGCGCTCGCGGGGCGTGAGCGACGCGAGGCCGGGCGGAGGCGCCGCAGGATCGCCGGGCAGCGTGTCCGCGAAGCGCTCGAGCAGCCGCCGCGTCACGGTGGGCGCCAGCAGCGCGTCGCCGCCTGCCACGACGCGGACGGCGTTCACGAGCTGGGCCGGCTCGACGTCCTTGAGCAGGAAGCCGCTCGCGCCGGCGCGGATCGCGGCGTAGACGTACTCGTCGAGGTCGTACGTCGTCAGGATCAGCACGCGGGCCGGAGAGCCGGAGGCGACGATCCGCCCGGTCGCCTCTACCCCGTCGAGCCTGGGCATGCGCACGTCCATCAGGATCGCGTCCGGTCGGAGCGAGCGCGCGAGCGCAACCGCCTCCAGGCCGTCCTCGGCCTCGCCGACCACCTCGAGATCCTCCCGCGCCTCGAGGATCATCCGGAAGCCGCTGCGGACGAGCGCCTGGTCGTCGGCCAGGAGCACGCGGATGGTCATTGCACCCCGTGCTCGGCGGGCAGGCTGGCCCGGACGAGAAAGCCGCCCTCGGGCCGCGCGGCCGTCTCGAGCTCGCCGCCGTAGAGCGCGACGCGCTCGCGCATGCCGATCAGGCCGTGTCCGTCGGTCGAGCCGTTCGCGGACGGCCCGATCCCGTCGTCCGCGACGAAGAGCTCGACCCGTCCGTCGTCGTACCGGACGCGAACGTCGGCCGTCGACGCGTGCGCGTGCTTGATCGTGTTGGTGAGAGCTTCCTGGACGACCCGGTAGGCGGACAGGTCGACTCCGGCGGCGAGCGGGCGCGGCTCTCCCTCGACGCTGAGCTCGACCGCGAGCCCCGCGCGCCGGACGTGGTCGACGAGCTCAGGAAGGAGCTTCAGGCCGGGCTGGGGCGCCAGCGCCTCGTCGTCGACGGTCCGGACGGCGCCGAGCAGGCGCCGGAGCTCCTGCAAGGCCGCACGGCCCGTCTGCTCGATCGAGCGCAGGGCCTCGCGGGCGCGCCCCGGGTGCGAGTCGAAGACGTCACCGGCAGCCGCGGCCTGGACGACCATGACGCTGACGTTGTGCGCGAGCACGTCGTGCAGTTCGCGGGCGATCCGTGCCTGCTCCTCGGCCACGGCTCGCTGCGCCTGCTCGTCGCGCTCGCGCTCGAGCCGCGCCGCCCGCTCCTCGAGCGCCGCGTAGTAGGCGCGCCGCGTCCGCAGGTTGTCCCCCAGCACCCATGCGGCCGGGAACACGAGCAGGTGGAACGCGAACGAGGTGAAGTCGTAGTCGGTCTCGTGCAGGACGGGCACGATGAGCGCTGCGAGCCCGGCCACGCCCGCGAGCAGCGCGATCCGGCGATCCGCGTGCGCGGCGACCGAGTAGAAGGCCAGGAACGGCGGGAGGGGGTTCAGCGAGTGGAAGTGGAGCGTGAGCGCGACCGTCGCCGCGATCACGATCCCGAGCACGATCAGCGGCTGACGCCGCCGGGCGAGCAGGGGCAGCACCTGCACGAGCGAGAGCGGCAGCGCGACCGCGAGTCCCTGATCCCTCCGGTCCGCCCAGCCGGCCGCGAACAGGAGCAGGAGGCCGACCAGCGCCGCGTCGATCAGCCAGGGGTTGCGTCTGAGCCGTTCCCAGACCATGTCGAGAGGCTACTCCCACCCGGGGCTCAGGCGTCCCACGGGAGAGCGATCCTTCTCCTCCTCGAGGATGATCTTTCGGCGCCTGCAGCAGTTCTTACCTGGCCCTCAGGTGCCTCTCAGGCGGCGCGGTCATCCTGGCTGCAGTGGACCTCACGGCAGGCATGAGCGAAAGGAGACCGTGATGGGCGACCACGCATACCGGCTGCGCCAGGCGGAGGCGCTCTTCGACGGAGAGCTCGACCGCCTGATCGTCCGTTTCGAGGGCCTGCTGCGCGTGAGCAGGCTGCTGGAGGAGCGCGGCGCGAGCGAGGCGGAGCTCGACGAGCACAGGCTCGAGCTCGAGCGCGTGAGCAGCCAGCTGGGGGGCATCGTCCGGCGGAAGGGCAACGGGCGCAGCGCCGCCGCCTGACGACCGCGCTGCCCCGGTGAGCGGGCTACGCTCTGGCCCGTGACAGCGGTGCTCTTCACCTGCGCCGGCCAGCGGGTCGACATCGTGACCGAGTTCGCCCGGGCGGGCGCGACCACCGTCGTGGCCGAGGCCGACCGGCTGGCGCCCGCGATCTACCACGCCGATCACCACGCCCTCGTTCCTCGCGTCCGCGACCCCGGCTACATCCCGGCGCTCGCCGGGCTCGTGCGCGAGCACGACGTGCGGCTGGTCGTCCCGCTCACGGACCTCGACCACGTCACGCTGGCCGAGGCCCGGGAGGAGCTCGAGCCCGCGCTCGTGCTGCTTCCCTCGGCGGAGATCTGCCGGGAGGTCGGCGACAAGTACCTTGCGCACCGGCTGTTCTCTAGGCTCGGGATCGCCAGCCCGCCGAGCTGGCTTCCGGGCGAGGTGCCCGCAGACGTGCGCTATCCGCTGCTCGTCAAGGTGCGCGAGGGGTTCGGCTCCCGCCACATCTACCGCGCGGACGACCCGGACCAGCTCGCGTTCTTTCTCGGCTATACGCCCGTCGATTCGTTCGTCCAGCAGCGCTGCCTCGGCGAGGAGTTCTCGATCGACGTCTTCTGCGATACGGAAAGCCGCTGCCTGAACGCGATCCCGCGCACGATGATCCAGTCCAAGGGTGGCGAGTCGATCAAGGGCATGACGATCAAGGACACGGAGCTGATCGAGCACGGGCGCCGGGTGGCGGAGGCGATCGGGATCGTCGGGCCGGCGAACATCCAGTGCTTCCGAGAGCCGGACGGCGGCCTGCCGGTCACCGACGTGAACCCGCGCTTCGGCGGCGGCTTCCCGCTACCTCGCGCCGCCGGGGGCCGCTACCCGGAGCTCGCCCTCGCCCTCGCGCTGGCGCGCGGCGAGCGGCCCGAGCCGCAGCTCGGCGAGTTCCACGCGGGCGTCTTCATGACGCGGTTCTTCTCGCACCTGAGCCTGACCGAGGACCGTGACGGCCAGCTCGTCCCGTTCGCGGAGGAGCTGCCGGACCCGGTCGCCGCGGATCGCGACGACTAGCGGCTTCGCTGTTCGATCATCAACGCGAGGCGCGGGCACATCGAGATCGCCCGGCGCGCCTCCTTGGCGAGCCCGGGCGGGATCGGGCCGTCGTCGATGATCGGATAGCCCCACTCGTCGAGTGAGACCAGCTCGGGGAACAGCTCGGCGCAGTGACCGTGCGCGTCGCAGAGGATCGGGTCGACCCGCAGGTGGTCGCTCATCGTCTCACCTCCAGTCCGAGCTCTCGGGACTCGTGGGCAGGAGCGGCTCGTCGTGGCCTGCAGGGCAGCGGCCGGCGAGGTGGAGCTCGATCTCGTCCGCGAACACGCGGATCGCGCTGTCGACGAAGCGCAGCGCGCCGTCGGGATGGCGGCAGGCACCGCGGCCGGCGATCTGCGCGCTCAGCCGTGGCAGACGCTCCAGCGAGCGGGGCGGCGTCCGGGGCTCCTGCGGCGATCGACTCGAGCGCCTGGGCGACCGCGGGCAGGCCGAAGACGCACGGTCCGCACTGGCCCGCGCTCTCGCCGGCGAGATAGCGGGCTACCCGGGCCGTCTCGGCGACGCCGCACACGCCGTGGGGGAGGACGACGAGCGTGCGCGCGCCGAGCGCCGCACGGTGCGGGCGCAGAGCAGCGTCGGCCAGCGGCAGGTCGAGGTTGCCGGCAGCGTCGATCCAGGTGCCGAAGTAGCCGCCGACGAGCAGTGCCCGGACCGGTGCCGCGAGTCCGCCGCAGCGGTCGACGACCTGCCGCAGCGGTGTTCCGAGCTCGACCTCGATCACGCCGGGCCGGCGCACGCCGCCGCGCACGGTGACGAGCACCGTGCCCGGCTCGGCCTCGGTCCCGGTCTCCCGGAACCAGCCGGCGCCGTACCGCGCGATCAGTCCCAGGTTCGCGAGCGTCTCGACGTTCTGGACGAGGGTCGGCCGGCCGCCGACGCCGCGCTCGAACGGACGCGGCGGAGTGAACGTCGGCTTCGCCTCGCCTCCGTTCAGCCAGCTGACGAGCGCCGTCTCCTCGCCCGCGACGAATCGGTCCGGGACGGCGACGAGCCGGATGCGCCTCGCATCGGCGCGCCGTTCTGCGAGCGCCCGAGTCAATGCAGCGTGCGCCGGGCGGGCTCGTCGCGACACGGCCAGGACAGCCTCGTCGCCGCCCACGGCGGTGAGCGCGACGAGCGCTCCGTCGAGCACGAGGTGCGGGTTGTGGGTCATCAGGATGCGGTCCTTCGCGCTCGCGGGCTCGCCTTCGGTGCCGTTGGCGACGACGATCGGCGCCCGGCCGGCCGCGACGGCCTGCAGCTTGACGGCGGTGGGGAAGCCGGCGCCGCCCCGGCCTGCGAGGCCGCTGCGCTCGACCTCGGCGATGAGCGATGCTCGCCGGCCGGCGAACTGCGGCAGTGGCCCGTGCCGTTCGAGGTGCTGAGCCCACGATGCGTCGCCGGACGGGAGCAGCCGGCGCAGCCCACGGGTGGGCGGCGATTCCAGAGAGGCGGCGGCGAGCGCGGTCATGCCGGGTGGTGCGCGGCGCGCGGCTCGAGGTGCTTGGCGCTTCCCTCTGCACTGCGAACGCGCCAGACGACTGCGGTCACGACGAACGCGACGCAGGCGCCCGCGATCCCGCGCAGCCACATGGTTCCCGTGTCGCTGCCGATGCCGAGCGAGTGGACGAGGGCGAGCGGCCAGGAGAGATAGGCGACGCAGTGGATGCCGCGCCAGACGCGCAGGCTCAGGCGGTGCCGGAGCAGGCTGGTCACGATCAGCGCCAGCGTCAGGTCGAGCGACAGCGCGCCCAGACCGACCCACAGCGCGCTCTTGCCGGCCACGAAGGGGACGACGACGGCCACGACGCCGACCGCCGCGTAGGGATCGACGACCGCCGTGACGATGTGGACTGCGAGGAAGACGACCGCGAGCAGCGAGATGCTGCGATGGAGGCTCAGGGCGGCGAACCCGGGAAGCCGCCGCGTGCGCCACCGGCTCGTCGTCGCGATGCCGAGCACGAACACGCCTGTCAGCAGGATCAAGGTGACGACGCCGCTCGCCCGCATCAGGTACCAGGCTCCGCCCGAGGTGGCGAACGAGCTCACGGTGTCTCCTCGGGCCAGTCGCAGGTGTACGCGACCGAGCCGTCCAGGGCGACCAGTCGCGCCGGCAGACCGGCGAGCTGGAGCCAGGAGACCGCGTCGTGACCGCGGACGACGGCGGCCGTGCTGGCGGTGTTGGCGTCGACGCAGGTCGCGGCGGCGACGCTGACCGTCCGCCACACCTCGTCGACGGGAAGGCCGGTTCGCGGGTCGAGAATGTGGTGGTGCTCGCTGCCGCCCGCGCGCCAGCGGCGCACGGTCGTGCTCGAGGTGGCGAGCCCGCCTGAGCGGACGGCGACCGTCTGGCCGTCGGCATCGGACGGGCTGCGATGGTCGTCGGTGACGAGGATCGACCACCCGTCGGCCGGGGGCGGGCCCGCGACGGCGAGATCGCCGCCGAGGTTGACGAGGACGCCGGTGCCGGCGGCGAGCGAGGCTGCCCGCGCGGAGCGGTCGGCCGCGAGGGCCTTGGCGGTCGCTCCGAGGTCGATCTCGACCCCTGCCGGTATGCGTACGAGGCCGCGGTCGGGGTCGATGCGGATGGCGCGCCAGCCGGCAGCCGGAACGACCTCGAAGGTCTTCTCCTCGCCGCGGTTGACGAGGACGGTGAAGTCGATATCCCAGCCGAGGCCCTTGATCGACCGGCCGATGGTCGGGTCGACGTCGCCCTCGGTGAGATGTGCGGCGCGGATCGCCACGTCGAGCGCCTCGAGCAGGAGCGGCCCGGCCTCGAAGGCCCGGCCACCCGATCGGTTCAGCGCTGCGAGCTCGGAGTCGTCGCGGAAGCGGCTGCACGCGAGATCGATGGCGCCCAGCTCGGCCTCGACGGCTGAGACGGCCACGTCGAGTGCGGCCGGTTCGGTCACGCACACGTGGGCGGTTGTCCCGAGCGCCTGGAACCTGCGGGTCGCAACGGTCACGGCTAGGAGCCTCCGGAGGTGGTCGACGCCGCCGAGCTCGACTGGGCCGGCGCCTGGGCCGGCGCCTGGACCCGCGTGGAGGTGGTGGCGGTCGTCTTCGTCGCCTTCACGGTTGCCAGGGTCCGCGCCTTCCGGGCCGACGTCTGCGGCTTGGCCGTGCTCGCGGTCGACGTCTTCGCCGGCGTGGATCCCGCCGCCGACTTGACGACATGCGCCTTGCCGGTCCCGACGACTGCCGCGATCAGGGCTGTGACCGCTGTTGCCGTCGCCGCCGTCCAGCGCGTGATGCGCCTGACCCGGCGCAGGCCCGCGGTGCGGATCCTGGTCTCTCGCGGCTGTCGCTCGGTTGCCATGGAGACATCAGACCAGGGCGGTCTGGCAATCGGCGTCGAGGTTCCTGTGAGGCTCCTGAGACGCACAGAGCCGCCCGATCCGGTCGAGCCGCCGCGCGAGCGCCCAGCCGCCGGGGACAGGCGTGCGGGCTCGAGAGGGCGGTCGGAGCAGACGGATCCCGGCTACCCTGTTCTGCGCGTCGCCCCGTATGCGTAGCCGTAGCGCAATCCTCGTCGTGGCGCTTGCCGTCGCGGTCTCGTCTGCCGGCGTCGCCGTGCCCGCGGGCGCGCCCGCGCAACAGCCGGGTGCGCCCGACCTGATCCAGCAGGGGCTCGCGCAGGCGGTCGCGGCCGGGCAGCTCGACCAGGCGACGACGAGCGGCTACGCGACGATCGCGAAGCAGGCCGTGGCCGAGCTGCCCACGATCCCGCCCCTTCGCGCCCAGACGCTCGCGGCGATGCTGGGCGACATCGCCGCCCAGCGGCGGAGCTACACGCCGCAGTGGGCGCTGACGCTCTTCTCGATGCTCCGGTTCAACGAGCAGGAGCTGGCCGCCCACCCCCTGCCTCCGTCGGGCACGGACGTCTACGGCGACGACGGGGTGCTCTACCGCTTCGTCAAGGGGCACGGCTTCGAGTTCCACCCGCTCGGCAACTTCGGCGCGCTGAACACGCTGGTCCTCGCCGGCAAGCTGGACGAGGCGAAGCAGCTCGCGACCGCACTCGTCGCCCGCGCCGACCCGAGGGACGGGCGGCTCGTCTGGTCGTACCCGTTCCCGTTCGGCCGCGGCACGCCGCCGTGGCGGTCGGGAATGGCCCAGGCTGTGGCAGCGCAGGGGCTCGCCCGGCTCGGACAGGCGCTGGGCGACCAGAGCCTGCTGGCCGCGGCCGACCAGGCCTACGCGGCCATCCCGGGCCGCCTCGTCCGCGCGCTCCCCGCCGGGCCCTGGATCAAGCTGTACAGCTTCGACGGCGCCCCCGTCCTGAACGCCCAGCTGCAGAGCGTGATCTCGATCGGCGACTACGCCCAGATCACGGGGAACACCGGCGCTGCCGGCCTCGCGGCGGAGCTCCAGGCGACGGCCGAAGCGCTGCTGCCGAAGTTCGACACGGGCTACTGGTCGCTCTACTCGCTCGACGGCAAAGAGGCCCCGCTCTCGTACCACGACTACGTCGTCTCGCTGCTCGAGCGGCTCGCGAGCCGCACCGGGGACACCACCTGGACCGACTTCGCGACCCGGTTCCAGGGCTACGAGACCCAGCCGCCGGTGCTGAACCTGTCGGCGGCGGTCGTGCCCGATCCGGCCAACCCGGTCGTGATCTACCCCGACCCGCAGGACGGCTACCTGGACACGGTGAGCTTCTCCTTCTGGCTGTCGAAGCTCTCGACGGTGACGCTCCATGCGGGCGGGCGGACGCAGTCGGCCGAGCTCAGTCACGGCAGCCGGTCCATCGTCTGGTCGCCCGGGCGCCGCGCCGCGGGAACGTACTACCCGTACCTGACCGCCGTGGACGCGGCCGGGAACACGACGCGTGTCCCGCTGAGGCAGGTGGTGATGAAGGCGCTCGTCCCGCCGGTCGTCGATGCGCACGTCGCCGGGAAGCGCACGCTCGTCTGGAGCGCCACCGACGACGGCACGCCGTGGCTGCACCTGGTCGTGCGGCTCGACGACGGGACGAAGCGGCGCTACCGCGACCTCGGGCACCAGCCGCTCTCCGGCCGGCTCGTCCTCGCCGCTCCGCCGGGCGCGTGGATGGCGACGCTCGTGGCCGGGAACTCGGGCCGCCAGGCCGTCACCGTCGACCTCGGCCCGCTTACCGGAGGCCCGGCCTGAGCGGTTCTCGTATGGTGGCGCGATGAGATACGCGGTCACGGGCGCGGCAGGCTTCATCGGCTCGCATCTCGCCGAGGCGCTGGTCGCAGCCGGACACGACGTCGTCGGCCTCGACTCCTTCAGCGACTCCTACGACCCGCAGCTGAAGGAGGAGAACGCGCGCGCGCTCGACGTGCTCCGGCTCGACCTGGCCGAGGACCCGATCGACCTGTCCGGCTTCGACGGCGTCTTCCACCTCGCGGGTCAGCCGGGGGTGCGCAGCTTCGGCGACGTCTTCCCGCACTACCTCCGCAACAACGTGCTCGCCTCGCAGCGCGTGTTCGAGGCAGCGGTCGAGAGCGGTGTCCGCGTCGTGTTCGCCTCCTCGTCGTCGATCTACGGGGCCGCCGAGCGCTTCCCGACGCCGGAAGGCACGGAGCCGCAGCCGATCTCGCCCTACGCGATCACGAAGCTGTCCGCCGAGCACCTGGCGCGCGCCTACGAGCGCAGCTTCGGACTCGACGTCGTCGTGCTCCGCTACTTCAACGCCTTCGGCCCGCGCCAGCGACCGGACATGGCCTTCACGCGCATGGTCTTCGCGCTCGCCGAGGGGCGGCCGTTCGACCTCTACGGCGACGGGTCGCAGACCCGCGGCTGGACGTACGTCGCCGACGTCGTCTCGGCGACGGTGCTCGCGATGGAGAGCGGGCAGGGCACCTACAACGTCGGGGGCGGAGTCGAGGCCTCGATGAGGGAGTCGATCGCGATCCTGGAGCGCATCGCCGGCCTCCGCCTCGAGGTCCGCGAGGGGCCGCCGGCGCCCGGCGACCAGCGACGGACGCGCGCCGACACGACGCGCATCCACGAGCAGCTCGGCTGGGCGCCGCGCGTCTCGCTCGAGGACGGGTTGTCGGCTCAGTGGGAGTGGGCTTCGGCTAGAGTCGCCGCGCGATGAGCGCCGCCCCGGACAAGCGCGAGCGCGATCTCGACGCCGAGCAGGAGATCGATCTCGGCCGCCTCTGGCGGGCGACGATCTCACGCTGGTGGCTCCTGCTGATCGGCTTCGTCGCCGGCGCGATCATCGGCCTGCTGGTCTCGCTCGGCGGCGGCAAGCAGTGGAAGGCGACCACGGAGATCTATCTCGGCTCGCCGCTCGCGCCCAACGCCGGCTCGCAGATCGTCAGCCCGCCGACGAGCCTCGCGCTCGCGACAACGTACGCCAACAGCGAGGCGGCGCTCCGGTACACCGCGGCGCACTCCGGGATCCCGACGGCGCAGCTCCGCGGGAAGATCGGAGTCAAGCCGATCCTCGGCCTCACGGGCACCAAGGTGGGCCAGCCGGCGCCGCTGATGCTGCTTTCGGTGACCGGCGCCAAGGCCGGCAGGGTGCAGCACGCGGCCGACGTGCTCGCCAACCAGATCGTGAAGGTCTTCCTCCCGTACGCGAGCCAGAAGATCGCCGTGCTTCAGGCCGAGGTGACGACGGATCAGTCCCAGCTCGCCGGCATCAACCGGCGGCTGAAGCAGGCCGAGGGCGCCGAATCGTCGCTCGCAGGGTCACCGGCGAGCAGCCAGGTGTTCTCGAACTACCAGGTGGTGATCGCCTCGCTCGCCGACCAGCGGCTCGGGCTGCAGAGCGACATGAACACGGCGCTGCAGCAGATCGCAGCCGCGAACAACATCGAGCAGGCGCGGGTGGTCGCGCCGGCGCTGTCACTGAACCAGGGCGGGCCGAGCCGCCGCTCCGGCGTCGTGATCGGCGCGATCATCGGGTTCCTGCTCGGCCTGCTCGCGGCCGTGTTCTGGGAGCCCGTGGCCACGCAGGTTCGCTCGCACCAGGCGTAGCCAGAATCTAGTCTCCTCTCCGTGATCGACGGCAAGCGCATCGCCGTGGTGGTGCCGGCCTACAACGAGGCTGTCCTCCTGCCGGAGACGCTGGCCGGGATCCCGGGCTTCGTCGACCGCGTCTACGTCGTCGACGACGCCTCGACCGACGCCACCGCCGAGCGCGCCCGCGCCGCCGCAGCGTCCGACGCGCGCGTCGTCCTCGTCTCCCACGACCGCAACCGCGGCGTAGGGGCGGCGATCGTCTCGGGCTACCGGCGCGCGATCGAGGAGCGGGTCGACGTCACCTGCGTGATGGCGGCCGACAACCAGATGGATCCCGCCGAGCTGCCCGCGCTGGTGGAGCCGGTCGTGGCCGGCGAGGTCGACTACGCGAAGGCGAACCGCCTGTTCAGCGGCCAGGCCTGGGAGCTGATCCCGCACTCGCGCTACCTCGGCAACGCGGTGCTGTCGCTGCTGACCAAGATCGCCTCCGGCTACTGGCACGTGGCCGACTCGCAGGCCGGCTACACGGCGATCGCCCTGCCCGTGCTCGAGTCGCTCGACCTCGGCCGGGTCTACCCGCGCTACGGCTTTCCGAACGACATGCTGGTGCACCTGAACGTCTGGAACGCCCGCGTCCGCGACATGCCCTCGCGTCCGATCTACAACGTCGGCGAGACGTCGGGCATCCGCCTCCACCATGTCGTGCCGCGGATCTCGTGGCTCTTGACGAGGGCGTTCTTCTGGCGGATGAAGGAGAAGTACGTGATCCGGGATTTCCACCCGCTCGTCTTCTTCTACGGGCTCGGGATGCTGCTGTTCTTCGCCGGCCTCGGCCTCGGGATCTCCGAGATCGTCCTCCGCGCGCTCGGCAACGTGATCCCGACGGCCACGTCCGTCCTGATCGCGCTGCTGCTCATCTTCGGCGTCCAGTTCTCCCTCTTCGCCATGTGGTTCGACATGGAGTCGAACAAGGAGCTGCGCTGAGGCCGCTTCCGGAGCGGGCTTGAGGACCCGAATAGCGAAGGACTGACTTTCGCTACGTCGACGGCACCGAGACTCGGGGGGTCGGGCGGCGCCGAGGGCAGCATTGGCGAGGTCTTTGCTCAGCGGATCGAGCGCGCCCAATTCGTGCTGCCGTACGATGCCGCGGATGCGCGAGATCCGGCCCGGGCTGTGGCACTGGACGGCGATCCACCCGTCGATCGGCATAACGGTCAGCGGCTACCGCCTGGCTGTCGAGCGGGTGCTGCTCGACCCTGTGGTCCCCGAGGAGGGTGCCGGCGTGCTCGGCGACCCGCCGCCAACCGACGTCCTGCTGACGAACCGTCATCACTGGCGTGGCTGCACGGAGCTCATCGCCGCGTTCGGGGTGACGGTCCACGTGCCGCGTTCCGGCCTGCACGAGTTCGGCCTCGACCGCCCGGTCACGCCCTACGACCCGGGCAACGAACTGCCCGGCGGGGCCGTGGTCCACGAGGTTGGCCACCTGTGCCCCGACGAGATGGCGCTCTGGTTCCCCGCCCACCGTGCCTTGGCGATCGCCGACGGCGCCATCCGCCATCCGCCCGGCGGCCCGCTGGCGTTCGTCCCGGACCGCCTCATCGGCGAGGACCCCGAGCCGGTGAAGGCCGCCCTGCGCGAGCGCTACGGTGAGCTGGCGCGCGAGCTGCGCCCCGAGGTCCTGCTGCTCGCGCACGGCGAGCCGATCATCGACGGCGGCGGCGCGGAGCTGGAGCGGTTCTCGCGGGAGGGTGCTTCTGCGGAGTTCTGAGCTCGGTATCCCACCCTCGCCCCGCTGCGCGCCCCGCCTCCGGAACCGGTGTTCGCCCCGGTCATGGCGCATCTTGAGGTAGGGATGCCCGATCTTCCCTTCGAGCCCCTCCCTGGTTCCGGCCGGTCAGCCCTCCAGCTTCACGACGGTAGGGGTTCGCCAGCAAGAGTTGGCCCTCGCTCAAGCGACATTCCCGCACGCTGCGGCACTCCGAAAGTGGCGTAGCGTCTGCCGATTTCGCCTCGATCGATGAGTTACGGTCGCCGAGTGGTCTAACCCTCAGAACAACATCAACGGACGACGCAGAGAAGTGGGAGGAGGCGCGGGGTGGCTGAATGGGAGAAGCAGATCTTTGCCGTCAATCTGATCGTCGGGGATCTCGAGCGCTCGAAGACGTTCTACCGGGAGGTGTTCGGCCTAGCTCCGCTGGACGAGGAGGAGGACTTGGCAATCTTCCGCTTCGGGGACACGTATGTCGCGTTGCGGCACGATCCGTCTCACCTGGCTGTCCCGGCAGACGAATACCTACGCCTGGCGCAGAAGGGTGTCGGGCAGTTCGCCATCGTCGTTGAGGACGTGGATGCCGTGCACGGTGAGTTGAAAGCGTACGGTGTCACAGTCATCAACGGCCCGGCTGATCGTGACTGGGGCATGCGTACGCTGAGCTTCGCCGATCCGGGCGGCTACACCTGGGGGATCGCGCAAGACCTGCCCAGTGCCGCGGGCTCGTAGCGGTCATGGCTCCGGGAGGGCGCCGCCCCGAGCTTGCTAGGAAGTGCTCGTCCGCAAGCTCGCGTGCTGGATTGGCGGTCGGAGTCGCTCAAGGACGTTCCCGAACACCGGTCCTTGGCGAGTGCGAAAACGGGTCTGCCTGTCACGGTGGGGTGCGGCAGCGCATGATTCGTTTGTGCGCGATCTGCCCGCCGGCACCGTCACGTTCCTGTTCACGGACATCGAGGGCTCGACGCGGCTGCTGAGTGAGCTCGGGGCGGAGGACTACGCGAACCGGCTGGCCGAGCACCGCCGCGCCCTGCGCGAAGCGTTCGAGCGGCACGGCGGCGTCGAGGTCGACACGCAGGGCGACGCCTTCTTCGTTGCCTTTCCGACCGCTCCCGGTGCGCTCGATGCGGCGCGCGAGGCGCAGCGGGAGCTCGCGCTGCCGGTGCGGATGGGCGTCCACACGGGTACGCCGCTGCTGACGGAGGAGGGTTACGTCGGTGCGGATGTCCACCGGGCCGCGCGTATCGCGGCCGCTGGCCATGGCGGGCAGGTGCTCGTGTCGACGGCGACGGCGGCGCTCGTCGATCGTGACGAGCTCCGCGATCTCGGCGAGCATCGGCTCAAGGACCTGAGTGCGCCGGAGCGGATCTTCCAGCTCGGCGAAGACGCGTTCGCGCCGCTGAAGACGCTCTACCGGACGAACCTTCCGATCCCGGCGACCCCATTTCTCGGCCGCGAGCACGAGCTCGCAGATGTGCGGGCGCTGCTCGCGCGCGACGGCGCCCGCCTCCTGACGCTCACCGGCGTCGGCGGCTCCGGGAAGACGCGGCTCGCGCTCCAGGCGGCCGGCGAGGCGGCGGAGGCATACCCGGACGGCGTGTGGTGGGTGCCGCTCGCGCCGCTCGCCGATCCTGCTGACGTCGGACCGGCTGCAGCCCGGGCGCTCGGTGGCGGCGGGACGCTGCCGGAGCTCGTCGACGGACGGCGGCTACTGCTCCTGCTCGACAACTTCGAGCACGTCATCGAGGCGGCACCGGAGGTGGCGGCCGTCCTCACCGAATGCCCGCACGCCAACGTGCTCGTGACGAGCCGCGAGCGGCTACGGGTGCAAGGCGAGCAGGTCTACCCGGTGCCGGTGCTCGAGCGGGCGGAAGCGCGGCGGCTCTTCGTTACGCGGGCGCGCGCGGCGCAGCCGGACTTCCAGCCGGACGAGCACGTGGACGAGCTCTGCGCCCGACTCGACGACCTTCCGCTCGCAATCGAGCTCGCCGCCGCCCGTGCCCCGCTGCTCACGACCGCGCAGCTCCTCGACCGGCTGGGGAGCCGTCTCGACCTTCTCCGCGGTGGGCGCGATGCGGACACGCGCCAGCAGACGCTCCGAGCCACGATCGAGTGGTCGTACGAGCTGCTCGAGCCCGAGGAGCGGAGGCTGCTCGCGGCGCTCTCGGTCTTCCGCGGTGGCTGGACGCTCGAAGCCGCCGAGCGGGTCGCGGACGCGGACCTCGAGCTCCTCCATTCGCTCATCGACAAGAGCCTGGCCCGCCGCTGGGAGTCGGGCCGCTTCGGGATGCTCGAGATGATCCGGGAGTTCGCCGCCGAGCGGCTCGAACCGGGAAGACGCGATGACCTCACGCGCCGTCTGCTCGAGTATCTGCTGGATCTGTTCGAGACCGCGAACCTCGGCCCGCAGCAGACCGGCGAACCGGACATCGCGCTCGCGCAGGACGAGCGGGCGAACGTCGACGTCGCGCTCGACTGGGCGGCGACGGCCGGCGAGATGACGCCCGCGCTGAGCCTCGTCCTCCTCTTGGAGCTCTACTGGGCGACGAACGACCCGGTGGGGGGCCGGGAACGGATCGACCGGCTTCTCGCCGCCGCCGGGGACGACATCGAACCACGCACTCTTGCGAACGCGCTGCGCGTGCGCGGCGCGACCTACGACATGACCCAGCGCACCGACCTCGCAGCGCCGGAATACGAACGCGCCATCGAGATCTTTCGGTCACTCGGAGAAGAAGCCGAGGCCGCCCACCTCATGCACCGCGTCGCCAGCGGCTCACTCCACGACGGCGAGGTCGCCCGCGCAATCCGCATCGCAACCGACGCCCTCGAACTGGACCGCCGACACGGACGCCGCCGCGACGAGGCGATGGCGCTCAACGTCCTATCCCGAGCAGCGTTCGAGCAGGGCAACCCCGAGGAGGGCCTCCGTCTCGCGTATGAGAGCGCCGCGATCGCCAAAGCCGTCGACTTCAGCTGGTGGCACGGCATCACGCTCGTCCAAGCCGCCGAATACCTCATCGCCGCCGGCGACTCCGCCGCAGCGACCGACCCCCTCCGTGCTGGCCTCGCAAGCCTCGCCGCCGTCGACGACCGCGTCAACCTCCCGATCGCGCTCGCAGCCTCAGCCGCGCTTGCCGCCCAACACGAAAACGCTGCGCAGGCGGGACTGCTCTGGGGCGCTGTCGAAGCGGCCGCCGAGACCGAGCCGAGACCGAGTACCGACCAGGCACTCTCCGACTACGAGCCCTACCTCGACCCCGTTTGTGGTGCCGTATTCGACCAGGCCAGACAACGCGGCCGCACACTCACCGTCAAGGACGCGATCGACCACGCACTCACAAACCTCAAGCAATGACTAAGCGGAGCACTCTCGAACCCTCGACTCCAGGTCGAGCTCCCGAGACTGGTGCGCCTGCGCGAGCAGCTCGCCGGACGCAACACGGTCGAACGCGCCGCGTTGCCAACAGCATCACCGAAGCCGGTCATACACCCCACCCTGTGGCCGTCCGTCGCCACGAAGCTCCGAAGCCCGTCGGAGCACATACGCGCGCCGCAAGGAACAGCCGGCTTCCCGTGCACCGTAGTTGCTCGTTCCGCCGTGGAACCGGCAGGCATGGCACGTGTCGCGGTGAGACCTGCGAGTATCGGTCCCGTCGTGAGTCGGGCCCTTGGACCTGTCCGCGCAATGAGCGCCAAGGAGAGACGATAGGTGAGCGCGGCTCGCCGGGCCGCCGTCGCTATCTCCTTCCTCGCCCTGTCCGCGTTGGTCGCGCTCGGCGTCGTGTCCTCGGGAGGCACCGCCCGGAGCGCGGTCGCCGCTTCGGGCCCCCTGCCGGGCGTCAGCGGCAACGTCGCCCGTTTCCGGAGCCTGACCGGCCAGGACTCCCAGGTCGACCAGGTGTTCCTGTCCTGGGGACAGGGCGTCACCTTCGGCTCGCCGTTCGCCGCGCTCCTCCCGACCCTGGCGCCGATCCCGATGCTCCACCTGGGCACGGTGGGCCGCGACGGCCGCGAGGGGATCACTCCCGGCGCGATCGCCGCCGGCCAGGGTGACGCCTATTTCGCCGCTCTGAACGAGGCGATCGCCGAGTGGGGCAAGGGGATCTACATCCGGCCCATGGCGGAGATGAACAACTCCGGGAACCTCTACGCCGGCTACGACGCGGACGGCAAGCCCAGGGACGCGGCGCACTCGCCGGCCAGCTACCGGAAGGCGTTCGCCCGCATCTACCTGATCCTGCACGGCGGCACTGCGAGCACGATCGACGCGAAGCTGCGCGCGCTCGGCCTGCCACCCCTCGGCGGCGGCGACCTCACCGTCAACCCGTTCCCCCGGCTCCGCGTCGTCTGGAGCCCGCTCGCCGGCGGCTTGCCGCGTGTGCCCGGCAACGCGCCCGAGACGTACTACCCGGGCGCGGCGTACGTGGACGTCGACGGCGGCGACATCTACGACGAGGCCCTGACGGACACGGCGCCGTGGTCGGATCTGGAGGCCCTCTACCGGCTCGCGCTCTCGCATCGGAAGCCGTTCTCCGTCCCGGAGTGGGGTCTGCTCAGCGTCGACGACCCGGCCTTCGTTGAGCACATGTGCTCGTTTTTGCGGGCGAGCGCGGCAACCGAGATGCAGGCCTACTTCGAGGGCAATCCGGGCTCGAGACCGGATCTCGCGTCGAAGCCCAGGAGCAGGGCCGCCTACAGTCAGTGCCTGACTCCGCTCGCGGGGCCGGTTCCGACCTGGGCCGCGGGCGTCGAAGCGAAGCTGATCGCCCTGACGCTGACACCGAGCCCGGCCTCCGGTACCTCGCCGCTGCCGGTGCAGTTCGCGGTCGTCGCGAAGCTCAGCGTCCCGATCGAGCACTGGCAGCTCTACTTCGGCGACGGCTCGCAGATCGAGAAGGACGGGCCCCCGCCCGCGACGGTCAAGCATTCGTACGCCCAGGACGGCAGCTACCAGGCGACGCTGGTCGTCTACCCGTCCCCGCCGTTCAAGCTCGAGGGCGCCCGCTTCCTCACCACGGCAGACCTCACGGCCGGCGCCGGCACGGGGACGCCTCTGGTCGCGTTCAAAGCGGCCCCGGCTGGCGGGCGCGGCCCTCTGGCCGTGTCCTTCCAGACCGACCTCAGCCTGCCGGGTGCCGTCTCCGACTGGGAGGTCGTGCTCGGCGACGGCTTCACGCGGAGCGGAACGGGCCCGCCGCCGCACTTCATCGGGCACACGTACGAGACCGCCGGCAGCTATCCGGTGATCCTCATCGTCGACGTGTCGCCGGGCGGCCGCTTCGTCGCCTCCGCCGACGTCGAGGTGACCGGCGGAACGAGCAGCCAGCCACCGCCCGCGAACGCCACCCGCACCGGGACCGTGCTCGTCAACGGAAAGCCCTTCACCGGCGGCAAGGTCCCGTACGGCTCGAAGGTCGACGTCACCAAGGGCACCGTCACGCTCAAGACCGACACGGGGACGTTGAACGTCTACGGCGCCGGGGTTCCGGCGGCGTTCATCCTCGTCCGCGGCACCGACAGCGGCAAGCCGATCGTGGAGTTGCGCCTGACGGGCGGCAACTTCAAGGTCTGCGGCAAGAGGAAGACCTCGGCCGCGGGCGCGACGAAGCCGCCGAAGACGGTGCGCCGGCTGTGGGGCAAGGGCAAGGGCCGCTTCCGCACGCGTGGGCGCTACGCCGCCGCGGTCGTTCGCGGCACCTGGTGGCTGACGGCCGACCGCTGCGACGGCACGCTCGTCAGCGTCAAGCAGGGCATCGTCCAGGTGTCCGACCTGCCGCACAAGCGGACCGTCCGCGTGAGGGCCGGCCGCAGCTACCTGGCCAAGCCCTGACGAGACCGGCTCGCGCTCGGCGCTGTTCTCGTCCAACTCAGCGCCGACGAAGTCCTTGACATTCTCGGAGCGCTCTGCACTAATCGCGGGACGATGCGGAGAAGATCGCTCCGCCCGAGGATGCTCCGGTACGCGCTCCCGCTGCTGTTCGGCGCGGTCGTGCTCGTGGTGTCGCCCGCGACCGGCACCGCAGGCAAGACACGGGCGACCACGCTCTCGATGGATCCGATTCACGCCGAGTTCTCCGACCCCGATCGCGCGACGACCTACAGTGCGCCGAACGTCAAGGACGACGTTGCAGGGGCAACGATCACGTACCGCTGGACGTTGACGCTCGCGAACGTCGACTCGACGAAAGAGGTCGACACGAGCTGCAACAACCACGGCGTTCTCAGCGGTACCGACTCCACCTTCGTGTGGCACCACGGCAATGAGGGCGACCCGGAGCACAACGACCATTGCAACCATGATCTCCAGGGCCAGTGGGGCCACCAGGGGCTGATCGATGTCGTCGTCAGCGACAACAAGGGATGGCAGTGCACGGCGACCTACAAGGGCACGTACTCGAGCGACCAGAACGCTGCGCTCGGACAGAATGCCGCCTCGGAACCGGACTGCACCGGAACGCCCGCCGCTCCGCCGCCGCCCCCTCCGCCCCGGCCCTGCAGGTGCCTTCGGCTCGAGGCGCGGATCGCTCCGAGCTCGATCCACTTCGTGAACCCGGGCGAGACGGGTGGGATGCACATGGAGCTCACCGTTGCATGGACGATGATCTGCTCGACCGGGCGGGGCGGCTGCGCCGGCCGGTTCGACCTGCTCCCGCCTCAGCCTGCGATCGCGCTTCGCGCGAAGCTCAAGCCCAACCTCGGTCGCATCAACTGCAACGGCCCCTGCGGCAAGACGTTGAGCGGGACGAAGATGTTCGTCCTGACGGCGGGGCGGCAGTTCGGGGGTGACCGGAGAGGCCGCGTCGTGAAGTCGATGCAGCTGCGGCTCCATCGCGAGTGCCAGGGCAAGAAGACGACCGACAAGGTCTTCACGTTCGTGTTCGACCCCCGAACGGCGCTCGTGGACAAGAAGGCGAGCGACCTCAACGCCAACGGCATCCCCGACGGCAAGAAGGGCGGCTAGCCGGGTCGGCGCTTATCGCGCGGTGTTCCGCGCGAGGACGAGGTAGCCGAGCGCCCCGCGCTCGACGCCGACGAACAGGCGGTCGACCTGGAGCGCGGCGCCGAGGCCCGCGACGGCGGGGCGCAGATACCAGCGCGGCGCGGCCGGGCCGGCGGCCGACAGTCGCGGCTCGTAGATCCGCCGGTGGTAGAAGCTCGAGACCGGGAAGCCCCAGGGCTCGAGTCGCTGGACGTCGAGCGCGGCCCCGGCGCACAGTTCGAGCAGCGCCTCGCGCGTATAACGGCGGTGGTGGCCCGCCCACTCGTCGCTCGGCCCGAACCAGGCCGGGTTCGCAGGGACCGACGCGGCCACGACGCCCCCCGGGCGGACGACCCGCACAACCTCGCGCAGCGCCGAGAGGTCGTCCTCGATGTGCTCGAGCACCTCGCCGAGGACGGCGCCGTCGAACGACGCGTCCGCGAACGGCAGCTCGCCCGCCGACGCGGCCAGCACCGGGCCGCGAACGCGCCGGCGCAGCAGCTCGACCGCCGCGGGCGACGGGTCGACGCTCGTCACCTCGAAGCCACGGCTCTCGAGCAGCTGCGAGAACGTGCCCTGGCCCGCGCCGGCGTTGAGCAGCGCCGGCCCCGGCCGGCCCGAGAGCAGCATCCGCAGCAGCAGCGACTCACGCAGCCTGTGCCGCGGCCCGACGAAGTCCGGCTGGAAGTCGCTCTCGATCGGTGTGTGCACGGCGTTAAAAGTCGGTAAATCCCGGTGGTTCCGGGACTAGCGATCGTATGCCCCGGCTAGCATGGCCCGAAGTGGCAACGGCAGTCGTCACCGGCGGAGCCGGGTTTCTCGGCTCCAATCTCTGCGACTACCTGCTCGCCCAGGGTGACCGGGTCGTCTGCGTCGACAACCTGCTGACGAGCTCGCTCCGGAACATCGAGCACGTCCGCGACGAGCGGTTCGTCTTCGTCTACCACGACATGGTCGACCACCTCGAGATCGACGAGCCGGTCGACGTCGTCTATCACCTCGCGGCCCTGGCCAGCCCGATCGACTACCTGCGCCAGCCGTTGCACTCGCTGAAGGTCGGCTCCTACGGCACGCACAATGCCCTCGGCCTCGCCAAGTACAAGCGGGCGCGGTTCCTGCTCGCGTCGACGAGCGAGGTGTACGGCGACCCGCTCGTCCACCCGCAGCCGGAGAGCTACTGGGGCAACGTGAACCCGATCGGCCCGCGCGGCGTCTACGACGAGGCGAAGCGGTACGCCGAGGCGCTGACGATGGCCTACTACGGCCAGCAAGGCGTCGACACGGCGATCGTCCGCATCTTCAACACGTACGGCCCGCGCATGCGGCCTCACGACGGGCGTGCGATCCCCACCCTCGTCCGCCAGGCGCTCGCCGGCGACCCGCTGACGGTGTTCGGCGACGGCTCGCAGACGAGGAGCTTCTGCTACGTCGACGACCTCGTCCGCGGCCTCCACCTGCTCGCGACCAGCGAGGAGCATCTGCCGGTCAACCTCGGCAATCCCGGCGAGTTCACGCTCCTCGAGCTGGCACAGCTCGTGCTGCGGGTGACGGGCTCGTCCAGCGAGATCGTCTTCGAGGCCCTGCCCGTGGACGACCCCAAGGTGCGCCAGCCGGACATCACGCGCGCGCGCCAGGTGCTCGACTGGGAGCCGGAGGTGTCGCTCGAGGACGGCCTGCGCCGACTCGTCGAATCGATCCAGATCCGAGCGGAAATCCTCGGTGCGTAGGCTCGCCGCGGTTGCGGCGGCGGGCGTGGCGGCTCTGGCCCTCTCGGTGTCGACCCTGTCCGCGTCGACCACGTCCACGCACATGCTGGTCGGCATCTACGACGAGGGCCTCACGCTCTACGGTCAGCCGACGACGACGTTTCCCGCCTTCAAGGCGTTACACGCGCAGGTGATCAGGCTCAACCTGCACTGGGCGAGCATCGCCCCGAGCAGGCCGTTCAGCGCGACCGATCCCAACGACTCGGCGTACAACTGGAACCTCTACGACCAGTCGGTGCAGTACGCGTCGAAGTACGGGCTGCAGGTGCTGTTCTCCATCATCGACACGCCGGGCTGGGCGAACGGGGGTGCCGGCCGGACCCACATCCCGAGCAACATCGCCGATCTGCGCGACTTCGCCCTCGCCGCCGCGACCCGGTACAGCGGGACGTGGACGGCGACGAGCGGTGCCCGGCTGGCGGCCGTGCACCTGTGGGCTGCCTGGAACGAGCCGAACAACCCGGTCTTCCTGCAACCCCAGTACAAGTACGTGCGCGGCAAGTGGGTGATCCAGAGCGCGATCGACTACGCGAAGATCTGCGAAGCGGTCTACGCGGGCGTGCATGCGGCGCGCGTCGCGAGCGACCGCGTCGCGTGCGGGCTGACGGCGCCGCGCGGCAACGACAACCCCGGCCAGTCGCGTGCGTCCGTCTCGCCGGTCACGTTCCTGAAGGCCGTCCACGCGGCCGGGCTGAAGCACTTCGACGCCTGGGCGCATCACCCGTACTACGTCAGCCCGACGGAGACGCCGTCCACGAAGCCGAGCTCCGCGAAGACGATCACACTCGGCAACATCCAGACCCTGATCGATCAGGTGACGAAGTACTACGGGGCGAAGCCGATCTGGATCACCGAGTACGGCTGGCAGACGAATCCGCCCGACAAGTTCTTCGGCGTCTCGTGGTCGAAGCAGGCGAGCTACCTGACCCAGGCGTACGCGATCGCCCGGAAGAACCCGCGCATCCAGCTGATGCTCTGGTTCCTGCTCAAGGACGAGCCGAACCTCTCCGGCTGGCAGTCGGGCCTGGAGACGGTCACGGGCCAGAAGAAGCCGGCCTACTCTGCGTTCCAGCATCTGCCGCACTAGCCGGCCCCTCGCAAGGATCGTTACGTTATGGGCGTGAGGCGCAACGCGCTGGCCGCGGGGTTGCTCTCTCTCGCGGCGGTCGGCTCCTTCGGCCCGACACTGTGGTCGGCGTTCGCGGCCGACGACTTCCTGCTCCGGTACGCGAGCCTCCACTCGAGCTTCACAAGGCTGTTCACGTCCGATCCGCTCGCCTTCGCGGGCGGTGGGAACTTCTACCGGCCGATCTGGTTCGCGTTCGACGATCTGATCGGGCAAGTCTCTGCCCACCCGGCGCTCTTCCACGCGGCGAACGTGCTCGTGTACGTCGTCGTCGTGCTCGAGGTCTGGCTGCTGCTCCGCCTGCTCGTGGCGCCGGTACCGGCGGCGGCGGCTCTTCTCTTCGCGGCCTACCCGCGGCACTCCGAGACGGTGGCCTGGGTGGCCGGGAGCTCCGACCTGTTGGCGGCGCTGTTCGGGCTCGCGGCGCTCCTCGTCGCGCTGCAGAAGTGGCATCGGCTCGGTCGGCTCGTGGTCGTCGCAGTGCTGGCCGGAGTCGCGGCGGGCTCGAAGGAGAGCGCCTTCGTCCTCGTGCCGCTCTTCGTCATCGTGCACGTGGGACTCGGCCGGTCGCTGACGGCCCGCTCCGCCTGGAGGGGCCGCGAACCGATGCGCGCGGTCTGGGAGCCTGCCGGCGCGATGATCGTCGGACAACTCGCGGCCCTCGCGCTGCGGTTCGACGTCCTGCACAAGCTCGGCGGCTACCCGGGGCACCCGTGGACGCCTTGGCGCATGCTCGTGGCGGCCGCCTCCGACGTGGCCGCTGCCGCTTCTGCGCCGCAGCTCCCGCTTCTCCGCGACCTTGCCCTCCTCACCGTCCCCGCCGTCGTGTGGGTGCTCGTCCTGGCGCTCGGAGCGCGCACGGCTGTCGCGAGGCCCGAGCGCCGTCGCCTGATGGCGGTCGGTGTCGCGTTCGCGGTGGTCCCCCTGCTGCCGACGCTCAACGTGGTCATCAATCTCGACACGTCCGTCGGCGAGAGATCGAGTTCCGGTCGTCCGGGCCGGAGACGTACGTCGGGCACGCGCGCGGGGGCGCCCGGTTCCACTTCCTGCTCAGCGGGGCGACCGACCGGTTGACGCCCGATTGCTCCTACGGGCCCGGCCCCAGCGGGCCGCACCTCGGAAGCGCGTCCTCGGTCGCGGTCAGCGCCGCTCCGGCGGCCCACCCCGTCCGCTACGCCTACTTCGACGGCAAGGACGTCGTCGCTCTCTCGAGCAGCTCCCGGTAGAGCCGGTCGACGTTGTCCAGCAGGCGCTCGACGGAGTAGCGCTCGTGGACGGAGGCGCGGCCCGCCTCGCCCATGCGGCGGCGGAGCTTCGGGTCGGCGGCGAGCCGGGCGAGGCGTTCGGCCATCGCGTCGACGTCCCCGGGCTCGACGAGGAAGCCGTCGAAGCCGTCGCGCACCACGTCCGGAACGCCGCCGACCCGGGTCGCGACGACCGGGCAGCCGGCGGCGAGCGCCTCGATCGCGCTAACGGGGGTGCCCTCGTTCGCGGACGGCAGGATCAGCGCGTCGAAGGCGGCGTAGAAGGGCGCGACGTCGTCCTGGTAGCCGAGGAACAGGCTGTCGCGGACGATGCCGAGCTCGTGTGCCCGGCGCTCGGTCGTGTCGCGGTCGGGACCGTCGCCGACCATGCAGAGGACGGCCTCCACGCCCCGCTCGCGCAGCCGCCGCACGGCGAGCAGGACGTCGTCGGTGCGCTTGACGCCGGTCATCCGTCCGATCCAGCCGACCACGAAGCGATCCGGCGGGATGCCGAGCAGCCGCCGGGTCTCCGCTCCCTGCGCCTCGTTGCCGTTCGCTCCGACCCGCTCGTCCAGCTCGATCCCGAGCCGGACCACGGTGAACTTCTCGGGCGGGGCGACGCCGAGCGCGACCAGGTCGTCCCGCACCTCGGGGCTGACGGCGACGAGCGCGGTCGTCCGCCGGGCGAGCCAGCGCTCGAGCAGGCGGAAGAAGGCGGAGCGCACCGGATCGAAGTAGCCGCGCAGGACATGACCGTGGAACGTGTGGACGACGATCGGCGGTCGGGCGCTCCCCGCGAGCAGCGCAGCCAGCCGGCCGATCGCACCCGCCTTGGCCGTGTGCGTGTGGAGGATGTGCGGCCGCTGCTCCCGGATCAGCTCGGCGAGGTGGTAGACCGCCCGCAGGTCGCGGAGCGGCGAGATCTCGCGGTGCAGCTCGGGGATCGTCACGATCGGGACGTCGAGCCGGTCGGCGACGGCCGACATCGACTCCTCGCCGAGCGCGAGGCTGCCGGCGACGAGGGTCGTGTCGTAGCCACGGTCCTTCAGCCCCGCCGAGAGGTAGGCGACGTGCAAGGCCGGCCCGCCCATGTTCAGGCGTGCGATGACCCGAAGAACACGGATTCGCTCAGCCAAGCAGGGCCTCGGCCGTGAGGCGCAGGCCTTCCTCGAGGCCGACCGTCGTCTCGTAGCCGAAGGCTTCGCGAGCCGCGGACACGTCGGCCCACGAATCGCGGATGTCTCCTGCGCGGGGCGGCGCGAACCGCCGCTCGACCGGCTTGCCGAGGATGCGCCCGATCATGTCGGCGACGTCGTTGACGCTGGTGGGCGAGCTCGCGGCCAGGTTGAAGATGCGGCCGTTCGCGGCGGCGGCCCCGGCCGCCCGGATCGTGCCGTCGACGACGTTCGCGATGTAGGTGAAGTCGCGCGACTGCTCGCCGTCGCCGTAGATCGTGACCGGGTCGCCCGCGGCGATCGCGGTGATGAAGAGCGGGACCATGGCGGCGTACTGCGAGTGCGGGCTCTGGCGCGGGCCGAAGACGTTGAAGTACCGGACGACGACGCTCTCGAAGCTCTCGTAGACGCGGGAGAACGAGACGCAGTAGCGCTCGGCGGCGAGCTTGGCGACGCCGTACGGGGAGATCGGGTCGGGGGGCAGGTCCTCGGTCACGGGCAGCTCGAGGCGTGGCCCGTACACGGACGAGCTCGACGAGAAGACGACGCGCCGCACACCCTCGTCGCGGGCCGCCAGCAGCACGTTCAGCGTCCCCTCGATGTTGACGGCGCTCGACGTCAGCGGGTCCTGGACGGAGCGCGGCACCGAGCCGAGCGCGCCGAGGTGATAGACGAGCTCGACGCCGCGGACAGCGTTGTGCACGCGCTCGTAGCTGCGGAGCTCGCCCTCGACGATCTCGACGTCGAGGTCGGCGAGGTTCGCGCGGTTCCCGGTCGAGAAGTTGTCGAGCACGCGCACGGAGTCGCCGCGCTCGAGCAGGGCGCGAGCGAGGTTCGAGCCGATGAACCCCGCGCCGCCGGTGACGAGCACGCGCGTCATGCCGGCTTCTCCGCGACGACGTGGTAGTTGAGGAAGATCGAGCCGGGCTTCATCGCGCGAAGCGAGGGGACACGCCGGTCGAGTCCGGCTCCCGTCGTGTTCAGCGTCCAGACGAGCCCCTTGGCAAGCGGCGTCAGGTGAGCGCGCCGGAAGAGCAGGTCGAGATAGATCCCCGTCATCGCCGCCAGGCACGTTGCCGTGCCTCCGGCCGGCCGCACGGTCACCGAGCTCCAGGCACCGTTCCGCAGGAAGAGCAGCTCGAGCCCGCTGTGCGTCCAGCGCCAGTGATCCACGGGTGCCGGGTGGTAGACCTGCACCCCGTGGGTCGAGGCGAGCACGCGCCCGCCCGGCGCGGTCACCCGGTACAGCTCGCTCACGGCCCGGTCGGGATCGCCCGCGTGCTCGAGCACCTGCGTGCAGAGCACGACGTCGAACGAGTCGTCCGCGACGGGCAGGTCCTCGACCTGGCCGTACAGGTCGGCCAGCGGGTTCTCGGTGTCGATGTCGAGGCCCACGTACTCGTCCGCGTTGGCCGCGAAGTACGGGTAGTAGGGTTTCTTGCCGCAGCCGATGTCGAGCACGCGGTACCGGCCGAAGTCGGCTGCCGCGCGCGCCGCCTCGTCCTCGAGCCAGCTCGCCAGATGGACGCGTGTCGGATAGGTGACCGAACTCCGCTTCGGATGCCGGTGCCGCTCCCCGGGCCAGTCCTCGGCCACCGCGGCACGTTGCTCAAGCACGGACAAGCTCCCTCCCTCCGGCCGCGAGGACGCAGAACCCTAGCGAGAGCCAGAGCAGCGCGTCGCTCGGAATCCCGGCGACCAGGCCGAGCGCGCTCAGGACGCCCATCACGACGACGAGCCAGACGAGGGCGACGAGCGCCGTGACGGCCACCGCGGGCGGCGCGCGGAGGGCGGCGCGGGCTGCGACTGCGAGCGCGGTTGCGAGCAGTCCGAGGAAGGCGATCAGACCGACCACCCCGAGATCGGACATGGCCTGGACGTACGCGTTCTGGACGCCCCACGGATGCTGCGGCGACGGGAACGCGAGCGCCGGCGTCCCCGGGAACTCGCGGTGCGCGGCGGGCAGGTACGGGCCGTAGACGCGTTGCTCCGAGCTCGCCTGCCAGCCTGCACCCCCGATCGGGTTGTCCTCGAAGATCCGCCAGCCGATGTAGACGAGCAGCGTCCGCTGGACGTAGCTCTGGACGCCGTTCTGCTCGACCTTCGCCCGCTCGATCCCGACGAAGCGCAGGAACTGGTTGATCTCGCCGGCCCGCATGACGAAGACGCCGCCGAGCACGACTGCCGTGATCGCGGCGATCGCGAGCGCGCGGCGCCGGTCGAGCCAGCCGCGGAGCCGCGCGCCCAGGAGCAGCGCCGCGGCCGCGATCGCGAGGCCGGCAGCGTCCGCGGTCGACGCGGAGATGACGATTCCGATCATGCCCGAGACGCCGGCCGCGGCCAGCACGGCGGTCCGGGGGCGCCACACGGGTCGCAGCGCGATGCCGACGAGGCAGATCGCGAGCGCCGCGCCCGACAGCGCGGCGAAGTCGTGGTGTCCGAGGAACGAAGGCTGACGGCGGCCGGCCGTCCACGCCTCGAGGATGTCGGCGCCGAAGATCTGGGCCACGCCGGCCACCGTCGCCGCGATCGACCAGGCGATGAGCGCCCCCACGACGAGTTGGACGTCGCGGCGCGTCCGCAGCAGCAGAGGGACGGCGACGGCCAGGAGCGCGTACTCCGCGAACTTGGCCGCCGTGACGGCGTGCGTCGACGTCTCGTAGCCGGAGGCCCACAGCTTCGGGTAGATGCTGGCGGCCCCGACGTCGGCGAGGAAGATCCCACCGGCGATCCAGATCGGCAGGCCCGCGCGGAGCGGAGCGAAGCCTCGGCGCACGCCGGCGACGAGGGCGGTCGCCCCCACCACGAGCAGGGCGAGGTCGGAGAGCACGATGTGCTCGCTGGCCGTGCCGGTATGGACGGTGAAGCCCGGCTGGTAGTCGACGTGCAGGAAGAGGATCGGAAGCGCGAGGGCGAGCACGGCCGAGGCCGGCAGGGAGACCGGAAGAATCCGCCCAGCCGCCAGAGCACGGACGTGGTGCGGTCGAACGGCCACCGGCGGCCACTATACTGGCCGCTTTGGCGCGCTTGCCGCTTGTCTGGCGCCGCTCCGCAGCTGCGGCGGGCATCTATCTCTCCGTCGGGTTCGGCTTCCTCGCAACCGTCCTGACGAAGCGCCAGCTCGACAACGTCCATTTCGGCTTTCTCTCTGCCGTGATCGTGACCGCCGGCTTCTTCCAGACGCTGCTCGACTTCACTGCCGAGGAGGCGCTGGTCAAGTACGGCTTCGACTACACGACGGCCGGCGACTGGGGCCGGCTGCGCCGGCTGTTCCGTGCGGCGCTCGCCGTCAAGGCGGCGGGGGGCCTGCTCGCCGCGATCGTGCTCGCCGCGCTGGCGCCGTTCGCCGACCGGATCTTCCACGGCCACGGGCTTCAGGCGCCCTTCCTGATCGCCGCGCTGCTGCCGTTCGCGCAGAGCCCCGAGGGCGTGTCGAGCGCAGCGCTGATCCTGCACGGCCGCTACGACGTGCGCGGCTGGATGCTCGCGTCCTCGATGGCGCTGCGACTGGCCGGGCTCGCGATCGGGGCGCACTACGGCGTCACCGAGGCGGTGGTCGGCCTCGTGGTCTCCCAGCTCGCGGCGACGGCGATCCTCGGCGGCGCCGGCGTGGCCGCGTTCCGCCGCTTCCCGCATGCCGAACGGACTCAGCTCGGCCCCCACCGGCGCGGGATCCTCAACTTCGTCGTGCAGTCGAGCCTGGCGACCGGCGTCGTCTCGCTGCGCGGGACGCTGTCGCCGATCCTGCTCGGCATCGTCTCGAACTCGACCTCGCTCGGCTTCTTCCGCGTCGCGCAGGCGCCGATGAACGGATTCGCCTCCCTCTCGTCGCCGGTGCGGCTGATCCTGCTCACCGAGCAGACCCGCGACTGGTCGAAGGGCGCGTTCGAGAACGTGTTCGCCGGCCTGCGGCGGTACACGATCGGCGCCACGGCGCTGATGGCGGTCGTCGTCCCGCCGCTCTACGTCTTCATGCCGGATCTGCTGCGGATCGTCTTCTACCCCGGCAAGCACGGCGCCGCCGACGCGGCCTCGGCCGCCGGCGCGGCCCGGCTGATCCTGATCGCCGGCGCGCTCCAGGTGATCTGGGGCTGGTCGAAGTCGTTCCCCGTCTCGATCGGCCGGCCCGGGCTGCGCGTCCTGGCCCACGGCGTCGAGTCGATCGTGCTGATCCCGCTCGTGATCGTGTTCGGCCTCGCCTGGGGAGTGACCGGTGCCGGCGGGGCCGTTCTGGTCTCGACGGTCGTCTTCTGCGCGCTCTGGTCGGTGCTGCTGGTGCGGATCCGACGAGCGCCGCGAACCGCCGCGGCCGTGCCGCCGCTCGACCCCGAAGCGACGACACCGTGAGGATCCTCATCGTCTCGGGGATCTGGCCGCCCGACGTCGGGGGCCCGGCCAGCCACGCCCCGGAGGTGGCGGAGTTCCTGCTCGCCCGCGGCCACCAGGTCGAGGTCGTGACCACGGCCGATCGCGCGCCGGCGCCGGAGGCATACCCCGTCCGGTGGGCGTCGCGGCGCATCCCCGTCGGGCTCCGGCACCTTCGAACCGTCGGGCTCGTCTCCACCGCCGCGCGCCGCGCCGACGTCGTCTATTCGACCGGGATGGTCGGACGTAGCGGCCTCGGCGCCTCGCTCGCCCGGACGCCGCTCGTCCTCAAGCTGACCGCCGACCCGGTCTACGAGCGTGCGCTGCGCTACGGGCTCGCGCCCGTCCCGCTCGACGAGTTCCAGCACACGCGCGGCATCCGTTTGGGCGTCCTCCGCGCGATGCGCGGCTTCGCTCTCGCTCGAACGGCCGGGCTCGTCTGCCCGAGCGCGTCCCTGCGCGACCTTGCCGCCGGGTGGGGGATCGATCCCGCCCGGATCTCGGTCCTCCCGAACCCGGTGATCGCGCCCGATCTCCCCGATCGCGACCAGCTACGGCGCAAGCACGGCTTCGACGGGCCGACGCTTGTCTTCGCGGGCCGTCTCGCGCCCCAGAAGTCGCTCGACGTCGCACTCGAGGCGCTCCGTGTGAACGACGGCGTCTCCCTCGTTCTGGCCGGGGACGGGCCCGACCGCGAGCAGGTGCAGGCGCTCGCCCGTGAGCTCGGCCTCGAAGGACGAGCCCGCTTCCTCGGCGCGCAGCCGCGGTCGGTCGTGTTCGAGCTCCTCCGGGCCGCGGACGCGGTGCTGCTCTCGTCCAGCTGGGAGAACTTTCCGCACGTTGTCGTCGAGGCGCTCGCGGTCGGGACGCCGGTCCTCGCGACGGCGGCCGGAGGCGTCACGGAGGTGCTCGAGGATGGCGTCAACGGGCTGATGGTGCCGCCCGGAGACTCCCGGGCGCTGGCGGAGGCCATCCGCCGTTTCTTCGCAGACGAGGAGTTGCGAGCCCGGCTGACGGCCGCGGCGGCTCCGTCGGCGGAGCGGTTCTCGGCGGAGCGGATCTACGGGCAGCTCGAAGAGATCCTCGCCCGCGCGGCCGCGTGAAGCCGCGCGTCCTGATCGTCGGGCGGAGCCGGTACCGGCTTCCCCTCGATGCGAATCTCCGGCGGAAGTTCGACGCACTGGCGCGCGAGCTCGACGTGCGCGTGCTCGCGAGCGCCCGGGAGGGCTCGCCCGTCCGTGACGAGACGTTCCACCTCGTGCCGCCTCGCAATCCCCTCGACGGGCTGCGCTTCTGGGCGGCGCTGCCGTTCCGGGTGCGGCGGGAGCTCCGCGACTTCCCTGCCGACGCCGTGCTCGTCCAGAGCCCGTACGAGGCCGCCGCCGTCCTGCTCGCGCACGTGAGTCCGCCCGTCGTCCTCGAGGTCCACGGTGACTGGCGGACGGCGACACGGTTGTACGGCTCGGGCGCGCGGCAGCTGCTCGCGCCGGCGGCCGACCGGCTCGCGCTCGCGGCCGTCCGGCGCGTCGACGCGGTGCGCACGATCTCGAGCTACACGACCGGGCTGGTGCGCGCGGCCGGCGTCGAGCCCACGGCCACGTTCCCGGCGTTCATGGACCTCGATCGGTTCCTGGGGCCGATCGTGCCGCTGCCGGAGCAGCCGGAGGCGCTGTTCGTGGGCGTCCTCGAGCGCTACAAGGACGTCGACGGGCTCGCCGAGGCCTGGCGGCTCGCGGCTCCGCGCGTGCCGGGCGTGAAGCTCCGGATCGTCGGGAACGGGAGCCGCGCGCACGTCGTCCAGGCGCTCGTGCGGGAGCTTCCCGGGCAGGCCGAGTGGACGCCCGAGTTGCCGAACGAGGAGATTGCCGGCGTGCTCGACGCGGCCACCGTGCTCGTGCTGCCGTCACGCTCCGAGGGGCTCGGCCGGATCGTGGTCGAGGCGCTCTGCCGGGGACGCGCCGTCGTCGCCAGCCGGGTCGGCGGCATCACCGATCTGATCCGCGACGGCGAGAACGGGCTGCTCGTGGAGCCACGCGATCCGGCGGCGCTCGCTGAGGCGCTCGTGCGCGTGCTCTCCGACCGGGCGCTGGTCGGGCGATTGGCGGCGGCGGCGCGGCCGAGCGCCGAGGCCTGGATCGCGACGCCTGAGGACTACGCCGCGCGCACGCGAGAGCTCGTGGAGCAGGTGCGGAGGTGAGCCGGCCGCGCGTGCTGTTCGTCGGGCCGACGCGGTACTCGCTGCCGCTCTCGCCCGCTCTGGAGAGGAAGTGGATCGCGATCGAGCGGCAGCTCGACTACCGGGTCCTCGCCCGCCTTGCAACAGACTGTTACAAGGGAGACGAGCGGTTCGAGTTGGTCGGCGGCTCGTTCTACGGCGCGCTGCCGCTGCGCGTCCGCAGTGCGATCCGCACCTTCCGGCCGCAGGCGATCGTGGTCGAGGATCCGCGCACGGCCACCCTGGTCATCGCCGGGCGAGTGCTGGCCCGGGGAGACAAGCCGCCCGTGATCCTGGAGGTGCACGGGAACTGGCAGCACGCGACCCGGCTGTACGGCTCGACCGCACGCCGCCTCCTCTCGCCGCTCGTCGACGCGCTCGACGAGTACGCCGTCCGGCACGCTGACGCCGTTCGCGCGGTTTCCTCCTATACCGCCGGCCTGGTGGAGCGGGCGCGCGGCGTGCGGCCGGACGCGGTGATCACGGGCTACACGGACGTGTCCGCGTTCACCGCCCGGCCGGTGCAGCCGCTCCCCGAGCAGCCGGCGGCGCTGTTCGTCGGCGTGCTCGAGGCCTACAAGAATGTGGACGGCCTGGCGACGGCGTGGCGACGGGCGGCACCCCGGCTCCCCGGGGCCACGCTCGTCGTCGTCGGCAAGGGATCGCGGCACTCGACGATCGACCGGCTCGTCGCCGACGGCCTCGCCGTGCACCTCCCCGAGCTCTCGCCCGAGCAGGTCGCGCAGAAGCTCGACGAATCGACCGTTCTCGTGCTGCCCTCCCGCTTCGAGGGCCTAGGCCGGGTCGTGATCGAGGCGTTCGCTCGCGGCCGCGGGGTCGTCGCGAGCCGTGCGGGCGGCATCCTCGACCTGGTCGAGGACGGCAGGCAGGGCTTGCTCGTCGATCCGGAGGACACGGACGCGCTGGCGGACGCGCTCGTGCGGGCCCTCTCCGACCGCGCGCTGGCCGAGCGGCTCGGGAGCGCGGCGCTCGCGAGCTTCCCCGACTGGAACCAGGCGCCGGACCAGTTCGCCGAGCGCCTGCGGGCGCTCGTCGAGGGCGCTTTACACTGATCCCGTGCGTGCCGACGAGCTCAAGCAGGTCCTGAAGAACGGCGTCTACCGCTCGATCGGAGAGGCCGCCACGGGCGTCGGCGCGCTCGACGGCGTCCACGACCGGACCCTCTGCGTGCTCATGTACCACAAGGTCAACGACCTCGCCGGCAACACGGTCACCGTCTCGCTCGGTCAGTTCGAGGAGCAGATGGCACAGCTCGCCGACCTCGGCTACACGGCGGTCTCGCTCGATGACGTGCTCGACCACTACGTCGAGCGGAAGCCGCTGCCGGATCGGGCCGTGCTGATCACGTTCGACGACGGGTACCGCGACAACCTGGAGAACGCCGTCCCGATCCTGCAGCGCCACGGCTATCCGGCCGTCCTCTTCGCGCCGATCGGCTACCTCGGCGGCGGCCGAGCGCTGCCGCACGACGAGCATCTCGCCGCGCGAGGCATCGTCAACCCCACGCTGGACTGGAGCGAGCTGGACGAGCTCGAGCGCGCGGGCGTTCGCGTCGAGTCGCACGGCATCGGGCACCGGCCGCTCGCCGACCTGGAGGTGGACGAGGCGGCGCGCGAGATCACGCTCTCCAAGCTGCGGCTCGAGGACGCGCTCGGTCGCCCGGTGCGCGCTTTCGCCTACGTGAAGGGCTCGGAGGCGCACTACCGTCCCGTCCACCTGAGCCTGCTCAAGCAGGCGGGCTACGACGTCGCCTTCACCTCGATCTCCGGCGGGAACGGGCGGCACACGGACCCGCTGCAGCTCCACCGCTACAACGTCGAGCCGTATCCGACGCGCACCTTCGAGCTCGTGCTCTCCGGCGCCTGCGATCTGATCGCGCTCAAGGACACGGTCGCGGGCACGCACGCGCGGCGGCTGTTCAACGCGGCGCTCGGTACGTCCACGAAGTAATGCCGGCGTTCGAGCTCGCGCCGTACGAGCCCGCCGACCGCGAGGCCTACCTCGGCCTGCTGCAGGAGGCATGGGGCGACAGGGCGATGTCCGGCGCCGAGTTCGACTGGTGGTTCGCGCGGAATCCGACGGGCAGCCTGATGTCCGTCGCGCGCAAGGACGGCCGCGTCGTCGGCGCCGCGGCGCATTCGCTCATCCGCATGGTCGTGGGCGGAGAGGAGCGCATGGCCGGTTTCTCGGTCCACGCCGTTACGCACCCCTCGGCGCGTGGGCTCGGAATCTTCCCCGCGCTGGAACAGAAGCACGAGCGGGAGGCTGCGGAGAGAGGCGCGGTCGTCGCGCTCGTGTTCGCCAACGGGCTGACGGCGCCGATCTTCCTCGGACCGCTCGGGTGGACCGAGATCGGGCGGCTGCGCGTCTGGGCCCGGCCGCTGATCGGGCAGGCTCCCGCGCCGGCGGCGGCGGCCCGGTTCGACGACCCGGCCGACTCGGCCGCAGACTGGCCGAACCACGTCGTCCGCGACGCGGAGCACCTCAACTGGCGCTTCGTCGACTCCCCGCGGGGCTATCGCGTCGTGCGCACAGAGTCGGGGCATGCGGTCGTCGGGCGCGCGCGCAAGCGGGTGGAGATCGCGGTGCTGGCGGACATGGTCGCGCCCGAAGGCGAGCTGCGGAGCCTTGTGCGGCGAGCGGCCGCTCTCTCGAGCGCCCGGGCGATGATCGCGCTCCCCGCCCCCGAGCAGCGCTCGATCTTCCTCTCGCTCGGCTTCGTCCCGGCCCCGTACACGCTCAGGCTGATGGGGAAGGCGCTCACGGGCACGCTGAGCACCGATCCCGCGGCGTGGCGCCTCACGCTCGGCGACACCGACTTCTTTTGAGGAGCTCAGTGAGCCGGCTCGTCTTCATCACGCAGCAGGTCGACCCCGGCCATCCGGCGCTGGCGGCGACCGTGCCGAAGATCCGCGCGCTCGCGGCGAGGGTGGACGAGGTCGTCGTGCTCGCCGACCGCACGGTGGCCGGGACGCTGCCGGACAACTGCCGCTCGCTCTCGTTCGCCGCGCGCACGCGCGCGGGTCGCGGTGCCCGCTTCGAGTCGCTGCTCGCGCGCGAGCTGGTGCCCCGGCCGGTCGCCGTGATCGCTCACATGTGCCCGATCTACGCCGTGCTCGCTGCACCGCTCGTCCGCCCGCTCCGCGTTCCGCTGCTGCTCTGGTACACGCACTGGGCACGCTCGTGGACGCTCGACGCCGCCGCACGTGCCGCGACCGCGATCGTCTCGGTCGACCGCCGCTCGTTCCCGATCGACTCGCGCAAGGTGGTGCCCATCGGGCACGGCATCGATCTCGCGGAGTTCCCCTGCTCCGACCGCTCGAAGGCGACCGGCGACTTCCGGCTCGTCGCGCTCGGACGCTACTCCCGGGCGAAAGGGCTCGAGACGATCCTCCGCGGCGTACAGCTCTCGCTCGAGCGCGGCCTCGACGTACGGCTCGAATGCTTCGGGCCGGCGCTCAATGCGGCCGAGCGGGAGCACCGCGGCGAGCTCGAGCGCCTGGTCGCCGAGCTCGGGCTCGAGAAGCGCGTCCGGCTCGGCCATGCCGTGCTGCGCTCGGAGGTGCCGGACGTCCTCGCCCGGGCGGGTGCGCTCGTGAACAACATGGAGGCCGGCGCGCCCGACAAGGTCGTCTACGAGGCGGCCTCGAGCTGCCTGCCGGTGGTGGTCTCGAACCCCGTCTTCGACGAGCTCACGGGCGGCCTCGAAGCCGAGCTGATGTTCGCACGGGACGACCCCGCCGACCTCGCGGAGCGGATCGGCGCGCTCGCCTCGCTCCCGCCCGACGCCCGCGCCACCGTCGGCCGGGCGCTGCACGACCGCGTCGCGGAGCACCACTCGGTCGAGCACTGGGCCGACGCCGTCCTCGAGGTCGCGCGCCGATGACCTTGCAACAGAGTGTTGCAAGGAAGGACAGGGGTGTCCGGATCCTGCACGTGCAGAAGGTGGCCGGCATCTCCGGGTCGGAGGCGCACCTGCTCTCGCTCCTGCCCAGGCTGCGGGAGCGCGGCTGGGACGTGCGGCTGCTGATGCTCCACGAGAACGAGCCCGGCGCGTGGGAGTTCGCCCGCGCGCTCACCGCTCGCGACGTGCCCCTCGATGCGGTGGCGATCTCCCGTGACGTCGATCCGCCCGCCTTCCTCGGGCTCGTGCGCTACCTCGCGGACGCGCGACCGCAGATCCTCCACACGCACCTCGTCCACGCCGACGCGTACGGGCAGATCGCCGGGACGATGGCGCGCGTGCCGATCCGGATGTCGACGAAGCACGGTTTCAACGAGTTCCGCGAGGGCCGCGCCTTCGCGCTCGCCGACCGGGCTGTTGCCAGTCTCGCGCACGTGCACATCGCGATCTCGCAAGGCCTCGCGCACTACCTCGCCCAGACGGAGGGGTTCGAGGAGGGGAGCTTCGAGATCGTCCACTACGGCATCGCGCCGCGCGACGGCTCCGAGCCGTACGCGGGCTCGGAGCCGCGCTTGCTCTGCGTCGGGCGACTGATCCCGATCAAGGGCCACATCGTGCTCCTGCGCGCCTTTGCCGAGGCGCGGAAGCAGGTGCCCGGCCTGCAACTCGACGTGGCGGGGCGTGGCCCGCTCGAGCCGGCGCTGCGCGCGCTCGCGCGGGAGCTCGGCGTCGCCGACGCGGTGCGCTTCCTCGGCCATGTCTCGCCGATCCAGGGCGCGATCGAAGACTCGGCGATCATCGTCGTGCCGTCGATGGGCGAGGGCTTCGGGATGGTGGCGCTCGAGGCGATGGAGCGCTCGCGGCCCGTGATCGCGGCGGCGATCGGCGGGCTCGGGGAGCTGGTCGAGCACGGCGAGACCGGTCTGCTCGTCGAGCCCGGTGTCGCCGAGCCGCTCGCCGGCGCAATCGTCGAGCTGGCGGGCGACCTCGGCCGCGCCGCCGAGATGGGCCGCGCGGGGCGTCGACGCGCGATCTCCGAGTTCCTCGAGTCCCGCTGCGTCGAGCGGACCGAGCAGCTCTACGAGGCGGCGCTCGACCGCCGCTGACTCTCTGTCAGTGCCAGGCACGTGCCTGGCACCACAACCGCTCGGCCCTGCGCTTACGGCGCGTCGGGGTCGCTCAGGCGCTCGGCCTCGGACGGGCCGGTCTCTCCGGCGATGCGTCCAGACTCCTCGTCGGCCCTGATCCCGTCGATGTCGACGCGGGGCTCGAAGTCCTGCTCCTCCTCGGCCTGGTCGTAGGCCTGCTCGCCGTCGCTGCGGAACAGCTTCTTGAACCAGTCACTGATTGCCATGCAGCGATTCTACGTAGACCCGGGCCGTGTGCTCGGCCATCTTCGCGACCGAGAACTCCGCGCGGGCGCGTTCGAGCCCGCCGCGGCCCAACGCTTCGGCCCGCCCGTGGTCGTCGAGCAGCGAGGTGACCGCCGCGGCCAGAGCGCCGGGATCGTCCACCGGGACGAGCAGCCCGGTCGTCCCGTCGTGGACGAGCTCGGGGGCCGAGCCGGCGCGAGCGGCCACGACGGGCTTCCCGGCCAGCATCGCCTCGAGCATCGCCAGGCCGAACCCCTCCCAGCGCGCCGGATGGACGAGCACGTCCGCGCGGCGGTAGAGCGCGGCGACGTCGCCGACCCGGCCCGGCAGGACCAGTCGGTCAGAGACGCCGAGCTCGGCGGCCAGCGCCGTCAGCGGAGCTCGCTCGGGCCCCTCGCCGAGGACGAGCAGCGTCGCGCCGGGGATCGCCGGTAGAGCGCGAACGGCGGTCTCGAGCCCCTTCTGGGGTGCGAGCCGGCACACGGCGAGGAGCAGAGGCTCTCCGAGCGCGAGCGGTGGGTTGGCGGCCCACGCGCGGGGCAGTTCGTCCAGGCCGTAGTGGACGACCTCGACCTTTTCCGCCGGCAGGCCGACCTGCTCGACCGAGAAGCGCCGCACGGCCTCGCTGATCGCGATCACGCGCGCTGCCCTCCGCGCCAGGGCCCGTTCGACGAACCGGAACGGCCCGGCGCGGAACGGATCGGGGTTGTGCTTGGTCGAGACGAGCCGCGCGCCGGGCGCCACGGCGCCGTAGACGTCCGCGTGCACGAGGTGCGTGTGCACCACGTCCGGTCGGAGAGACCGGAGCGTCCGTGCCAGCCGCACGGCGAGCGCAGGATCGAGATCGCGCGGAGCGCTCAGCCGCTCGAACGGCACCGAGAGCTCGGCGTAGAACGGCTCCGGCACGCCGGCCGGGTCGTCGAGCCCGACGAAGGACACGTCCACGCCGCGCTCGCGCAGCGCGGGAAGCAGCGTCAGCAGATGCCGCTCGGAGCCGCCGATCCCCCGGATCCGGTGAACGTGGACGACTCTCACTGCGCCGGCGGCGTAGCTCGCCGCCGCGCCGCGAGCCGCGACACGAGGTGCAGGACGGCGACGCTCGCCGCGAGCGAGAGCGTGAAGTCCCACGGCACGCGGTAGCGCGTGTCGCCGGCGAAGCCCATGGCGACAACGGTCTGGTAGCCGAGCAGCAGCACGACCAGCGCCGCGATCCGCCGTGGGACGAGGAACAGCCCGAACAGCGCCAGCAGGTACAGCGGGATCTCGTACACCGGCTGCACCCAGGTCCGGACGCGGTCGACGAAGCCGCCCTTTCCGGGCCGACCCTCGGTCTTCTGCACGCGCGGGTCCCAGAGCATGCGCACGGCCTGTCCGGCCAGCTTCGCCTTCTCGGCGGGATGGTCGACGATGAACGAGAGCGCCTTGTGCTGGTAGAAGCTCATCTGGGCGCACTCGTCGACGTGAATCAGCTGGTGGTGCACCGCGTAGATGGCCCCGGTCATCTCGGGCGTGGGCGGGGCTCCGGGGAGGTTCGGCACGTCGTCGATCCACTTGCCGCTCGCAAGCGTCGCGTAGGTGTCGGCGTTGTTCGCCTTCCAGAGCGCCTTCGTGTCGGTCGAGAGCGTGAAGCAGCCGACCGAGACGTCGTTTCGCACCGCCCAGGGGAGCAGCGCGAGCACGCACGCTCCGATGCAGAGGACGGGGACGAGCACCACCCGCCGGTGCCAGAGGACGAATCCCGCGATCAGCACCGGCAGGATCAGCATGCGCGTGTCCGCGAGGATCGCGAGCCCGAGCACGACGCCGAGCCCGGCGGCGACGGCGCGCACGTGGCCGGCCGTCTTCTCGGCGGCGACCAGCGTCAGGTAGACGATCGCCACGGCGAGCAGCTGGTCGACGATCTCCCGGTTCACGTGGACGTCGTGCCAGATGAGGTACGGGTTGAGCGTGGCGACGACCGCGGCGATCAGCCCCGCCCGCGGGGACAGGAACCGCCGTCCCGTCTCGTAGACGATCAGCGCCGTCACCGCCGCCGCGCCAATCTGGATCAGCCCCACCGCCGGCCAATTGCGGCCGAAGATCCAGTAGATCGGGATCAGGAAGAACGAGTAGGCGGGCTGCGTCCAGGCCGACGGCTGGCCGGGGATGAAGCCGAACGTCCCCGAGTGGACGAACGTCACGGCGAAGTTGTCCGACTTCTCGGTGAACGCGGACAGGATCGCCCCGCGCTCGTGCAGCAGCACCCCGAGGCGCGGCAGGATCGAGGCCGCCAGCACGACCGCGTACGACTGTCTGCGCGTCACGAGGCCGCGGCCGCCGCTTCGGCCGGCCGGGCGGCCTCGACCCACGTGCGCTGCCAGAGCTCGAGCATCACCAGGCACCAGAGCCGGTGGCCGTGGTCGGCCCGCCCGGAGACGTGCTCGTCGAGCAGCCGCTTCACGGCGGCGGGACGGATCTGGCCGCGCTGGCGGGCGCGCACGTCGAGCAGCAGGTCGGCCGCCGGCTCGCGCAGCTCGCCCCGGAACCAGGCCGAGAGCGGCACGCCGAAGCCCTTCTTGCCGCGGCCGGCGACCTCGGGTGGCAGGTCGGCGGCGAACGCCCGGCGGAGCGCCGCTTTCCCGCGCCGCCCGGAGAGCTTGAGCCGGTCGGGGAGCGAGATCCCGAGTTCGAGCACCTGCCGGTCGAGGAGCGGCGAGCGGAGCTCGAGCGAGTGCGCCATCGAGGCGATGTCGGCCTTGAGCAGCAGGTCGCCCGGGAGATAGGTGCGGACGTCGAGGCGCTGCAGGCCGGCGATCCCCGGGCGGTCGGGCGCGCCGAGGAGCTCTGCGGCCGATCGTGGCTGCGGGACGAACTCCGGCTCCCAGAGCTCGGCGCGGAGCGCGGCGGGGAAGACCTCCATCAGCCGGCCGTACCGCTCGGCCGCGGGCGCAGCGACGGTCTCGAGGAAGCGGGCTGCCCGGGTCGCCGTGGAGCGCGGCTCGCGCGAGAGGCTGCGGAGCACCTTCGCGGCCGCGCCGGCGCCGGGCCTGGGAAGGCGCCCGGCGAGCCGGTGCGCGAGGTAGCGCTCGTAGCCCGCGAAGGACTCGTCGCCGCCGTCCCCGGTCAGCGCGACCGTGACCTCGCGACGCGCGGCCTCGCAGATCAGGTAGAGCGGCAGCGCGGCATCGTCGCCGTGCGGCTCGTCGTAGGCCTCGGCGAGGCGCGGCAGCGTCGCCGCGACGTCGGGCTCGAGGACGACCTCCGTGTGATCCGTCCGGAAGCGATCGGCGACCGCGCGGGCATAAGCGCGCTCGTCGTAGCGCGGCTCGCCGAAGCCGACCGTGAACGTCCGCACCGGCCGGCTCGACGCGCGCGCCATCAGCGCCACGACGACGCTCGAGTCGATTCCGCCGGAGAGCAGCGCGCCGAGCGGGACGTCGGCGACGAGCCTGCGCTCGACCGCGGCGGCCACCTCCGCCCGCACGAGCTCGAGCCACTCCTCGTCGCTCCGCGGCTCGAGCTCCCCGAGCTCCCCGAGTTCCGCGTACGGCTCGACGGCCACGTTCCCGCCCTCGGCGACCAGCACGTGACCCGGCGGCAGCTTCTCGATGCCCGCGAGGCCGGTGCCGCCGGGGACGTACTGCAGAGCCAGGTAGGCGTCGAGCTGGGCCGGGTCGGCCTCACGCCGCAGCCCGGGAAGCTGCAGCAGCGCCTTCACCTCGGACGCGAACGCGAGCGACCCGTCGGCGAGCCGTGCGTAGACGAGCGGCTTCTTGCCGACCCGGTCGCGCGCGAGGACGAGCCGCTCTCGCCCCGCGTCCCACAGCGCGAGCGCGAACATGCCCGAGAGCCGCTCCACGAACCGCACGCCGTGCTCCTCGTACAGGTGCGGGATGACGGGCGTGTCCCCGGTGCCGCGCACCTCGTGCGAGGAGAGCCCGGCCCGCAGCTCGCGGAAGTTGTAGAGCTCGCCGTTGAAGACGGCGACGACGTCGCCGGCCTCGTTCGCGACCGGCTGGCTCCCGGTCTCGAGGTCGATCACCTGCAGCCGCCGGTGGCCGAGCACGCAGCGGCCGAACGCGTCGACCGAGCCCTCGTCCGGGCCGCGATGGACGAGGGCGGCGTTCATCCGGGAGACGAGCGAGGGGTCGGCGGTTCCTGACGGTGCTAGAAGTCCACAGATGCCGCACATTCCGGACAAACGGTACGCGGTCGTCTCGTGCCACGTCGAACGTCCGCTCGACGACGCGTGCTGGTCGCGCTTCGCCTCCCTGCAGGCCCGCCGGCCGGGCGGCTTCCGCATCGCCGCGCTCATGCGGCCGCCCGAAGTGGCTGCCGGCGAGGACGAGGAGCGCTGGCTCGAGCGTGCCCGCCGGGCCGCGGCGCAGGGCCCCCTCGGCCAGCACACGCACTTCGTCTCACCGGACCATGCTCGGCCCGCTGCGCCGGGGCCCGAGAACGCCGGGCGGGCGCGCAGGGAGGCGGAGTGGCTGCGCGCGAAGGGACTGGCGCCGACGCTGTTCTGCGCCGGCGGCTGGTACATGGACGCCGCGCTCGCAGAGACGGTCGCCGACCTCGGGTATGCCGACTGCAGCGCCACCGCCTTCCGGCCCGGCTACCTCTCAGACGACGCGCCGCGGCTCGCCGCCGCCGAGCCCGTGAGGCTCGCGCTCGCAAGCGGCGCCCGCCTGCTCGAGCTGCCCTCGACGCACTCGCTCGGGCGGGCGGCGCGGGCCGTCGTCCGCCCGTCGCTCGACGCCGCTGTGATCCACGTCTACTTCCACGACACGGACCTGCTCTCGGCGCGACGGCGGCTCGCTCTCGACGCGACGTTGCGGCTGCTCGGCCGGAGGCGGCAGCCGATCGACCTCGACGAGCTCGCCCGCCTCGCCGCCGATGTCGCCCCGGAGGTCCCTTTCGACACGGCGTTCAGAGGCAGGAGTGCGAAGCCCGGGCAGTAACATCAACGTTTCGGTGGCTACAAGGCCTCTTCCCACGGAGGGCGCGCCGGAACGCGAGCCGCCGGCTTCCCTCGGCGACATCCGCAAGGGCAGGCCGTTCCTCCTCGCGCGCTCGCCGCTCAGGCAGCTCGTCATCCGCGCCGCCAGTCTCGTCGCGCTGATCGGGCTCGACCTGACCGGCGTCGGCCTCGCCCTCTACGGCGCGCTCGTGCTGCGGGAGCTCTACTACGGCACGACGCCGATCTTCTGGGGGCTGCTCTGGGACCAGGAGACGGACTGGCTCCCGTTTCTGCTGCTCGTCACCGCGCTCGTCTTCTGGCAGGCCGGGCTCTACGCCCGGCGCGAGCAGCGTCCCGGCTTCGGGCGGATCGTCTCCTCGCTCGTGATCGTGTCGCTGATCGTGCTCGCGTTCGGTCTCGGCACGGGGCACAAGTTCTCGACCTTCGGGCTGATCCCGACGACGCTCGTGATCAGCGCGATCCTGCTCGGCCTATTCCGGGCCAGCTACGACGTCGTGACGCGCGAGGTGCTGCACGCGCTCGGTGTCCGCCGCCGCGCCATCCTGGCCGGCGAGGGCGAGCACCTCGTTCATCTGCACCGGGCCCTGGGCCTGGGACGGAGCGGCATCGACTACGAGTTCGTCGGTGCCGTCGCGGCCTCGCCCGGCGAGATCGACCTGCCGGTGCTCGGACAGGTGGAGAATCTCCGCGCGATCCTGTTGGAGCACGAGACCGACGAGCTGATCGTCACCGACTCGGACTTCACCGATCGGCAGCTGCTCGAGATGGTCGAGCTGGCGCACCGCTCCGGCGTCAAGATCCGGATCGCGCCGAAGACGACCGACCTGCTCGTCCAGCGGGCCGAGTTCGTGCCCGGCCAGGGTGCGCCGCTCTTCGAGCTGCGGCCGCCGGTGCTCGTCGGCGCGGACTGGCTGATCAAGCGCTCCTTCGACATGGCGGTGTCGTCCGCCGTGATCGTCCTCGGGCTGCCGCTCTGGCTTGCGCTCGCCGCGGCGATCAAGCTCGGCTCGCGCGGGCCGGTCTTCTACGCGGACCGCCGGATCGGGCTCGGCGAGCAGGAGTTCGGGATGCTCAAGTTCCGCACGATGTTCGTCGACGCGCCCGAGCGCCAGGCGGAGCTCGAGTCGCAGAACGAGGCCGGCGGCGCCCTGTTCAAGATCCGCGACGACCCGCGCGTGACGACGGTGGGGCGGTTCCTCCGCCGCTACTCGCTCGACGAGATCCCGAACACGGTCAACGTCCTGCGCGGGGAGATGAGCCTCGTCGGCCCGAGGCCCCTGCCGGTGCGCGACTACACGCTGCTCGAGGAGTGGCACCGCAAGCGGTACCTCGTGCTGCCGGGCGTGACGGGGCTGTGGCAGATCTCCGGCCGGTCGAACCTGTCCTTCGACGACCTCGTCCGCTACGACTTCTACTACCTGGACAACTGGTCGATCTGGCTCGACATCTCGATCCTGGCCAAGACCATCCCGGCCGTCCTCGCCCAGCGCGGCGCCTACTAGCTCCGGTCGTGCTGCGGGCCCCTTGCGGGGCCCGCTTTCGGACGGAAGGAGTCAGCCTTCACTCTGTCCGAGCTTCACCGGCGCTCTTGACGTGGACGCCCGAGAGAGCCGGATACCCACCGTCGGTCCGCCTGGTGGCCTTCTTGACGTGCTGCCGCGCGGGGTGCCGGGGCGCCTTGTGGGTTACCGGGCTGCCCACGCCTGGCTCGACCGGGACCCTCGCCGGCGCGCTCGACACCATCACGAGGGCGGCGGCCAGGGCGACGAGGCCGAGGGCCAGTCTGATCCTGAGGTTCCTGCGCTTCATCGTCGTCTCCTCCTGTCCGGTTCGGGTCTGTGCCTTCATGCCCACAAGACGGGCTGTCGGCCGAGCCTCTTTCCTCGCGTGCGCGTGCTTGACACAACAGGTGTGACGGCCGTCACACTTCACCCGGCATGGTCGAGATGCAGCTGTTCCGGGAGCTTCCGGAGGCGGAGCTCCGCCGCCTGGTCGCGATCGCGCGGCGGCGACGGTTCGCGCGCAACGAGGTCGTCTTCCATCAGGACGATCCGGCGGGCACGCTCCACCTGATCGCCCGCGGCCGCTTCGCGAGCAGGCTGACCACCTCGCTCGGAGACACCGTCACCCTCTCGGTGCAGGGCCCGGGCGACGCGTTCGGCGAGCTGGCGCTGGTCGAGGCAGGCGCGCGCAGGTCGACGAGCGTCGTCGCGCTCGAGCCGGGCGAGACCTACGCGATCACGAGCGACGACTTCGACCTGCTGCGGGGGCAGTACCCGTCGGTGAACGAGGTGCTGGTCCGGCTGCTCGCGCAGCGGCTGCGCCGGCAGGGCGAGCTGCTCGTGGAGGCGCTGTTCGTGAGCGCCGAGACGCGGGTGCTGCGCCGGCTCGGCGAGCTCGCCGAGCTGTACGGGCACGGCGAGCCCGGGACCGAGGTGCCGCTCACCCAGGAGGACATCGCAGGGCTCGCGGGCACGTCGAGGGCGACCGTCAACCGCGTGCTCCGCAGCGAGGCGAAGCGCGGAACGGTCGAGCTGCGGCGGGGCAAGACGAGCGTCCTCGATCCGGAGGCGCTCGCCCGGCGAGCTCGCGCGAGCTAGGGCCGCGCGACCGTCAGCGAGCCGGTCGCGGCCGCGGGCTGGACGTCGGGGCTCCAGGTTCTGAGAACGAGCGTGAAGCGGCCTGCCCGGAGCCCGCGGCCGAAGCGGAGGGTGTTCCGTCCGAGCTTCGCGCGCCCAGGGATGCGCACGACGAGCCTCGGCCCCTGACGGACCTCGAGCCGCACGTCGACGGGAGCGGACGCCTCGTAGACCAGGGTCGCGCTCCGTCCTTTCCGGATGCGGAGCGACTTCGCGACCAGGCGGATCACGATCTGCGGCCGCAGGTCCATCGTGACGAGCCGGATGCGGCTGTTTCCGGCGTCCGCGAGCAGGAAGCCCTGCAGGTTCGGGAGCACGCCGATGGCCGTCGGATTGCTCAGCTGGGCCGCCGACGGAGGCCCGCCGTCGCCCGAGAATCCCGCCTCGCCCGTGCCGACGATCGTCGTGATCGTCCCGTCCGGCCAGACACGGCGGACACGGTTGTTCGCGCCGTCGGCCACGAGGAATCCCCCGTCGGGGAGCGCCGCCAGATTGGCAGGGCTGTTCAGCTCGGCCGCCGTCGCCGGCCCGCCGTCACCCGCGTAGCCCCGTACGCCGTTTCCGGCCACGGTCGTGATCGTCCCGTCCTGGGCGACCTTGCGGATGCGGTTGTTCCCGACGTCAGAGATCAGCAGGCCGCCGTCGAACGTCGGGACGACGGCGAACGGCCTCATGAGCTCGGCCGCGGTTGCCGGGCCGCCGTCGCCCGCAAACCCGGCCACGCCCGACCCCGCGACCGTGGTGATCGTCCCGTCGGGCGCCACCACGCGGATCCGGTTGTTATCGCTGTCCGGAAACACGAAGCCGCCGCCGGGCAGGGCGGTGACGCCCCGCGGGGCGAGCACGGCCGCCTGGTCCGCCGGGCCGCCGTCGCCGGAGAAGGTCCGGGCGCCCGTGCCGGCAACGGTCCTGATCGTGCCGTCCGCGGACACTCCGCGGATGCGATTGTTGAGCGCATCGGCGATCAGCAACGTGCCGTCGGTCGTGATCGCCACCCCGTGAGGCTGATCGAACTCCGCCGAGGCGGCCGGCCCGCCGTCTCCGGAGAACCCCTCGCCGCCCGTCCCTGCCACCGTCGTGATCGTCCCGTCCGGCCAGACCCGCCTGACCACGTGGGCGAACGCGTCCGCGAAGACGAAGCCGCCGCCGGGCTCCAGGGCGATACCGCGAGGCAGGTCGATCTCGGCCGCCGTCGCCGGGCCGCCGTCGCCGCTGACACCGACGACACCCGTGCCGGCGACGGTTGCGATCGTCGGGGTTGGGCCGGCTCCGATACCGGCTCCGGCGCTCACGGCGCCGGCTGCGGCAGCGAGGCCGACGACCACGACGGCTGCGATCCGGGAGATCAGGTCCGCAACACCTTGTAGATCACGTAGTCGCGGCGGGCGAAGGTGGAGTAATGGCTGTACACCTTCTGCAGCCTCAGCCGGCGCAGCACCTCCGGGTGGAGCCTCGTGAACTCGCCGCTGATGTCGGCGAGGTAGCCGAGCTTCTCGTGCCTGATCAGGTCGACGGTCCGGTTGCTCCTCAGGTAGGGAACGACCGAATAGCCGTTGACGAGCCCGTCCAGGTCTTCCACCCGCTGCGCGGAGTAGTACCCGAGCACGCCGGCGTTCCACGAGCCGACCAGTGCACCCGCCGGCGCGTGGACGCGCAGCCACTGGGCCGCGAGGTACATCTCGTCGTTGAAGGACTGGTTCCAGTCGCGGTACTGCACGTTGTCCGACCAGTAGAAGCGGAACATCTGCTGCCCGTGGAAGACGAACAGCGCAGCCAGCCCCACGGTCGCGATCAGGACGCGCCGGCTGTCGGAGAAGAACCGCGCGCCGACGTAGCCGAGCGATGCGATCACCAGGGTCGCGACCAGCACGACGATCACGATCTCCTGGGGCACGAACCACCACCGCGTCATGGCGTAGCCGACCTCGGTCGGGTAGAGCGCGATCGAGATGGCCGCGTCGAGCACGGCGAAGACGAGGACATACGCGAAGGGCCTCAGGCGGCCGAAGCGGTCTCCGAGAAACCGGAGCCACTCCCGCGGCCGGCCGAGTAGCAGCGGGAACAGTGCGAAGAAGGCGAGCGCCGCTCCGAGCCAGACGGCGCGCGGGGCGTTCGTCGTGAGCGCCTGGCCTCCCACGATCCAGAGCCCGTCTCCGGCCCGTGAGCGCAGGAACCAGGAGAGGCTCGAGCCGTAGTCGTCGTAGACGTCCGCCATGAAGGCCGTTGAGAAGCGGCTGCTGACGTGGTGTTGCGCGAGGTAGTTGCGTGTCTCGATCGACTTGACGGTCCCGCTGATCGGCGTGGGATGCCCGGTGATCGCGTAGTTGGCGGCGAAGTAGGGAAGCGCGACGAGCACGGCGGCAGAGGCGGCCACGAGGGCGAGCCGGAGCCGCCGTTGCCGGTCGGCCGAAGGGCCGCGCAGCAGGAAGAAGACGAGCAGGCACGGAATGAGCGTGGCCGCGTTCAGGCGCGCGAGGACCGTGAGGCCGAGCAGCGCGCCGAGCACGGCCGCCGTGCCGGTCCTCTCCCGAGGGCGGAACACGAGCTGGAAGTACGCGATCGTCGACAGGAGCAGCAACCCGTAGAGCGCGTTCTCCATGCCCCATGCGCGGGCCCAGACCATGCCCATCGGAAAGACGAAGGCGCCCGCCGCCGCGACCGCCGTGCCGGCGCTGACCGTCTTCCGCAGCAGGCCGAAGAGCACCATCGCCGACGCGAACGCCAGGAGAACCGCCAGGCCGACGAAGATGCGCGCGACCGCGTCCGCGCCGGTGATGCCGAGCCAGCTCAGGATCTGGGCGAGCACCGTGAGGATTCCCGCCCAGAGCGGTTGCACGCCGTTGGTCGTATGGATCGCGTCGAACGACCAGAACCCGAGCTTCGGAAAGTGCGCGGCGACCGCGAAGTAGTAGTAGGCGTCGTCGGCGCGCAGCACGAACTTCCGGATCGGGATGAACGCCTGCGCGAGCAGCAGGACGAGCGAGCAGGACAGGAGCAGCCCCGCCCTCCGCGTCAGCCGGTCGTCGGCGTAGGCCCACGGCGCGAGCATTCGGACGAGCTGGCGCAGCGGACCTGAAATGGGCTCCGGGCGAGCGGCCGGCAAGAAGAAGCGAGATGATAGTCGGCTCCGGGGTGAAGGTTCTGTAAGCGGCCGAGATGGCGCGGATCGCTGCGGCATACTGGTTCAGATGAGCCGGCGCCAGCCGAATCCGTGCTACCGCGAGCGCGAGCGCGGCGGCGACGCCGTTGTCCTCTTCACCGTGCCGATGAGCCACCCGTGTCCCGGGCACGGCTCGTAAGATCGCCGACGTGCCCTTCAACACCTTCAGCCGGGTCATCTCCGAGGCTCGCGTGAACCTCGCGGCCAGAGCGCTCGAGCCGGCCGTGGTGAGCCCGGTGGCCGGTGGCTGAGGCGGTCCGGACGGCGACCGTGCGGGCAGATCCCCGCCTCGCCTCGCTGAAGCGCCTGGCGATCGTGCCGGCTCTGAACGAGCAGGGCGGCATCGGGCTGGTGATCGACGAGATCCGCGCTTTCGATCCGGACCTCGAGATCGTCGTCGTCGACGACGGCTCGCGCGACCGGACGGCCGAGGTCGCCGCCGAACGCAGCGCCCATGTTCTTCGGCTGCCCTTCAACCTCGGCATCGGCGGAGCCGTCCAGACCGGCTTCCGGTACGCGTTCGAGAACGGCTTCGAGCTCGTCGTCCGGGTCGACGGAGACGGCCAGCACGACCCGTCGCAGCTCGGTGCACTGCTCGAGCCGCTGCTCGCGGGCGAGGCCGACATCGTGGTCGGCTCGCGCTTCGCCGGCCTGGCCGGCTACCGCTCGACCCGCTCGCGGCACGTCGCAAACCGGATCTTCGCCGGGGCCGCCTCGCTCGTCACGGGCCAGCGGGTGACGGATCCCTCCTCGGGCTTCCAGGCGCTCAACCGACGCGCGATCGCGCTCTTCGCCGCCGACTACCCGCACGAGTTCCCCGAGGTCGAGGCGACGGTGATGGTCGCCAAACACCAGCTGCGGCGAGTCGAGGTCCCGGTCGTGATGCGCGAGCGGGTCGCGGGCCGTTCCTCGATCAGCTTCGTTCGTTCCGTCTACTTCATGTCGAAGGTGCTGCTCGCGCTCTTCGTCGGGCTGTTCCGCCGTACCGTCGTCCCCATGGAGGACCGATGATTCCCGTCGCCATCTCGATCGCGGGCGCTGTTGCGTCCGTGCTGCTTCTGCTCTTCGTCCTCGAGCTGATCCGCCAGGGCCGGCTCCGCGAGCGCTATGCCATGCTCTGGCTGGCGAGCGGCGTGTCGCTCCTCGTGCTGTCGCTGTGGCGAAGCGGCAACAGCACGATCGCAGGCTGGTTCGGCGTCAGGACCTACCCGCCGGCGGTGCTGTTCGCCGTCGCGACGCTGTTCATCCTGCTCGTGCTGCTCGACTACTCGACGGTCATCTCCAAGCTCGCCGACCAGAACACGATCCTGGCGCAGCGCCTCGCGCTGCTCGAGGAGCGCCTGAAAGACCGCTAGTCCCTCCCGCCCGAGACGATTCGGCAGAAGGCGCACGGGGCGGCCATCAGGGCACGGTGACGGTGACCGGGGCGCTGAGCAGGAACAGGTCGCCCATCATCGGGTCGTCGAGCCAGTTGGCACCGACCGCCAGCCGGTACGTCCAGGTGCCGGGCCCCGGTCTGTCGACGATCTCCGTTCCCCTGGTCCGCCGCCTGAGGACGCCTGCGTAGTAGCAGAGAGAAGCTCCGCTCGAGCCCAGGCAGAAGTAGTCCTTCGGGCCTCGGACGTTCCGGACGCGGTAGAAGACGTGGCTGGGACCTGCGCTGAACCCGCTCCAGTGCAGGTGCACGGCCCCTCCCCGGACCTCCGCCCGCAACCCCAGCCCCGGGTCGACCGGCACGGCGATGTCGTGCAGGATCAGGGAGCGGGACGTTCCGGACAGCGGCTGGACGGCGGCTGCCGCGACGAGCGGGACGAGGGCGAACAGGACGGCCGCGGCGATCAGCACGCGCCTCCCCGGCACGCGCGGTGCCGCTGCGGGGAACCGCTCCGCCAGCATCGGCCCGAGCCGCGGCACGAGCACGGGCAGGCACGCGACCATCAGCAGGAGCGGCGGGATCGCGGGCAGGAGCAGCCGGAAGAACGAGCCGCTGTCCACCGACGAGACCAGGTCGGAGCCCTTGATCACGAAATAGAGCCAGAACCAGACCGACAGCGCCGCTGCGAGCGGCCACGATCGCCGCGCCACCGCGATCGCACCCGCGAAGGGCAGGAACTGCAGCACGCGCAGGCTGAAGAAGACCTCGCCGAGCCCGTCCAGGTTGTTCTGCAGGTGCGACCAGTCGATGTTGGCGTACTTGTGGTACGGCGTCAGGATCGACCCCGTGGGGCCGAGAGCGAGCTTCTGCTCGACGTAGCCGTTGCCGAACGCCGGCAAGTAGCCGTAGCCGCGGTACTTCCAGAGCGCGAGCGCGCCGAGCGCCGGTGCCAGAGCGAGCGCGAACACGCCGAGCTCCCGCCAGCGCCGGCCGATCAGGAAGAGGACGAGCGGCGTGGCCAGGAAGATCAGGTTCGACGCCTTCGTCAGCACCGCCAGGCCCGTCACGAGCCCGGCCACGATCGCCCATTCGGCCCGGCGCGTCTGGTAGGTGCGCACGATCAGGGCACCTGCGGCGAGCAGGCAGACGACGCTCGGGAAGTCGCCCATCATCGTCAGGCCGAGTGGATGCGGCAGGAACTGGTCGACGTACTTGTCGTGGTAGCTCTGCTTGAAGAGCGGGATGGCGATGTACGGCCCGAGCACCCACAGCCCGGCGGCCACGTAGCCGATTAGCCGGCCGGCGATCCGCGAGGCGATGTCGTAGACGCAGAAGAGCGCGATCGGCCCGAGGACGAGCGCCTGGATCAGGATCGCGACAGGAAGGGCCGAGACGTAGCCGGGCCCGAAGATCAGCGAGAACGGCGCCAGCAGGAGGGACCAGGCAGGCGAGATCAGGGTCTTCGGGATCACGCCGTGCCCGGTCAGCCAGCCTGTCGTGTAGTACCAGATCTGGTCGCCGCCCTGGTAGAAGACGAAGCCGTTGTGGTGGACGCTGAACGCGAACGCGATCGCGGCCAGCCACTGCACCGCGAGCAGCGGCACCAGCACGCGCCACGGCTCCCTGCCCCTCGTCGCGATGCGACGAGCGGCCGGCAGAGCGTCGCTAGCCCTCAACCCGCTCTAGAGATTCCCGCTGCGGGCGGGAATCCCGGTACCAAGCAATTGTCGCCTCCAGACCCGCTCGCAAAGGCGTCTCGGCGCGGAAGCCGAACAGCTGCTCCGCCCTGGACGCGTCGAGCGCGCGCCGCGGCTGGCCGTTCGGCATCGACGTGTCCCAGCGGATCTCGCCCGCGAAGCCGGTCAGCTCGGCGATCGTCTCCGCCAGCTCCCGGATCGAGGTCTCGACGCCGGTGCCGAGGTTGACCGGCTCCGCGCCGTCGTAGAGCTCGGCCGCCCGCAGCAACCCGTCCGCGCAGTCCTCGACGTAGAGGAACTCGCGGGTCGGCGTGCCGTCGCCCCAGAGCACGACCTCATCGTCCGCCTCGACCATCTTCCGGATCAACGCCGGGATCACGTGCGAGGACTCCAGGTCGAAGTTGTCGCCCGGCCCGTACAGGTTCGCGGGCAGGAGGAAGATCGCGTCCAGGCCGTACTGCTCGCGGTACGACTGCGCGCCGACGAGGATCGACTTCTTGGCGACGCCGTAGGGCGCGTTCGTCTCCTCGGGATAGCCGTTCCAGAGCTCTTCCTCCCGGAACGGGACCGGCGTGAGCTTCGGGTAGGCGCAGACCGTTCCGGCGACGACGAGCTTGGACACGCCGTGCAGGCGCGACTGCTCGAGCACGTTCGCGCCCATCATCAGGTTCGCGTACCAGTAGCGGCCGGGATTGGCCCGGTTGGCGCCGATGCCGCCGACCTCGGCGGCGAGGTGGAAGACGAGCTCCGGCTCGGCCTGCGCGAACAGCCGCTCGGCGTCTTCCTGCCGGGTCAGGTCGTAGTCGGCCCGGCGGGCGACAAAGACCTCCTCACCGTCGGCAACGAGCCGCTCGACGAGGTGGGAGCCGAGAAAACCGCCGCCGCCCGTCACCAGGATGTTCATGAGGCAGGCAGCGTACTCGCGACGGGGGCCGACCAATCGACGCGCCCGGCCCAGCGGGCGCGGTTGCCGGCGTACCAGGCGATCGTGCGGGCGACGCCCTCCTCCCAGCTCACCTTCGGCTGCCAGCCGGTCTCGCGCTGGAGCTTCTCGTAGCCGACGCGCAGCGCGATCACCTCGCTCGCGCCGGGGCGGTAGCGGCCGGGGACGGTGACGAGCTCGCGGCCGGNNTGTTCTCACCCTGCCCGTAGACGTAGACGTCGCCGGGAATGCCGTGGGCGGCGACGGTCAGGTGGCCGCGGACGCCGTCCGAGCAGAAGCAGAAGTCGCGCATCGGCTCGAGCTGGCCGAGCTCGATCCGCTCGCGGACGAGCGCCTGCGTGATGATCGTGCCGGTCACGAAGCGCGGGTTCTGGCGCGGCCCGTAGTTGTTGAACATCCGCGTGACCACGCCGGGCACCCCGAAGGCGTCGTGGTAGTTCATGGTCAGGAAGTCGGCGGCGACCTTCGACGTCGCGTAGATCGACTTCGGGTTGAGCGGCGAGCGCTCGTGGAAGACGACGCCGCCCTCCGAGTCGAAGTCGTGATGGTGCGAGACGGCCTCGTGGACGTTGCCGTACTCCTCCGACGTCCCGGCGGTGTCGAACTTCTCCAGCTCGAGCCCGTGGTCGACGATCGACTGGAGCAGGTTCAGCGTGCCGACGATGTTCGTGATCGTCGTCTCGTACGGCCGGTGCCAGGACTCGCCGACGTGCGCCTGCGCGCCGAGGTGGAAGACGTACGGGCGATCGGGCGCCTGCGCGAGGTCCTTGACGAGGTAGTCGATCGAGGTGCGGTCGGTCAGGTCCGCGAACTTGACGGTGAGCCGGTCGCGGAGGTGGCCGATGTTGTTCAGCGCCCCGCTCGAGGTGGCGCGGACGAAGGCGACGACGCGCGCGTCGAGGTGGACGAGCGCCTCGGTGAGGTGCGAGCCCATGAACCCGTCCGCCCCCGTGACGAGCACGGTCCGGCCGCCGTAGACGTCGCCGAAGTCCCGCCTCAGCTCGGCGAGGCCGGCGTCGTCCCAGACCGAGTCGCTCACGGTGCCAAGAGTAACGAGCGGATGTTCGGAATCGCCGCGCGGCCTTCACAAACCGCTAACGGGGTCGGGCCCGGCGGGGCTGGACGGATGTCAACTGCGGGACAGTAGAGTCGGCGCGTGCGCGACTGGCTGGGCCTGTACCGGACGAGCGTCGGGCTCGGGCTCCGCTACCTCTTGCGACACGGCTATCTCCGCGAGGCGGTCGTTCGCGTCGTCGTGCCGCTCGATCCGAGCCGGTATCTCGAGCTGCCCGAGGCGATCCGCGAGCTGGCCCCGCGGCCGGGGGATCGCTTGCTCGACCTGGCCAGCCCGAAGCTGTTGGCGGTCGAGCTCGCGCGCACGGGCGTCCAGGTCGTGTCGGTCGACCAGCTCGAGCGTGAGATCGAGACCTGGCAGAAGCTCACAGCCGGTGAGCCGCGGCTGACGCTCCAGGTCGCGGACGGGCGCGCGCTCCCGTTCGAGGACGCGAGCTTCGACCACGCGTACAGCGTCTCGGTGCTCGAGCACATTCCCGAGCCGGGCGACGAGCAGGCGCTCCGCGAGCTGGCGCGGGTGACGAAGCCCGGCGGACGGGTGTTCGTGACGCTGCCGTACGCGCAGGGGGAGCGGGAGGACTGGCGCGAGGCGCCGGTGTACGCCGATCAGGGCGGCAGCGGCGGTCGTCACTTCTTCCAGCGCTGGTACGACGCCGCGCGCATCGTGCGGCTGGCCGCGGCGGCGCCGGCGCTCGAGCTCGTCTCGTCGAGCGTGAGCCGGCTGCAGCCGAACCTGAACGCCCTCTACACGCGGACGTTCCCGCTCCTCGTCCCGCTCGGCCCGCTCTTCGGCCTGCTCGCCCGGCGGCGCGAGGGGCCGGGCGGCGACGTGATCAGGCTCACGTTCCGGCGCACCTAGACTGGCCGTCGTGGACCGGCCGGCGCTCGCTCTCCTCGAGTACCCGCTGATCGTCGAGCGGCTCGCCGACGCGGCGGTGACGGCTCACGGCGCCGCGCTGGCCCGCGAGCTCATGCCCTCGCCGGCCAGGGGCGAGGTTGCGCGGCGGCAGGCGCTGACGGCCGAAGCCGTGGAGCTGCTCGAGGGCGGCGCGGCGCCGTCGCTCCAGGGCGTCGCCGACGTGCGCGCGGAGGCGAGCCGGGCCGCGCGCGGGGGATCGTTGGAAGCCGCCGAGCTGCGGTCGATCGCCACGACGATCGGTGTCGGGCTGGCTGCGCGAGGCACGATCGGGGAGCAGCGCGAGTCGGCGCCGCTGCTCGCCGCGCTGCTCGAGCCGGTCGACCCGTCGCTCGCTTCGATCGCCGGTGACATCGACCGGCGGGTCGAGGAGGACGGCTCGGGCGTGCGGGACAGCGCGTCTCCGCTCCTGCGGCGGCTGCGGAACGAGCTGCGGGCCGGACGGCAGCGCGTCGCCGACGAGCTGGCACGGCTCGCCCGGTCGTCCGAGCTTCGCGACCACCTGCAGGAGACGTTCGTGACCGATCGCGGCGGCAGGCCGGTCCTGGCCGTGAAGGCGAGCGCGCGGTCGCAGGTCCGCGGGATCGTCCACGACGCGTCCAGCTCGGGGCAGACGCTGTTCGTCGAGCCGCTCGCCGTCGTCGAGCTGAACAACCGCCTCGCCGAGGTCGTGAGCGCCGAGCGCGAGGAGGTCGAGCGGATCCTGGCCCAACTCTCCGCGCGCGTCGGCGCTGAGGCCGACGCGCTGGAAGTGGTCGTCGATGCGACGGCGGCGCTGGATCTGTCGCTCGCGTGTGGCCATGTGTCGCGACGGTGGCGCGGCGCGCCGGTCACAGTCGCCGACGAGGTGCGGCTGCTCGGCGCGCGCCATCCGCTGCTCCCGGCCGAGACCGTCGTCCCGATCGACCTCGATCTCGGCGAGCTGCGGGCGCTCGTCGTCAGCGGGCCGAACACCGGCGGCAAGACGGTGGCGCTGAAGACGATCGGCCTGGCCGCGGTCCTGCACCAGGCCGGGCTGCGACCTCCGGCCGACCGCGCCGTGCTGCCGGTCTTCGACAGCGTCCTCGCGGACATCGGCGACCAGCAGTCGATCCAGATGAGCCTCTCGACGTTCTCTGGCCATCTCGGCAACATCGTCCGCATCCTCGCCGGCGCCACCGGCCGGTCGCTGGTGCTGCTCGACGAGCTGGCCGCGGGAACGGACCCGGAGGAAGGCTCGGCGCTCGCGCAGGCGCTCCTCGACCGCCTGTCGCAGCAGGCCCGGCTGACGGTGGTCACGACCCACTACTCCGAGCTGAAGGAGTGGGCCAGCGCGACCGGCGGCGCGGCGAACGCGGCCACGGCGTACGACGTGGAGACCGACACCCCGCTCTACCGGGTCGCGATCGGCCGCGCCGGCACGTCGCACGCGCTGCGGGTGGCGGAGCATCTCGGCCTCGACCCGTCCGTCGTCGCGGACGCACGCGGGCGCGTCATGCCCGCGCTGCTGCGCGCGGCCGAGTTGGTTGCCGAGGCCGAGCAGGCCGAGCGGCGTGCCGAGGAGGAGCTCGAGGCGGCGCGACGGGAGCGGGAGGAGGCCGCGCGGGCCACCGCGGGGGCGGAGGAGCGCCGGGCGGCGCTCGACGCCGAGATCGAGCGCGTGCGGGCGTCCGCGGAAGCTGAGCGGGCTGCGGCGCGGGAAGGCGCCGAGCGGGAGCTCCGGGAGGCTCGCTCCGAGCTGAAGGCGCTCCGCGACGAGATCCGCGCGGCGCGGCAGGCCGAGAAGAAGCGCGAGCGGGCGAAGCCGACAGGCGCGCGGACGGCGGAGCGTGGACGCGACCGGCGACTCGGCGCCGCCGTCGAGCATTCGCGCCGTGCCGAACGGGCGCTCCGCGTGCTCGACGAGCCGCTGCCGGTGCTCGCCCCGCTCGCCGTGGGCGATCCGGTCGAGGCACGTGAGATCGGCGTTCGCGGCACGATCGCGTCGATCGAGGGGGACGAGGCCGAGGTCGTCGTGGCGGGTGGCCTCAGGGTCCGCATGCCGCTCGCCCAGCTCCGGCCCGACGCTCACCCAGCAGCCGCAGACGAGCCGGAGGTCCGGGTCGTCGCGAGCGCCCGCGGCGACGCGTCCGATCAGCTCGACGTGCGGGGCATGCGCGCCGACGAGGCTCGCGAGGCGGTTCGCTCGTTCGTCGACGACGCCGCGCTGGCCGGGCTGAGCGAGGTGCAGGTCGTGCACGGTCGCGGCACGGGCGCCCTGCGCGCCGCGGTTCGCGCGGAGCTGACGGCCCATCCGCTGGTCGAGAGCCAGGAGAGCGGGTCGGCCGACGGCGCGACGACGGTCGTGCTGGGCTAGAGCTCCGTGATCTCGACTGCGTAGAGGTCGTACGGGAGCCGTTCGAGCACGGCCTGGCGCGGGTCGGGCACGGTGAAGAAGCGTTCGAGCGCGAGCTCGTCGAGCCACGCGAGCTCCGGGCACAGGTCGATCATCCCCCTGATCGCCGTGCGGTCGCCGCCGAGCGCAACCGCGTCGAGCCGCTCGCGCTCGGGGCCGAGGATGCGGGCCGCGACCTCGCCGGCCTCCTGCAGCAGCACGCGGGCCTGCTCCTCCCGGCGGCGCCGGAAGCGGTTCGCCGACGAGCCGCCCGCGCGGTGCCGGCCGTGGACGAGCCGCTGCCCGACCTTCGACGCGACCAGCTTCTCGCCCTCGAAGACGCCGACCGCGTAGCCGCCGAGCCGGACGAGCACGGCGCCGACGCGATGGTCCTCGGCAATCGCCTCGAGCAGCGGTGCGACGCGGACGACGGCGTACTCCTCCTCGTGCCGGAGCGGGAACGGCGGCCGGACGACGAGCGTCTCGCCCTCCGTCTCGAAGCGCGCGCTGCCGCTCTCATACACGGACCGTCCCGGGGAACCTTCGAGCGGCGCCAGCCGCTTGGCGGCATTCGCGCGTCCGACGAAGCGGCTCATCCGGCGAGCCAGCGGTACACGTCCTCGTGGGCGCGGGCGCACGTCTCCCAGCTGAACCGCTGCGCGCGCGCCAGGCCGCGCTCCACGTACGGCGCCGGCTCGTCGAGCACGGCTGTGATCGCCCGGGCCATGTCGTCGGGCGACGCGGGGTCGAACAGCTCGGCAGCGTCGCCGCAAACCTCGGGCAGCGAGGCGGCGTTCGAGACCGCGGCAGGACAGCCGCAGGCCATCGCCTCGAGCGGCGGCAGGCCGAACCCCTCGTACAGGCTCGGGAAGACCAGGGCCGAAGCCGTTCGGTAGAGCGCGACCAGCTCGTCGAACGACACGCGGCCGCGGCTCTCGACGCCCTCGGGGAGCGCGGTCGCGTCGTGCCCGGTGCCCGTGAGCACGAGTCGGAGCTCCGGCCGCTCTCGGCGCACGAGCGCGAACGCCTCGTACAGCCGCGCGTGGTTCTTGTGCGGCCACGGGTTGGCCGGGTAGAGCAGGAACGGCTCTCGTTCCACGCCCCCCGGCGTCAGCCGCTCGTGGTCGATGCCGAGCGGGATCGTGACCACGCGCTCCGGGTCGAGGCCGTACTTCGCGAGCAGGGCCTGCCGCGCGTGCTCGGAGATCGCGATCACGATCCGGCTGGCCGCGATCGTCTGCCCGTAGACGACGCGCCGGTAGGCGAGCTCTGCGCGCGAGAAGAACTGCGGGTAGAGCTCGTGCTGGAGGTCGTGCACGGTCGCGGCGGCCGGCGGGCGATCGCGCAGTGGCGGGAGCATCACGCTGAGCGGGAAGTGGATCGCGTCGAGCGTGTCGAGGCGGAGCGCCCTGCGGAGCCGTCCCGGCGCGATCCACGCGCGGGACATGGCCGCGACCCGGCCCGCCGTCGACGTGCGGGCGCCGTACTCGGAGACGACGCGCGACGGAAGCCCGTCCGCTGCGTCGGGCGCGATCGACGGCACGAACGCCTCGTACTCGAGCTCCCCGAACTCGGCCCTGCTGATCTGGGCCAGGGCGCGCGTCAGCTCGCGGGCGTACGTCTCGGAGCCGCCGACGACGCCCGGCACCAGGGTGAGCAGGCTGATCCCGATGCGCATCCATCCGAGCTTAGAGCCGCTCGGTAGGGTCGCGGGCATGGTTCCGCTGTGGCGTAACCGCGAGTTCGTGCTGCTGCAGGCCGGGCAGCTGCTGTCCACGCTCGGGACGTCGTCGACGGCGATCGCCTATCCGCTGCTCGTCCTCGCCTTGACGCACTCGCCGGCCAAGGCGGGCATCGTCGGCTTCGCTCGGCTGATCCCCTACGCGCTCTTCGGCCTGCTGGCCGGCGTCGCGGCGGATCGCTGGAACCGCAAGCACGTGATGATCGCGGCCGACGGCGTGCGGGCGCTCGCGATCGGGAGCCTCGTCGCCACGATCCTGCTCCACCGGGTCGCGTTCTGGCAGATCCCGATCGTCGCCTTCGTCGAGGGGACCGGAGCCGTCGTGTTCGGCGCCGCCACGATGGGGGCGCTGCGCTCGGTGGTGCCGCGGCGCCAGCTTCCCGCGGCTGCGGGTGCGCAGCAGGCGCGCGCGGCGACGGTCAGCCTCGCCGGGCCGCCGCTCGGTGGAGCGCTCTTCGGGCTCGCTCGGGCCGTCCCATTCCTCGTCGACGCCGTCTCGTACTCCTTCTCGACCCTCTCCCTGCTGGCGATGCGCACGCCGTTCCAGGAGGAGCGCGAGGTCGACCGCTCGCCGGTTCGCGCGCAGATCGCCGAAGGGTTCCGCTTCCTGTGGAACCACCCGTTCCTGCGCACGTGCGCGCTCCTCTTCGGGCTTGGGAACTTCGTCGGGCCCGGCGTGCTGTTCGCGATCGTGGTCGTGGGCCGGCGGCAGGGCCTGTCCGGCGGCGAGATCGGGGCGCTGACGGCCGCGTTCGGCGCCTTCCTCCTGCTCGGCTCGCTGCTCTCGCCGCTCTTCCGCCGGGCTCTCTCGGTGCACGCGATCCTGCTGCTCGAGCTCTGGCTGTGGCTCGGCTGCGCCCTGTTCCTGGTCTGGCCGAGCGTCTACGTCCTGACGGCCTCGATCCTGCCCCTGGCGGTCGCGATCCCCGTGACGGACTCGGTCGTCATCGGCTACCGCGTCGCCATGACCCCGGACCGGCTGCTCGGCCGCGTGGAGAGCGTCAGGAGCACCATCTCGCTGCTGATCGCGCCGCTCGGCCCGCTCACGGCCGGCCTGCTGCTCAGCTCAGTGTCCGAGCGCGCGACCATCGCCGTCTTCGCCGCCTTCGGTCTCGTACTCGCCCTGTGGGGCACGCTCAGCCCGTCGATCCGGAACGCGCCCAGCCTCGCCGAGCTCGACGCTCTGCCGGCGCCCTAGGCGCGCACCGTGTGCCAGGCCTGCCAGGTGATCCGGAGGATCACGAGCGTGATCGCGAGGCCGATCAGCGGGTCGGCGATGCGGCCGCCGAGCGCGACCGCTCCGGCGCTCGCCACGACGCCGAGCGAGACCAGGCCGTCGATGCGTGCGTGCTGCCCGTCGGCGACGAGCGCCGGGCTCTCCAGGCGCCGCCCCGCGCGCAGCCGGACGACCGCGGCCACCTCGTTGCCGGCGAAGCCGATCAAGCCTGCGCCCGCCAGCACCCAGAGGTGCGACAGGTGCTGCGGGTGGACGAGCCGCTGGATCGTCTCGACGAGCGCGACGCAGGCACTCACGAAGATGGCGAGCACGACGGCGAGGCCGGCCAGCCTCTCTCCGCGGCGGCTGCGCAGGAAGAACGCAATGCCGAGCGGCACGGCGGTGAGTGCGTCGCCGAAGTTGTGGATCAGGTCGGCGAGCAGCGCGACGCTCCCGCTGAGCACGTACACGACGACCTGCGCACCCGCGGTCGCCCCGAGGACGGCGAGGCTGATCGAGACGGCCCGGACGCCGGCGTGCGAGCGGACGATCGCGGGGTCGACCAGCCCGTGCGCGTGGTCGTGCGCGCCGTGGTTCAGCACGAGTCGCAGCAGGCGTCGCCGCGCCAGGACGCTCGACCCTCGCGGACCGCGAGCGCCGAGATCACGAGCGCCGCGCCCGGGTCGGCCCACCACCAGCCCGCGAGCGCGTTCGCGAGCAGGCCGCCGAGCAGCGCGACCGAGAGATAGGCGCAGAGCATGTTCTGGCCGGCTTCGCTCACGGTCGCCGCGGACGCGAGCCGCTGCCCGGTCCGGCGCTTGGCGATCGCGAGCAGCGGCATCGTCGGCGCGGTGAAGGCGGCCAGCCCGATCCCGACCCAGCTCGTTCCGGCGTGCCGGCCGGCGACGAGCGAGTCGATCGACTCGGCCCCGACGTAGGCGGCGAGGCAGAAGAAGCTGATCGCGATCAGCTGCTGCGCCAGCCGTTCGGCCGCGATCGTCCCGTCCCGGCGTGCCGCGAAGCGCCAGATGACCACCATTCCGGCGAACATCTCCACGAACGCGTCCAGGCCGAAGCCGACCAGCGCGATCGACGAGGCGGCGATGCCCGCCCCGAGCGCGATCCCGAACTCGGCCAGGTGCCACACGTTCCCCGTCCAGGCGAGCAATCGCGCCCTCCGGACGAGCCGCTGCCGCGTCGGCGGTGAGACGGAGACCGTGATCGCCACACCGTGAGGGTACCCGGCCGCTTACCTTGCCGTAACAGGCCCAGGTTATGATTCGCGCATGCCCGGCGGGTCCGAAAAAACCCCTGCTTCCGCGGGGGTTTTGCCGTCCGAGGAGATCGACGTCGAGGCGCTGTTCGCCCGGCTGCAGGAGGAGGTGCGCTGGGGCGGGGCCGCCGCGGGGAACGACGGTCGCGACCGCAGCGCCCGGCTCGCCTGGCGCGGGCAGGCCGAGCGGATGTGGCCCGTGTCGGCCGAGCGGCCGATCAGGCGCCGGCCGGGTGCCCGCGGGCTCGCCGCCTACGGCGTCAAGCGCGCTCTGCGGCCGTTCCTGCGCTGGTACGTCGAGCCCCTCGCGGCCGAGCAGCGCGGCTACAACGACGCCCTGCTGAAGCTCGTTGACGACCTGTCCGAGACCGCCGACCGCGCCGCCTCGCGCGACGAGGCCTCGCGGCGGTCGCTGACCGAGCTGGAGGAGCGGCTCGCCCGGCTCGAGCGCCGCCCGCGGGCCAACGGTGCCCCCGCTCCCGCGCAGACGGTCGCGGCCCAGCCGGCCGCCGCCGCTTTCCCGGACTACTTCGCCTACGAAGCGCGCATGCGCGGCTCGACCGAGACGGTGCGCGATCGCCAGCGCATCTACGTCGACGACTTCCGCGACGCGGCGCCGGTGCTCGACGTCGGCTGTGGCCGCGGCGAGCTGCTCGCCCTCCTGCGGGAGGCGGGTGTCGAGGCGCGTGGCGTGGACGCCGACGCCGACATGGTCGCTTACGCGCGGGGCGAGGGGCTCGAGGTCGAGCGGGCCGACGCGCTCGTCCACCTCGAGTCGCTCGCGGACGGCTCGCTCGGCGGCGTCTTCGCGGGCCAGGTGGTCGAGCACCTGCCGCCGGCCGCGCTCGTGCGCCTGCTCGAGCTGGCCGCGCGGAAGCTGCGGCCCGGCGGCCTGCTCGTCGCCGAGACGATCAATCCGCTCTCCCCGCTGGCCCTGCGCAGCTACTTCGCCGACCTCACGCACGCGCAGCCGCTCGTGCCCGAGACGCTGGCACTCCTCGCCCGGCAGTCCGGCTTCCGGGACGTCGAGACGCGCTTCCTGAACGAGCCGGCCGAGCGGCTCGCGATCCCGGACGATCCGCTCATCGCGGCAAACGTGCGGAAGCTGAACGACATCCTGTTCGCCCCGCTCGACTACGCGATACTCGCCCGCACGTGAAAATCGCCGACTGCCACGTGCCACCGCCCGCCGCGGAGCCCGGGCTTTGCCCGGGCGTAGCTCGAGCCGCTCGAAGCGCGGCCCCGAAGGGAAGGGGGCCCACGGGGGAAACCGGCCGTTTCCCCCGTGACCGGTGAGGATCGCCGTGTGTCTCCCGCAGGTGCCGTTCGTGCGGGGCGGCGCCGAGATCTTCACGGACGAGCTCGTGCGGCAACTACGCGCGCGCGGGCACGAGGCGGACGTCGTCAGCGTGCCGTTCAAGTGGTATCCCGGCCAGCGCGTGCTGACGCAGGCGTTCCTCTGGCGGCTGCTCGACCTGACCGAGGCGGACGGGAGGCCGATCGATCTCGTCGTGGCGACGAAGTTCCCGTCCTACTGCGTCCGCCACCCGAACAAGGTCGTCTGGCTCCTGCACCAGTTCCGTCAGGCCTACGAGCTCGACCGCACCGAGCTCGGGCAGTTCTCCGAGTCGGCGGAGGACCGGGCGACGCGCGGGCGCGTGCAGCGGCTCGACGAGGTCGCGCTCGGTGAGGCGCAGAAGCTCTTCGCCACCTCCGGCAACGTCGCCGGGCGGCTCCGGCGCTCGACCGGGCTCGAGGCCGAGGTACTGCCGCACCCGCCGCAGGAGCTCGCGTACCGCACCGACGCGTACGAGCCGTTCGTGTTCTCGGTCGGCCGGCTCGACCGCGCCAAGCGGCTCGACCTGCTGATCCAGGCTGCGGCGCGGCAGAACGTCGACCTCGTGATCGCCGGCGAAGGCCCCGACCGCGAACGGCTCGAATCGCTCGCCAACGGCCGCGTCCGCTTCGCCGGGCGGGTCACGGAGGACGAGCTGGCCGACCTCTACGCGCGCTGCCGCGCCGTCTTCTACGCCCCGGTCGACGAGGATTTCGGGATGGTGCCGTTCGAGGCCTTCCTCGCGGAGAAGCCGGTCGTGACGACGACCGACGCGGGCGGTCCGCTCGACGTCGTCCACGACCGCGAGACCGGACGCGTGGTCGAGCCGACCGTGGAGGCGGTGGCGGCGGCGCTCGCGATCGGCGAGGACGACGCGCAGGCCTGGGGGCGGGCGGGCAAGACGCTCGCCGAGCGGGTCACCTGGGACAGCGCGATCGACAGGCTGCTCGCGTGAAGGTCGCGTACTACAGCCCGCTGCCCCCGTCGCGGTCGGGCGTGGCCGACTACAGCGCGCTCCTGCTCCCGGAGCTCGCCAAGCGGGTCGAGGTCGAGACGGCGCGACCCGGCCGCTTCCGTCGGGCTCCGCGCGCCGACGTCTCGCTCTACCACATCGGCAACGACCCGGACGCGCACGGCTGGATCGCCCGTGCGCTCGCGGCGCGGCCGGGGGTCGTCGTCCTGCACGAGTTCGTCCTCCACCACCTCGTCGCCGGGCTGACGCTCGCGCGTGGCGACGCGCGCGGCTACCTCGACGCCATGGAGCGCGGCCACGGCCTGGCCGGCCGCCTGCTCGCCTACGGCGTGATCGACAACCGCATCCCACCGCTCTGGGAGACGCGGCCGGAGGCGTTCCCGCTCGCGGGCGACGTGCTCGCCGACGCGACCGGCCTGATCGTCCACTCCGCCTTCGTCGAGGGGCGCGCCCGCGCGGCCGGGTTCGAGGGCCCCATCTGGCGGATTCCGCACCCGGCCTGGACGCGGCCCGAGGTTCCCGCGGTCGCGGTGGAGGGCGACCCGGTGATCGGCTGCTTCGGCCACCTGAACGAGAGCAAGCGCGTCCCGCAGCTTCTGGCCGCCTTCGCGCGGCTGCGCGCCTCCCGTCCCGGCGCCAGGCTCCTGCTCGTCGGCGTGCTCGCGTCCCGGCTGGCCGGTCTGGACGTGCCCGAGGGCGTGACCCGCGAGGACTACGTGAGCGAGGAGCGGCTCTGGTCGCTGATGGGCGCCTGTGACGTGATCGTCTCGCTGCGCTCGCCGACCATGGGCGAGACGTCGGGAACCGCGATCCGCGCCCTGACGCTCGGCAAGCCGCTCGTCGTCTCCGACGTCGGCTGGTTCTCGGAGCTTCCTGACGAGGCGGCGATCCGCGTCCCGGTCGACGAGCGCGAGGTGGAGACGCTCACGGCGGCGCTCGAGCGGCTCGCCGGCGACGGGCCCGCGCGTGCACGGATGGGCGCGGCGGCGAGGGGGCTCGCGGAGCGCGACCATTCGCTGCTGCACGTGGCCGACCTGTACGCGTCAGCGCTCGAGCAGGCCGCCGGCGGCAGGGCCGTCCGGGACGCCGTGCTGCGCGGCGTGGCCGAGGCGGCTGCGGATGTCGGGATCGCCGCCGACGGCCCCGGAGCAGCCGACCTGGCGGCGCGCCTCGACGAGGTCGGGCTTGGCGGTTGACGCCACGGTCGCGGGCCGCGCCCGGGCGCGTGCCCGGACGTTCGCCCGTGCCGTTCCGATCTGGGGCTGGCTCGTCTGCCTGGTCGTGGTCTCGACCGGGATCCGCTACTTCTTCACGCGCCACGCGGTCGCGCCGTGGATCATGGTCGACGAGCTCGTCTACTCCGAGCTCGCCAAGAGCTTCGCCGCCACGGGCCACTTTCTCGTGCGCGACCACACGGTCGGCTCCTACGGCTATGTCTACCCGATCCTGATCTCCCCGGCCTGGGCTGCCTTCAGGTCGGTTCCGGACGCCTACGCGGCCGCGAAGGGGATCAACTCGCTCGTCATGTCGCTCGCGGCCGTGCCGGCGTACTTCCTCGCGCGACGCGTGCTCGGCCCGTGGCCGTCGCTTGCAGCCGCCGCCCTCGCCGTGGCCATCCCCTCGATGCTGTACACGGCGACGCTGATGACCGAGAACGCCTTCTACCCGATCTTCCTCACCGTCGTGCTCGCCTTCGTCGTCTGGCTCGACCGGCCGACGCCCGCGAACACGGCGGTGCTGGCCGCGCTCTGCCTGATCGCGTACCTGACCCGCGCGCAGGCGGTCGCGCTGCTGCCCGCGATCCTGACGGCACCGCTCCTGCTCGTGGGCCGCGAGGCGTTCCGCCGCTACCGGCTGGTGTACGCGCTGGTCGGCGTCGGCGTCCCGCTCGTCGTGATCGAGCAGGTGGCCCGCGGTCGATCGGTGTTCGGCGTCTTCGGGGCCTATCAGGTGGCGAGCACGTCGCACTACTCGGTCGGGGAGGTCACCCGCTGGTTCCTCTACCACGTCTCGGAGCTCGACCTCTCGCTCGGCGTGCTGCCCTTCGCTGCGCTGCTCGTCCTCGCGTTCGGCTCGCGCGCGCTGCCGAGGCCGGCGCGGGTCTTCGTCGCCGCCACCACGGCGGTCAGCTTCTGGCTCGTGCTCGAGGTGGCCGCCTTCGCGTCGGAGCAGTCGTTCCGGGTGGAGGAGCGGAACATGTTCTACGTCGCACCGCTGTTTCTGATCGCGCTGCTCGTCTGGATCGATCGGGGGCTGCCGCGGGGCACGGTCTGGGCGACTGCCGCGATCATCGTCGCGGCGGCGCTCCCGGGCGCGCTGCCGTACTCGAGCTTCATCGGGCTGAACGCGATCTCGGACACGGCCGCGTTGATCCCGCTCGGCTGGCTCGTCGAGCAGGGCCTCGGCCTCGACGACGTCGGGCTGGTGGTCGTCTTCGCCTGCGCGGCGGCCGGCCTGCTGTTCCTGACCGTGCCGCGCCGCTACGCCCTGGTGCTGCCCGTCCTCGTGCTCGTCTACTTCGCAGTCTCCCAGGCGTCGATCGAGGCCAAGTATCACTTCGAGTCGCTCGAGTCCCTGTTCGGGGGCATCTCCTCGCCGCCGCTCCACCGCGACTGGATCGACCGCAAGGTGGGCTCCGGCGCGAACGTGGCCGCCGTCTGGACCGGGAACACGGACAAGTTCACGATCTGGGAGAACGAGATCTTCAACCGCAGCGTGGGCACGATCTACCGGACGGGCGCGCCGCTCCCGGGCGATCTCCCCGAGACCCCGGTCACGGTCAGCCGCACGACCGGTGACCTGCTCGCACCGGGCGGGAAGCCGGTTCGCGCGCGCTACGCGCTGGCCGATACCTCGCTGGCGCTGAAGGGGACGGTGATCGCGCAGGACGTGAGGAAGCGGATGGTCCTCTACCGGGTGAACGGGGTCCTGCGGCAGATCTCGCGCGTGGACGGCGTCTACGCGGACGGGTGGTCGGGCCGGGCGGTGACGTACACGCGCCTCGACTGCCGTGGCGGGACGCTCTCGGTCCAGCTGCAGGGCGACCCGAACCTGTTCCGGCGGCCGAATCCGGTCGTCGCCGAGGAAGGCGGATCCGAGGTCGCTACCGCCGTCGTCCCCGTCGCGGGAACCGCCGTTCTGCGCGTGCCGCTGCGTCCCGTCGCCGGCCGATGCCTGGTCCGGTTCAGGGTCGAGCACGTGGCGGTGCCGGCCGTCGTGCTCGGGGGGACGAACACCGACACGCGGGTGCTTGGCACGCACTTCAACCGCTTCACGTACCGGCCTTCGTGAGGTTCCCTCACGTCACTGGGGCGGCGCTGGCAAAGGAGGCAAGCGTGCGGGGCGCAGGACAGTACATGAGGTACGGACAAGCCCCGCACGCGCCGCATCCTGCGGCCAGTGGCGTGAGGATCGCTTTCGACGTCTCGCCGCTCTCGCATCCGCGTTCGGGCATCGGCAGGTATCTGCGGGGGTCGCTGGCCGGGCTGGTGGAGGCTTCGGCAGGCGAGCACGAGATCGTCCCGTTCGCCCCGACCAGCCCGCAGGGGCTGAAGACGATCCCGGCCGCACTGGCGGGGATCCCGGTCGAGCCGAGGCTCCGCTTCCTTCCGTTCGCCCACGCGTGGCGCCAGGCGTGGAGCCGGGCGGGGTGGCCGCCGGCGGAGCGCTTCCTGGGCTCGTTCGACGTGCTCCACTACTCCGACTGGATGTACCCGCCACAACGCGGCGGCGTGCGGGCGACGACGGTGCACGACCTGGTGCCGATCCGCTTTCCGGAGTGGGTGCAGGGGCGGACCCGGCGCATGCACACGGCCAAGTACCGCGACGCGCGCCGCTGCGACGCCGTGTTCGCGAACTCGGCCTTCACGGCGCGCGAGGTGGTCGAGCTGCTCGGCGTTCCCGCCGGGCGCGTCCACGTCGCCCATCCCGGCGTCGATTCGCACTTCCGGCCGGACGGGGCTCGGGCCGATCTCGGCGGGCCGTACGTGCTGAGCGTCGCGACGCTGGAGCCGCGCAAGAACCTCGGGGTGCTCGTCGACGCGTTCCGTCTGCTCGCGCGCGACGACCTGCGGCTCGCCGTCGTCGGCGCGGCCGGCTGGGGCGAGCAGCCGAGCCTCGATCACCCGCGCATCGTCAGGCTCGGGTTCGTCGACGACGAGGAGCTGGCCCGCCTCTACCGCGGCGCCGCCGTGTTCGTCTACCCGTCGCGGTTCGAGGGCTTCGGGATCCCGATCGTCGAGGCGATGGCGAGCGGCGTCCCGGTCGTCGCCTCATCGCACGAGTCGATGGACGAGGCCGCAGGCGACGCGGCTTTGCGGGCCGACCCGGAGAGCGCGGAGGAGTTCGCGGCGGCGATCTCGCGCGCCGTCACCGACCCGGCTCCGCTCGTCGAGCGCGGCCTCGCGCACGCCGCCCGCTTCACCTGGCTCGAGACGGGGCGTGCGTTCCTGCGCGGCTACGTGGCGACCTGATGCGCGTCGGTCTCGACGTCTCCCCGCTCGACCAGACCGCCGCAGGCACGGCGCGCTACCTGGCGCAGCTCGAGCAGCTCGCCGGCGTCGAGCTCGTCCGGCTCGCGCAGCACGGCGAGGGGCGCATTGCCACCGTCTACCGCGACGCCGTCTGGTACCCGCTCGTGCTGCCGCGGCTGGCCCGGCGGGCGCGCGTCGAGGTCCTCCACTGCCCGACCTTCCGCGCCCCGCTCGCGCGGCCTGTCTGCCCGCTCGTCGTTACCGTTCACGACCTTGCCGTCCTGCGCCACCCGGAGACGTTCAACCAGTGGACGCGGCGCTACAGCCGCCTGTGTGTCCCCCGGGTGGCGCGTTCGGCAAGGCTGCTGATCGCCGTGTCCGAGCACACGAAGCGCGAGCTCGTCGAGGTGCTCGGGACGCCGGAGGAGAGGATCCGCGTCGTCCCGAACGGCGTCGCCGAGGTGTTCGGCCCGGACGGTCCGGCCGAGCCGGGCGACTACGTGCTCGCGGTCGGCACGCTCGAGCCGCGCAAGAACCTGGCCCGGCTCGCCGAGGCGACCCGGCGACTCGGCGTCGAGCTGCGCATCGCCGGCGGCGGCGGCTGGGGGCGGGTCGAGCTGGGCGGCACCGGCGTCCGTGTGCTCGGGCGCGTGCCCGACGAGGAGCTCGCGCGGCTCTACCGCGGCGCGCGCTGCCTCGCCTATCCGTCGCTCTACGAGGGGTTCGGGATCCCGATCGTCGAGGCGATGGCGTGCGGCGCGCCCGTCGTCACCTCGCGCGGGGGTGCGACCGAAGAGGTGGCCGGCGGTGCTGCCGTGCTCGTCGACCCGCTCGATCCAGCGGCGATCGCGGCCGGGATCGAGGAGGCAGCGGCGCGGCGCGAGCAGCTCGTTCCGGCGGGGCTCGCGCGGGCCCGCGACTTCAGCTGGGCCGAGACGGCGAGGCGGACCGCGGACGTGTACCGCGAGGCTGCCGCATGAGCGCCCCGCTCATCGTGATCGACGCGGACGTGCTCGGCCGGCAGCGCACCGGCGACGAGACCTACGTCGAGAACCTGCTGCGGCGCCTGCCGGAGCACGCCGGGGGCGGGCTGCGGTTCGCCGCGCTCACGCGGCACCCCGATCTCGTGCCGCACGGCGTCGAGGCGGTGCACGTGCCGGCCCGCCTGCAGGAGGCGCGCATGCTCTGGACGGTGCCGTGCGCGCTCGACCGGCTCGGTGCGGCGCTCGCGCACTTCCAGCACGCGCTCCCACGATCCTGCCCGTGCCCCGCCGTCGTGACGGTGCACGACCTCTCCTTCGAGCGCGACCCCTCGGTGATGGGCCTCCGACACCGGTTGACGTTCCGCCTCGTCGTCCCGCATGCCGTTCGCCACGCTGCGCGCGTGCTCGCGGTCTCGGAGCGTACGAAGCAGGATCTCGTCGAGGTGTACGGCGTCGATCCCGCCCGTATCGTGGTCACTCCGCACGGCGTCGATCCCGCCTTCAGCCCCGGCGAGTCGCGCGGCGACCCGTACCTGCTGTTCGTCGGTGCCGTCCAGCGCAGGAAGAACCCGCTGGCCGCGGCCGTGGCGGCCGAAGAGCTCGGGATGCGGCTCGTCGTCGTCGGCCCGAGCCGCGACCACGGCCTCGTCCACGCGCTCACCCGGCGCGGCGCCGACGTTCGCGGGTACGTGCCGAAGGACGAGCTGGTCGAGCTGTACCGCGGCGCCGCGGCGCTCGTCCTGCCCTCGCGGTACGAGGGCTTCGGGCTGCCCGTGATCGAGGCGATGGCCAGCGGGACGCCGGTCGTGGTTGCACCCGACGCCGCGCTGCGGGAGATCGCGGGCGACGCGGCGGTGTTCGCCGAGGAGGGCGACCTCGCCGACGGCATCCGGCGGGCGCTGGCCGACCGGGACAGGCTCGTCGCGGCCGGCCTTCGGCGAGCGGCGCTCTACTCCTGGGACGAGACGGCCCGCCGCACTATCGCCGTCTACCGCGAGGTGCTGGGGCTCGCGTGAAGGTGTCCGCAGTCGTCATCTCGCACGGACACCGCGAAGAGCTCGCGCGCTCGCTGCCCGCGCTGCTGCCGCAGGTCGACGAGGCCGTCGTGATCGCGAACGTCCCCGGGAGCGCGCCGGCCGATCCGCTCGGCACGCGGATGATCGAGCAGGCGCGGCCGCTCAGCTTCGCCGCCAACATCAACGCCGGGGCTGCCGCGACGACCGGCGAGCTCATCCTCGTCGCCAATCCGGACACGGTGGCGGAGCCCGGCGCGGTCAGGGCGCTGCGCGAGTTCGCGGCCGCGCATCCGCGTTGCGGCGCCGCGGGGCCGCAGATGCTCGACCCGGACGGCGGCTGGCAGCCCTCGCGCCGACGCTTTCCGACCGTCGGGGGCACGCTCGTCCGGCGGACGCCCCTTCGCCTCGTATTCCCCCCGCTCGAGCGGCAGCGGGGCCACTACCTGCTCGACGAGCGGCCGTCCGAGCCTGCGCCGACCGACTGGATGCTGGGAGGATTCCTGCTGATCCGGCGCGCCGCCTTCGACGAGGTCGGCGGATTCGACGAGGGCTTCCGCATGTACGGCGAGGAGATCGACTTCTGCTACCGGCTGGCGAAGGCGGGTTGGGAGCGCTGGTACGTGCCGGCGGCGGTGGTCAGGCACCGGTGGGACGCCGTCACCGACCGCAGGCTGCTCACGCGCCGGACGCTCTGGCACTGGCGCGGGGTCCTGCGCTTCGTCCGCAAGCATCCCGAGCGCCTGCGCGTCGTGCGCTGACGGTTCCGCAATACTGGTTTCGCGATGAGCGTGCGCGCACCGAAGATCCTCGCCGTCGCCTCGGCGATCGATCTCGACTTCCTGTACGGCTGCACGCCCGCGTGGTGGCAGCTCTGGAAGGGCATGCACGAAGCGGGGTGCGACCTGATCGTGACCCCGTATCGCGGGCGACCGGTCGAGGCGCCGTGGTGGCGCACCGAGCCGAACCCCTGCTACCGCGAGGGAGAGCTCTTCGTGAGGGCTCGCGACGCCGTCGCCCGCGGAAGGGGCGACACGCACCTGCGGCGCGCCGAGGAGCACCCGCCCGACACGACCCCGGAAAAGCTCGTCCGGCAGGCGATCTGGCACTGGGTGACGCCTCGCTGGCAGCGCCATCTCGATCGGATCTTCGAGCAGGAGCGCGACATCGACGCAGTGATCGTCTTCGGAGTGCCGATGAGCCACTTCCGGGGGATCCCCGAGCGGCTGCGCGAGCGCTTCTCGGTCCCGGTCGTGTTCTACGACGGCGACGTGCCGATGAGCCTGCCCGAGTACGGCGGCATGGACACGGGCTTCAACAACTACCACGGCGCCGAGCCGGGCGAGTACGACCTCGTCGTCTGCAACTCGGAAGGCGGCCTCGAACGGCTGCGCGAGCTCGGTGCCCGGCGCGCCGAGGCTGTCTTCTGGGCTGCAGACCCCGCACTCTTCCAGCCGCTGCAGGTCGACAAGCAGATGGACGTCTTCTTCTACGGCTACGGCGACAAGTTCCGCCGCGACTGGATGGCGGCGATGGTCGGGGAGCCGAGCCGCCGCCTGCCCCAGGTCGATTTCGCCCTCGGCGGCAGCGACTTCCGCGGGGACACCGGCCGGGCGCGGGAGATCGGGAGCGTGCCGTTCAACGTGTTCGGACGGGCGATCTCGGAGGCGCGCGTCAATCTGAACATCACGCGCCGTGCCCACGCGAGCGTGTACGCGTCGTCCACGTCCAGGCCGTTCGAGCTGGCCATGGCCGGAGCGGCGTTCGTCTCGAACCCGTACGAGGGGATCGAGCGCTGGTTCGAGCCGGGCCGGGAGCTGCTCCTCGTCTCGAGCGCCGACGAGGCCGCCGACGCCTACCGTGAGCTCCTCGACGACACCGCCCGTGCCGAGGAGCTCGGCCGTGCGGCCCGGGAGCGGGCGCTGGACGAGCACACGTATCTGCATCGCGCGAGGCAGCTGCTCGAGCTGATCGGAAGTCTCGGTCCCGGCGATGGTGGGAGCCGGACGGCGAACGACGCCCTCGGCGAGCGCTCGACGGGTGGAGCGACGCTGCCCGGTCTCGCCCGGCCACGCCGATGACCCGAACTCCACCGACACAGGGCACGCTCGAGGGAGCCGGCGCCGACCCCGAGCACACCTCCGACAGCGGCACGTACTGGAAGGAACACCTGCTGAGCTGGGAAGCCGCCGCCTACTACAAGGACAGACGCACGAGGCCTTCCTTCTGGGACCGGACGTCCTCGATCTTCCGGGGGCGGGCGATGTACGTCCGCATGGAGGCGGCCTTGCAGCTCGTCTCCTCGCACGTAGGAGGGCTGCGCGTGCTCGACATCGGCTGCGGGTCGGGACGTTTCGCGTTCGAGCTGTTGGAGGCAGGCGCGCAGCACGTGACCGGGGTCGACGTCTCCCCGGCCGCCGTCGAAGCGGCCAACGCGCGCCGCGCGCAGAGCTCTTGCGCCGACCGGCTCGACTTCACGGTCATGGATCTGACCGATCCAGGCGTGGAGCTTCCGCAGGTCGATCTGATCACCGCGCTCGGCGTGATCGAGTACTTCGACGCTCCCGCGCTTTCCGCTCTGCTCGGGAAATTCCGCACCCGGAACTTCCTGATCGACTTTCCCGATTCCGACGGACGAAAGCGGAACCGGCTGGCCTGGTACCTCCGTCAGGTGTATCTGCGCGGCAACAGATGCCCCGGCGTCTATCTCTACACGCAGGACGACTTCCGCCGGATGGCGGCAGAGCACGGCTTCGAGGCGGTGTGGTACGCGCACCGCTCCGGGTTCGACTACGTGACGAACCTGCCGCAGTCATGAGCCGCAAGATCGCCTGCATCACGTTGGACGTGGAGGCGGACTTCAAGGACCCGGGTGGGCGAATCCTCCTGTTCGAGGACGAAGCGCTCCTGAATCGGTACGCGAGGATCATCGAAGAGAACGGCGCCAAGGTCACGGCCTTCCTCGTCACCTCGCTCCTCGACAGGTACGGCGATCGGTATCGCCGGCTGGGCGAGTTGATTCCGGTGGAGTTCGAGATTCACTCGCATGCCCACGACGTCCGAGATCCATGCTCGCGCGTCGACATCGAGGCGGCGGTGAGCGCATTCCGCGGATTCGCCGGCAGGGATCCCACCGGCTATCGGGCGCCCTGGGGAAACGTCACGCGCGAAGGGCTGGACACGTTGCTCGATCTGGGCTTCCGCTACGACTCGAGCATCTATCCGTCCTTCCGGCCGGGGAGGCTGGGGTGCAACAACCTGCATCTGCCGGTCGGGCCGTTCACGATCACGCGGGACGCGAAGTCGATCATCGAGGTGCCGTTCGCGTGTCTCTCGGGCGTGCGGATGGTCTTCTCGCTGAGCTACGTCAAGATGCTCGGCTGGAGGACGTTCGAGGCGCTGATGAAGGTGTTCCCTCTGCCCGATCAGGTCGCCGTTCTGTCGCATCCATACGATCACTACTTCCAACTGCTGCCGTACGACATCAGCGGCTGGGAAGAGCCGCTCCTCCGCCGCAACGCCGGCTCCGCCTTCGAACTGCTCGAGAAGATGCTGCGTTTCCTGCGCGCGAGAGGGTACGAATTCGAGGTCATGAGCAGCATGTGCGATTACCTTGCGACGAGTCCGCTGCCGGAGTTCTCGATCGAGAAGGTGATCCGCGAGCGCTCGAGATAGAGACGTGGTCTGCATGCGCCGGTGCCGATGACCGGAACGGGCAAGTACGACGCCGCGGCCGAGGGCTGGAGCGAAGAGCAGTACGCCGACTCCGCCGCCTACCTGCTCCACCGGGCCGAGCTCGTCGTCAACCTGGGCCCGAAGCTCGAGCCCGGGGACACCGTGCTCGACCTCGCCTGCGGCGACGCCGGCCTTGCCGAGCCGCTGCTCCAGGCCGGCCTTCGCTACGCCGGCGTCGACCTCTCGGGGCCGATGGTCGAGGCGGCGCTGCGCCGGGTCGGTGACCGCGCCGAGATCTACGAAGGCGACCTGAACGACTTCACGCCTCCGGCACCCGTCCAGGCGGCGACCTGCTTCCGGGCCGTCTACTACGCGCGCGACCGGCGGGCCTTCTTCCGCCATGTCGCCTCCTACACGGAGAAGAAGCTCGTCTTCGACCTGAACCCGCGGCAGTACAGAGTCGCCGAGGTGCGCGCCGACCTTGCGGCGGCGGGCCTGACCCACGTCGAGCTGCACCCCTTCTTCAGCCCCCAGCAGGTCGCGCTGCCCGGGCCGCTCGCGGCCGCGCTGCAGGCTGCGGAGCGCTCCGGGCCGCTCGCCCGGCTCGCGCTGCGCTTCCGGTTCAGCTACATGGTGGCGGCGTCACCGACTCGGCAACGGGGCTGAGCGAGAAGCGGAAACCGACCTGCCCGCCGAGCTGGCGCTCATCGGAGCCGCCGAAGTGCAGCGGGGAAAAGGTGGGAGCGATGCGCACCTCGACGCGGAACGGCGCCTTGGGCGTGCGGATCACGAACCGCCGCGCGGTGCCGATCAGCAGCCTCCAGCGGCGGACCGCGATCACCCGGCCGATGTGCGGCTCCTTGTCGGCGCCGCGGATCAGCGTCCCGAGCGTGACGCGAACGCCGGCCGGCCGAACGGGAGCGCCGCAGGCGGAGACCCGGGAGACGTCGACCACCATGTACCCCCGCCGGTCGCCGGAAGTCGAGAACTGGTTGTACGCGCTGTCGGCTTCGGGGCACGGGAGCAGACTGCAACCGGTCTGGCCGTCACTGAAGATGCCCGTCTGCGTGTGCACGTAGCGCAACGGCTGGCGTACCTCGTAGATCGTCCACCGGCCGCGCTGTGCGACGACCTTCCCGTCGAGGTCGATGCCCTTCTCGACCATCGCGTAGCGCACGTCGGGGCTCGGATCCAGCTGGCCCGTCGCTTGCGTGATGTTCGGCGTCAGCGTAGGCCCTGGCCCGGGCGCCGAGCCGTCGACCGACCAGACGTATCTGAGCGAGCGGTTCCAGAACTCGGTCAGCCAGACGCCGAGGTCGGTGCCCTGATCGAGGTGCTGGCCGAGGTAGAGCGTCGGCTGGCCGTGCGTGATCTCGTCGAGCCAGTTCAGCGGCCGTGGATAGTTGGTGATGTACGCCTGCGAGGTGTTGTCCGAGTAGGTGGCGGCCGAGATCTGGCCGGCGAGGCACCAGGCGAGCACGAGCACGGCGGTCACCGCGAGCGCTCCCGTTGTCCACCTCGGACGCCGGGCGGCGAGCAGGCGTGGCGCCAGCAGAAGTGCCACGGAGAGCGCGAGCGTCACGATCAGCGCCCGTTCGATGCCGCCGTCCGCGAAGGAGAGGTTGCGGTTCGCCATCTGGGCGATCGCGACGCCGGGCGCGTCGACGGCGGGAACGGTGGTGAGCTGATAGGGAGTGGCCACGATCAGGTAGGCGACGAACCCGACCGCCGCAGCCAGTGGGATCCAGCGCAGTCGCGGCCGGTCGAGCCAGAGGGCCGTGCCCAGGAACACGAGCGGCACGAGGTAGATCAGATTCCGCTCCTCGACTCGGGTCGCGAACGTAGTCGACAGGTACGCGGCCTTGACCGCCGTGTAGATCCCGAATCCGACCGCGGCGGCCACGAACAGGCTCGTGAACGCGCGGAGCTCTGCCGAGCGAGGCTCGTCGCGCGGCCTGGCCAGTGCGGCAAGGGCGGCCACGACCGGGAGTGCCCCGAGGCCGATCGTCAGCGAGCCGACCGCCCAGAGGCCGTACTCGATCATCCGTCCGCGGTAGAAGCCGGTGGCGATCGCCCAGCTCTGGGAGTACTTGCCGACGAGGCCGCTGAACAGGATCACGATCCCGGAGCCGACGACGATCGCGCCGATCCAGTCCCACGCGGACCAGCGGGAGCGCCACCGTCTGCCGGCCTCGCTCGACAGCGCGTACATCCCGGTCGCGAGGACGAACACGACCGGCAGCACGCCCAGCTCGCCCTTCACGAGCCCGCCGACGAGGCAGACGACGACTGCTGCAGCGATCCACCAGACCGTCCGGCGTGCCAGTGCCATCGCCATCAGGAAGAAGGCAAGTGCCGCGTACGGGTAGCTGAGCGGCTCCTCGAGGATCATCGGCGCGTAGAAGAAGGCGGGCACGGAGGCAGTCCCGGCGGCTGCGAACAGCGCGGCGCGCGGCGAGACGATCGTGCGGGCCAGGAGGTAGGCCGGGACGATCGAGAGCGTCATCGTGACGATGCCGATGTACTTGACCACCGCGTACGCGAGCGTCGTCGACCTGATCGCCCAGGCCGGCGCGATCAGCCAGGTGTAGAGCGTCTGCCAGAAGTACGGATCGCCGCGGCGCGCACCGTGCCCCGTCGCCTCGACCGCGCGGGAGATCTGCGACAGCTCGAGCTCGTCCGTGAACAGCCAGGGGGACGAGTGCCGCGCCGCCTCCCACGCGTAGAGCGCGAGCAGCGCCACGAACACCGTTACGAGCGGGATCGCCGCGTAGACCCGGTCGAACCAGGTTCGCGGGGGAAGCTCGGCCGCCTCGGCGCCGGAGGCGGCACTCGTCACTCGACGCCTGCTCCCATGGCGACGACCGGGTCGAGATCGACCTCGCGCCGGACGAACCGGCAGGGCACCTCGGCCTGCTCGCAGCCGCCGACGACGGCGTCGAGCTGCTCGCGCCGCGCGTCCGGGATCGTGACGAGGACGATGTCCGGCCGCGTCTGGCCGATCACGCGCTCGATCTCGTCCAGGCGGCCGAGCACCGGCACGCCCTGCATGCGCCGCCGGCGCAGGCGGGGGTCGTCGTCGACGAAGCCGACCACCTGCTCGCCGGGCGTCTCGCGCAGCTCCCGGAGCAGGCTGCGGCCGCTGCGTCCGGCGCCGATGATCAGCGTCCGGCGCCGGTCGTCCCGGGCTCGCAGCGTTCCCATCGCGTGGAAGAGTGCCCGCTCGCCGAAGCGCGACGCGCCGATCAGGGTGGCGCCGAGCAGCGCGTCGACGATGTAGACGCTGGCCGGGAAGTCGCCGAACGGCCCGAAGCTGAGCCAGATGATGCCGACCGCGATCGGCTCCGAGATGACCACCGCAAAGGTGATCGCGGCCGCCTCGCGCGCGCCCGCGAAGCGCCAGACGCCGCTGTAGAGCCCGAAGCCGATGAAGGCCAGGTAGCGGAGCGCGAGGATCACGGGCAGCGAGACGAGGAAGATGTGCTTCTGGTTCGTCGTCCCGTCGGCGGTCGTGAACAGCAGGTAGGCGACGCCGAACGCGACGCTGATCAGGACGAAGTCGACCAGCACCTCGACCAGCCGCCGCGGCGAGAGCAGCACCTTGCGCAGCAGGACGGGCCGGCCGGCCGCGTCGGAGTCGCCGCGGTCGAGGTCGGTGAGGAAGCCCGCGAACTGGACGAGGAGCACGAAGGTGACGAGCACGCCGACGAGCGTGATCCGCGGGTTGTCGATCGCCGAGTAGGCCAGGCTGGAGCCCCCGAGGCCGAAGGCGACAGCGGTGAGCAGGACGACGGTGCTCTTCTCGCCGAGCCCGCCCCGGACGAGTCGGTGCGAGGTGTGGTCGCGACCCCCTTGCGTGATCGGCCGGCCCTCGACGAAGCGGGCGGCGGTCACGAGCGCGGTGTCGAGGATCGGCACGGCGAGCACGAGCAGCGGCAAGAGCAGGGTCGCGACCGTCGACTCGGCGACCTTCCAGCTCGTGGCCAGGCCGAGCGCCGCCAGCACGAAGCCGAGCACCTGGCTCCCCGAGTCGCCCATGAACACCGCCGCCGGCTTGCCCGGCCGCAGGTTGAAGGGCAGGAAGCCGAGCGCCGCCAGGCCGAGCGAGAGCGAGAGGACGAGCAGGATGTGCTCCTTGTGCAGGTACACGGCGTCGATCGCGAAGAAGGTCGCGGCGACGGCGGCCAGCGAGCCGGCCAGCCCGTCCATGTTGTCGAGCAGGTTGAAGGCGTTGGTCATGCCGACGAGCCAGAGCCCGCCGAGGATGGCCGCGATCACGTTGTTGGAGACGACCGCCACGTGGAGCCCGGCGGAGAGCGCGACGGCCGCGGCGCCGACCTGTGCCGCCAGCTTGACGAGCGGCGGGAGCGAGCGGAGATCGTCGAGCAGGCCGGCCGCGAACAGGATCGCCGCCCCGCCGAGGACGCCGAAGAGCTCCGAGCTGCCGCCGACGGCCCGGGCGGCGACGGCGAGCAGGACGGCCGCGGTGAAGCCCGCGAAGATCCCGACTCCGCCGAGCGCCGGGGTCGCGCGCTCGTGCCAGCGATCCCCTCTCGGCGCCGCGACGACACGCGCGACGAGCGGCGAGCGCAGAAGCGCCCAGATCGTGAGCGCGGTGATCGGCGACGCGACGAGACAGACGATCGCGGTCACCGCGCCGCCTCCTCCTCCGTCGACAGCGGCACGAGCATGAACGCTACTGCTGCCCTGTTAGGTGAATGTTTAGGCTCGCCGTACCCCTAAGGCTAGGCCAGGAGCGGGACGCTAGCGCTTCGGCGGCCTGGCCGGGAGCTTCGGGATCCTGGCGCCGAAGGTGGTCTCGGAGCTTGGCGAGACCGTCTGCTCGAGGCAGCCCGCCGGCGCAAGCGGCGGATCGGCGCAGGGGGCGGGTGGGACGATGGCGCCGGCCGTGAGGTGCAGCGTTCGCGCCGCCTTCGTCTCACCCACCGTCTTCCGGATCGTGAAGGTCCCGTCGGCACGCGTGGTCGCGATCGCGAACGTCGCGACGCGCGAGCCGGAGACCTGATCCACCCCGACTGTCGCATTCGCCTCGGGACCGGTGCCGGCTGTCGCCTTCCCAGTGAGCACGAGCTTCTTGGAGCTCGTCACATGGGCGGCCTTGATCCTCAACGAGTTGGGCAGCGGCACGAGCGCCCGAAGCTCGTAGACCGAGTTCGGGTCGGGCGGCGCGGTGCTGGGGAAGGCCGGGGTTACGAACCCCCGCCAGACGTAGATTCCGGGAGCGGCCGGTGATGTCAGCACCTTCTCGAGATCGACGACGACCAGCTGACTCTGGCAATACGTGATCCGGTAGGCGCCTCTGGCCGCCTCGTCGGCCGTCGTCGGGTCGACGAAAAGCGGAACGATCACCTGCTGTCCCGAGATCGGCAGTTTCGCCGTCCAGACGGCTGCGTGCGGTCCCGGTGCGCACGGGTCGTTCTCGAACGCAGTCGGGTCGGCCACCGTGAGGTCGCCGCTGTCCGCGGACTCAGTGGTGACGAGTGCACCGATCTGAGTTCCGACCGGTAGTCCGAGGTCGAGCGTGTAACCGCTGGGGACGTAGACGGCAACAGAGGCAGCCGCCAGCGTGGTGCTGGCGGTCGGAATGACAATGAAGGCCGCCGCGGAGCTCAGTCCCGGTGTGTAGTCGGACTGGAACACGACGAACAGCGCCGAGGGTACCGCCGCCCCGCCCGCGCTGCCCGCCAGTGTCCCGCAGGCGGCAAGGCCCGCGAGAAAGGCCAGAGATGCTCGACGGCGCAAGAGATTCCCTTCGCCTGCGAGCCTACCCCTCTGTGGCGGGCGGGAAACCTCTATCGCTGCGGCCGCTCTCCCGGAATCGTCAGCGTCGTGAGCTGGGCGGGCGGCGGGGCGATCGACTGCTCGGCGCAGCCGCCCGGCAGGAGCGGCGGGTCGGAGCAGTCGCCGACGTAGAAGTTGACGTACGCGATCAGGATCAGCCGCTGTTTCGTTCGTTTGCGCGCGACGGTCTTCCTGAGCGAGTAGCTCCCATCGGCGCGCGTCCGGGCGACCCCGAGATCCTGCGCGTCGCTCAGGTCGGCTCGGGTCGCCGCCGCGACGTGGACGTTCACCTGCGCGCGAGGCATGCCTGCGGCGAGGAGCCGGCCGGTGAGAGCGAGTGCGTTCCTCCTGGTGCTGAAGGACGGCTTCAAGGTCAGCGTCTGCGGGAGCGCGACCTGGCTGCGGACTTCGAACGCGGCCCCGGAAGANNCGCGTGTCTCCCGGCGAGGGCAGGCAGTAGACGAGCCTGTACGCGCCTCGCGCGCTCTCGTCGCCGGCGGTCGGATCGACGAAGACCGTCAGCGGAGCGGTGTCGAGCGCCGCCGTCCAGACGCCCGCGTGGAGGCCGGGCGCGCAGGACTGGGCCTGCGCATCGGTCGCGAACGGGGCCGGGTCGGCCGTGAACAGGCCGGCCGAGACGGGATCGAGCCGGCCGTCGAAGAAGACCGAGGCGCTGCCGATCGCGGTGCGGGGCGGGCTCGCGAGCGCGATCGTGTACCCCGCCGGCGCGTACTCGGTGACGGTGGCGATCGCCAGGCTGCTCGAGCCGGGCAGCGAGAGGTCGACGTCCGTCTCGGCCGTTGCGCCGGGCGTGGTGTCGAACGGGAAGACGAACAGCTCGGCCGGCGGGTCGGCCGTCGAGCGGCCGCCGGCCGGTGCCGCGAGCACGAGTGCCGCGACAAGGACGATCAGCAAGCGCATGCCCCAAGGGTGGCGGTCGCCGGAGCGGCTGTCTAGACGCGCTTTCGGACCTGCCTCCTACACTCCTGGCGTGAGCGTCTACCTCGATCTGGTCAGGTACCGCGAGCTGTTCGGCAGCCTCTTCCGCCGCGATCTCCGCGCCCGCTACAAAGGCTCGGTCCTCGGCGTGGCGTGGTCGCTGGCCAACCCGTTCGTGCTGATGGGCGTGTACCTGCTCGTCTTCTCCGTGCTCTGGCGGGCGGTCAACAACGTCGACCACTATCCGCTCTACCTGCTCTCCGGGCTCGCGGTCTGGGTGTTCTTCGCGACCTCGCTGCAGTCGGCGTCGCGCTCGATGGTCGACTACTCGGAGCTGATCCGGAAGGTGCGCTTCCCGCGCCAGCTGGTCGCGTTCTCGACGGTGGCGACCCAACTCGTCGCCTTCGTGGCCATGCTCGCCGTCCTGATCGTGATCAACCTGATCGCGCTGCCGCGGGTGCGAACGGAGATCTGGCTCGCGATCCCGCTGGCGGCGCTCGTCGTCGGGCTCGTCGCGGGCCTGGCGCTGGCGATCGCCTCGGCGAACGTCGTCTTCCGCGACGTCGAGCATCTCGTCTCGGCCGCGCTGCTGCCCTGGTTCTTCCTGACGCCGGTGCTGTACTCGTTCGACCGGATCTCCAGCTTCGAGCGCCACCACACCGTGGAGCAGATCCTGCGCTGGGGCAACCCGATCACCCCGCCGATCGAGGCCATCCGGGCGCCGCTCTACCTCGGCAAGCTGCCTCACTGGACGGATGTGCTCTACCTCGTCGGCGTGACGGCCGTCGCGCTCGCCCTCGGCGCGTGGGTCTTCAGCCGCGTCGACGACCGCATCGCCGTCGAGCTGTAGTAGCGCGGGGGAAACGGCCGGTTTCCCCCGTGTGCCCCCTTCCCCGAAGAGCAAAGTCGAGAGGGACCGCAGCGGCCGACGCCGGCGAGGCCGGCATCGGCTGCGGAGGTCGTGCTTCGGGAGGCTCGGACCGCCCGCCCCTCTTTGGGCAGCTCTGATTCTTGCGACCGTCTGTTGCAAGGAGTCGGTCGCGGGGATCGTCTACCGTCAGGTGATGGGCGTGATCGAGGTCGACGAGCTGCGTCGCGTGTACCGCTCCCGGACGGGCACGTTCAAGCGAGGCATGAAGGAGGTCGAGGCGCTGCGCGGCGTCAGCTTCTCGGTCGAGGCGGGTGAGCTCTTCGGGCTGCTCGGCCCGAACGGCGCCGGCAAGACGACGACGATCAAGATCCTGACGACCTTGCTCCTGCCGACGTCGGGCTCGGCGCGCGTCCTGGGTCTCGATCCGGCGACGCAGCATCGGCAGCTCCGCAGCCGGATCGGCTACGTGTTCGGCGGCGACCGCGGGCTCTACGACCGGCTGTCGGGGCTCGACAACCTCAAGTTCTTCGCCGACGTCTACCGGGTGCCGATCCGGGAGAAGAGCCGCCGGATCGAGGAGCTGCTCGAGCTGGTCG
>PLBK01000023.1:24566-87659 GCA_003134505.1 Actinomycetota bacterium | reverse complement strand
GAGGAGCTGCTCGAGCTGGTCGGCCTCAAGGGACGTGAGCGGGAGCGTGTCGAGACCTACTCGCGCGGGATGCGGCAGCGCCTCCACGTCGCGCGCGGCCTCCTCCACGACCCGGAGGTCCTGTTCTTCGACGAGCCGACGATCGGCCTCGATCCGGTCGGGGCCCGCGAGCTGCGCGAGACCGTCGCGGGGCTGCAGGCGGCCGGCAAGACGATCCTGCTGACGACGCACTACATGTTCGAGGCCGACGAGCTCTGCCAGCGCGTGGCGGTGATCGCCGACGGCCGGATCGTCGCCGAGGGGCAACCGTCCGAGCTCAAGGCGGCGATCGCCGACCGGACGATCATCGAGATCGAGACGTACGGCGTCGACGACGGCGTGCTCGAGCGCATGCGCGCGCTTCCGGGCGTGGCCGGGGTCGGGGTCGAGACACGCGACCAGGCGCAGGTGATCCTGGTGCAGGCGGCTGCGGGCGCCTCGCTCGTCCAGCCGCTGCTCGGCCTGCTCGAGGGCGCGACGGTCGGAAAGGTCGTCTCGCGCGAGCCGACGCTCGAGGATGCCTACGTGGAGCTCGTCAAGCAGGCATGACTCGCGTCTTCGTCACCGGCGTGCGTCTCCAGCTCTTGCAGCTCATGCGCTCCGGCTTCGACATCTCGGCCATGCTCGTCTGGCCGATCATCTTCGCGTCGATCGCGTTCTATCTCCTGGACGCGAAGGAGAGCCCGCGCCTGCTGTTCGCGGCCTCGCTCGGCACGGCGGTGATGATGATGTGGGCGCAGGTGGTCGTCGGCGCCGGCGGCGCGCTCGACAACCAGCGCGTGTTCGGCACGCTGGAGCTGCTCGTCGGTGCCCCGGTGCCGCTCGTCACGCTGATCGCGCCGATCATGATCGCCTCCGGCGCCTTCGGTGTATACGGCCTCGTGGTCACGATCGTCTGGGGCCGGCTGCTGTTCGGCATCCCGATCACGATCGTCCATCCGCTGGCGTTCGCCGTCTCGATCCCGGCGTGCATCGTCGCGATCGGGCTGCTCGGGCTGATCACCGCGGCGACGTTCGTCCTCTACCGCTCGGCGTTCGCGCTCGGCGTTGCGATGCAGTACCCGGTCTTCATCGCGACCGGGCTGCTCGTGCCGCTCTCGGTGCTTCCCGCCTGGGTCGGACCGGTCTCGTGGCTGCTCGCTCCGACCTGGGGTTTCCGCGCGATCAAGGCGGCGGCGCTCGGCGGGTCGCCCTGGCCTGCGATCGGGATGTGCGCCGTCGTCAGCGTCGCCTACCTCGCGATCGCGCTCGTTTGCCTGGCCTTCTTCGAGCGGCTCGCCCGCAGCCGGGCGTCCCTCCGGCTCGCATGAACGATCTCCGCGTCTTCTTCGCCTGCGGCGTGACGAGCTTCAGAGCGCTGTTCGGCTGGATCAACCCGTACGTGTTCGTGCCGATCCTGGTCGTCTACCCGATCTTCCAGATCCTCTTCTTCGTGTATCTCGGCCGCACCGCGCACGTCGGCTCCGACACGTTCTTCCTGATCGGGAACACGTTCTGCGGCGCCGCCGTCGCGGCGATGTTCGGTATGGGGCAATCGATCGGCGGCGAGCGGCGATTCCAGACCCTGCCGACATTGCTCGCCTCGCCCGCCAACCGGCTCGCGCTCTACGCCGGCCGGGCCGTGCCCACGGTGCTAACCGGATTCCTCGTCGCGGTGATCTCGTTCGCCTCCGGCGCTGCCATCCTCGGCGTACACGTCAGCGGGACCGAGGCGGTTGCGCTGACGCTGGCTCTGCTCGCGAGCTGCTTCACCTGTGCCGGGCTCGGCCTCTGCATCGGCTCGCTCGGGCTGCGCGGCCGCTCGGTAGGTCTGTTCGCGGACGCGATCTCCGGCGGGCTTCTGATCATCTCCGGAGCGAACGTCCCGCTCGGCCGGCTTCCGGGAGCCGTGCAGACCTTCGCGTCGCTCATGCCGCTCACGCACGGCATCAAGGCGGCGCGGGCCGTGGCGTCCGGCGCCGGCCTGGGCTCCATCGGGGGTCTGCTCGGCAAGGAGCTGCTGATCGGCTGCGTCTATCTCGCCGCCGGGCTCGCGCTCGTCGTGCTCTTCGAGCACGAGGGTCGGCGAACGGGTGCGCTCGACCGCTTCTAGGCCTGCGGGCGGACGACCACGCGGCCGTCGTAGATCCACGGCTCGTCCCGCGGGGGCGCGAAGGCCGGCAGGCCCTCGACGTCCGGAAGGCGCTCGATCTCGACGCCGCGCAGCACCGACGGGCAGAGGAGCGGATGGGCGAAGCCCGGGTCGCGACCGGCGTCGTCCGACCACGGCGCGAGGGCGCGGCGCAGCCGCCGCGGCGCCCGGATCGAGCCGCCCACGACCGCAAAGCCCTCCGCGTGGGCAGCGAGCGCGACCTCTGCCGAGCCGGGCGCGAGCTCCCAGCCGCCGGGCACGTGCTCGCCGGCGACCTCGTCCAGCCTCGTCGCCTCGATCCGCGGGTGGACGTCGACCTCCTCGTCCGGGCCGCCCGCGCCCAGCTCGCCGAACCAGGCCCGGTGCTCGGCGACGAGGTCGAGCGCGAAGCGGTAGCGGCCGGGCGGCATCGGTGACCGCACGGCGACGCGCAGCGTGACCCGCTCCCCGGGCTCGACGGGCGCCGGCAGCGGCGTGCGAATCCCGTCCCAGACGATCGGGTTGCCGAGCCCGTCCAGCCAGTGGTACGAGCAGGAGACGTCCTCGCGCCACGGGGCCGTTCCGGCGTTCTCGACTTCCACGCGGGCGCCGCCGAGCGCGCCGGCGCGCGGCTCGTCGAGCATCCAGTGGAGCCAGCGTGCGACGAGCGGTCCAGGCATCGCACTAGTCTAGGTTCGTGCCCGCGCTGGACCCGCTGCTCGTCCGCGCCTGCCGGCGCGAGCGCGTCGAGCGGACGCCGGTCTGGTTCATGCGGCAGGCGGGTCGGTCGCTGCCGGAGTACCGTGCCCTGCGGGAGCGGCACTCGTTCTTCGAGGTCGCGAACGAGCCCGAGCTGTGCGCCGAGGTGACGCTCCAGCCCGTCCGCCGCCACGACGTGGACGCGGCGGTCATGTTCGCGGACATCATGACCCCGGTGGTCGGCATGGGGGTCGGGGTCGAGCTCGTGGAGGGCGTCGGCCCGGTGATCGCCGAGCCGATCCGAGCCGCGGCGGACGTCGAGCGCTTGCGCGTCCCCGATCCCGAAGAGGCCTTCGCGCCGGTGCTCGAGGCGGTCCGGATCGTCCGCAGCGCGCTTCCGGCCGACAAGGCCGTGGTCGGCTTCTGCGGTGGGCCGTTCACCGTCGCCGGCTACCTGGTCGAGGGCCGGCCCAGTCGCGACCACCTAACCGTCAAGCGGCTCATGCACGACGAGCCGGACACGTGGCGGGCGCTGATGGAGAAGCTGGCCGCGACCTCCGCAGCCTATGTGCAGGCGAAGGTCCGGGCCGGAGCCGACGTGATCCAGCTCTTCGACTCGTGGGTCGGCGTGCTCTCGCCGTCGGACTACGAGACGTTCGTGCTGCCGTACTCGGCGGAGATCCTGCGCTCCGTCGATGTGCCGACGATCCACTTCGGGACTCAGACCGCCGGCCTGCTCCCGCTGCTGGCCCGCGCGGGCGGCGACGTGATCGGGCTCGACTGGCGGCTCGAGCTGCAGGACGGATGGGCGCGCGTAGGCCCGGAGAAGGGCGTCCAGGGGAACCTCGACCCGGCCGCGCTGCTCGCGCCCTGGCCGTGGGTCGAGTCCGAGGTCGAGCTGATCCTTGCACGGGCCGGCGGCCGCCCCGGACACGTCTTCAACCTCGGCCACGGCGTGTTGCCGGACACCGACCCGGACGTGCTCACCCGCGTCGCCGACCTCGTCCGCCGGGTGTCGTCGCTACCCTCGGCACGATGAGCGAGACCGCCCCCGGCGCGATCCAGGTCGACCACGTGGGCCGGCGCTTCCGCGTCTATCCGCAGCCGGTGCGGACGCTCAAGGAGATGCTCGTCTCGCGCGGCCGGGTGAAAGGGCGCGACGTGGAGGCGCTCACCGACGTGTCCTTCTCGGTCGAGCCCGGCGAGGCGGTGGGGCTGATCGGGCGTAACGGCTCGGGGAAGACGACGCTGCTCAAGATCGTCGCCGGGATCATCAAGCCGACCGACGGCCGCGTCGCCGTCGGCGGCCGGATCGGCAGCCTGCTGGAGCTCGGCGCGGGCTTCCATCCCGAGTTCACCGGCCGTGAGAACGTCTACCTGAACGGCTCGATCCTCGGGCTCAAGCGCGAGGTGATCCGCCGCCACATGGGCGAGATCGAGGCCTTCTCCGAGCTCGAGCGGTTCATGGAGCTGCCCGTTCGCACGTACTCGTCCGGAATGGTCATGCGCCTGGGCTTCGCGGTCGCGGCGCACCTCGAGGTCGACGTGCTCCTGCTCGACGAGGTGTTCGCGGTCGGCGACGAGGAGTTCCAGCGCAAGTGCTTCGGCAAGATCCACGAGTTCAAGCAGCGCGGCGGAACGATCGTCTTCGTCTCGCACGACGCCGCGGCGGTCGAGCGTCTGTGCACCCGGGCGGTGCTGCTGCGGCAAGGGCGGCTCGAGTTCGACGGGCCTGTTCGCGACGCGATCACGCGCTACCACGCCATGCTCGCCGACGAGCGGAACCCGGAGGAGCGCGGAGCCGGCCTGAGCGAGTACGGAAGCGGCGAGGTCCGGATCGCCGAGGCGCGGCTGCTCGGGGCGGACGGGGAGGAGCGGAACCAGTTCGCGCCGGGCGAGCGGCTGGCGGTGGCGCTCCGCATCGTCGCGTCGAGGCCGGTGGCGGCGCCACGCCTCTCCTACGAGCTCCACGACGAGGCGGGCCTGCAGCTCGCGGGCGGCGTCCAGGACACCGCCGTGCTCGGCTGGCGCGAGGATCGAGCCGAGCACCTGCTCCGCCTCGAGGTCGACACCCTGCCGCTCGCCGACGGCCGCTTCCGGTTCCGGTTCGAGCTGGCGGACGCGGCCGGCGGGCACCTCTACCACTGGCTGGACGACGCGGCGAGGTTCGTCGTCTACCCGGCGAACGGCGACTCGGGCCTCGTCCGGCTCGACGCCCGCTGGTCTCTGGTCGAGTAACGCCGGACTGCTTGAATGGACGCGTGAGCTCGAGAACCTGCCCGGACTGGCCCGACCTGATGGAGCTCGCGCCGGAGCTCCAGTTCAAGCACTACGCCGTGCGCGAGCTCGGGCTTCCCTCCGAGGTCCTGGTCGAGATCGGAGACGTGTCGCAGGACGAGGTGAGCGTCTGCGCCGACGCCGACCGGCACGTCTACTACGCGCCGCACACCGATCCGCGTGTCGTGGAGGCGCTCGCCGCGTCGCACTGGTTCGGCCTCGAGGAGTGGCGAACCTCCGGGCCGGGCGGCTCGAAGACGTACTGACCGGCTGAGCGCTGGGCCGGCCCGCCGACTCGACCCGAACAGCCATGACCCGGGGTCAGACCCCCGGCCGTGTCCGCGGCGGCCATTCTTCCTGCTCAGAGGATTGGACAATGACCGCGGCGGACCAGCCGGCTGGAGGCGACCCGGGACATGTCCCGGGGTCAGACCCCGCCCCAGGCCAGCACGGCCATGCCTGACCACCATTGCGGCTGGCCTGCGTCCGAGCCGCCGACCTCGACCAGCAGGCGGGCGCGCGGCTGGCCGGCCAGGTAGTCGCGGATCGCCCCCGCGACCTGTGACCAGTCGCTGTCGTCGACGACCACGAGCGCCGGCTCGGCGAGGTACGGCTCGACGAGGCGGAGCGCCTCGAGCTGCGGCTCGTAATCGTGGCAGGCGTCGTAGTAGAAGACCCCGACCGACCGGCCCGCCAGCGCGCCCTCTCGCAGCGTCGCGACCGCGTCGCCGTCGAGAATCGTCGCGCCGCCGACTCCGAAGCGCGCGAGGTTCGCCTCCAGCGCGGCCCGGTTCGCGGCCGGCAGCGAGCGGCCCTCGACCGACATCGGCCCGAAGCGGAAGTTGTCGATCGCGACGAGGTCGGCGCCCTCGTTCCCGCGCGCGGCGGCGATCAGGCTCGCGCCCATGTACGTCCCCGCCTCCACGTAGCTCTCGCCCGTGCCGAGCAGCGACGCTGCGAGGCTGACGAGCGCGAGGTTGTTCTCCATGGCCAGGTTCGGCACCCCGGCGATCACGTCGTCGAAGCGGCGCCCGCGCGGATGCTCGGAGCCCGGGAAGTCGTCGAACAGACCGGGAAGCTCGGCGGCGAATCGAGCCGGGTCCACGACAGTAGGCTAGTTGCCATGAGACGGATCGTGGCGCTCTCCGGCGGCGTGGGCGGTGCGCGGTTCCTGCGCGGGCTCGTGCGGGCGACCGATCCGGCCGGGCTGACCGTGGTCGGGAACGTCGGCGACGACGTCGAGGTGCTCGGCCTGCACGTCTCGCCCGACCTCGACAGCATCCTCTATGCGCTCGGCGGCGTCGCCGACGAGGAGCGCGGCTGGGGGCGGGCCGACGAGACCTGGGTCGCCTTCGGCGAGGCGGTGCGGCTCGGCGGCGAGGGCTGGTTCTCACTCGGCGACCGCGACCTCGGGCTCCATCTCGTGCGCACGCAGGCGCTCGCGCGCGGCGAGCCGCTGTCGGCGGTGACGGCGCGGCTCGCGAACGCGTTCGGGATCGAGGCCACCCTGCTCCCCGCGACCGACGATCGGCTCCGGACCTGGGTCGACACCCCGGCCGGCTCCTTCCCGTTCCAGGAGTGGTTCGTCGCCCGGCGGCACGGCGACGAGGTCGACCTCGTTCGCTTCGAGGGCGAGGACGCGGCCACGCCGGCGCCGGGTGTCGTCGAGGCGATCGAGCACGCCGAGCTGATCGTCATCTGCCCGAGCAACCCCTTCATCAGCATCTGGCCGATCCTCGCCGTCGGTGGGATCCGCGAGGCGCTCGAGCGGCGAGCCGCGCCCTGCGTCGCCGTCAGCCCGCTCGTCGGCGGCCGTGCGATCAAGGGCCCGGCCGACCGGATGCTGCAGCGACTCGCCGGCGGCACCGACCCCGGTCGTGTGGCCACCTGCTACCGGGGTGTGATCGACGTGCTCGTCTTCGACGAGTCCGAGGCGGACGCGGCGCCCGGGGTCGAGCTCCAGGGAGCGCGCCCGGTTGCCGCGCCGACGCTGATGCACGACGAGGTGGCCGCCGCCGAGCTCGCCCGGACCGTGCTCACCGCCGTTGACTGAGCTGCGCGTCCTTCCGGTCGAGGGGTTGCCCGAGATCGCCGAGGGCGACGATCTCGGTGCGCTGATCGCGGAGCACGCCCAGCTCGAGGCAGGCGACGTCGTCGTCGTCTCGCAGAAGGTCGTGTCGAAGGCCGAAGGCCGCGTCGTCCGGCTCGCCGACGTCGAGGCGTCCGAGCGGGCGCGAGCGCTCGCCGGCGACCACGACCCGCGCCAGCTCGAGGTGATCCTGAGCGAGGCGACCCGCATCGTGAGGACGCGCGCGCCGCTCGTGATCGCCGAGACCCGCCACGGCTTCGTCTGCGCCTCGGCGGGGGTCGACGCGTCGAACGCGCCCGGGCCCGACACGCTCGTGCTGCTGCCGGCCGACCCGGATGCGTCGGCCGAGGCGATCCGCCTGACGCTACGCGAGCGGACCGGCAAGAACGTCGGCGTGATCGTCAGCGACTCGTTCGGGCGCCCCTGGCGGAACGGGATCGTGGACGTCGCGATCGGTGTCGCCGGCCTCCGGCCGCTCGAGGACTGGCGCGGCCGGCGCGACAGGAACGGCTACGAGCTGCGCGCCACCGTGGTCGCCGTCGCCGACGAGATCGCCGCCGCCGCCGAGCTCGTCCGCGCCAAGACGGCCGGCGTCCCGGTGGCGATCGTGCGGGGCCTCGACGTGTCCGGCGAGGGCTCCGGGCGTGAGCTGCTGATGCCGCCCGAGCGCGATATGTTCCGGTGATGGACAAGCCTGTCGTCCACCTCGACGAGATCGAGCCCCGCCACATCGAGGTCGGCCATCTGCGCGCCGACTGGACGTTCGTCGCGCAGGCGGCGGGCTGCGTCGACGTCGGCATACGGAGGATCCGCATCGAGCCGGGCTGGTTCTCGACCCCGCTCCACGTCCATGCCCATGACGAGGAGACGTTCTTCGTCCTCGACGGCTCGGGCGTCTCCCTCCAGGACGACAAGAGCTACGCGGTGCGTCGCGGCGACTGCATCGTGCACCGCGAGGGCACGGAGGCGCACACGCTGCGGGCCGGCGACGACGGCCTCGACGTGCTCGCCCTCGGGATCTCGCGGGAACGGAGCTCGGGCGCGCGGCTGCCGCGCGTCGGCATGACCTGGTCGGCGCGGTCGTGGTTCGAGACCGGGGCCGGCAAGTCGCCGTTCGAGCGGGAGGCGGAGCTCGGCCCGCCCGAGGTCCCCGACCCGGTCGACCGACCGTCCTCGATCGTCAACGTCGACGAGGCCGAGGCGAAGATCACCGAGCGCGAGCACCACCGCGGCACGTGGCGGGCGCTCGGGAAGCTCGCCGGCGCGAAGCGCACGGGCCTCAACCACATCTCGCTCGAGCCCGGCCAGATGGGCGCGCCACCGCACTGCCATGCGTCCGAAGAGGAGCTCTTCCTCGTGCTCGACGGCTCCGGGACGCTGCTGCTCGGCGAGGAGGAGCATCCCGTCCGGGCCCGGGACATCGTGGCCCGGCCGGCCGGGACGGGCGTCGCGCACGCCTTCACCGCAGGAGAGAGCGGCCTCACCTTCCTCGCCTACGGGCCGTGGTTGCCCGACGAGATCGTGTACTACCCCCGCTCCAACAAGATCTTCTTCTGCGGCGTCGGAGTGATCACCAGGGTCGAGAAGCTCGACTACTGGGACCAAGAGGAGTAACGGGGGAAACCAGGTTCCCCCGTTGGCCCCCTTCTTTCTCGGTCGCGCATCGACAACGGAGTGAGCCTCCGGCCGAGTGAATCGGCCTGCGGCGGCGGATTGAGCGCTACGGCCGGTGGACAAGCAACCTCAGATCACTCGTTCGGGGTGCCCATGGGCTTAGAGCGGGTTTCGCGACTGCCGATATTCGTACGTTGTGAGCGCACGGCGAGGAGTGACCGCTGCCGTATTCACCGGTGCGAACCGGGGGCCGATAGCCGGCCCTGTGCTTCCGCTCGTCGAGTCGTACCGCCGCCTCGCCGAGGTCTTCCACGACGTCCTGTCCGAGCAGAACCTCGACAACCTGCTCGACCGGATCGCGGACACGCTCGCCGAGCTCGTCCCCTACGACGCGCTTCACGTGTACGAGGCCGACACCACGAGGCAGGAGCTCGTCCCCAAGCTCGCCAGGACGGAATGGCGGGACGAGGTCATGCGCACGCGACCGGGATTCGGCCAGGGCATCACCGGGTGGGCGGTCGCGAACCGGCAGCCGGTGCTGACGAACCAGGCCCATCTCGACCCGCGGGTGGTGATCATCCCCGGCACTCCGGTCGATCCCGAGGCGCTCATCTCGATCCCGCTGGTTGCGCGCGGCTCGCTCAAGGGCGCGCTGAACATCTACCGGGTCGGCGTGCACGCGTCGTTCGACGAGGAGGAGTTCGAGCTGGCGAAGTGGTTCGGCGACGCGGCCGCGCTCGCGCTCGACAACGTGCAGGTGCGCGCGTCGCTCGAGCACCAGGCTCAGACCGACTCGCTGACCGGCCTCTACAACCACCGCTTCTTCCACGAGCGCCTGCGCGCCGAGCTGACGCGCGCGACCCGCGCCCACGACTCGGTCGGCCTCCTGATGTTCGACATCGACGACTTCAAGCGCGTCAACGACATCTGCGGGCACGCGGTCGGCGACCAGATCCTCGTGGCGATCGCCGGCGCGCTGACCGGGCTCGTCCGCGGAAGCGACCTCGCCTGCCGGATCGGCGGCGAGGAGTTCGCGGTGATCCTGCCGTCCTGCGGCGCCGGGGACGCGCTCGGGCTCGCGCGACGGCTGACCGAGCGGATCCAGCAGCAGCCGATCGACGCCGCCGGCGAGGTGACGCTCTCGATGGGCATCGCCGAGGGGCCCGTCCACGCCACCAACCCGCGCGAGCTGGCCGCCTGTGCCGAGACGGCGATGATGACCGGCAAGGCCCGCGGGAAGAACCGCATCGTGGTGTTCAGCGAGGACGTCGGCGAGCGTCCGGCCGGGGACGAGCCCGGTCACGACGCGCGCTCGATCGCCCACCTGAAGATGCTCCAGTCGGTCGCCGCCCGGCTGAACCGGTTCAATTCGGTGCGCGAGATCGGCGAGGCGATCGTCACCGAGCTGCGCATCCTGGTCGACTACCACAGCTGCCGCGTCTATCTGGCCGAGGGCGACGAGCTCGTGCCGATCACGGTCAAGGGCGAGGAGGCGGCGGAGGCGGCCGCGCTCGCGGAGCTCCGCATCCCGATCGGCCAGGGCATCACCGGCCGGGTTGCCGAGACGGGGCGCTCGCTCCTGCTCTCGAACTCGCTCGACTGCGACTTCGGCGCGCTCGTGCCGGGCACCGAGCCGGTCGACGAGTCGGTGGTCGCCGTCCCGCTCCGCTACGGCTCGCGGGTCAACGGCGTCGTGTTCCTCTCCCAGCTCGGCGTCGACCGGTTCGACGACAACGACGTGAGGCTGCTCGAGGTGCTGGCCGGCTACGCGGCCGTCGCGCTCGAGAACGCGCGTCTGTACGAGAGCCTGCGCCGGGAGGCCGAGCACACGAAGGCGTGGCTCGACTTCTCGGACGAAGTGTCGTCGGCCGGATCGCTCGAGGCGATGATGGACACGGTCGCCTCGACGGTCGCCCGACTGCTCGAGGCCGACCAGTGCTCGCTCTGGCTCGAGGACGACGCCGTCGGAGACTTCGTCTGCGTCGCGTCGAGCGGCTACCTCGAGGAAGCCGTTGCCGCCGAGGTCGCCCGCACGCGCATCCCGAGACAGGCGGCCGACGAGTTCATCCGCAGCCGCAAGACGCCGTTCACGATGACGGCGCAGGAGCTCCACGACTGGTTCTTCTCGAACATCGAGGCCTCGTCGCTGAAGCCGGTGGCGACGGCGCCGCTGCCCGCCGGGCACGGCGTCAAGGGCTGGATCACGGTGCGCGCGCCGGCCGGAGGGATCGCACATTTCACCGAGGAGCGGCTGCGTCTGCTCGACGGCCTCGCCTACCGGGCCTCGATGGCGATCCAGAAGGCGCTGCTCTACCAGGAGCAGCAGGAGAACGCGCACGTCGCCAACGCGCTGCTCGAGTTCGGTCGCGAGATCGCGCCGGCCGCCAGCGAGGCAGACGCGCTTTTCAAGGCTTGCGAGCTCGTCGCACGGACACTCGGGGCGCCGCGTGCCTACGTCCTGCTCGACGACGCGGCCGCCGGAGACGTCGGGGTCGGAGCCTCGTACGGAACGGACGACTCTGCGCGCGAGTTCCGCTTCCCGGCCGACCTGATGCGCCGGATTCTCCGCCGCGGCGAGGAGTCCTTCGTGCTGTCGCACGAGGAAGTGGTCGAGGCGCTGACGGCTGCGGGGATCGAGATGACGCGTGCGCCGTCGCCGCTCGCGCTCGCGCCGCTCGCCCTCTCGGGCGACCGGTTCGGCTGCCTCCTCGCCGCCGGAGCGGACGCGGAGCACGAGTTCGGCGAGCTCGACCTGCGCCTCCTCGCCGGCATGGCCCACCAGGCCGCGCTCCTGATCGCCCGATAGCACGGGTGAACCCATGGTTCCCCCGTGTGCCCCCTCCTTTGCCGTGCCGAGGACGGCGTTCACGGCCGAAGCCGGCAGAGCCGGCATCGGCGGCCGATGGGGCTCGAGCCGGTAACCTGACGCGATGCTCGCGGCGCAGGTTCCGGTCTTGCTGGTGGTGCTCCTGTTCGGCGCTCCCTGGATCGTGCCGATCGTCTACTACCTGTATCGGCTCCGGGGCAGCGACGAGGTGTTCTCCTCGGCGGCCGAGCTCGTTCGCCGCCGGCTCTGGACGCGCTGAGCCCGCCCCCGGCCGATACTCCGGGCGTGCTGGAGCTTTCCGTCGTCGAGGGTGACATCGCCGCGCTCGACGTCGATGCGATCGCCAACGCGGCCAACGACCACCTGTGGATGGGCGCCGGGGTCGCGGGTGCGATCAAGCGGGCGGGCGGCGAGGAGATCGAGCGCGAGGCGGTCGCGAAAGGGCCGATCGCGGTCGGAACCGCCGTCGCGACCGGCGCCGGCCGGCTCCGCGCGCGGCACGTGATCCACGGCGCCGTCATGGGCCAGGACCTGCGGACGACCGCCGGGCTGATCGAGCAGACGACGCGGAGCTGCCTGGAGGTGGCGGACGGGCTCGGCTGCGAGTCGCTGGCGCTGCCCGCGTTCGGCACCGGCGTCGGCGGCTTCCCGCTCGACGAGTGCGCCCGGATCATGGTCACCACGGTGCGCGGCTACGAGCCTGCGGCGCTACGGCGGGTCGTGTTCGCCGTCCGCGGCGGTGAGGCGGCGGCCGTGTTCGCCGCCGCGCTCCCCGGGTAGCTCAAGCGTGCTCGGCGACCCAGCGCATCGGATCGCCGGCACCGAGGTCGCTCACGCCGGCGTCGATGAGGGCGCCGCAGACGAGCGTCCGCCGGTGGGCGGCAAAGGTCAGTACGTGCGCGATCATCCCGCCGTACGTGAAGACCTCCGGCGGGTCGCAGACCGCGTCCACGAACGTTTCGTCGAGCCGTCCCTCGTCGACGATCGTGCGCACCTCGGTGAGGAACGCCGGTCCGGACTCGGCGAGCCTGGCCCGCATGTGGGAGACCGTCTCGCCCTTCTCGACCTCGAAGTCGTAGGGGCGATCGTGGACGGCTGCGTCCCACATCGCGAGCTGACCGACGAGACGTGCCAGCAGCGACCGGAGGGTCGGGTTGCAGTCGATTCCCTCGACCGAGATCTCGACCGGGGCATCGAGCACGTCGTCGGTCAGCCGTTCTGCTCGGGTCAGCATCTCGCCGACGAGCCAGATGTGGTGCTCGACCATGCGGGTGAGGAGATCCATGCCGGTGACCTTTCTCTGAGCGGGGAGACGCAGGCTCCCCGGCGGTTGGAAGTGCACCTCGCTCGGCGCGTCGATCCAGAAGCGCGTCGGCTTCAGCCGCCAGCGTGACGGCGCCTCCCCGTAGGCACGGGCAAAGGCCCGCGTGAACGCCTCGTGCGACGAATACCCCGCGGCGACTGCGACGGGAAGGACATCGTCGTCCGTGGTGATGAGTCGGTACGCCGCGCGCTCGAGCAGCACGCGTCGTCGCAGCGTCGCCGGCGGCTCGCCGGCCGCAGCGGACACGAGGCGGTCGACGTGGAACCGCGAGAGGTGCAGGCGCGACGCCAGCACCGCGCCGGATGCGTCGTGGTCGTCGAGCGTCTCTGCGAGAACGTCCACGAACCGGGCGAAGGTGTCTGTTGCCGCGCTCATGCCCCGGATGCTGCCTTCCCGCTCGCCGCGCCCGCTTGATCGCGTTTGCGGTTTTCGCGGTCCTTCTATCTCGTGGACAGATCCTCGGCGACTGCTCGCACGATCGCCTCGGCGTGCCCGAGCGCTTCCCGCACTTCGGCCGGCTCGAAGAACGCCAAGGCGTATTCCGAGCGATTTCGGCGCCTTCGCAGGCGATCGAGCTCGGTTGCCGACGGCGTTCGAGCCGCGAGAACCGCCGCTGAATAGCGAGCGACCACCGCATGAGCGCCCAGCGCGTTCGTCGCTCGATAGCCGCGGGACAACATGTGCGCGGCCACGGCCTTTCGGGCTGCGTCGTAGAGAAGCTGATAGGCGCCGTTGGGATCCGTGTCCGTGATCGCCCGCGCAGAGGCCAGGTGCCTCGCCGCCTCCTCGAGGGAGGCCGCCGCGGAGTCGGCGTCGGCCTCGACCTGCTGGACTGCGCGACCCGCGAGCAGTCGCCTCAGCTCGCTATCCGGCATCGCCGAGTGCGATCGGAACGAGAGGGCGCGCCCGAACCGTCCGGATGAATCCGGCCTCGGACGTGTTCCACGTCGTCGGGCCCACGATCGTCGGAGCGACTTCGCGACCAAGACGCTTCTCTGCTCGCTCGCACGCCCGATCGACTTCGCGAACGCTCGGGCGTCCGACGACGATCACGTCGATGTCCGCCGGCGGCGGGCCCGGCTCACCGAGATAGCGCGCGGCCCACGACCCGTGCACGAACGCCTCTTCGATGCCGGCTACCTCGGCGAGTTCGTCGGCAAGAACCTGGGCAGGCCCGAGCGCCTTCATCAGCAACGACTGCAGGTCGGTGAAGTACGGGGCTTCGTGGTTGGCCGTGGCCATGCGGATGTTGCCTGCCCGCGTCTCCACGACAAGACCCGCCTCGGCGAGGCGGTCGACCTCCCGATGGACCGTGGAGATCGAAAGCCCCGTGGCCCGGGACAGCGCCGACATGCTCGTCCAGTCGTCGCGGATGACGAACAGCTCGAGGAGCAGGCGGGCGAGGCCGCGGGAACGGAAGATCGGCAGCAGGTCGGGTGATTTGGTTTGCATATAGTGGGAAGTGCATCCCACTATATGCAAACATCAGAACCGCTCGCGCAGCTTGGGCACCACGTCGGCGCAGAACTGCTCGAGGAAGCGGCCCTGGTCCTCGCCCGGCGCGTGGAAGACGAGGTGGTCGAAGCCGAGGCCGACGTACCAGCCGATCTTCTCCGCGACTTCCTCCGGGTCGTTCGAGACGATGAAGCGCGTGTGCGCGCGGTCGGCGGCGGCGTCGGCGAGGCGCTCCATCTCGATCGGGTCCTCGACGCCGCTCTTCTCCTCGGGCGTCAGGGCGAGCGCGGCCCACCAGCGGCAGGCGTCGAACGCGAACTGGGCGTCGTGGTCGTAGGAGACCTTGATCTCGATGAACTTCGGCAACGTGGCCGCGTCGCGGCCCGCCTGCGCGGCCCCCTCGGCCAGGTTCGCGAGCAGCTCCTCGTAGAGCTCCTGCTTCTTGCCGCTCGTGGCGATGAAGCCGTCGCCGACGCGGCCCGCGAGCTTAGCGGCGAGCGGCCCCGAGGCGGCGACGTAGATCGGCACCGGCTCGTCGGGCCGGTCGTAGATCGTCGCGCGGTCGGTGCGGTAGTACTCGCCCTCGAAGGTGACGCGCTCCTCCGTCCACAGCTGGCGCATCAGCTCGATCGCCTCAGCGAGCCGTAGCCGCCGCTCCTTCGCTCCCGGCCACTCCGCGCCCGTCGCCGGCGTCTCGTTCAGCGACTCGCCCGTGCCGACGCCGAGGAAGACGCGGCCCGGGTTGAGGCAGGCGAGGGTGGCGAACGCCTGCGCGACGATCGCGGGCTGGTAGCGCATCGTCGGCGTCAGGACGCTCGTCCCGAGCAGGGCCCGTTCGGTGCGCTCGCCGACCGCGCCCAGCCAGGTCAGCGCTGCCGGGCTGTGCCCGCCGTGGTGGCGCCAGGGCTGGAAGTGGTCGGAGACGGCGATCGAGTCGAGGCCGAGCTGCTCCGCGAGGACGGAGTAGTCGAGCAGCTCGCGCGGCCCGAACTGCTCCGCCGAGGCCTTGTAGCCGAGGAGGAGTGTCACTGCGCCCCTTCCCGCAGCTCTAGGAGGTCGTCCGGCGTGTCGACGTCGAACGCGAGGCCGGGCACGTCGACGATGCGGGCGACGAGGCCGGCATCGGCCGCCGCAGAGGCGTGCACCGCCGCGCTCGAGGGCTCGCCGAAATGCGTCGTGACGGCGCCGGCCGGCCGCATCGAGACGGCGTTCGTGCCGCCGTCGAGCGCGCGGGCGATCGCCATGCCCCGGTCGGGCGTCGCCTCGACGAGCGTCCGGATGTCGCCGGCGCTCACCCGGGGCAGATCGGCCGAGAGCACCACGGCGATCGGCTCGGTCACCACCTCGCGCATGGCCGCGGCGAGCGCGTCGTTCCAGGCCAGGCCGCGGTCGTCGAAGCGGGCCACGCCGTTCGGCGCGAGCAGCTCGGCGGAGACGACCGTGATCGGGCCGACGTCCGCCTCCTTCGCTGCCGCGAGCACGCCCTTCAGCAGCTCGAGCATCAACCCCGCGCGCTCGTCGGCAGACAGCACCGCGGCGAGCCGCGACTTCGCGTCGTCGAGACGCTTGAGCGGGACGAGCACGTGCGCGGCGGCGGCCACGTCGGCAGCCTATCCCCGGCACGTATCCTCACCGCGTGCTACCCCCGTCCGAAGCATTCGCGCTCGTCGAGGCCGATGCAGCTGAGCTGCTCGGCCCGGCGCGGGCTCTGCGAGCCGAGGGCAAGGGCACGCTCGTCACCTATTCGCCGAAGGTCTTCATCCCGCTGACGAAGCTCTGCCGCGACGTCTGCCACTACTGCACGTTCGCGGCCCCGCCGAAGCGCGGCGAGCGCGCTTACCTCACCGCGGACGAGGTGCTCGAGATCGCGCGAGCCGGTGCCGAGGCCGGATGCAAGGAGGCGCTGTTCACGCTCGGCGACAAGCCGGAGCGCCGCTATCGCGTGGCGCGCGAGGAGCTCGCGGCGCTCGGTTGCGAGACGACGATCGAGTACCTCGTGCGGATGTGCCGGCTCGTGCTCGACGAGACGGGCCTGCTCCCGCACGCGAACCCCGGCGTGATGACCGGCGAGGAGCTGGCGTCGCTGCGGGAGGTCACGGCCTCGCAGGGGATCATGTTGGAGACAGCGTCGGACCGGCTGGCAGAGCGCGGCGGGCCGCACTTCGGCTCGCCGGACAAGCTGCCGGCGGCGCGGCTCGAGACGCTGCGCCTTGCCGGAGAGCTCCGCATCCCGTTCACCAGCGGGATCCTGATCGGCATCGGCGAGACGCGGCGCGAGCGGATCGAGGCGCTGCTCGCGATCCGGGAGCTGCACGAGCGGTACGGCCACGTCCAGGAGGTGATCGTCCAGAACTTCCGCGCCAAGCCGGGGACGCTGATGGCCGACCGGGACGAGCCGTCGCTCGACGAGCTGCTCTGGACGGCCGCTGCAGCACGCCTCGTGCTCGGGCCGGACATGAACGTCCAGTGCCCGCCGAACCTGAGCTACGACGACTTCCCGCGACTGCTCGAGGCCGGGATCAACGACTGGGGCGGCGTCTCGCCCGTGACGATCGACCACGTCAACCCCGAGGCGCCGTGGCCCGAGGTCGAGCGGCTCGCCGCCGCGACGCGCGCCGCAGGCCTGGAGCTCGCGCCGCGGCTGCCGGTCTACCCGGAGTACCTCGACCCGGCCTGGCTCGACCCCGACGTGCTCCCACAGGTGCTCAGGGCGTCGGACTCGCTCGGCCTGGCGCGCGAGGACGGCTGGAGCCCGGGCGACGACCGGCCGGTGCCGTTCGTCCCGCGAGACGCGCTGCCCGTGGACACGGCGGACGAGCTCGGCGAGGCGGAGATCGTCCGGCTGTTCGGCGCCCGCGGCGAGGAGCGCCAGCGCGTGTTCGCCGCCGCCGACCGGCTCCGCCGCGAGGTGAACGGCGACGTCGCCACCTACGTCGTCACGCGGAACATCCAGTACACCAACGTCTGCTACTTCAAGTGCGGGTTCTGCGCGTTCTCGAAGGGGAAGCTGGCCGAGAACCTGCGCGGCCCCGCGTTCCTGACCCCGCACGAGGAGATCGTGCGCCGCGTCCGGGAGGCGTGGGATCGCGGCGCCACCGAGGTCTGCCTCCAGGGAGGCATCCACCCGTCGTTCGACGGCGACTACTACGAGTCGGTGGTCCGCGCGATCAAGGACGAGGTGCCGGACATCCACGTGCACGCGTTCTCGGCGCTCGAGATCTGGCAGGGCGCGGCCACGCTCGGCGTTCCGCTCCGCGACTACCTCGAGCGGCTGCGCGACGCGGGGCTCGCGTCGCTGCCCGGCACGGCTGCGGAGGTGCTGGACGACGAGGTGCGCGCCGTGATCTGCCCGGACAAGGTCACGACCGACCAGTGGCTCGAGGTGCACGACACCGCGCACCGCGTCGGCCTGCGCTCGAACAACACGATCATGTTCGGCCACGTCGAGGCGCCGGTGAGCTGGGCGCGGCACCTGCTGCGCGTCCGCGAGCAGCAGCAGCGGACGGGCGGGTTCACGGAGTTCGTGCCACTGCCGTTCGTGCACATGGAGGCGCCGATGTACCTGCGCGGCCTGGCCCGGCGCGGTCCGACGTTCGGCGAGATGCTGCTCATGCACGCCGTCGGCCGGCTGGCGCTCCACCCCTGGATCGAGAACGTGCAGATCTCGTGGGTCAAGGCCGGGCCGGACGGCGTGAAGGCGGCGCTCAACGCAGGCGCGAACGACGTGGGCGGCACGCTGATGAACGAGTCGATCTCGCGCGCCGCGGGCGCCGGCTACGGGCAGGAGATGCCGCCCGAGAAGATGGAGGCGATGATCCGCGCCGCCGGCCGCATCCCGCGCCAGCGGACGACCCTGTACGGCGAGCCCGACCCCGAGCGCGTGGCCGCGTCGTTCGGCGCGCCGCCGCTCGCCGAGCCGCTCAACCCACCCGTGGACACGAATGGGCTCCGCCGACCCGTCAGGCTCGTCAGGCCTGGGCTCGCCGTCGCCTGAGCGGGAGCGGGTCGCGCGGCTCGCCACCGTCGGGCCGGACGGCCGCCCGCACGTCGTCCCGATCTGCTTCGCGCTCGACGGCGACACGCTCTACACCGTGATCGATCAGAAGCCGAAGTCGACGCGGCGCCTGAGACGGCTCGCGAACATCGAGGCGAACCCGGCCGTCGAGGTGCTGATCGACCACTGGGACGAGGACTGGTCGCGCCTGTGGTGGGTGCGGCTCTCGGGGCAGGCCCGGGTCGTCGAGCACGACGCGCGGGCGCTCGAGCTCCTCGTGGCCAAGTACCCGCAGTACGGCGCCGCGCCGCCGGAAGGCCCGTTCATCGTGGTGGCGATCGAGTCGCGCTCGTCGTGGCGGGCCGGGTGAGGGAGAATCCCCGACTCAGCCGAGCGAAGGAGGAGATCTGTGGCAATCCTGATGTTGATCGAGTTTCCGGGTGCGTCGACCGACGACTACGACGCGCTCAACCGTGAGATGGGCATCGATCCCGATCATCTGCCGGACGGCCTGACCTCGCATGTCGTCGGCCGCACAGAGGAGGGGCTGCTCATCGCCGACACGTGGGAGTCGGAGGAAGCGTTGAACAGGTTCTTCGAGCAGCGTGTCGGGCCTGCGATGGCGAAGTTGGGCTTGCCGGGTGGCGAGCCACGAGTTCTGCCCGTCCACAACCACATCCGGCAGGGAAGCGGTACCGACGCGGGCGTGATCGTGATCATCGAGTCCGACGGGTTCTCGCCGGCCGACTACGACAGCGTGACCGCCGAGATGGACGCGCATGCCGGCGACGGTTCGAGCCACCCGGCCGTCTCGCACATCGCGGCCGTCTCCGACGACGGCATGGTCTTCGTCGACGTGTGGGACTCGCCGGAGTCGGTGGGCAGGTTCGTCGAGGAGCAGATCGGCCCGGCCCAGGTGGCCTCCGGCACCGACCTCGGGCCGGTCGAGCCGCGCGTCGTGCCCGTCCACAACCGGTTCGCCGCGTAGGGCTAGCCCGTAGTTCAGCTAGCGAAGAACCTCGGGATTCAGGGCGTTCGCAGGCGGGCGGTTCTCGAGCAGGACCGCCCGCAGCGCCTCGACGCAGAGCATGCCCATCGCCTCGCGGGTCTCGAGCGTCGCCGAGCCCAGGTGCGGGACGAGGACGACGTTCTCGAGCTCGAGCAGCTCCTCCGTCACCTCGGGCTCCCGCTCGAACACGTCGAGCGCGGCGCCGGCGATCCTGCCCGTGGCCAGCGCCTGCGCCAGCGCCGCCTCGTCCACGATCGGGCCGCGGCTCGTGTTCACGAGCACTGCGGTCGGCTTCATCAGCGCCAGCGCCCGCGCGTCGATCAGGTGGTGCGTCTCGGCCGAGAGCGGGAGATGGAGGCTGACGACGTCGGCGGTCGCGAGCAGCTCGTCGAGGGGGATCCCGCCGGTGCGGCTCGTGTGGACGACCTCCATGCCGAAAGCCCGGGCCAGCCGTTCGACCTCCCGTCCGATCCTGCCGAACCCCACTAGGCCGAGGGTGAGCGAGGCGAGCCCTCGGCCTAGCATCATGTTCGGCGCCCAGATCCAGTCCTCGCGGCGGCGGACGAGCCGGTCGCCCTCCGCGACTCTGCGGACGAGTGCGAGCAGGAGCGCCACCGTCAGCTCGGCGGTCGTGTGCGTGAGGACGTCGGGCGTGTTCGAGACGAGCACGCCGCGGCGGGTGCAGGCAGGCACGTCGACGTTGTCGAAGCCGACGGCGAAGTCGGCGACGACGCGGAGCTGGGGGCCGGCCGCGTCGAGGAGCTCGTCGTCGATCCGGTCGGTGAGCATCGTCATCAGGCCGTCGCAGCCGGCCGCGCGCGCCAGCAGCTCCTCGCGCGGCGGCGGCCACTCGGAGTCGTGCACGTCCAGCTCGAACGACCGCTCGAGCTCGGCCCGGACGCGTGCCGGAAACCGCCGCGTCGCGAACACACGTGGCCGCAATGCGGTGTCAGACACCAGGGAGTGTCCGGACAAGACGGTGTCAGCGCTCGATGACTTCGGCGCCGGGCGAGTTGGCCGGGTCGTCGGAGCTCAGGACGTCGCTCGCCCACTCGCGCGTCTTCCACGCCGGGACGGGGGTCTTGCACTCGGTCGTCGGGACGAAGCGGGAACGCTCGACGAGCTGGTAGTGGTGGATGTAGCGCGGGCAGTTCGGGAACACCTCGGTCGCCGCGACCCGCCACAGGAACTGGGCCTCCGGATACTCGGCCAGCAGCGGGTCGTCGACCGAGTGCGACGCGACGCCGTTCAGCCGCAGGCGCTTCCGAACCTCGAAGCTCACGAACAGCAGCCCGACCTGCGGGTTGACCGACACGTTGCCGGCCGTGAGGTACATGCCGTTCCCGTCGTAGTTCGGGAAGGCGATCGTCCGCTCGTCGAGCACGCGTACGAAGCCCGGCTCGCCGCCCTTGTACGAGCACTGCGGCTTCCCGTCGGCGTCGGCCGTGGCGATGAAGAACATGTCGCAGCCCTCGATGAAGGCGCGATCGGACTCGTCGATCGTCGCGCGCGACCGCTCCTCGATCCGATCGGCGAGCCGCCGGGTGTCGAAGCGATCCTGGAGCCGGCGGCTGCCCTCGTTGTACATACTCACGCCACGATTATGCGGTCGGCGAGCGCTGCCGTCGCGGGTACGTCTCCGCGGCGTGGCACACTGGCCGTCCCTGGGACGACGTCGCCTGATCGTTCTCGCCGCCTGCAGCGCCCTGTTGCTCGCGGCCTCGCTTTCGGCCGGCGCGGGCCAGGCGCACAGCCTGCGCTGCAAGCCCGGGACGACGAAGATCGACGGGAAGCGGGCGACGAAATTCTGCGGCTCGGCAACGGCCGCCATCCATGCGGGCAAGTTCTGGTTCCGGCTGCGCAGCGGCTCGTGCGCGGGGACGTCCCGGTTCTTCACGGTCAACGTCGGGACGGCCGTCGTCGCGCCGAACCAGACGATCCCGTACTTCGGCCTCACGGTCGGCAAGTATCCGAACGCGCCGAAGGCGCGCAAGCCGGCCGGAAAGGACGGCGTCTACCACCTCGGCGTGGTCGTGATCCGCTGGCACGGCGGCGCCTGGGACATCTCCGGCTGGGTCAAGGTCACACTCTGGGGCGGCCGCTCGGGCGGGAAGTTCTCGGGGCGGACGACGGCGTACCCGCACCGCAGCGTCTCGGGCTCGTTCAGCTGCTGAGGCCGGTCCGGTCCACGAGCACGTGCGATTCCGCAACGGTCCTGAAGCCGACTCGCTCGAGGATCGGCCGCGACATCTTGCCGGCGCCGACGAGGAGCGTCGGAGTCCCTCGCCTCACCGCCTCGTCCCAGCGAGCCCGAACGAGCGCGCGGAAGGCGCCCCGGCCGCGTGCCGCGGGAAGCGTGCCTGCGCCCGACAGGAACGCGCAGAGCGGGAGAAAGACGACGTCGCCGCAGGCGACCGGCTCGCCGTCCACGAACGCAATGTAGAGGGCGCTGTCGTCCCTAGCCTGCCGCTGCTCCCAGCGCTCCTCGAGGAGGGCGCGGCCGGCCTCACGCTGCTCCTCGGTGAACCCGGCCGTCTCCCAGCCGATCTCGCGGGCGAACGCGAAGTCCTCGATCCCTCCGACTCGCCTCACTTCGACCCCCTCGACCTCGGGTGGCGGCTCGGCCAGCACCATGGACGTCACCACCGGCTCGTCGGCAAACGGAACGGCGCCTGACGCGCGCAATCGGGCCTCGAGGTCGTCGGGCGTCGCGGACGGCCCGACCCACCAGGTGAACTCCTCGCGACCCAGGTCGCGGAACCAGTCGCGCACCGCTTCGATCCGCTCGGCGACCTGCTCGGAATCGAACCGAAGCCGATGCGCGCCGCAAAGCGCGGGATAAGAGAAGCCGTTGTCGACGAGGACGCAGTCGGGCAGCTCTGCCTTGACCGTGCTCGGAAACAGCGGCAGCAGCGCTTCGATGTCTTCGGCGAGCTCCTCTACGGAGCTCAAGCCGAGTAGTACTCGTCCGCGATCGAGAGCACGTCGTCGAGGAGGGTCAGGCCCTCGTCGAGCTCCTCGCGGGTGATCGTCAGCGGCGGCGCGACCATGATCACGTTCCAGTGGACGAACAGGTAGAGGCCGCGCTCCATCGCCGCCTTCGCCAGCCGGGCCACCGGCGCCGCCGCCTCGCCGCCTGCGTTGAACGGGACGAGCGGCTCGCGCGTCTCACGGTCACGGACGAGCTCGAGCCCCCAGAAGAGGCCGAGCCCGCGGACGTCGCCGATCGACGGGTGCCGCTCCGCGAGCTTCGGCAGCTCCTCGGCCAGCACCTCGCCCATCGCGGCCGAGTTCTCGACGATGCCCTCCTCCTTGAACGCCTTGATCGACGCCACGGCAGCCGCGCACGCGAGCGGATGGCCCGAGTACGTGAGCCCGCCGGCGAAGAACCTGTCCTTGATCGCCTCGTAGACGTGCCGTCGAACGGTCAGCGCGCCGAGCGGCACGTAGCCGGAGTTGATCCCCTTGGCCGTCGTGATCATGTCCGGCACCACGTCCCAGTGCTCACAGGCGAACCAGCGCCCGGTGCGACCCCAACCCGCCATCACCTCGTCGCAGATCAGCAGGATCCCGTGCCGGTCGCACGTCTCGCGGATCGAGCGCAGGTAGCCGTCCGGCGGGACGATCAGCCCGTTCGTGCCCGTNNGGGCCGCCCGAGCAGACCGGGCACGGGTCGGGATGGCCCGCGGGGCAGCGGTAGGTGTACGGGTCGAGCATCCGCACGACGCCGGGCATCCCGGGCTCGGCGAACCAGCGCCGCGGATCGCCGGTCAGCGTCACCGCGCCGGCCGTGCCGCCGTGGTAGGAGCGGTAGCGCGCGATGATCTTGTGCCGGCCGGTCACCCAGCGCGCGAGCTTGACCGCGTTCTCGTTCGCCTCGGCGCCGCCGTTCGTGAAGAACGTGCGCTCGAGGTCGCCGGGCATCACCCCTGCGATCAGCCGCGCCGCCTCCGAGCGCTTGTCGTTCGCCATCGGCGGGCCGATCGTGCAGAGCGTGTCCGCCTGCTCCTTGATCGCCGCGACCACCTTCGGGTGCTGGTGGCCGATCGAGACGTTGACGAGCTGTGACGCGAAGTCGAGGTAGCGCTTGCCTTCGTAGTTCCAGAAGTAGCGGCCCTCGGCCCCGGCGACCGCGAGCGGCGAGAGCGCCGACTGCACCGACCAGGAGTGGATCAGGTAGTCACGGTCGTCGGCGACGACTTTCTGGCCTTCGGCGCTTCGATTCTCGGCGATCGCCATCGGCTCATAGTAATCGCGCTACGCTGCTTTTGAACCCCGAGGAGGCGAGATGACCGAAGTCGCGACCGCGCCCAGGACGGGCGATACGCAGGAGCTTTCGAGGATCAGCCACTGGATCGACGGCCGCATGGTGCCCGGCCGCTCCGGACGCGCCGGTCCCGTCTACAACCCGGCGACGGGCGGGATCGCTGCCGAGGTCGACTTCGCCTCCGTCGAGGAGGTCGACGCCGCCGTCGCCTCCGCCAGGGCCGCGTTCCCGGCCTGGCGGGCGATGTCCATCTCGCGCCGGGCCGAGCTCTTCTTCCGGGTCCGCGCGTTGCTCGACGCCCACCGCGACGACATCGCACGCATCCTCACGCGCGAGCACGGGAAAGTGCACTCGGACGCGCTCGGCGAGGTGGCGCGCGGGCTCGAGGTGATCGAGTACGCGTGCGGCATCCCGACGCTGATCAAGGGCGAGTTCTCCGAGCAGGCCTCCACGGGGATCGACGTCTACTCGATCCGGCAGCCGCTCGGCGTCGTCGCCGGCATCACGCCGTTCAACTTCCCCGCGATGGTGCCCATGTGGATGTGGGGGCCGGCGCTCGCGTGCGGCAACACGTTCGTGCTCAAGCCGTCCGAGAAGGACCCGTCCGCCTCGCTGCTCGTCGCGGAGCTCCTGAAGGAAGCCGGGATCCCGGACGGCGTCTTCACCGTCCTCCAGGGCGACAAGGTCGCGGTCGACCGGCTGCTCGAGCACCCCGACGTGGCCGCGGTCAGCTTCGTCGGCTCGACCCCGATCGCGAAGTACGTCTACGAGAGTGGGACGAAGGCGGGCAAGCGGGTGCAGGCGCTCGCAGGGGCGAAGAACCACATGATCGTCCTGCCCGACGCCGACGTGGACATGGCTGCGGACGCTGCCGTCTCCGCGGGCTACGGCTCGGCGGGCGAACGCTGCATGGCGGTCTCGGTCGTCGTCGCCGTCGGCGAGGTCGCCGATCCGCTCGTCGACGCGATCAAGGAGCGCGCCACGAAGATCACGGTCGGCGACGGCGCCAGCCCCGACTCCGAGATGGGGCCGCTGATCACCGGCCAGCACCGCGACAAGGTCGCGTCATATCTCGACTCGGGCACGCAGCAGGGCGCGAAGCTCGTGCTCGACGGGCGCGAGTCCACGCCGGACGGCGACGGGTTCTTCCTGGGCGTGTCGCTCCTCGACGACGTGACGCCGGAAATGGACTGCTACCGGGACGAGATCTTCGGCCCGGTGCTGTCGGTCGTCCGCGTCGACACCTACGACGAGGCGATGCGGCTGGTCAACGAGAACCCGTGGGGCAACGGGACGGCGATCTTCACCCGCGACGGCGGCGTCGCCCGCCAGTTCCAGTTCGACGCGCAGGCGGGGATGGTCGGGATCAATGTGCCGATCCCGGTGCCGGTCGCGTGGTTCTCGTTCGGCGGCTGGAAGGCGTCGCTGTTCGGCGACACGCACGCCTACGGGCCCGAGAGCGTGAACTTCTACACGCGCGGCAAGGTCGTCACCAGCCGCTGGCCCGACCCGGCGACGAGCAAGGTCAACCTGGGCTTCCCGCAGACGAGGTAGCCGCAAGTCCGGTGGCTTCGCCGCCATGGTGACTCACGTCTACGGGCCTCATGTTCCTGGCTCACACGGACTGCAGCCGCGCAGGTCGGCTGCAGTCTCGGGGCTGATACTGGCGGAGCCGCACGATGATGAACTCGGTCAGATCAGAGCGAGTTCAGGTACTCGACAAAGGCTTCCATCGAGAGCGTCTTGGCGTTTCTTCTCGGCACATTGCCGCGCGCCCACTCGGTGTTTGCCTGAGTGATCCACAGCTTGCCGACGTTCCTGCCGCCCGCCTCGCCACCCTCTTCGCGAATACAGAGCAGAACGCAGTTGTTCCTCACGCGAACCTGCGGTACCAACAAGAGGATGGCGAGGCGTCGGTCTCCACTTGGTAACAACCTTGACAAGCTAGCGGCGGGGCATGAGAGTTGAGAGTGCAGTACGGGAGACACCGAGCAGTCGCGCAGACGACGGCTGCTCCACGGGCCGTAGCCATCAGATCGACCGAAGCGGCGGCCAGGCTGAATCAGGCTCGTTATGGAGGGAGCGCGATGAGTAAGCGCAAGGGTCGACGTCCGTCGGTTGAGGGAGGAAGCAGGCGCCAGACCGATTTATGGTCGCGTTTGTTTCACTCCACTCGAGCCGGCCGCCTGATTCGGCGGCCCGTCGTTCTAGTCTCGCTTCTGACCGTAGTGGTGCTTGGTCTGGTTTCTGGCGCGGCGGGGTCGGGGTCGGCTGGCGCGGACTGGCCGCAGTACCGATCTGATCCCGCGCATAGTGGGCTGAACGCGGGCGGGTCGGCGATCACGACGGCAAACGTTGGCAGCCTGACGGAGGCGTGGACGGGGGCCACCGGTGGCAGCGAGGCCGAACCGGTGGTCGCCGGGGGGGTCGTCTACGCGACCTCGGGAGACGGAAAGCTGTATGCGTTTGACGCGGCGGGTGCCTCAGGCTGCTCGGGGAGTCCGAAGGTGTGTGCGCCGCTGTGGACCACCGACGCCTTCTTTCCGACCGGGCCGGTGGTAGCGGATGGGGTCGTCTATGTCGGTTCAGGCGACGGCACCCTGTATGCGTTCGACGCGGCCGGCGTCTCGGGCTGCTCAGGCAGCCCGAAGGTGTGCCAGCCGTTGTGGACGGGCCGCGCTGGTCCCATCATCGCGTCGCCGGCGGTGGTGGGCGGGGTGGTCTACGTCGCCTCGTTTGACGGCTCCCTATATGCGTTCGACGCGGCCGGCGTCTCGGGCTGTTCAGGCAGCCCGACGGTGTGCCAGCCGTTGTGGACAGGGCCAACCCGTGGCTCAAATGCCCATGACATGAGGTCATCGCCGGCGGTGGTGGACGGGGTGGTCTACGTCGCCGACCGCGACGAGGGCGACCTGTACGCGTTCGACGCGGCCGGCGTCTCGGGCTGCTCGGGTAGCCCGAAGGTATGCCAGCCGCTCTGGACGGCGCACACAGGCTTCGTCGAATCCTCGCCAGCGGTAGCGGGTGGCGTCGTCTATGTCGGGTCCTTCTACGATGGCACGCTGTACGCGTTTGACGCGGCCGGCATGTCCGGCTGCTCGGGCAGCCCGACGGTGTGTCAGCCGCTGTGGACGACGAATCTCGGGTTTGGCCTGTCCTCGTCGCCGGCGGTGGCGGGCGGGATTGTCTACGACGCCTCGAACTCCGGCAACATCTTCTCCGCGTTTGATGCGGCAGGGGTGTCGGGCTGCTCCGGCAGTCCGACGGTATGCGCGCCGTTGTGGACGGCCCATATCGACGGGGGCCTCGACTATTCGTCGCCGGCGGTGGCGAGCGGGGTCGTCTTCGTCGGCTCGGAGGGTGGCACGCTGTACGCGTTCGATGCGGCGGGCGTGTTGGGCTGCTCGGGCAGTCCCACAGAATGCGCTCCGCTGTGGAGCGCCCGCACGGACGCTACTCGTTCATCGCCGGCGGTGGCGGGTGGGTTCGTCTACGTCGGCTCGTCGGATGGGACGTTGCACGCGTACTCGCTTCCGACCCCAACCGACTCGACACCGCCAGCGGCTAATCCGACTCAGTTGCCGGCTGTCAATGGCTCTGGTTGGAACAACACCGACGTCACCGTCTCGTGGAACTGGGCTGACGAGTCCGGTGGCTCTGGGATTGACAGCAGTCGCTGTACGACGTCCAGCCTCTCCTCGGGTGAGGGCGACGCGGTTACGGTTAATGCGTCTTGCAGTGATTTGGCTGGCAACGTTGGCAATGGCTCCTACACGGTGAAGGTCGACAAGACCGCGCCGACACTGGCGCCGACGGTGTCACCGAACCCGGTTGCATTCAACGGTTCGGCGATGGCGTCCCCGAACGCGACTGACACGCTTTCGGGAGTCGCGTCGCAGTCGTGTGCCCCGGTCATCACGTCGGTTGCGGGTGTGCACAGCGTGCTATGTACGGCAACGGACAATGCGGGGAACACCGCTTTGGCGTCGGCGAGCTACACGGTCGCCTCGCCGCTGAACGCGGGCACGACAACCTGCACAGGCATCTACAGCGGCGGCGGCAAAGACGTCACCGTGCCGACGGGAGCGACCTGCATCCTGTTGCCCGGTACGACCGTGTCACACGACACCATCGTGCAGAGCGGCGGCAAGCTGATCGCGAACGGCGTCGGCTTCGGCCATGACGTGAGCCTGACCGGCGCGGGCGGTAGCACCGTCTGCGGGAGCAGCATCAGCCACGACCTGACCGCACAAGGGAGCGTGAACGGGTCGGGCACGACCACGATCTGCAACGACGACGTCGGGCACGACCTGAACATCCGGAACAACGGCGGCCCAGTCTTGGTCACCGGCAACACCGTCGGGCACGACCTCAACGTGCAGAACAACACGCCGGGCGGCGCCACAGTCAACAGCAACGGCTCCGGCCACGACGCCACCTGCCAGGGCAACAGCCCGCAGACGGGCAACGGCAATTCGGCAGTGCACAACAACAGTTGCCCGCTCTGAGCTGACGAACGATCATCCTGAACGACCAGTAAGAGGCAAAAACGGCAGCACACGGAGGGGCCCCACCGGGGGTCCCTCCCGTCCGTTCAGACGCGCACAACGACACTCCAGCGAGCAGCCACGCTACGCTGCGCCCCTCACACAGACCGCCGCAAGCAAAGTTGCACGACGACCGGGACATTCTCTCGATCCGGTCGCTATCGCTATTGCGGTCGCGGGCAGGGAGTGGCGGTTTCGTGTTGGTCGCTCAGTCGCGGAAACGGATTTGAGTCAACGGGGTAAACGATGATCGAAGGTGGCGCGAACGATTGGAAGGGTGAGGCGAGAGTCCGCATGACTGCTGACCTACAGAGTTTCGGTAGACCCTCCTAGTCGGAGCCCTCCCGTGAGAAGCGCCTCGGCGAGGCGTGAGAGCTCGTCGATCCGTGCGAAGACCGCGCGGCTGCGCTCCTGGTCCGGGTCGAGATGCGAGAGGAGATTGACGCCGAGGTAGAACGTGATCGCGCCGTAGGCGAGCTCCTTCGCGGGCAGGAGGTCCCCGCCCACCCGCTGGAACGCCTCCTCGGCGAACTGGAGCCACGGGTCCATGCGCGCGACGACCTGCGGTGCGAGCTCCGGCCTGGCGAGTGACCCGGCGATCATCTGGGAGACGACGGTCATGTGGCCCGACGCGAGGTCGTCTTCGTACAGGCGCCGCGCCACGGTGGCGAGGTCGCCGAGAGAAGAGACGTTCTCGAGCGCGTCGCGGTACGCGGCGAGCCGCTCCTCGCTGGTGCGGTCGAGGGCGGCGAGGAGCAGGTTGTCCACGCTGCCGAAGTGGTAGAAGACGAGCGCCTGGTTGACGCCCGCGCGGCGCGCGATCGCCCGCGAGGTCGCCCCGGTGAAACCGTCCTCCCTCAGCGTCTCGAGCGCGGCCGCGACCAGTTGTTGAGCGGTTGCTTTAGTCATATGATTAAATCAAGTGACCAACGTACAGACGGATTCGGACTGGGAACGCCTGATCGCGCCCCCTGGCCTCGGCGAGTGGCTGATCGTCAATCTCGGCCGGTTCGTCTGCGCTGCTGTCGTCGTGGCGATCCTCCCGGCCGTCGCCATTGTCGGGTTCGGGCTCTGGTGGCTTGCGGCAGCCTTCCTCGCCGCGGTGATCGCTTCGGTGCTGCCGCCGGCGACTCTGTACCTGCTCGTGCTGAACGCCGCGGCCCGCCGAGGGTCGCGCCGCATGAAGCGGGTGCGTGCGACGCTGGCTTCGCCGGTCCTCGCCGCCGGCTGGATCGTCCTCGCCGTCGCCTGGGGCCTTCCGGTTGGCGGCGGCTTGGCCGCGTTCGCCGGCGCAGCCGCTCTGCTCATGGCGTGCGTCGTCGTCCTTCCCGGTGAGCCGCGCGTCCGCTCGGGGAGCTCCACGTGACGAGGATCGTCGTCGCCGGCGGGAGCGGGCTGATCGGGCGGGCGCTCGTCGAGTCGCTCCGCGCCGACGGCCACGAGACGATCGTGCTGACGCGCAACCCGGGCGAACCGGGGACGCTCGGCTGGGACGGGTGCTCGGCGGGGGGCTGGGCGAATTCGCTCAGCGGCGCCTACGCGGTCGTGAACCTCGCCGGGCACAGCATCGGCTCGGGCCGGTGGTCGCGCAGGCGGAAAGACCTGATTCTCCGCAGCCGGGTCGACGCGACGTCGGCCCTCGTCGATGCGATCGGCGCGCTCCCGGCGGAGCGGCGCCCGCGGGTCTTCGTGTGCTCCTCGGGGATCGACTACGCGGGAGACCGCCCGGACGACGCGCAGATCGACGAGAGCGCGGCGCCAGGCGACTCGTTTCTCGCCCGCGTCTGCGTCGTCTGGGAGGACGCTGCGCTCCGGGCCGAGGAGCACGGCGTCCGGGTCGTCGTCGCCCGAACGGCATTCGTGATCGGGAGAGGGGCGCCGGCGCTCAGGCTGATGGCGCTCCCGTTCCGGCTCTTCGCCGGCGGACGGCTCGGCAGCGGGAAGCAGTGGTTCCCCTGGGTGCACCTCGACGACACCGTCGGCATCTACCGCTCGGCGATCGGTCACGAGCACTGGCGCGGCGCCGTCAACGTCGTCGCGCCGGGGGTGCCGCGACAGCGGGACGTGGCGCGGGAGCTCGGCAGGGTGCTGCACCGGCCGGCCGTCTTCCCGACCCCGGCGCCGATGCTGCGGCTCGTGCTCGGCGAGCAGGCCGACCTGCTCCTGACCGGTCAGCGTGCCGTTCCCCGGAAGGCAGAGCAGGCGGGCTACCGCTTCCGGTACCCGGAGCTCGGCGCGGCGCTCGAGCAGGCGCTGGGATGAGAGAGGGCAGCCGCCCGGCTCAGTTGCCGAGCGCTTCGATGTAGGCCGAGAACGCCTGCTGGCGACGGCGGCACTGCTCGACTTCCACGGTGAGCCGGGCGATCTCCTCGGCGTGCGGATCGACCTCCTCCCCGACGTCCTCGAAGTTGAACACGTCGTCGCGCTCGAAGAAGCTCCCGGGCTCCTCCTCGTAGGGCAACGGGTTGAGGTCCGCCTTGACGATCGCGACGTCCTCCGCCGACATCCGCTCGAAGGCGGCGGCGTCGATCCGTGAGCTCTCGGCCTCGCCGATGACGAGCTCGATCTGCTCCTGCAGCGTCTGCTCGCGCTCGCGCTCGAAGTCGAGCGACTCCTGCGCCTGCCGCCTGCGCACGCCACGTGCGATCGCCTCCCGGTCCACAGGGCAAAGATAATCGCCCGGTGCAGGCTACGCGTTCACCGAGGGTCGTGCTCGCGAGCGCGTCGGCCGCGCAGGCCGCCGTGTCGTTCGTCAATTTCGGCCTGCCGTCGATCGGCCCCGACCTGCGGCGGCACTTCGGGCTGAGCCTCCCCGAGCTGGGCGGCATCCTCACTGCGAGCCTGCTCGGCTCCGGCCTGGCGCTGATCGCCGCCGGGATTGCGGTCGACCGGTTCGGCGCGCGCCGTGCCACCTTCGCGGGCGCGATGCTCGCCGCCGCCGGGCTCGCCGCCGCGGCGGGCGCGCAGTCGAAGGCGGTGCTGTTCGTCGCGCTGATCGCCTCGGGGATCGGCTCGTCCGTGATCCCCGTCGCCGGCGCCGGAGCGCTGTTCCGCGTCTATCCCGCGGCCCGGCGCGGCTGGGCGCTCGGCGTCCGGCAGATGGCCGTGCCGCTCGGCGGCACGATCGCCTCGGGTGCCATGCCGGGCCTCGTCCGGATCGCGGGTGTCGGGCTCGCGTTCGCGGTGGCCGCCGGAGCGGTGGCGGTCACGGGCACCGTGTTCGCGCTGATCCCGGAGGAGGACGCCGGCCCTGTCCGCGTCCGCATCGAGCGTCCGTTCCGCAGCATCCTCGAGGCCCCGGGAATGCTGCGGCTCCTGCTCGTAGCAGCGCTCTACATCGTCGTCCTGCAGGCGATCCTCTCGTACATCGTGCCCGCCGCGCGGGCAGCCGGGCTGTCGGCGTTCTGGGCGGGATTCACGTTCTTCGCCGTCAACGTGACCGCGATGGTCGCCCGGCTGGTCTGGGGCCGCGTCGCCGACCGCCAGGAGGGATCGCGCCGCGTGCGGACTCTGGTCGAGACAGGCATCGTCGGGGCGGTCGGAGGGCTCGTGTTCACGCTGGCGCTGCACGGCGGAGCCGGGCTCGTCGTGCCCGCGGCCGTCCTGTTCGGCTTCGGCGCGCTGGGGTGGAACGCGCTCGTCTACGTCAGCGCCGGCGAGCGGACGGCGCCCGAGCTCGCCGGCCGCTCCGTGGCGACCGCGGCCACCGTCGTCTTCCTGATCTCGGCGATCTGCACGCCCCCGCTCGGAGCGCTCGCCGACCACGCCGGCTGGGACGTGTTCTGGGTGGTCACGGCCGTCCTGGCAGGGCTCGGAGCGTTGGCCGCAAGCGGCCTCAAACCCGAGACCGTCGCGCCGTAAAGACGATCGGCCGACGCAACGATCCGCCGCGGAGTCGTGGCTTTGCCGCGACGTAGCTCGTGCCGCTAGAGACGCGCAACGAAGGGGGAAGCGGGCCCGTGGGGGAAACCGGCCGTTTCCCACGATGCGGATTGCATACTGTATGGTCAAGCGCCGTGGCGAGGATCCTCCAGGAGCGCGCGCCGCTCGTCAGGAACGCGAGCGCGGCTGCCACGGAGCTGATCCGCGAGGCGATCGTCGACGGGAGGCTGCCTCCCGGCCAGCGGCTGAAGGAAGAGGAGCTCGCGCGCGAGCTCGGGATCAGCCGGACGCCGGTGCGCGAGGCGCTCCTGATCCTCCAGGCCGAGGGGCTCGTCGACGCGGCGCCCAACCGCGGCGCCGTCGTCCGAAGCCACGACGCGGACGATCTGGAAGACCTGTACCAGCTGCGTGCCCTGCTCGAGGGCTATGCCGCCCGCCGGGCCGCGGCGAGCATCTCCGAGGCCGCGGTGGCCGGCCTGCACGCGAGCTGCGAGCGCTTCGAGAGCCTGATCGAGGGCGACGTGCAGGAGCTCGTCAAGGAGAACCTGCTCTTCCACAACGTGATCCTGGACGCGTCCCGGAGCCGCCGAGTGGCCGAGCTCGTCCGCAAGGTGATCGAGCTGCCACTCGTCTACCGCTCCTACATCTGGTACTCGGTCGAGCAGCGGCGGATTTCGGCGCATTACCACCGGCAGATCACCCGCGCGCTCGAGGCGCGGGACGGCGAGCGGGCGGAGCTGGTCATGAAGGAGCACGTGTACGAGGCGCGAGACGTCCTCGTCTCGAAGGTCCGCGAGGCAGAGGAGCGCGAGTGACCGACGCGGCGACGGAGGCGGCGAGCGGCCAACGGAACACGAGCGGCCCGGGCCCGCTCGCAGGGGTTCGCGTGATCGAGCTCGGCATGCTGCTGGCCGGGCCGTTCACCGGCCGTCTGCTCGGCGACATGGGCGCCGAGGTGATCAAGGTGGAGCCGCCGGGCCAGCCGGACCCGCTGCGCGAGTGGGGCAAGGCCCGCTACGAGGGCCGCTCGCTCTGGTGGCCGGTCCAGTCGCGCAACAAGAAGTGCGTGACGCTCAACCTGCGTGTCGAGCGGGGACAGAAGCTGCTGCTCGAGCTCGTCAAGCACTCCGACGTCCTGGTCGAGAACTTCCGCCCGGGCACGCTCGAACGCTGGAACCTGGGCCCCGACCAGCTCTGGGAGGTGAACCCGAAGCTCGTGATCGCACGGATCTCGGGCTACGGCCAGACCGGGCCCTACGCGCCCCGCGCGGGCTTCGCCTCGGTCGCCGAGGCGATGGGCGGGATCCGCCACATCAACGGCTTCCCGGGCGAGCCGCCGCCGCGCATCCACATCTCGCTCGGCGACTCGCTCTCCGGCATGTACGCGGCGCAGGGGATCCTGGCGGCGCTCTACAAGCGCGACGCGCTCGGCTTCGACCGCGGACAGGTCGTCGACGTGTCCCTGATGGAGGCGTGCTTCTCGCTGCTCGAGAGCACCGTGCCCGAGTACGACCGGCTCGGCATCGTGCGCGGGCCGGGCGGGACGGGGCTCAAAGGGGTTGCGCCCTCGAACATCTTCAAGTCGAGCGACGGCAAGTGGGTCGTGATCGCGGCCAACGCCGACAACGTCTTCGGCCGCCTCTGCGAGGCGATGGGCCGGCCCGAGTTGGCGGACGACGAGCGCTTCTCGACCCACCTGGCGCGCGGCGACAACCAGGAGGAGATCGAGCGCATCGTGGCCGACTGGGCCGGCGGACGCGACGCCGCCGAGATCGATCGTGTCCTGAACGACGCGGGCGTGATCTGCGGGCCGATCTACACGATCGCCGACATCTTCGAGGACGAGCAGTTCAAGGCGCGCGAGATGCTGCTCGAGCACGAGGACCCGGAGTTCGGGCCGTACATCGGCCCCGGCCTCGTGCCCAAGTTCTCCGAGACGCCGTCGGCCGTGCGCTGGTCGGCGACCTGGGAGGAAGGAAGTCACAACGCGGACGTCTACTGTGGCCTGCTCGGCCTGGCCGAATCGGACCTGGCCGACCTCCGGGCCGACGGCGTGCTCTAGTCCGGAACCGAAAGGAAGCGAATGGCTTACAGGTTGGGAGTCGATGTCGGGGGCACGTTCACCGATCTGCTGCTCGTTCACGATGAGAGCGGGTCGATGCATCGTGTGAAGACGCCCTCGACGCCCGTCGACCCGTCGGAGGGGGTGCTCACCGGGATCAAGCGGATCGTCGAGACGGCGGGCACGGAGATCGCCGACATCCGCAACATCCTGCACGGGACGACGGTGGCGACGAACGCGGTGCTCGAGTCGAAGGGCGCGCGCGTTGGCCTTCTGACCACGGTCGGGTTCAAGCAGATCCTGCATCTGGCGCGGTCGCAGACGCCGGGGCCGCTGGCGGGTTGGATCATCATGATCAAGCCCGACCCGCCCGCGTCGCTTGCCGACACGCGCGAGGTGGTCGAGCGCATGGACGCACGCGGCGAGACGGTCGTGCCAGTCGAGGCGGGGCAGGCCGAGAGCGTGATCCGCGACCTGGTCGAGTCGGGTGTCGAGACGCTGACGATTGCGTTCATTAACTCGTACATTTCGGCCAGGCACGAGGAGGAGGTCGCGGCGATCGTCGAGCGGCTCTATCCGGGCTTCCCGGTCACCGTGTCCTCGCACGTGCTGCCCGAGTTCCGCGAGTACGAGCGCGCGCTGACCGCGTGTATGAACTCGTACGTGCGGCCGCGGGTCTCGAGCTACGTGGAGCATCTGCAGAGCGAGCTGAAGGCGATCGGCGCGACCGCGGACGTGAACATCCTCCGCTCGGACGCGGGCCTGATGACGACCCGCGAGGCCGCGCGCAACCCGATCTACGGTGTCCTTTCGGGGCCGTCGGGCGGCGTCGCGGGTGGGCTGTACGTGGCGCGCCTGGCGGGCTTCGAGAACGTGCTCACCTTCGACATGGGCGGAACGTCGACCGACGTGTCGCTCTCGCTCGGTGGCCAGCCCTCGATCGGGCGCGAGACGACGATCTCGCACTTCCGGCTGCGTGTGCCCTCTGTGGACGTGCACACGGTCGGCGCCGGCGGCGGCTCGATCGCCCACGTGCCCGAGCTGACGAAGGCGCTGCGCGTCGGGCCGCAGTCGGCGGGCGCGGAGCCGGGCCCGGCGGCCTACGGGAAGGGCGGCATCGAGCCGACGGTCACCGACGCCAACGTCGTGGTCGGCCACCTGCCGCCGCGCCTGCTCGGGGGTGAGATGGAGCTGGACGTCGACGCGGCGCGGGTGGCGGTGCAGACGATCGCCGACGCGATGGGGCTCGCCTCCGTGGAGGAGGCGGCCGAGGGCATCCTCGCGATCGTCAACGAGAACATGGCCGGCGCGTTGCGGGTCGTGTCGGTGCAGCGCGGCCACGACCCGCGTGACTTCGCGCTCGTCGCCTACGGCGGGGCCGGGCCGATGCACGCCAACGCCGTCGCCAAGATCATGGGCTCGTTCCCGGTGATCGTGCCGCCGGCGCCGGGCCTGCTCTGCGCGCTCGGCGACATCGTTGCCGACTTCCGCGACGAGTTCGCGCGCACGTACATCCGCGTGCTCGGCGAGGCCGATCCGGCCGACGTGTCGGAGATCCTCGAGGGGCTCGGCGCCCGCGCGCAGGAGTGGCTCGAGGGCGAGGGCATCGACCCCGCCGCGAGAAGCATCTCCTACGTCGCCGACATGCGCTACCGGGGCCAGGGCTACGAGATCCCCGTCGCCCTCGATCCCGGCAAGGTCCGCGCGGACGGGCTCGCGCAGCTCGACGAGCGCTTCAACCAGCTGCACGAGCAGCTGTACGGGTTCCGGATGCACGAGACGCGGAGCGAGATCGTGAACCTGCGCGCCGTCGGCTTCGGCGCGGCACCGAAGCCGGAGCTGCCGCAGGGCGAGCTGAGCGGTGCCGACGCGTCCGGCGCGGTGGTCGACACCCACGAGATCGTCTTCGCCGGCGAGCACCACACGACGGAGATCTACGACCGCGCGAAGCTCCAGCCGGGTGCCCGCTTCAAGGGCCCCGCGATCGTGACCGAGTTCGACTCGACGACGGTCGTCCTGCCGGGCTTCGAGGCGGAGGTCGACCGGTACTTCAACATCCTGATCAGGCCGAGCGAGTAGGGGAGACGACGATGGCAGCCACCGTAGAGAAGCCGCGGATCGCCGCGATCCCGACCGACGTCGAGGTCGATCCGGTCACCCTCGACATCATCGAGGGCGCGCTCAAGAGCGCCCGGTTCGAGATGGACGCCGTGCTCTTCCGCTCGGCGATGAGCCCCGTGATCCGGGAGCAGCACGACGAGTTCCCGATGATCACCGACCCGAACGGCCGCATGGTCGTCGGCCAGTTCGGCGCCTACATCAACGAGATGATGGAGAGCTGGGAGGGCGGCATCTATCCCGGCGACGTGATCCTCACGTCCGACCCGTTCAAGTGCTCGGCGTCGATCTCGCACACGAACGACTGGCTCGTGCTCGTCCCGATCTTCTACGAGGACGAGCTGGTCGGCTGGTCGAGCCAGTTCGGCCACCAGATGGACTGCGGCGGGCCTTTGCCGGGGTCGCTGCCGACCGGGGCGAGGACGATCTTCGAGGAGGGCCTGATCATCCCGCCGATCAAGATCATCGAGCGGGGCGAGCACCGGGAGGACGTCCTCAAGCTGATCTTCAACAACGTGCGGCTCCCGGAGATGAACCGCGCCGACCTGTTCGCGATCGTCGCCGGCTGCCGTGCGGGCGAACGGCGGGTCGTCGAGCTCTGCGAGCGCTTCGGCAAGGAGACCTACCTGGCCGCCTGCCAGGCGCTCCTCGATCGCACCTACCAGGCGATGAAGACGCTGATCCAGCTCGCCATCCCGGAGGAGCCGCAGAGCTTCGAGGATTACGTCGACGACGACGGTCTCGGCAACGGGCCGTTCAAGATGAAGCTGACGATCTGGCGGGAGGGCGACCACGCCTTCTTCGACTGGACGGGCACCGATCCGCAGGCGCTCGGGCCGGTCAACTTCTACCTCTCCGAGGGCATGTTCAAGATGTTCATCGGGGTCTACCTGATCATGGTCAACGACCCCCAGATCCTCTTCAACGACGGCTTCTACCCGCTCCTGCACATCGTCCTGCCGGAAGGGTGCCTCCTGCGGCCGCGCTACCCGTCGGCGCTCGGCTGCCGGACGCACGCGCTGGCGCGCCTGTTCGACGTGCTCGGCGGCGCGCTCTGCAAGCAGGCGCCCGAGCTGAACACGGCCTCCGGGTACGGGACGAGCCCGTACATGCTCTATTCGGGCTGGGACTCGAAGGGCGACTTCTTCTACTCGATGGAGATCCTCTACGGCGGCATCCCGGGCCGCCCGATCGGCGACGGCATGGACGGCCACAGCTGGTGGCCGCTGTTCGAGAACATCCCGACCGAGTACCTCGAGGCCTACTACCCGATGCGGATCGACGGGTACACGACCGTCACCGACTCCGGCGGGCCCGGCTTCCACCGCGGCGGGAACGGCGTCGAGAAGCGCTACGTCTACCTGGAGCCGGGCGAGATCTCGATCCACGACGACCGCTGGCTGACGCGTCCGTGGGGCGTCCTCGGCGGACGGCCGGGCGCCCGCTCGTCGAAGCTGCTCCAGCGCGCCGACGGGACGGAGGAGGTGCTGCCCTCGAAGTGCGACCGCGTCGAGGTGCAGCCCGGCGACATGCTCGTCTACCGGACGGCCGGCGGCGGCGGCTGGAAGGACCGGCTCGACCGGCCGGTCGAAGCCGTCGAGCGGGACGTGTCCTTCGGGCTCGTGTCTGCCGAGTTCGCGAAAGAGGGCTACGGCGTCGTCGTCGGCGACGCCGAGGCGACCGGGGCCGAGCGCGCGCGGCAGCGCGAAGAGCGCGGCGAGGCGCCTGCGTTCGACTTCGGCCCCCCGCTCGCCGACCTGCTCGCGAACTGCGAGGCCGAGACGGGCCTGGCGCCGCCGAAGCCGGCCGTGCCGCTGCGCTGGTCGCCGCTTCAGCGGGGCGAGGAGGCGCTCGCCCTCGTGCGCGAGGCCGACGGCCTGCCCGAGCCTGCCAAGTAGGCGATGCGATTCGAAGGGTTCCACGGGCGGGCGGGCTTCGGAGTGAAGCCCGCCCTCGTGGTTGTCGACGTCAACCGCGGCTTCACCGATCCGGCCTCGCCGCTCGTCTGTGATCTCGACGAGTGCGTGGCCGCGATCGCACGGCTGCTCGGCGCGTTTCGGCGGGCAGCGCTTCCGGTCGTGTTCACGACGGTCTGTTACGACGACTTCGGGCGCAAGGCGGCGGCGGTGTTCATCGAGAAGGTGCCGGCCCTGCTCGCCCTCGAGCCCGGGAGCGAGTGGGTCGAGATCGACCCGCGGATCGCGCCGGTCGAAGGCGAGCCGGTGCTCTCGAAGTACTTCGCGTCGGCGTTCTTCGGCACGACGCTCGCGTCGCTGCTCGCGTCGGTTGGCTGCGACACCGTCGTCGTCACGGGCGCGTCGACCAGCGGGTGCGTTCGCGCGACGGCCCTCGACGCGCTGCAGCACGGCTATCGGGTCGTCGTCCCGCGCGAGGCGGTGGGCGACCGCAACCAGGCTGCGCACGAGGCGAACCTCTACGACATCGACACGAAGTACGGCGACGTCGTCCCGCTCGAGGAGACGCTGGCCTACGTCGAAGGGCTCGCGGCGTGATCGTCCGGGACGCCGGGTCGAGCTGGCAGATCGTCTACCAGACCGACCACGCCGACCTCTCGGCCGACTTCGCGCGGGCCTGGGCCGACACGGGGCCGCGTCACGAGTCGCTGATCCTCGGCACCGAGCGCCATGACGACGGCTGGGCGGTCTGGGAGCAGGCGCCGACGATCGACGCGGGCGGCCGGCCGGTCACGTTCATCGACGTCCCGATCCCGATCCACATCGCGTTCTACCGCGCCGCGATCGCCGCCGCCACGGAGGACGATCCGTACGCGGGGATGCTCGTCTCGATGCACGGCGTCGGGATCTACAAGCAGCGATTCGGCACCGACCCGACGTTGAAGGAGTCGCACGAGCCGGACGTGCAAGCCGTGGTCGAGGCGTTCGTCGTCGAGCAGGAGGCGGGCTGGCCGGCGCGACGCGCCGCGGTCGGTGCGGCAGAGGACGAGAGCTTCGCCGACTACTTCCGCCTGCAGCTCTACGACCGCCTGTCGCTGTACTTCTGCATGCGCGACGTCGAGACGACGGGCGAGGCGGTGGAGCTCGCGGGCCACCGGCTCGAGTCCCTGGCGCCGTGGCGAGTGCGGATGGACCCGTTCCCGTTCCGCGAGAGCCCGGCCGGGTTCGAGTTGCTGCGCTACGTCCTACCGAAGCGTGACTGGACGCGCGCAGGTTTCCGCGCCGAGCTGGCGTCAACGGAGCCCGAACGCACCGAGCTGTCTATCGAGGCCTAGTCCATTCCGCACCCCACCCTTGGGAGGGGAACCCCTCCACCCGCCACCCACCGGGAAAGTACCCCCGGAAGCCGCAACCAGGTGTGCCGATTCTGTGCCGATTTTCAGGCAGTCCGCGGCGTGCCGCGGCTACTCGTCCAGGATCGCCGCCGCCCGCACCGGTGAGCCGTACGCGGGCACGAGCCTGAGCGGGAGGCCGACGAACAGGAACCGCTGGCCGACGACCTCCTTCAGGTTGTTCAGGTTCTCGTAGTGCGTCAGCCGCCGCTCGGCGCACGCGCGATGAGTCGGATACTCGTCCGTCAGGTACACGAGATCCGGCGAGATCGTCTCGACGCCGAAGATCTTCACGCCGCGGTCCGCCATCCAGTGCACCGCCTCGGCCGAGATGCCGCAGAAGCCGTCCAGGAACGCCGGCGTGCCCGCCGTGCGGTTGTAGTGGTCGGAGCAGAAGAGCAGGATGTCGCCCTCGCGCAACTCCTGGCCCGACGCCGCGACCGCCTGCTCCACCTCGGCAGCGGACACGTCGTACCCGCGCTCGTACTGCCGGATGTCGACGCAGATCGCCTCTCCGCAGAACGTGTCCAGCGGCATGTCCGCGATCGTGTCGGCCCCCTTGGAGTAGTGGCCGAACGCGTCGACGTGGGTCGCCGCGTGGTTCGACGTGACGATCACCTCGGCGTTGAACGACGGCCGGCCCTCGGGCGCGTCCGCGTGGACGATGTGGCGCAGGATCTGCGTGGGGGCGAAGAACGGGTGCAGCTGCGACTCGCGTGAGAGCGGCTGCGACAGGTCGATCACACGTCGGCTCACGGTCCTACTCCTTTCCGGCCATCTCTCGACAGACCTGGACGATGCGGGGGATGAGCGCGGCGACGATCCGCTCGCCGGTCTCGACGGTGGCGCGGGTGGCGTCCCCGACGACGCCGGAGGCGGTGATGTCGCGCAGCATGTCCATCGGCACGACCACCTTCGGGCCTGCGTGGCGCATCCCGTACTGGCCGAACGACGTCCACTGGAAGCCGGCGTCCTTGACCGCCGCGCCGCGGTCCCAGGCGTCGCGGGTCGCGCGCTCCATCTCGACCCGCTGGCCAAGCGCAATGGCGAGCGAGGTCTCGGCCTCCTCGGCGTGGATCATCGGCCCCTCGACCTCACCGAGCGTGTCGGCGGCGAGGTCCCACCACTGCACGAGGAACACGCGGCGACCGGTCTGCTCGAAGTAGTGGTTCACGGCGACGGTCAGCGCGGCGATGTTGCCGCCGTGCCCGTTGACCGCGACCAGGTTCTCGAAGCCGTGGTGGGCGAGCGAGTCGCAGACCTCTCGGAAGACCTGGAAGAACGTCGTCGTCGACAGCCGGATCGCGCCCGGGAACTGCATGTGGTACCAGGACAGCGTCATGTTCAGCGTCGGCGCGACGAGGATCGAGACGCCCTCCTGCTCGCCGAGGTCGGCCGCCCGCTCCGATAGCGACCGCGCGATGAAGCAGTCGGTGTCGAGTGGCATGTGCGGCCCGTGCTGCTCGGTCGTGCCGATCGGGATCAGCACCGCGTCGACGCCTGCGGAGATGCGGGCGTCGACCTCCGGCCAGGTCATGCGTTCGATGAAGTTCTCGGCCACGCAGAGAGTTTGACGTGTCCAATGTCAGACTTCAAACTCGAACGACGCGACAGAGGGAGGCTGCGGTGGAAGGGATGATCGAGGTCAACGGCGTCAACCTGTGGCGCCGGATCACGGGGGAGGGCGAGCCGGTGATCCAGATCCACGGCGCGGGGTTCGGGCACTTCAACCTCGACCCGGCGACGCCGGTGCTGTCGCAGCACTTCCAGGTCGTCGACTTCGACCTGCGCGGCTACGGGGCCTCCGACAAGCCGCTGCAGCACTACGACATGGAGGTCTGGGCCGACGACATCGCGGCGCTGCAGGACGTCCTCGGTATCTCCGAGTCGCACGTCCACGGCACGTCGATGGGCGGGATGATCGCCGTCACCTTCGCGGGCAAGTACCCGGAGCGCACGACCTCGGTGGTGATCAACTGCGCCGCCGCGAAGCTGGGCCGCGCCGGGCGGCTGATCTTCAAGAACTGGATCGACATCGCCGAGATGGATCCGGACGGCCCGGGCAGCCGCATCCTCGCCGAGTTGATCTCCTGGCAGGCGGTCTCGAAGGCGTGGCTCGAGTCGGAGGCCGGCCAGGGGATCGTCGACCACTGCCAGCAGATCCTGCGCGACTCGAACCGGCTCGAGGTGTTCACGGCGGCCTGCCAGGCCATGTGCGACATGGACATCACGCCGTGGCTCGGGAAGATCACCTCGCCCGCGCTCGTCCTCGGCGGCGACCAGGACATCATGACCCCGTGGGACCAGGGCCCCGAGGGCGTCGGCCAGGAGGGAATCTTCCAGGGGATCGCAGGCGCCGAGAAGCACGTGATCGCGGGCGCCGGCCACTCGACGATCTTCGACTCGACCGACGAGCACAACCGCGTCGTCCTCGACTTCTTCCAGCGGAACAGCCGGGCCGCGCGAGCGGGCGCGGCGCAGACGATCGAGGCTTAAGTTGCCGTCGGTCGAGGAGTTCGGCGTCGAGCCGATCCCGGCCGAGTTGCGAACGGTCGGCTGGCGCGACCTGTTCGCGATCAACTTCACGTTCTTCCTGAACCCGGTCATGTACCTGCTCGGCGCGTTCGCGGTCGTCGACGGCGGGCTCCCGCTGTGGTGGGCGGTCGCGGCGATGGTCGTCGGCCAGGGGCTCGCCTACGCGGCGCTCGTGATCGTCGCGCAGCCGGGGGTCGACTACGGCCTTCCCGGCCAGGTGGCGATGCGGGCGACGCTCGGGTTCTGGGGCGCGCGGCTGCTCTCCTCGCCGTACCGCGTCGTCGCTGCGACGTACTGGTTCGCGGCGCAGGCGCTGACCGGCGGGCTCGGGATCCAGGCGCTCGTCCGCGCGCTGCCCGGCCACCATCACCTGCCGCTCGTCCCGATCTCGCTCTGCCTGGCGGTGTTCCACGCGGCGCTCGCGGTGCTCGGCTTCGATGTGATGCGCTGGCTGCTCCGCGTCGTGCTCCCCGTCTCGCTCGCGTTCACGGCGATCCTCATCGGACTCTACGTCTCGACCGGCGATCCGCACTTCGCGGTCGGTCGCGTCTTCGCCTCGCCGCACCAGCATCTGACCTGGGTCGGGTTCGCCAAGTACGTGACCGTGATGTGCGGCGCCTCGCTGACCCTGGTCGGGAACATCGCGGACTTCTGCCGCTACACGCCGACGCGCCGCGACATGCGGATCGGGCTCGTCACGTCGGCGCTGGCCGCGGCCGTGGTGACGACCTTCGTCGGCGGCTACGCGGCCGCAGCCACCGGCGAGACGAATCCCTTCGTCGCCGTCTCGCTGCTGACCTCGAGCACCGTCCTGCTCGTAGTGCTGGCGGCGGCGATCGTCGTCCAGGGCATCGCCGCCAACATCACGAACGTCTACACGGCCGGGCTCTCGCTCGTGAACTCCGTGCCGCCGCTCGGCCGGGTGCGGGCGACGCTGCTCGTCGCCGCGGGGGCGGTGACGCTGTCCGGCTTCCCCGACTTCGTCCACCACGCCCAGAACTGGATCACGCACCTCGGCAACGTCGCAGCGCCTCTGACCGGCGTCGTTCTCGCCGACTACCTCGTCCGCAAGCGGCAGCAGATCGACGTCCAGGCGCTGTTCGATCCCGACGGCCGTTACCGCTACCTGAACGGCGTCAACGTCGAGGCGATCCTCGCCGTCGCCGGGGCGGTCGCGGTCTACTACGCGCTGCCGCACTCGTGGCTGAAGGTGGCCTGGGGCATCGGAGCGGGCGCCGCGATCTACCTCGGCCTGGTGGCGCTCACGCGCCTGGTCGCGCCCCAGGCGGCTCCCGCGGCACCACCCGTCCCATGAGCGCCGAGCGCGTGCTCGGGCGCTGCGACGAGCTCGCTCGCTTCTCCGAAGAGGAGGGCTTGATCACGCGCTGGTACGGCTCGCGGTCGCTCGACGAGGCCTCCGATGCGGTGGCGGGCTGGATGGAAGCGGCCGGGCTGGCGGTGCGTCGTGACGCCGTCGGAAACGTGATCGGGCGAGCCGGTGAAGGGCCCGGGACGTTCGTGCTCGGCTCCCACATCGACACCGTTCGCGACGCGGGGCGCTACGACGGGCCGCTCGGTGTGCTGCTCGCGATCGAGGCGGCCGCGTCGGTCGGCGAGCTGCCGTTCGCGCTCGAGGTGGTCGCGTTCGCCGACGAGGAAGGGGGCCGGTTTCCGCTCACGTATCTCGGGAGCCGCGGCTGGGCGGGGCTGCTGACGCCGGAGGACGGGGCGCTCACCGATTCGGACGGCACCACGCTGGCGGAGGCCGTGCGGGCGATGGGCGGCGACCCGGAGGCTCTCGGCGCACGTTCCGCGCCGGACGACCTGCTCGGCTACCTCGAGGTTCACATCGAGCAGGGCCCGGTGCTCCAGGACGAAGACCTGCCGATCGGGATCGTCACGGCGATCGCTGCGCAGAGCCGTGGGATCGCCACCTTCGAGGGCATGGCCGGTCACGCGGGCAACACGCCGATGCGCCTGCGCCGGGACGCACTCGCCGGCGCCGCGGAGCTCATCCTGGAGGTCGAGCGCCTGGCGCGCGAGACCGAGGGCCTGACGGCGACGGTGGGCCGGATCCACAACGATCCGAACGTCGGGAACGTGATCCCCGGCCGGACGCGCGTCAGCTACGACGTCCGCCACCAGAGCGGCGCGGAGCGCGACCGCGCGCGGGATCAGCTCGAAGCCGCCGCGCGCGAGATCGCCGGGCGCCGCGGGCTCGAGCTCGACTGGCACCGGCGCGACGACCTTCACGAGGTCCCGATGTCACCGACGCTGTGCGCCCGGCTCGCGCAGGCGTGCGAGCAGGCGGGCGTGCGGCCGCTCGAGCTGGGTAGCGGCGCCGGCCACGACGCCGTCACGGCGGCGCGGCTGACGCCCGAGGTGGCGATGCTGTTCGTCCGCTGCAAGGACGGGATCAGCCACCATCCGGACGAATCGGTGCGCGCGGACGACGTCGCCGTCGCGCTCGACGTCGTGGCGCGGTTCCTGCGGCTTCCGGGCGATCCGATCGGTTTTCCGCGCCTGCCGTGCTAGAGAAGCCGCGGCGCAGGAAGCTCGCCCATCAGCCGGATGTCAGACATCGGTTGACTCGGGCGGGGAACCGCTGTATACAACTCTCATTCCACGGCTTGGCGCCACCTCTCTTTGCTGCGGCTGCGGCATCACAGATGCCGCTTACGTCGGTCGTGACGCGCGCGCGTGGGCAGTCGAGATCCTCGAGAGGGCGGCGAGGAGAAAGGAGTTCGTTCATGCCTGAGGAGTACGAGTTCGACACTGGTGAACTCCTCTCGGAGATCCGAGAGCACCAGCGTCTGACGGGCACAGAGCCCAAGGACGAGGCATCGAGCGGCATGACGCGCCGCGATCTCCTCGTCAAGGGAGGTCTGGCGGCGGCCGCCGTCGGTGGCGCAGGCGCGCTCGCCGGCCCGGCGGCGGCCAGGACCTCGCAGGTCGACAAGGCCGGCAAGTTCACGGGCACGCTGAACGTGATCACGCTCGGTGTCGAGTTCCCGACCCCCGAGGTCGCGAAGCGGATCAAGACGGAACTCGGGTTCTCCGTCAACCTGACCGTCACGGACCCGGTCACGGAGGCCCAGAAGGCCATCACGGCGCCTGGGACGTTCGACATCTTCGGCGGCTACAACTACCAGGACATCCAGGCGTGGTCCGCGAAGGGCTTGATGCCCATCGACACGACGAAGATCAAGGCGTGGCCGCAGCTCTACAAGCTGTTCGCCTGGGGAAAGGTGCACCCCGGCTCGAAGGAGACCTACGGGGACGGGGACGCTCCGTTCCGCGCCCTGTTCCTGAAGCAGGGGACGAGCGGGCTGCCGCTGTCGAAGGAAGGCCCGGCGACCAACAAGGACATCGTGCAGTGGGTCACCAACGAGGCGACCAACGCGACCCACGGCCCGATGCCGCGGTACGTCGTCGGCGTCCCGGCCCACTTCAACGCGGACTCGATCGGCTACAACGCCGACGTCATCAACAAGCAGCCGAACCAGGTGGGCTGGGAGTACCTGCTGAACAAGACGTACAAGGGCCGGGTCGCGCTGCTGAAGGACCCGGGCATCGTCATGCAGGACATCGGCAACGCCCTGAAGGCCCTCGGGATCTTCAAGCCGAAGGACATGGGCAACATGACGAAAGCCGAGATCGACCGGGTCGTCAAGATCGCCACCACCTACAAGAAGGCGGGGCAGTTCAAGGCCTACTGGGCGAACTTCAACGAGTCGGTCAACCTCATGGCCTCGAAGGAGGTCGTCGTCGAGTCGATGTGGTCGCCGGCCGTCGCGCTGCTCGTCGCGCAGGGCATCAACGTCAAGTACGCCGCTCCGCCCACGGGCTTCCGCGGCTGGTGCAGCGCACAGGGCATCGCAACCCACGTCGCCAGCGATCCGGCGAAGCTGCAGGCGTGCTACGACTACCTGAACTGGATGTACGACGGGTGGCTCGGCGCCACGATCATGCGCCAGGGCTACTACATCGGCAACGGCAGCACGCTGCGGAACTGGATCAAGAACAACCCGCACGAGACCGCCGGCGGCATCGCGTTCAAGGTCGACGAGTACGACTTCTGGTACAACGGCACGACCGCCAAGCGCAACCTGCCCGGCATCACGGGCAAGGTGGGCGACATCAAGAAGGGCTCCAAGCGAGACGGTGGTTCGTTCTCGCAGCGCATCGGTCACTACTCGTCCTGGAACTCGTACTTCACGAACAGCACGTACCAGATCAAGCGGTGGAACGACTTCCTCAGCGCCTAGGACTGGATGACTGAGAACGTCGCAGAATCGAACACGGAGGGGGCGGCGGTGACCGCCCCCTCCGTGCCTACGGGATCAGGTCTCGACCTGATCGGGCTCACCAAGGTCTTCCCCGGCGGCACCGTCGCGGTCGACGACGTCAACCTGCACGTCGACCACGGGGAGTACGTCGTCCTGCTCGGGCCCTCCGGCTGCGGCAAGACGACGACCCTGCGGATGATCGGCGGCCACGAGTATCCGTCCGAGGGCGAGATCCTCCTCGACGGGCAGTCGCTCGTGGACCTGCCGCCGCACAAGCGTCCGACGACGACCGTGTTCCAGCACTTCGCGCTGTTCCCTCACCGCAGCGTGCTGGACAACGTCGCCTTCGGCCTGAAGATGGAGGGCCTCGGCAAGTCCGAGCGGCGCGCACGCGCCATGGAGGCGCTGGAGATGGTCGGCCTCACCGAGCTCTCGAGCCGCAAGCCGGCCGCGCTGTCCGGCGGCCAGCAGCAGCGCGTGGCGCTGGCCCGGGTGCTCGTGACCAAGCCGAAGGCGCTCCTCCTCGACGAGCCGCTGGGCGACCTCGACCGCCTGCTACAGCTGCGCATGCGCGTCGAGCTCCGCAACCTGCAGCGTCAGCTCGGGCTGATGTTCATCCACGTCACGCACAACCAGGAAGAAGCGCTGTCCATGGCCGACCGCATCGTGGTGATGAACGAGGCGCGGATCCAGCAGATCGCCGACCCGCTGACGATCGCCACGAAGCCGGCGACCGAGCTCGTGGCACGGTTCATGGGCGACAACAACATCATGCGCGGGCGGGTCACGGAGCTGAACGGCAACCAGTTCCTCGTCGAGGACGAGCACAAGGTGCGCGTCACCGCCCGCATCGACGGAGGGACGGTGCCCGCAGTCGGTGAGCAGGTGCTTGTCGTTGTCCGGGCCGCAGCCGTGGAGGTCGCCGAGAGCGGTGCTGCCGAGCCCGTCGCAAACTGGGTGGAGTGCGAGATCGTCTTCGTCGAGTTCCTCGGCGACCTCGTCAAGCTGCACCTGACCGCGGGAGGCGAGCGCATGCTGGCGAAGGTGCCGGGCGAGCGCTATCCCGCCTTCCGCGGCAAAGAGGGTGAGAAGATCCGCATTTCGTGGAAGGAGGAGGATGTCCAGCTCCTCCACGCCTGAGCATCCGGGCGACGAGGCCTCGCGGGTCGCGCTGGAGGAGGTCGAGGAAGCAGAGTCGCTGCTCGAGCAGCACCTTCCGAAGGCGGAGCGGGCGCTCGGCGAGCGGGGCGGCGGCGGTCGTGGCCGGAGGGGCGGCCTGATCACGCTCGCATGGGGGCTGCCGGGCTTCCTCTGGCTCGGCTTCTTCCTCGTTGCGCCGCTCGTCTTCATCGTGCTGGTCAGCTTCTGGACGACCACCTCGACCGGGTTCGACTCCAGCAGATGGACGCTGCACAACTACGGCGTGCTGCTGCACCCGTTCAGCCTGAACAACGCTTACTGGGAGAACATGCTGCGGTCGTTCGAGACGTCGGTGATCGCCGTCGCCGCCTGTCTCGTGTTCGGGTTCCCGGTCGCGTACTTCCTGGCGATGAAGGTTCAGAAGCTCCAGTATCAGATCGCGCTCTTCATCCTGGCTTTGGCGCCGTTCTGGACGAGCTTCACGACGCGATCCGTCGCCTGGACGTACCCGCTCATGGGCAGCCAGGGTGCGCTGAACCAGGCCCTGACCTGGCTCGGGGTGTCGAGCCTCAACCACCCGTTGCTCGACACGCAGTTCTCGCTCCTGTCGGTGCGGCTGGCGATGATCCAGCTCTACATCCTGTTCATGGTCACGCCGATCTTCTTCCTGCTCGCGCAGGTCGACCGGCATGCGATCGAAGCCGCTCGGGATCTCGGCGGGAACTGGCTCAAGACCTTCCGCGAGGTGATCCTGCCGCAGACGATGCCGGGCATCGTCATCGGCTCGATCTTCATCTTCGTGCTGACGATGGGCGAGTACGGCACCGTCAACGTGATCAGCCAGGGCGCGGTCTCCTCGGTCGGGACGTACATCCAGAACCTGACCGCGGGCATCCAGTACCCGCAGGGTGCCGCGGCTGCAGTCATGCTCGTCCTCGTCCTCATCCTCGGCGTCTTCGGGATCACGCGCTTCGCGAACCTGCGAGAGGAGGTGTAGCGCGTGGCCGCCGTCGCCCCCGCCGTCGAGCGGACGCAGGACGTCGTCATCAAGCGGAAGGTCAAGCGCCGCCACGACTGGGCGAAGTGGGGTCTGGCGGTCTACTTCGTGATCTTCCTGATCTTCCTCTACGCGCCCATGATCCTGATGGGCGTCCTGTCCTTCCAGGGCTACTACGGCGGTGTCACCTTCCCGTTCAAGGGCCCGGTGAGCCTGATCTGGTGGCGCTCGATCTTCGAGAGCCAGGTCGGGCAGACCTTCACGAACGCGGATGCCATCAGGGCGGCCGGCGAAGGCTCGCTCTGGCTCGGCCTGGCGGCGGGCGGAGTGGTCGCGTTCTTCGCGTTCACGCTCTCCATGGCATTCCGCCGGCGCTTCCGCGGCGACGGCATCGCCTTCTACGTGATCATCCTGGCCATGATGGCGCCGGGCTTCCTGCTCGGCCTCGGGACGCAGCTCTTCTGGAAGTACATGGGCGTCACCACGTCGCTCTGGCATACGGCGCTGGGCGCGAACAGCGTCTGGGGCATCCCCTTCGGGTTCCTCGTCATGCTCGCGATCTGGAACCGCTACGACGAGCACATCGACGAGGCGGCCCGAGACCTCGGCGCCGGCCTGGTGAGGACGTTTGCAGAGGTGACCCTGCCGCTGATCTGGACGGGAGTCTTCGGAGCCCTCCTGTTCGGCTTCACGCTGACCTGGAACGACTTCGACCGCACCGTGCTGCTGGTGATCGGGGATCCCACGCTGCCGCTCGAGATCGTCGGGCTGATCCAGAACTCGGCGCTGCGCCCGGATCTCTACGCCCTCGGCACGGCGACGACGCTCGTCTCGCTCGCGCTGATCGGGGTGATGCTGATCGTCGTGCTGATCCGCTCGCGGTTCCGCCGCGCGCCCGTGCAACGGATGGAGGAGGAGCTCGGCCTGGGCGGTGGGATCGACGCCGAGGCTGCGGAGACGGTCGTCCAGTCCTGACCGAATCCGCCGTGCGGTGACGGGCGTACCGTGGATGTGATGCGGCTCGCCTGGATCGCGGCGCTCGGGCTCGCGCTCGGAGGAACCGCGGCAGGCGCGGTCGCGTCCGGCCAGCCGGTACGGAGCGCGGAGGTGGACGTCTCCAACCTTCCGGGCCCGCAGACGAACGCGACGATCGCGGTCGACCCGACGAACCCCGACGTGCTCCTCGCGGGCTCGAACAGCATCCTCGAAGGAACGCAGAGGATCTACAGCTCGACCGACGGCGGCACGACCTGGCGGACGTCGATCTCGATCCGGCCGGCCGCCGACATCCGGACCAGCTGCCCATCCGATCCCGGCGTCGCCATCGATCTCACCGGTCGGCAGTACTACTCGTACGACCTTGCGACACCGTGCGACGCGCAGGGCACCTCGCACATCTACGTGCTGGCGCGGACGGGCCCGACGGCGGCGTGGTCGGCTCCGGTCCTGGTGGCGAAGCTCGGCCGCTCGCGCTTCGACGACAAGCCCGCGATCGCCGTCGACCAGTCGCCGGTGAGCCCGCACAGGAATCGCGTCTACGTGGCTTGGTCCCGTATCGCCCGCAACACGAGCTCGAGCATCGTGCTCAGCTACTCCGACAACGGCGGTCTCGGCTGGTCACCTCCGGTCACACTGAGCGGGCAGGGCGACGACCTCAACTACGTGTCGGTGGCCACGGCCAGGAACGGAACCGTCTACGTCGCGTGGACGGACGAGAGCAACTACGGCGTCAGGATCGTGCGCTCTACCGACGGCGGCAGGCATTTCGGCCCGCAGAAGAGCGTCGCCGCGTTCGAGACGATCCCGATCCCGCATTGCGGCATCGGGATCGTCGTGACGGCCGAGCCTCGATCGTGCATCCAGGCCGATCCGACCGTCACCGTGGACACCTCGGGTGGACGCTACTCCGGCCGGGTCTACGTCAGCTACACGGGCACGAACTTCACCGGAGACGAGGGGGCGGCGCTGACGACCTTCGACAGCAGGCTGCGCCCCATCGCCGGGTACCCGCTGACGAGTAACCACCGGCTCGTCGCTCCCACGCCCGCGCCCACGCGCGCCGACGAGTTCTGGGCCCAGTCGGCGCTCGACCGCTCGAACGGCGCGCTGTGGATGTGCTTCTACGACACGCTCGGCGACAGGACCGGGAAGAAGGTCCGGTACACGTGCGCGGTCTCCCGCGACGGCGGCCGCAGCTGGTCGCGCACGGTGCCGGCTGCATCCGTCTTCTCGGACGAGACGCAGCAGGGCGCCGCGTACGAGTACGGCTACTACCAGGGGCTCGCGGCCGCGAACGGGATCGCGCACCCGATCTGGACGGACACTCGGAAGCTTCGGACGCTCAACGAGGAGATCTACACGGCTCGCCTGGCCGAGGCGGCCATGCCCGCTCCGGCCAAGGCCAAGTGACTGTCCCATGGGACAGTCACTTGGACCTGGCCAGGAGAGACAGCCTCAGCGCGGATAGCGGTTCTCGAAGTCGTCCGCGATCTCGTCGAAGGTCAGCCAGCGGATGCCGTCGTGCGAGTTGATGTGCTCGATGATCCGCTCGTGCATGAGCAGCACCTGCGGGTGCCCGCTCACGTCCGGGTGGATGGTCAGCGTGAAGACCGCGTAGTCCATCTCCCGGTAGACCCAGTCGAACTGGTCCATCCAGATCTGCTCGAGATCGCGCGGGTTGACGAACCCGTGGCTGTTCGGCGCGGCCTTGATGAACATCATCGGCGGGAGGTCGTCGATGTACCAGCTGGCCGGGATCTCGATCAGGTCGGTCTCCTGGCCGCGCTGGAGGGGCACCATCCACTCCTCGGCCGCCTTCGAGTAGTCGATCTTCGTCCAGCTGTCACCGACCCGGACGTAGTAGGGCGTGAAGTCGTTGTGCATCAGGCTGTGGTCGTACTTGATGCCGTGCTTGAGCAGGAGCTCGTTGGACACGGCCGAGAACTCCCACCACGGCGCCACGTAGCCGGTCGGCCGGCGGCCGGCGACCCGCTCGATCAGGTCGATGCACCTGAGCATCACCGTCTCTTCCTGCTCGGGCGTCATCGAGATCGGGTTCTCGTGCGAGTAGCCGTGCATGCCGATCTCGTGACCCGCGTCGACGACCATCTTCGTCTGCTCCGGGAACGTCTCGATCGAGTGCCCGGGGATGAACCACGTCGTCCGCAGCCCGTAGCGGTCGAAGAGCTTCAGCAGGCGCGGCGTGCCGACCTCGCCGGCGAACAGGCCCCGCGAGATGTCGTCCGGGGAGTTCTCGCCGCCGTACGAGCCGAGCCAGCCTGCGACCGCGTCCACGTCGACGCCGTATGCGCAGAGGATCTCCTTTGCCATCTCAACCTCCAGTCCGCTGGTACAACGACTCTAGATGTGTGGGCTTTGCGGTGTCCTGCTGAGCGAGCACTGGGCCGAGGAGGGCGGCGGCCGGCGCGCGCGCGGGTTCCGCGTCGTGCTGCTCAACCGCGTGCTCTCGCACTACGGCCTGGCGCTCTCGGACTGGGCCGGAAGCGTCTACACGCTGCGTGACGCCAAGGGCCGGTCGGCGGTCGTGAACGACCTCGGCACGCTGTGGAGCGAGGCGGAGAAGCTCGCGGGCCGCCCGCTCGACCCGCTCGATACCGACTTGCTGGCTGCGCTTGGCTAAGACGCCGGTCACGCTCGTCACCGGCTTTCTCGGCTCGGGGAAGACGACGCTGATCTCGCGGCTCCTGGCTCATCCGGACATGGGCGAGACGGCCGTGATCGTCAACGAGCTGGGCGAGGTCGGGATCGACCACCATCTGCTGCGCCGCGTCGACGAGCGGACCGTCCTGCTCGCGTCGGGCTGCGTCTGCTGCACGCTGCGCGGCGACCTCGCCGACGAGCTGCGCGACCTGCACAGCCGCCGCGCCCGGGGCGAGATCCCGGCGTTCAAGCGGGTCGTCGTCGAGACGACCGGCCTCGCCGACCCGGCGCCGATCGTCTACACGCTCGCCGCCGAGCCGGTCGTCCGCCACCACTACGTCCTCGAGAGCATCGTGGCGACGGTGGACGCCCGCCACGGCCTGCTCGAGCCGGAGTCGGTGAAGCAGGCCGCCGTCGCGGACGTGATCGTGCTGACGAAGGTCGACGTGGCCGATCCCGACGAGATCGAGGCACATGCTCGACGCCTCAACCCCGCGGCCGAGATCGTCGAAGCGGCCTTCGGGGACGTCGAGCCCGGCCGCCTGTTCGGCCGTCCGCAGCGAGATCCGCGCGAGCTCCGGCTCGAGGAGCACGGTCACGCCGGCGAGATCCGGCCGTTCTGCCTCTTCTTCGACGAGCCGCTCGACTGGACCGCGTTCGGGATCTGGCTGACGATGCTGCTGCAGGCCCGCGGGCGGGACCTGCTGCGGGTCAAGGGCCTGCTCAACGTCGGCGGGCCAGGGGGAGACAGCAGAGGCCCGCTGCTCCTGAACGGCGTCCAGCACGTCGTCCACCCGCCCGAGCACCTGGAGGCGTGGGCCGACGACGACCGCCGCTCGCGCATCGTCTTCATCGGCCGCGGCCTCGAGCGAGCTGCCGTCGAACGGTCGCTACTCGCCTTCGACGCCGCTTCCCAATAGGGTCCAGCGCGCCGTGGAGCGGAACGCCGGCCTGACACGCAAGGAGCTGCTCGTCCGCGGATGTCTCGTCGCCGCCTCCGCCCCGCTTGCCCGCGCCCGGCCGGGCAGCGAGCCGCCGCACCCCGGTGGCTCGACGATCACGACTCCCCTCCGCATCAGCACGATCGGGATCGAGTGGCCGGACGGCGTGCACAAGCAGGCCCAGCTCGATCTCGGGTTCCCGATCCAGCTCCAGCCGCTCACGTCGATCCAGCAGGTCGAGAACGTGCTGGCCAAGCCGGAGAGCTTCGACGTCTTCGGCGGCTACAGCTACCAGGCGATGCGCGTCTGGTTCTCGCACCATCTGCGTCCGGTCGACACGCGTCGCATCGCAGCCTGGCCCGACCTGTACAGGCGCTTCGCCTGGGGCAAGCCGGCTGTGCGCTCCACGTGCCCGTACGGCGTCGGCGACGCCCCGTTCCGGTCGCTCTTCGTCCGCGCCGGGACGCGCGGGCTCCCCGTCTCCAACGCGCGGCCGCCTCGCACGCTCGACGTCGTCCAGTGGATCGACGAGCGGACCGGACAGCCCTACGGCGGCCGGCCGATGCCCCGCTACGTCGTCGGCGTCCCGGCGCACTTCTCGGCCGAGTCGATCGGCTACCTCGTCAGCGTGATTCCGAAGCTGCCCGCCCGGGTGTCGTGGGCCGAGCTCCTGAACCGCAGCTGGAAAGGGCGCGTCGCGATCCAGAACGATCCCGCCGTCGCTCTCGTCGACCTCGGCCGCGCGGTCGAGACGCTCGGGATCATGCGGTTCGGGAACGTGGGCCAGATGACGATCCGCGAGGTGGACCGGCTGGTGAAGGTCCTGTCCCTCTACCGCAAGCAGGGACAGTTCCGGGCGGCGTGGTCGGGCTTCGACGACTCCGTCAACCTGATGGCGTCGAAGGACGTCGCGATCGCCCCGCTGTGGCCGTCCGCCGCTGCCAGGATCGCCGCCGAGGGGATCGGGATCGCCAACGCCGTGCCGCCCGAGGGATACCGCGGATCGTGCAGCTCCGTCGGCATCTCCTCGCGCGTGACCGTGGGGGCGAGGCTCGACGCCTGCTACGCCTACCTGAACTGGCTCTACGCCGGCTTCTTCGGGGCCGAGATGATGCGGCAGGGGTACTACGTCGCGAACGGAAGCCTCCTGCCGGAATGGATCAGGGCCTACGGTGCCTCGGCCGTGTCGCCGTTCAGCCTGGAGGAGTACCGGTACTGGTACGAGGGCCGGCGGGCGACGCGGGCGCTGCCGGACGTGAAGGGGACGCTGCTGTCGATCCGGAAGGGAGCGCGGCGTGAAGGCGGTTCGCTGGCCGCCCGCATGTGCCGGTGCACGGCCTGGAGCTCGTACTTCCCGGCTGCCGCCTACCAGGCGAAGCGGTTCGGCGAGTTCCTCTCGACCTGACCCGCCGACGCGACAGATTAGGGTCCTTGCCGTGAAGATCGGCATCGTCGTCCCGTTCTCGTGGTCGTACATCGGCGGCGTCAGCGAGCATGCGGAGGCCCAGGCCGAGGCGCTCGAGCGCATCGGGTTCGAGACGCGGCTGATCATGGGCGACGACCCGCCCGGCACGGTCTGGCGGCTCTTCCACCCGGACGCAGGCCGTCTCGACAAGCGCCCGGCCCGGGTGATGTCGATCGGGACGACTGTGACGGTGCCTGCGAACCACTCGCGGACGCACATCGTCCTGAGCCAGCTCGCGGAGCTCCGGCTCGCCCGCCTGTTGAGTCGGGAGAAGTTCGACATCCTGCACGTCCACGAGCCGATGACGCCGGCGCTCTGCGTCGCTGCGCTCGCGCATGTCCGTTCTCCCGTCGTCGGCACCTGGCACGCGACCGGCGAGCTGAACTGGATGAAGATGGGGATGCCGGCCTGGGGCATGCTGATGAAGCGGATCGACTACCGCATCGCCGTCTCGGAGGTGGCGCGCGTGTCCGCTGCCCGGTACCTGCCGGGGCCGTTCGAGATCCTCCCGAACGGGATCACGCTGCCGCCGCACGCCGATCCGGCCGGGCGGGAGAACATCGTCGTCTACATCGGCCGCCACGATCCCCGGAAAGGCCTCGAGGTGCTGCTCAGAGCCTGGCCCGAGGTGCGGCGGCAGACGGGCGCGACGCTGCGCGTGATCGGCGCCGACCCGCGTGCCGTGCGCCTGCTGATGACGCGTCAGCGGCTCACGGACGACGGCGTCGAGCTGCTGGGCGTGATCGTGGGCGATCCGCTCACCTCGGAGCTGGCGCGGGCGAAGCTCCTGTGCGCGCCCTCGCTCCGCGGCGAATCGTTCGGCATGGTGCTGGCGCGGGCGTTCGGGTGCGCGACGCCGGTGGTCGCCTCCGACATCCCGGGCTACGACCAGGTGATGGCGCCGGAGGTCGGGTTGACGGTCCCGCCCGGCGATTCCAGCAGGCTCGGGGCGGCGCTGATCGAGCTCCTGAGCGACGAGCCGCGCCGGCAGCGCATGGGGGAGGGTGCCCGTGAGCGGGCGCTCGAGCGCTACGGCTGGGCGAAGCTCGCCGACCGCCTGGCCGCGATCTACGAGGGCGTAGTCGCCCGGGCCGCCTGATCAGCGCGTTAGAATCGGCCCGCAGGACGGTTGTCTTGCCCGATCTGTCGATCCTCCTGAATCCCGGTCCATGATCAAGGTCCTGACGATCTTCGGCACGCGCCCGGAGGCGATCAAGCTCGCGCCCGTCATCCGGGAGCTCGAGCGGCGGTCCGACACCTTCGTGTCCCGGATCTGCGTGACGGGCCAGCACCGCGAGATGCTCGACCAGATGCTCGACCTGTTCGGCATCGAGCCCGACCACGACCTGAACGTCATGAAGCACGCCCAGTCGCTGAACCACGTCACCGTCGCCGTGATCGACGGGCTCCGTCCCATCCTCGAGGAGGAGCGTCCCGACTGGGTGCTCGTCCAGGGCGACACGACGACGACCATGGCCGGCGCGCTCGGCGCGTTCCAGCAGGGCTGGAAGATCGGCCACGTCGAGGCCGGTCTGCGCACGTTCAACAAGCACGACCCGTGGCCCGAGGAGATGAACCGGCGTGTCGCAGGCGTGCTCGCGGACGTCCACTTCGCGCCGACGCCGTCGAGCGCGCAGAACCTCTACCGGGAGGGCGTGTCGAAGGACCGCGTCTACGTGACCGGCAACACCGTCATCGACGCGCTCCACGCCGTGGCGGAGATGCCCTTCGACGCCGACAAGACGGCGGTGCTTGCCGGGCTCGGCCTGAACGGGAAGCGCGTGATCGTGGCCACCATGCACCGGCGCGAGATGACGCCGGAAGCGCTCCAGGACGTGTGCCTCGGGCTCCGGGCGGTCGCCGAGGGCCATCCCGAGGTGCAGATCGTGATCCCGGTGCACCGGAACCCGAAGGTGCGTGGGCCCGTTCACACGGCGCTCGGAGACGTGGCCAACATCAGCCTGCTCGACCCGCTCGACTACCAGCCCATGGTCTGGCTGCTCCGGCGCAGCCACTTCGTGATCACCGACTCCGGCGGGCTCCAGGAGGAGGTGACGGCGCTCGGCAAGCCCGTGATCGTCATCCGTGGGACGACGGAGCGTCCCGAGAGCGTCGAGGCCGGAAACGCCGTGCTGGTCGGCACCGACGGGCACGCGCTCGAGAGCTGGGCGACGTCCTTGCTCGGCAACGAGCAGACTTACCAGGCGATGGCGCGCTCGAGCAACCCGTACGGAGACGGCCACGCGGCGAAGAAGATCGTCGACATCCTCGCCGCCCGCTCGCTCGGCCCCGGCCGTCCGTCCGGCTCCGGCCCGGGAGCGCCGGCCCGGATCGATCCCGAGGTGATCCGCTGGACGGCCGACGGGCTCGCCCGCTGGATCTCGTCGGGGGCTTGCCAGAGCTCGAGCGGGGCATTCGCCGCCTGGGTCGAGCTCGCGAGCGGTGAGAAGGCGTACGACTACGCCGAGATCACCGGCTACGCGCTGACCCACATCGCTGCGCGCGACGCGCTCGCTCCCGAGGAGATCGAGGTCGGGCGCCGTGCGGCGGACTGGCTCGTCGGACGCGTGCGGCAGGGCCGGCTCGCGGCGAGGGACGGCTGGGACGGTGATGCCGTCTACCTGTTCGACCTGGGGATGATCGCCGCCGGCCTCCAGTCCTTCGGCCGCCGCGTCGAGGACGAGACGTACGTCGCGACGGGGCTCGAGCTCGTCGACCTGCTCGACACCGAGCTCTCCACGGAGCTCGGGCCAGTCTCGTCGAGCGGCCCCCGGTCGGAGCGCACGAACTGGTCGACGCGCGGGGTCGTGCACCTGGCCAAGCTCGTCCAGGCGTTCCTGCTCGCCGGGCGCGAGGAGCAGGCGGCCAGGCTGATCGAGGCGATCAGGGCGGTGCAGGGCCCGGACGGGCACATGCCGACCGATCCCGAGAGCGACGTGACGATGCTGCATCCGCACATGTACGGCGCCGAAGGGCTGTGGATGTGGGGCTCGGCGACCGGCGACCAGGACGCGATCGACCGCTCGCGCGCCGCCGTCCAGTGGGTGTGGACGCACCAGCTGCAGAGCGGGGGGCTGCCGAGGGCGGTCGGCCGGCCCGAGCCGATCGAGCAGCTCGACGTCACCTCGCAGGCCGTCCGCATGGCGCTTCTGCTCGGGATGCGCTCTCCGGCGGTCGACCGGGCGATCGAGCGGCTGCTCGAGGTCGCCCGCGAGCACGGCGGGATGCTGGCGATGCCGTACCAGCCCGGCTCGCCCGACGTGCACCTGAACACCTGGGTGACGATGTTCGCCTCGCAGGCGGTCGCGCTGGCGGTTCCCGACGCGCCGGCGTTGCGCTGGGATCAACTCGTCTAGCGCTCGGCGCCGTTGCGGCGCTGACGGTTGGCCTCGGCATCACCGGCTGCGGCGGGTCGAGCGCGAAGCCGAACGCGGTGGTCGATCACGCTGTGCTGGTCAACAGTTCGAAGTTGCGGGTGCAGGTCTGGCGCGACTCGGGGTCGAGCGAGACCGCGCTCGCGCTCGGACGCCAGCCTGACCGGAAGCTGCTTCACGATCGCGATCTGTACGACGTCTCTCCTGCGGAAGGGGCGCTCGGGACGTTCGATCACTTCCCGAGTTCCGACGACGCATGGACGTACGTCGAGCACCTCTACGGCGTCAGCCGCTCGGACGTCGACCGGGCGCTCGAGAAGCCGACTCGCGTGAAGCGCCCGGCGGGAATGCCCGCCCGGTTGCCGACGCGATTCTCGGTCACGACCGACCACTTCGAGAGGGTGAGCGAAGTCCGCAACGCCGTGGATTTCGACGTACCGGACCCGGGCGCGCGCCTGGCCGGGCTGGTTCGCTTTGATCTGCAGGTCACCCGTGGCGCGCCGCCGATCGATCCCGGACCGACTGTCCGGATCTGGTACCGCAGCCGGGGGGTGGGGCAGACGGCCGTGGTCGACGTGGTCTCGTCGAAGTCGCAGGAAGGCCGTGCGATCGCCAGCGGTCTCGAGACGGACGTCGGGCCGCGGATCCGCGGGCCTCACTTCGTGGCCAACACGGGAGACGACTCGTACCAGTTCAAGTGCGGCGACGCCTACGTGAACGTCTCGATGTACGTCCGGAGTCTCGCGCGCTGGCGCGCGATCTTGACCCAGGTCGCCCGCGACTGCCCGGCCTAGCCCGGCGGGCCTTCGTCCGGCAGCAGCGCGCTTCGCTCTGCCTGCTCGGCCAGGCGGCGGTCGGCAGTGACGAGGATCGCATCGGTGCCGAGTGCCAGCGCGAGATAGGAAGCGTCGTAGGCGCTGATCCGGCGGGTGATCGCCAGTGCGAGCGCCGACCGGGCGAGCAGTCGATCCGGGTGAGCTTCCAACGGGATGTCGAGAATGTCCGTCAGGGCGGCAGTCGCCTCGTCGGCGCCGATGTCGCCGTTCCGAACGTACCCCGCGAGAGCGTTCGCGGCCTCGAGGTAGATCAGATCCGGCGCGAACGCGGTCACACGCCTGTGTGCAACCGCATCCAGCCACTCCCGCGCGGTGGCTCCGTCGTCGACAAGGATGAGCGCGCGGACGACGGTGCTCGCGTCAAGGACCGCCGTAGCGGGAATCCCGCGCCTCCCGAATCAGATCCTCTGGCTTGGGGGCGCTCGGCGACAGCGATATCCGCCGGCTGCGTTCGCGGATGCTTTGCATCAGCTCGTCCGGGCTCCGGCGCGCCAGGTCTCGACCGAGAATGGTCAGGATCTCTGCATTCATGGATCGACCCTCCGCAGCTGCGCGCTCCCGGAGGCGCTCCAGGAGCTCAGGCGGGATGTCGCGGACGTGGAATGCGGCCACTCTGAGATGATATCAAAGCAATATCAATACGAGCGCGGCATGCCGAGCACGTGCTGGCCGACGTACGCGAGCACGAGGTTGTTCGAGACCGGGGCGATCGAGTACAGGCGCGTCTCGCGGAACTTGCGCTCGACGTCGTACTCCTCCGCGAAGCCGAAGCCGCCGTGCGTGTCCAGACAGGCGTTCGCGGCGGCCCAGGACGCCTCGGAGCCGAGCAACTTGGCCATGTTCGCCTCGGCCCCGCAGGGCAGGCCCTGCTCGAACAGCCAGGCGGCCTTGTAGCGCATCAGGTCGGCGGCCTGGATGGCCGCGTAGGCGTGGGCGATCGGGAACTGGACCCCCTGGTTCGATCCGATCGGCCGCTCGAACACGACCCGCTCGGACGCGTATGCAGCGGCCTTGTCCGTGAACCAGCGCCCGTCGCCGATGCACTCGGCCGCGATCAGGATCCGTTCCGCGTTCATGCCGTCGAGGATGTAGCGGAACCCCTTGCCCTCCTCGCCGACGAGCGCGTCGGCGGGCACCTCGACGCCGTCCAGGAAGATCTCCGTGGTCGCGTGGTTCATCAGCGTCTTGATCGGGCGGATCGTCATCGTCCCGTCGGCGAGCGCCTGCTTCATGTCGACGATGAACGTGGACAGGCCCTCGGTGCGCTTCTCGACCTCTTCGAGCGGCGTGGTGCGCGCGAGCAGCAGCATCAGGTCGGAGTGGAGCGCCCGCGACGTCCAGATCTTCTGGCCGCGGACGACGTAGCCGCCCTCGGCGCGCTCCGCCGTGGTCTGGATCCGCGTCGTGTCGGAGCCGACGGTCGGCTCGGTGACGCCGAAGGCCTGCAGGCGGAGCTCTCCCGCGGCGATCTTCGGCAAGTAGCGCTGCTTCTGCTCGTCCGAGCCGTGGCGCAGGATCGTGCCCATCGTGTACATCTGCGCGTGGCAGGCCCCGGAGTTGCCGCCGGACGCGTTGATCTCCTCGAGGATCACGCTCGCCGCGGTGATCCCGAGCCCGGCGCCGCCGTACTCCTCCGGGATCAGCACGGCCAGCCAGCCGTGCTCGGTCAGCGCCCGAACGAACTCCTCGGGATAGCGGTCGGGCTCGAGCCCGCGCCAGTACTCGCCCGGAAATCCCTCGCACAGCTCGCGCACGGCGGCGCGGATCTCGTCCAGCTCCGGCGGGATCGAGAAGTCCATCAGGCCCGCTCGAGCAGTCGGCGGGCGATGATCAGCTGCTGGATCTCGTTCGACCCCTCGCCGATCAGGAGCAGCGGCGCGTCGCGGTAGTAGCGCTCGGGGCGGAACTCGAGCGAGTAGCCGTAGCCGCCGTGGATGCGCATGCAGTCGAGCGCGTTCTCCTGCGCGGACTCGGTGGCGAAGTACTTGGCCATGCCGGCCTCGAGATCGGCCCGCTCGCCGCGCGCCTTCGCCTGCGCCGCCTGCACGACGAGCAGGCGCGACGCCTCGGCGCGCGTCGCCATCTTCGCCAGCATGAGCTGCACGGCCTGGTGGCTCGCGATCGGCTTGCCGAACGCCTCGCGCTCCTTCGCGTAGCTCAGCGCGTCGTCGAGCGCGGCCCGGGCGATGCCGGCCCCGCGTGCAGCCACGTTGACGCGCCCGACCTCGATGCCGCTCATGAAGTACTTGAAGCCCTGCCCGACGCCCGCCTCGCCGCCGAGCACGCTCGCTGCCGGCACACGGAACCCGTCGAAGACGAGCTCGGTCGACTCGACGCCCTTGTAGCCGAGCTTCTTCAGCCCGGGCATCGGGATCTGCAGGCCGGGCGGCTCGGTCTCCGGCTCCTTCTCGACGATGAACCCCGTCATGCCCGTGTGAGCCGGCACAGCCGACGGATCGGTCTTCGTGAGCAGCATGATCATCCCCGAGCGCCAGCCGTTCGTGACCCACATCTTCTGACCCGAGATCACGTACTCGTCGCCGTCCCGGACGGCGGTCGTGCGGATCGACTGGACGTCGGAGCCCGCGTGCGGCTCGGTCATCGAGAACGCCGCCCGGATCTCGCCGGAGGCCAGCTTCGGCAGCCAGGTCCGCCGCTGCTCCTCGGTGCCGTGCATCCGGAGCATCCAGGAGCCGATGAAGCTCCCGTTCATGATCCCGGGCAGCGTCACCCAGCCGCGCGAGAGCTCGATCAGGATCAGCGCGAAGGTGTCGAGGCCGAGCCCGAGGCCGCCGTACTCCTCGGGAATCGTCGTCCCGAACAGGCCCATCTGCTTCATCGTCTCGACGAGCGCAGTCGGGAACTCGTCGCGGTGGTCCAGCTCCGAGGCGACCGGGATCACGTCGCGGTCGACGAACTCGCGGACGGCGGCGACGATCTCCTGCTGCTCGGCCGTCGACTCGGCCACGCTCACGCCGCGACCGGCTCCTTCACGGCCGTGAGCGGCGCGAGCGCGGCCGCCAGGTCGTCCTGCTGCTCGAACGCCAGGATCGCCTGCTCGAGGGCGTCCACGGCGTCGACCGGCAGGGCCAGCTCCGCGTTGGCGCGGAACTTCTCGCGGACCTCGTCGGCCGACATCGGGTTCTCGGGGCCGCCCTTCTGGAACGGGAAGTCCCGTTCGAGCGTCGTGCCGTCGGTCAGCGTCACGCGCACGCCGCCGGGGAACGCCTGCGGATAGGTCGGATAGTCGGGCGTCTCGTACATGACCTTCGCGGCCACGGCGAGGACGGCCGGGTCGGCGATCGCGTCGTCCGTGAAGTCCGAGACGGAGACGTGGCCGCGGAGGAGCATCGACGCGACGGCGTACTGGAGCGAGAACTTGCCCTCGTAGTCGGAGCGCGGCAGCCTCTTCTTGTCGGCCGGCTCGAGGACGAGCGACACGCCGGCCGCCGGCACCGTGACGACGACCGCGGCGATCTCCTCCGGCGAGAGGGTTCGACCCGCGAGCACGTCGGCGGCGGCGCCGAGCGAGCCGTGCATGAAGTGGCAGACCGGGAACGGCTTGTAGGCGATGCGCGGCGTCTCCCAGCGCGAGCCGAGGTCGGCCAGCTGCGAGTCGATGTCGATCGAGCCTCGCTCGGCGCCGAGGAAGGCGTGGTAGAGCCCGAACTTGCCCTCGATCACCGACGGCGGGCCCTCGGCGCCGAGCGCCGCCAGCCGCGAGGCGAGGACGCCGCCGTGCGCCGCCCAGGCCGGGTGGATCGGCTTCGTCGCCGTCCCGTCCTCGAGGTACGCGAACAGGCCTGACGCCATCGAGCCGGCGATGCCGAGCGCGCTCGCGGCCGTGCGTGAGTCGCTTCCCGTCAGCCGCGCGGCGGCGCACGTGGCGCCGAAGATCCCGCAGATCGCCGTCGGGTGGAAGCCGCGCGCGTGGAAGAGGCCCGATGCGGCCCCACCGATCCGGGTGATCACCTCGGCCGCGCCGACGATCGCCGCCAGCACGTCGCTCCCGGGCAGCCCCTGCGCCTCGCCGACCGCGAGGGCCGTCGGGCACGTGACGGTCGAGACGTGGCTGACCGAGGCGGAGTGCGTGTCGTCGAAGTCGAGCCCGTGGCAGAGCATCGCGTTCGCGAACGCGGCGTTGGGGGCCGGCAGCCGGGTCTCGTGGCCGATGACGGTCGCCTGGGCCTCGCCGCCGAGCTCGGCCATCGCCTGCCGGCCCTCTCCCGCCACGCC
>PLBK01000023.1:0-24547 GCA_003134505.1 Actinomycetota bacterium | reverse complement strand
CGTCCAGCGTCAGCGTCGTCGTGAACTCCGCCAGCCTCTGTGCTGCCGTCATCTCACACCGTCCAGTCGTCGTCGGTAGCGGGGAAGGTGTCCTGCACCTCGGGGGCGCCGCGCTTGTAGACCATGAACGTCCGCAGGAACTCGATCACGACCTCGCGGCGCTGGTTGATGCCACGGCAGCGCATCGAGACGATGCCGACGCTCGGGTTCGACCTCGACTCGCGCAGCTCGGTGATCTCGCTCTCGGCCCAGACGGTGTCGCCGACGAAGACGGGCTTCGGCAGCTTGATGTCCGTCCAAGCCAGGTTGGCGGCGGCGTTCTCGCTCGTGTCCGGAACGGTGAGGCCGGTGACGAGAGCGAGCGTGAAGGCGCTGTTCACGAGCGGCTGCCCGAACTGGGTGCGCTCGGCGAAGGGCACGTTGAAGTGGATCGGGTTCGTGTTCATCGTCAGGCACGTGAACCAGATGTTGTCGGTGTCCGTGATCGTGCGGCCGAACCGGCTCCGGTAGACGTCGCCGACCGAGAAGTCCTCGTAGAACCGCCCGCGCCATTCCTTGGGTGCGGTCATCGTCCCGCCTCGCGGAGCACGCGCCGCGCACGCTCGACGACGGGGCGATCGACCATCGTGCCGTTGACCGCGAGGACGCCCTCGCTCTGCCCCTCGAACGCGTCGACGACCGTTCGCGCCCACTCGATCTCCTGCTCGCTCGGCGCGAAGACGCGGTTGATCGTCTCGAGCTGGGCGGGGTGGATCGAGGCTTTGCCGCGGAAGCCGAGTGCCCGGGCGAGGCGGCACTGCTCCTCGAGCCCGGCCTCGTCCTCGAAGTCGAGATGGACGACGTCGAACGGGCCGCGAAGCCCGGCGGCGGTCGAGTCGATCGCGACCTTCGAGCGCGCGTAGAGGATCTCCTGGCCGTCCGGGCGCGTCTCGAGGCCGACCTCCGCTCCGAGGTCGACCGAGCCGAGCAGCAGGGCGGCGACGCGCGGCTGCGAGGCGATCTCGAAGGCCGTTCGGAGGCCCATCGCCGTCTCGACGATCGCGACCACGGGCGGTCCGTCCGGGCCGAGCGCCTCGACGGCATCGGGGCTCGCCTTGGGCAGCACCAGCCCCTCGAGCGCGAGCGTGGCCACGAAGGCCACGTCGGCGGCGAACCAGGCCGTGCCGGCCGCGTTGATCCGCACGAGCCGCGCCGGCTCTGCCCCGGACGTCTCCGACAGCGCTTGCGCGACCACCTCGCGCGCCGCGTCCTTGCCGGCGGGCGCGACGGCATCCTCGAGGTCGCACACGACCGCGTCGGCAGCCGATGCGAGCGCCTTCGCGAGCTTGCGCCCGTCATTGCCCGGCGCGAAGAGGAGTGAGCGCAGGTGCGGGAGCTCCATCGGCGTCGCCAACGGTTATGTCAGACATTCGCCGGAGTGTCAAACCGAGGCGCCGAGCCGCGCACGCCGTCGCTTGACAGGCTCCCGAAAGTCAGACATAAACGCAGAGGACGTCCCCGTCGGCAAGGAGGTCGAGCAATTGAAGGCAGTGCGGTTCCACGAGTTCGGAGGTGTCGACGTGCTCCGGGTCGAGGAGGTCGACGATCCGAGCCCCGGCCCGGGCGAGGTGCTGGTCGGGATCCGGGCGAGCGCCCTGAATCACCTCGACGTCGACGTTCGCGACGGCACCTCCCGCTTCCCGGTCAGCTTCCCGCACACGCTCGGCGTCGAGCTCGCGGGCGAGATCGAGGCGCTCGGCGAGGGCGTCGAGGGCTGGTCGCCGGGCGACCGCGTCAACCCGTACATCATGGAGACGTGCGGCGAGTGCCGGTACTGCGCCACCGGCCGCGAGAACCTGTGCCTGGCGCCCGGCTTCATCAGCTTCACGACCGGCGGCGGCTACGCGGAGCGCGTCGTGGTCAAGGCGCGCAACCTGATCCGGGTCCCGGGCGGCGTCTCGTTCGAGGAGGCCGCCGCGCTCCAGGTCGCGTTCGCAACCTCCTGGCACATGCTGTTCACGCGCGGCAACCTGCGGGCCGGCGAGACGGTGATGATCAACTCGGTCGGCAGCGGCATCGGCTCGGCCGCGGTCCAGCTGGCGAAGATCGCCGGCGCGTTCGTGATCGGCAACGCCTCGAGCGACGAGAAGCTCGCGCGGGCCGGGGAGCTCGGCCTGGACGCCGGCATCAACCACGTGACCGAGGACGTCGTCGCGCGCGTCATGGAGCTCACCGGCGATCGTGGCGTCGACCTCGTCTACGAGCACGTCGGCGGCGAGCTGTTCCAGAAGGGCCTCGACTCGCTGGCCAAGGACGGCCGGCTGGTGATCTGCGGCGGTCACTCGGGGGAGGTCGTCCCCTTCGACATCATCCCCTTCTTCCGCGGCCAGAAGACCGTGATCGGCTCGTTCACGTACACGCGCGAGGAGGTCGCGAGCTGCTTCGCCCTCGCCGCCCGCGGCCTGATCAAGCCGATCGTGCACCGGACCTTCCCGCTCGACGACGCCGGCGAGGCGATGGCCACCATGGAGCGCCGCGAGCACTTCGGCAAGCTCGTCCTCGTGCCATGAAGCGGGTAGGAGTCGACGTCGGCGGAACTTTCACCGACCTGATCTACGTCGACGACGAGGCCGGGGTGATCCGCGTGCACAAGCTGCCGACGACCCCCGGCGACCCCTCCCAGGGGACGATCCAGGGCATCGAGGAGGTGACGAGCGGCGCGGGCGAGAGCCCCTCCGCGCTCGACCAGGTCTTCCACGGCACGACGATCGCGACCAACATCGTCATCGAGCACTCGGGAGCGACCGTCGGGATGATCACGACAGAGGGCTACCGCGACATCCTCCACATCGCCCGGCACAAGAAGCCGCTCAACTTCTCGAACTACCAGGATCTGCCGTGGCAGCGCTACCCGGTCGTGCGTCGCCGCTACCGGCTGACCGTTCCCGAGCGGGTCACGAAGGACGGCTCGGTGCTCGTGCCGCTCGACGAGGAGGCCGCGCGGGAACAGGTGCGGAAGCTGAAGGAGGCGGGCGTCGACGCGGTCGCGGTCTGCTTCCTGTTCTCGTTCGTCAACGACGCGCACGAGGCCCGGGTCGCCGAGATCGTCCGCGAGGAGTTCCCCGAGGCGTTCCTGTCGGTCTCGTCCGAGGTCCTGCCGCAGTACCGCGAGTACGAGCGCTTCTCGACCGTGTGCCTGAACGCCTACATCGGGCCGAAGGTTGCGACCTACGTCAGCCGGCTCCAGGACGAGCTGACCCGGCTCGGCGTACGCACCGGCGTGCACCTGATGACGTCCGCGTCCGGCGTCGCGACGGCGCAGGCCGCGGTCGACCGGCCGGTCAACCTGCTCATGTCCGGCCCCGTCGCCGGCGTCGTCGGGGGCATCTGGGCCGGCAAGCACGCGGGCTACGGGAACGTGATCACGCTCGACGTCGGCGGCACGTCCGCCGACATCGGCCTCGCGCAGGAAGGCCGCCTGCGGATGAAGCACCTGCTGGACACGAAGGTCGGGCCCTACCAGGCCATGATCCCGATGGTCGACGTCGACACGATCGGAGCCGGCGGCGGCTCGATCGCCTACGTCGACCAGGGCGGCATCTTCCGCGTCGGGCCCCGCTCGGCCGGTGCCGTCCCCGGGCCGGCCGCGTACAACCGCGGCGGCACCGAGGCGACCGCGACCGACGCGCTCGTGAACCTCGGCTGGCTCTCCCCGGAGGCGTTCCTCGGCGGCGGGATGGAGCTCGACGCCGGCCTGGCGCGGAAGGCGTTCGCAGAGGGGCCGGCCGCCGCGCTCGGCATGTCCGTCGAGGAGGCGTCGATGGGCGCCGCCCAGATCCTGACCCACTCGATGGTGCAGTCGATCGAGGAGAACTCCGTCCGCAAGGGCTACGACCCGCGCGACTTCGCGCTCGTCGCCGAAGGCGGTGCCGGGCCGCTGTTCGCCGCCCAGATCGCGCTCGAGGTCGGCACGCCGACGGTGATCGTCCCGCCCTATCCGGGGATCGCGGCCGCCATGGGGCTGCTCGCGACGGACATGGTCTACGAGTACGTGGCCACGACCTACCAGCGGCTCTCGAAGCTCGACGCGTCCGCGCTGCAGCGCCGCTTCGAGGAGCTGGAGGAGCTCGCCGTGCGCCAGCTCGCCGACGACGGGATCGACCCCGAGAACGTCGTCGTCCAGCGGATCGCCGATTGCCGCTACCTCGGCCAGGGCTACGAGCTCCGCGTCGACGCCCCGTCAGGGCAGATCGGCCCCCAGTGGGCGGAGAAGGTGCGCGCCGACTTCCACGACATCCACGAGCGCGAGTACTCCCGGCGCTTCGAGGACTCCGACATCGAGATCCCGAACGTCCGCGTTCGCGGCATCGGCCTGATGCCGCCGCTCAGGACGCCCGAGATCGAGCACGGCGACGAGTCGCCCGACGCCGCCCTGCGGCACGAGGGCAGCGCGTGGTTCCGCGTCGCGGGCGAGCTCCGGGACGTGCCGACGCGCTACTACGAGCGGGCGGCGCTCAAGGCCGGCAATCGTCTCGTCGGCCCGGCGATCGTCACGCAGTACGACTCGACGACGGTGATCCCGCCAGGTCTCGCGGCGCACGTCGACCGCTTCGGGAACATCGTGATAGCCATTTCCGCAGACAGCGCGGAAATGGCTAGTGGGGCTACGGAGGAGATCGCGGCATGAGCGTGACCGAGTACGAGGTCGGCCGCCAGCCGGGCCTGCCCACACGCAAGCGCGTCGAGGTCGATCCGATCACGCTGCGGGTGCTCGGCGGCGCCTTCCACGCGATCGCCAAGGAGATGGCGGGCGTGCTCTTCCGGATGAGCTACTCGTCGATCATCCGCGAGTCGGAGGACCTCGGCGCCGGCATCTTCGACGCCGAAGGCCGCGAGCTCTGCGAGTCCGACTCGACGCCGATGCACATCGGCTCGCTGCCGTGGTACATCCGCGGCTTCCTGCACCGACTCGGCGACGAGATCGAGCCGGGCGACGTGATCGTCCACAACCATCCCTACCTCGGCGCCTCGCACTCGCCGGACGTGGCCGTGGCGGTGCCGATCTTCTCGGGCGGCGAGCTGCTCGGCTTCGCCGCCGTGACCGCGCACGTGCTCGACGTCGGCGGCTCGTTCCCGGGCATCAACGCCGACGCCTTCGACGTGTACGCCGAGGCGAAGCTCTACAACGGCCTGCGCTGGTACCGCCGCGGCGAGCTGAACGTGGACGTCGACCGGATGATCTTCGACAACGTCCGCACCGAGACGATGAACCGCGGCGACATGAACGCGATGCTCGCCGCCTGCCAGCTCGGGTGCGAGCGCTTCCTGCGGCTCGTGGAGCGCTACGGCGTCGAGGTCGTGATGAGCGCCGCCTACGACTGGATGGACTACTCGGAGCGGATGCTGCGCGCCGAGATCGCGAAGATCCCCGACGGCACGTACGGCCCGGTGGTCGGCTGGCTCGACGACGACGCGCGGAACCGCGGCGTGCAGCTGCGCGTGGAGACGAGGGTGATCGTCGAGGGCGACGAGGTCACGATCGACCTGACCGGCTCGAACCCGGAGGTGCCGACCGGCTACAACGTGCCCTTCGAGGGCTCGCTCCTCGTCTCGTGCTACTACGCGATCCGCACGATCCTGCTGGACGAGACGACCTTCCCCGAGCACGTGCCGCAGAACGACGGCGTCTTCCGGCCGGTGAAGGTGATCGCGCCCAAAGGGACGATCTTCAACCCGACCTTCCCGCGTGCCTGCTTCTCGCGCTTCTGCCAGACGCAGCGCGTCGTCGACAACACGATCCTCGCGCTCGCCGAGGCGCTGCCCGACAAGGTCACGGCGGGGAACTCGGCCGGCATCCACTTCTGCGCCTACGCGGGCTTCGACGAGTCGATCGGCGAGTACTGGCTCTACCTGGAGGTGAACGAGGGCTCCTACGGCGGCCGGCAGGGCAAGGACGCGATGGACTCGGTCGACAACCTGATGGCGAACACGCGCAACAACCCGATCGAGGAGCTCGACCAGCGCTTCCCGATGCGCTGCGACCAGTACGAGCTGAGGCCCGAGCCGGCGGCGCCCGGCAAGTGGCGCGGGGGCGTCGGCATCATCCGCCGCAACCGCTTCCTCGTGGACGGCACGTACTCGTGCGAGGGCGACCGGCAGACGGATCCGCCGAAGGCGATCTTCGGCGGCTGGGACGGGCTCGTCGCCTCGTGTCGCAAGAACCCCGACACGGCCGAGGAGGAGTACCTGCCGGCGAAGGTGACCGGCATCCCGTTCCGGGCCGGCGAGTTCATCGAGTTCCGCGAGCCGAACGCGGCCGGCTACGGCGACCCGCTCGAGCGCGACCCGGCGCAGGTGCGCGAGGACGTGCTCGACGACTTCACCACGATCGAGCTCGCGCGCGACGCCTACGGGGTCGTCTTCGCCGACGAGCGGACGCTGGAGATCGACCCGGCCGCGACGGAGGCGAAGCGGGCCGAGCTGCTGGCGGGCCGTGACGGCCGCTCGCTGACCGAGTACTTCCGCGACCGGCTGATTCCCTCCAACGCGCCGGTGTCGATCGCGGGCAACCGGGAGTTCGGGATCGAGCCGGCGTGACGGCGCGCTCGCGCATGCGTCCCGTCGAACGGGCCTCGGACGCGATGGCCGTGCGCCGCGTGCGCAAGGCGTACGAGCAGGTGGCCGACCAGCTCCGCGAGCTGATCATGAGCGGCGAGCTGAAGCGGGGCGAGCGCCTTCCGAACGAGACCGTTCTCGCACGCGAGTTCGGCGTCAGCCGGGCGACCGTCCGCGAGGCCCTGCGGCTGCTGACGGCGCAGAGCATGATCCGGACGGCGAAGGGAGCAGGCGGCGGCACCTACGTCACGCTGCCGAGTGTCGACCACGTCTCCCAGTTCCTCAACTCGGTGCTCAACCTGCTGGCGGCCGCCGACCAGGTGACGCTCGACGAGCTGATCGAGGCGCGGGAGGCGCTCGAGGTGCCGGCGGCCCGGTTCGCCGCGCTGCGCCGCTCGGACGAGGCCGTGGTGCAGCTCCACGCCACGATCCCGCCCGATCCGGACCAGCTCGCTCCCGCCGAGCAGTTCGTCTACAACTCCGGCTTCCACACGTCGGTGATCGCCGCCTCCGGGAACGCGTTCCTGATGATGGCCGCCCAGCCGCTGTTCACGATCCTGCAGACGAACCTCGCCCGCTCGTCGCTCGGAGCCCGCTACCACAAGGGGATCAACGAGCAGCACCGGGCGATCGCGGCGGCCATCGAGGCGGGCGACGCCAGGCGCGCAGAGCAGCACATGCGCCTGCACCTCGAGTTCCTCCGCCCGCACTACGAGCGCACCTGGCGCTACGCGATCCAGGCCGCCGCCGAGCACGCATGACCGCTGTCCCCGCCTGACCAGGAGGTCCGCAATGGCCCGTGTCCTCGTCATCGTCCCGTTCCCGCTCGGCGAGTCTGGCATGGCGAACCGCGCCGACCAGCTCGGGAAGGTCGACCTCGGGCCCGGCATCGAGTTCGAGTTCCGCGGCGTCCGCGCCGGGCCGGCGCTGCTCGACAGCGGCCACGACACCGGCCTGGCCGAGGTCGCGCTCGCCGAGGTCGGCATCCGCGCGCAGGAGGAGGGCTACGACGCCGTCTGCATCGACACGATGAGCGACTCGGGCGTGAACATCCTCCGCTCGTTCCTCGACATCCCCGTGATCGGGCCCGGTCGCGCCTCCTACCTGACCGCGCTCATGCTCGGCGACACGTTCTCGGTGCTGACGCAGTGGGACGGCTGGATCCCGATCTACAAGAAGGGCGTGCGCGAGCTGGGCCTGGAGAGCCACCTCGCCTCGATCCGCTCGATCAACATGCTCCCGGACGTCGACAATCTGCTCGGCGGCAAGGAGGACGTCGTGTTCCCGCTGCTCCGCGAGGCCGGCATGGCGTGCATCGAGGAGGACGGCGCGCAGGTGATCTGCATGGGCTCGACGACGATGCACCAGGCCGTGCCGTACCTGCAGGAGCAGCTCCCGGTGCCGGTCATCAATCCCGGCCCGCTCAGCTACAAGCTCGCCGAGCTCGTCCTCGGGCTCGGGCTGACGCAGTCGCGGAAGGCGTATCCGTTCCCGAACGTGCCGAAGCCGGAGATGCTCGCGGCGATGATGGAGGCGGCGGAGGCGAGCGAGCGAGCGGTGAAGGGCGCTTGAAGCTTCCCCTCGAGGACGTCACGGTGGTCGCGGTCGAGCAGTTCGGGGCCGGGCCCTGGGCGACGCTGCAGCTCGCCGACCTCGGCGCCGAAGTGATCAAGATCGAGGATCCGGGCTCCGGCGGCGATGTCGGCCGCTACGTGCCGCCGTTCCAGGAGGGCGAGCACTCGCTGTTCTTCGAGACGTTCAACCGGAACAAGAAGTCGATCTCGCTCGACCTGCGCCATCCTGAGGCGCGGCCGGTGCTCGAAGACCTCGTGCGCGCCGCCGACGCGGTCTACTCGAACCTGCGCGGAGACCAGCCGCGACGTCTCGGGCTCACCTACGACCAGCTCCGGCACGTCAATCCGCGGATCGTCTGCTGCTCGCTGTCCGGATTCGGCATGACCGGCCCGCGCGCGTCCGAAGGCGGCTACGACTTCATGATGCAGGGGCTCGCGGGCTGGCAGCTGCTGACGGGGGATCCCGACGGGCCGCCGACGAAGAGCGGCATCTCGCTCGTCGACCTGTCCGGCGGCTACGCGTCGACGATCGCGCTGCTGGCCGGCCTGTGGCGGGCCCGGCGCGACGGCGTCGGCTGCGACTGCGACGTGTCACTCTTCGAGACCGCATTGCACGAGCTCATGTACATCGGCCCCTGGGCGGCGACGCACGGCTACGTGCCCCCGCGCCGCCGCAACTCGGCGCACGCCTCGATCGTCCCGTTCCAGAACTTCCGCGCCGCGGACGGCTGGCTCGTCGTCGCGGCGGCGAAGCAGAAGTTCTGGGAGCGGCTGTGCGAGGTGCTGGGCGAGCCCGAGCTGGCGGCCGACCCGCGCTTCGCGACGATGGCGGCGCGCGACGAGCACCGCGACGAGCTCGTGCCGTCGCTCGAGGAGCTGTTCGCGTGCCGCACCGTGCAGGAGTGGCTCGACGTGCTCGTGCCGGCGGGCGTGCCGGCGGCGAAGGTGAACACGGTGCTCGAGGCGCTCGAGGAGCCGCAGACCGAGGCGCGCGGGGACGTCGTCGAGCACGAGCACCCCGTCCTCGGCACCGTGCGCTCGATCCGCACGCCGCTCCGGCTGGAGGCGGACGGCGAGCCGCTCGAGCGCTCCTCCGCGCGCGGGCCGTTCCGCGGCGAGCACACGGAGGAGGTGCTCACCGAGCTGTGCGGCTATGCGCCGGAGCGGATCCGGGAGCTGGCCGAGGCGGGCGTCTTCGGCGAGGCCGGGGTGGCGGCGTGACCGCGCGCGACTTCACCGGCTACGGCGACGAGCCGCCCGACCCGACCTGGCCGGACGGGGCACGGCTCGCGCTCAGCTTCGTCCTCAACTACGAGGAGGGCGGTGAGAACACGCCGCTCGAGGGCGATCCCGCGTCCGAGGCGTTCCTGCACGAGGTGGTGGGTGCGCCGCCGACGATCGGCCGGCGGAACCTGAACACCGAGTCGATGTTCGAGTACGGCAGCCGCGCCGGCTTCTGGCGCGTGCACCGGATCTTCGTGAAGCACCGGCTGCCGCTGACCGTGTACGCGGTCGGGCAGGCGCTCGAGCGGAACCCGGCCGCGGCGCGGGCGATGGTCGCGGCCGGCTGGGAGGTCGCGAGCCACGGCTGGCGCTGGATCGACTACCTGGGCATGTCCGAGGATGAGGAGCGCGCCCACATCAAGCATGCGATCGGGGCGATCGAGCGCGCCACCGGGCAGCGCCCCGTCGGCTGGTACACGGGCCGGATCTCGGACAACACGCGCAGGCTCGTCGTCGAGGAGGGCGGCTTCCTCTACGACTCGGACTCGTACGCGGACGAGCTTCCCTACTGGGTCGACGTGGGCGGGCAGGACCATCTCGTGATCCCGTACACGCTGGACGCGAACGACTTCAAGTTCCTGCTCGTCAACGGGTTCGTCACCGGCGACCAGTTCTACGAGTACCTCGTCGACTCGTTCGACCAGCTGTACGAGGAGGGCGGGCGGATGTTGTCCGTCGGCCTGCACTGCCGGATCGTCGGCCGCCCCGGCCGCGCGCGGGCGCTCGACGCCTTCCTCGCGCACGTTCGTGAGCACGAGGACGTGTGGGTGACGACACGCGCCGAGATCGCGCGCCACTGGCACGAGCATCACCCGCGTTCTGCGTGAGCAGTTACTGAGGCGGTGCCGGCAGCAATGCGCGCTCGTCGACGAGGACGTGGCCGTCGAACGAGATCAGCGTCTCGAAGTGCGAGAGATCCGACGGGCTGGTGAAACGCGGAAGGGCGACCAGCCTGCCCTCGGCGTCCCAGTGGGCTCCGGCCGAGCAGGAGAGTTGGTCGTGCGCCGGGTCGTACCGGATGCTGCAGCGCTTTCCGCCAACGTGCAGGCTCGGCGGTATGGCGATCGCGTGGAAGCCGGCGCGGTCGTGCACCAAGTAGTAAGCCGACCTCGAGGCGGAGGACGACGGCGGGTCGAGGAGCGTGGCCGAACCGAGCGGATAGGCACTCGTCCGGTCGAGCACGCTGAATTGCTCGTATTGCGTTCCGGGCTTCGGCGTCGGGAAGGCGATCGACTCGACCAGCGCTCGGAGAGCCTGGAGGTCGGACCGGCTCGCCTCGGGGCCGGCCAGGAACGACGCGTCGTAGGTCTGGCCGTACGCCTCGAACTGGAGCGAGCCCGACTGCGCCGAGCCGGCGGCGTGCGTCTCGACCGAGCTCCCGAGCGAGAGCGGGAAGCGCGTGTCGCGGTCGGGCACCTGCGGCGGGCCGATGAACATCTGCGTCGCCGTCAGCTCGAACAGGACGCCGTGCGGAGGAACCGCGGGTCCCGCACCGGGATCATTGCCGGTGTCGAACGGTGTCGGCACCGGTCGGAAATTGGCAAACGACGCGCCTTCCGTGCTGACGTGGAAGCCGGGGCCGATGAGGTAGGCGACGGCGCGGAACCGGCGTGGGTAGGTGACGGACCAGCCGGCTGAGTCCGTATACCGCAGGAGGCCCGATCCGACCGGCACCGCGTTGAGCGCGAAGAAGTCCTCGATGCCGCCGGTCCCGTAGGTCGCCTTGCGTGGGTCGGCCATGCACGTGTCGCCGTCGTTCCGCGCGATCACTTTCTTCAGCTCCGCGCGGGCCTTCGCACCCGTGGGTCCTTTCGTGCCGCAAAGCGGTAGCCCGGACTCGCGCAGCTCCGCCTGCAGGGACGGGACGACCCCGTGCGCGACCGCCTGGGCGAATGTGTACCGGTGGACGGTGTTCAGCACGCGGACGGGGGCGGTGCCCTCGGTCGGGGCCGATCTGCTGCCGGGTTGCACGCCCGACCCGGCGAGGCCGAGGACGAGCGCGATCGCCACCCCCGTCAGCACGGCGGCAGCCGCCGCTCCCAGGACGATGCGGGATCGCAGGCTCCGGTTGGCGAACCACCTGGCCAACAGTTGCATTATGTCGAGACATACGCCGCCCGCCGGCGTGCGGTCACATGCCCCGGCTCGTCCGGCGAGAGCATCCGGAACCCGGAGCTACGATGGCCGGCCAGTGGTCAAGTACATCGGCTCGAAGCGAGTCCTGGCGCCGGCGATCGAGCGCCTGGCCTCGGCCCTGCCGATTCGGTCGGCATGCGACCTCTTCGCCGGCACGACTCGTGTGGGCCAGGCCATCCGCCGCGCCGGGCTCACCGTCCACTCCAACGACACGGCGACCTACAGCGAGGCGCTCGGACAGGCATACATCGTGGCCGGCGAGACCGTGGATCGGGAACGGCTCCGGCGGCTCTTCCGCGAGCTGAGTGGGGTCGAGCCGAAGCACGGCTACTTCACGGAGACGTTCTGCATCCGCTCGCGCTATTTCCAGCCTCACAACGGCAGGCGCGTGGACGCGATCCGCGACGAGATCGACCGGCTCGACCTCGACCCGGTCGAGCGCGGGCTCGTCCTCACGAGCCTGATGGAGGCGGCCGATCGCGTGGACAGCACCTGCGGGCTGCAGATGGCCTACGTCAAGGAGTGGGCGGCGCGCTCGTTCGGAGACCTCGAGCTTCGCGAGCCCCGTGCCGTCCCGGGCCCGTCGGGAACGACCAGCCGGGTCGACGCGAACGAGCTGGCGTCACAGCTCCACGGGATCGACTGCGCGTACCTCGACCCGCCGTACAACCAGCATTCGTACTTCTCGAACTACCACATCTGGGAGACGCTGATCCGCTGGGATCAGCCCGAGGCGTACGGCGTCGCCTGCAAGCGCCTGGATTGCCGGACGACGAAGAGCGCGTACAACAGCAAGCGGCAGGCCTGGCAGGCGTTCGCCGGCCTGATCGAGGTGCTCCCGACGCCGTGGATCGTCGTCTCGTTCAACAACGAGGGATTCCACGATCTCGGCCTCGTTGCGGCGGTGCTGAGCGAGAAGGGGTACGTCCGGTCGGTGGAGGTCGACTTCAAGCGCTACGTCGGCGCGCAGATCGGCATCTACAACCCGAGCGGCAAGAAGGTCGGCCGGGTCTCGCACCTGCGAAACAAGGAAGTGGTGTTCATCGCCGGCCCGGACGAGAGCGTCGTCGAGCGCGCGGCGGCGGCGATCGGTGTCCCCCGAAAGAACATCTCGCAAACTGCGCACTTCTCTCCGGTGACCCCTTGCAGCATCGGACCGTCAGAGCTTAGTGTCGTTCCTGCGTCGAGCACGGAGCGCGAGTAGGACGAATCCGAGCCTGAGGGCGTAGAGCGCAAGCCGAGCGTCAGTGGGCCCGGAGGACGAAAGCGCCACCGGCTCGACGCATTTCTTTGTCAGACGGGAACGGCGCTGATCCCTTCGACCTGGGCGAGGTTCCGGTCGAAGGTGGCGACGAGCGTCCCGGGCTGATTGCGCGCGACGGCGACGATGGCCGAGTCGGTGAAGCTGAGAGCGCCGCTCCGCTGGCGGGTGAAAGCATCGAGGGTCTCGACAAAGATGTCCGAGCAGGGCACGAAGTCGACCTCGCGGCTGTCGAGCAGCCCGGCCGCCACCGTTGAGGCGGTCTCGAGCCCTCGGCGGGCGAGCAGCACGGTCGCGACCTCGACGAAGACGTACTCGAGCAAGAGCGCCCGCCCCCACTCGCCGGCAACCACGCTCTTCATCGCTTCCGTCGCCGCGGCGTGATGAACGTCGCGGGAGTTGTGGTAGCCGATCAGAAAGCTCGAGTCGAGGACGACCACGCCGGTGGCTCAGGCGCCGTAGAGGACGGCGTCGATCTCCTCGCTCAGATGCTCCTGCCCTTCTCCGTAATCTTCCGGGGCGAGATCGGCCAGGCTCGCATCGCGCGCAGAACGCTCGGGCCGGGCCAGATAGGACCTGATCGCCTCGTTGACGAGGTCGCCGATCGTTCTGCCGCTCAGGACGGCACGAGCTCTGAGCTGACGGTACGCGACCTCGTCCAGGTTCCGGATCGTGGTATCCACGGCTGCATTGTAACACAAGTGTTCAATGTGTTACCGAGCGGCGAGCGCCTCGCGGAAGAAGCCGGTCACGATGCGCACCGCGTCGGCCGGGCATTCGAGCAGGTCGGCGTGGCCGATGTCCGGGAACTCGTGGGTGCTGATCTGCGGGTTCATCGCCGCCATCTGCCGCGCACCGAGACCCGACGGCGCCAGCTCCGGCGGGCAGAGAATGTCGTGGGTCCCGTTCGTCATCAGCAGCGGCCGCTCGATCCGCGGCACGAGCTCGGTCAGGTCCATGTTCTCCATGGCCAGACAGGCCTGGCGCACGGTGTACGGGTCGTTCCAGCCGATCACCGTGCGGACGAGGTCGAACGTGCCCGCGCCCTCCTCGCTCTCGAGGAACTTCGCGCCGACCGCCTGCGTCGTCACGTGGTCGGAGAAGTCGTCCCACGGCATCGCCTCGGCCATCCGACGCCAGACGCGGAACAGCGTGCGCCGGTAGACGTCCGGCTTGGCGAAGGCCACGTCGGCGCAGGCCGCGATCGTCCGCTCGGGGTGGAGCGCGGTGAACGCGATCGCGATCATCCCGCCCATCGACGTGCCGTGGACGAGCACGCGGTCGAGGCCGACGGCATCCAGGAGCGCCACGCCATCGTGGGCCCAGCCTTCGATGGTGAACTCCTCGTGCGGGTGGTCGGAGGCGCCGTAGCCGCGCGCGTCGAAGGCGAGCAGACGGAAGCCGGCCTCCCGGAAGCCGTCGTTCACGGCCCCGAAGTTGTGCCGCCCGAACAGGCCGCCCCCGAACTGGATCACGACGGGCCCGTCCTCCGGCCCGGTCAGCTCGTAGAAAATCCTCAGCCCGCCGTCGATCTCCGCGTACGGCATCTCCGCCTCCTCAGTGGCCACAGGGTTGACGGGCGGAAGTCTGACTTATAGGACCCCGTGTGAGAGGAGGAGCGGAGGTTTCAGTCCCAGGAGCTCGACATGCGGTGCCAGTTGACGTCGCTCGGCAGCCATTCCGTGTTGATCGACGACATCATCCTGGTCACCTTGGCCGACCCGCACTTCGGGCACGGCGGCGACGGCTTCTCGGAGGTCGAGAGGTACTCCTCGAAGCGCTCCTCGCACGAATCGCACCGGTACTCGTAGATCGGCATCCGTGACTGAGTCTAGCCCCAGCGTGCCGGCCCCGTCCATCGACTTCCTGCGCGCAGCCGCTGCTCAGCAGGGGGTTTTCATCGAGGACGAGGATCTGCCCGGCGTGCTCGCCTTCCTCGAGGTCGTGCTCCCGAGACTGGCCGAGCTCGAGCGGCGCTTGCCGCCGGAGACACCGGCATGAGCGTGGCGGAGGTCGCCCGTCGCATCCGCGCCGGCGCGCTCACGCCGCGCGAGGCGGTCGAGGCGTACCTCGAGCGGATCGAGCAGGTGGACGGCGCCCTGAACGCCTACATCAGCGTTCGCGCAGAGGAGGCGCTTGCCGAGGCCGACCACGTCCCGGACGGCCCGCTGCGCGGCGTGCCCCTGGCCGTCAAGGACGTGATCGACGTCGCCGGCGTGCCGACGACCGCGGGCTCGAAGATCCTCGCCGGGAACGTGGCGGCGCGTGACGCGACGTGCGTCGAGCGCCTCCGCCGGGCCGGAGCGATCGTGCTCGGAAAGCTGAACACGCACGAGTTCGCCTTCGGCGCGATGACCACCAGCCCGCACTTCGGCGCGGCGCACAACCCGTGGGCCCTCGACCGCATCTGCGGCGGCTCGAGCGGGGGGAGCGGGGCGGCGGCCGCGGCCGACCTCGCTGCGGGCACGCTCGGCACCGACACCGCCGGCTCGATCCGGATTCCGGCCTGCTTCTGCGGCGTCACCGGCCTGCGCCCGACGACCGGGCTCGTGCCGACGAGCGGCGTCGTGCCGGTGTCCTGGTCGCTCGACACCGTCGGCCCGATCTCGCGCTCGGCCGCGGACTGCGCCCTGCTCCTGAGCGCCCTCACCGGGGAGCCGTACGATCTCATCGAGAGCGTGCGCGAGCTCCGGATCGGCGTCGTCGACGAGCTCTTCCGACGCGCCGACCCGGCCGTCGCGGCCCAGGCGCACGCCGCCGTCGATGAGCTGCGAGGCCTCGGAGCCTCGATCGAGTCCGTCGACGTGCCGCTGCTCGAGGAGTCGGGCACGATCAACCAGCTGCTCATGCTCACGGAGGCGGCCGAGGTGCACCTCCCGTGGCTGCGCACGCGGCTCGCCGACTACGGGGACGACGTCAGGGCGCGGTTGCTAGCCGGGCTGCTGCTCCCGGGGACAGCGCACGTCACCGGTCTGCGCGCCCGCCGCTGGTTCTGCGACGAGCTGCGCACCGTCTTCGAGCGGGTCGACCTCCTCGCCGCACCGGAGATGCCGGTCGTTGCGCCGCTGATCGGCGAGACGGAGGTCGAAGTCAACGGCGAGCGGATGCCGTACCGCCTCTCGCTGATCCCGTTCAACTCGCCGTGGAACCTGGCCGGAGTGCCGGTGGCCAGCGTCCCGGCTGGCTTCGTCGACGGGCTCCCGCTCGGACTGGCGCTTATCGGCCGCCCGCGTGACGAGCAGACCGTCCTCCAGGCGGCTCACACGTTCCAGTGCGCGACCGACTGGCACGAACGGCGCCCACCGCCGGTCGAAATCCGGACCGCCGCGCCTTCCGTATAAGAAGCATCGTGTCTCGAGTCGCTATCCTGCGAGCATCGTGACGAGCAAGCGTCTCGCGCTCGTACTCCTCACGGCACTCGTCGTCTCGTCGGTGTGGGTCAGCGCGGGCAGCTCGTCGGCTCCGATCATGCGGGTCGTGCTCGTCGTGATCACCGGCAAGGGCAAGGTCACGAGCAGCCCGAAGGGGATCGCCTGCCCGCCCACGTGCCGCGGCTTGTTCCCGAAGGACGGGCTCGTGCACCTGACCGCCCACCCTTTCCCCGGCTGGCGCATGCTGAGTTACGCCGGCTGGTGCAAGAGCAAGAAGGCGGCGTGCGCGTTCAACCTCACGACGGAGCACGACTGCTCGTCCAAGGTCTGCGCCGTGGGCGCCTTCGGCGTCCAGGTGCTGTTCGGCCGGCGCTCAGGCCTCTCGTAGCCGCCCGAGGAACGCGAGCAGCTTCGGCCACGAGTCGGAACGGGCGGCGGCGTCGGCTGCCAGCGTTCCGCCGAGCGAAAGGGAGCCCCCCCGGTCGCGGGTCGGATCGACTCCCTTTCTTGAGCAGCCGGGCTCGGGCCCGAGTCGCTCAGCCCTTGAAGCCCGGTCCGGCGATCGTGGCGGTGATCCGCTTTCGGTCTAAGCTTCCCGCGTGCGCCGAGCGGGTCTGCCGGTTGTCTTGATCTCGTTCGTGGCTCTGGTCGCCGGCTGCGGATCGTCGTCGAGCAAGCCGGCTGCGTCGACCGTCGCCAGCGGCGGCGGAGCACCGGCGGCCGAGTCCTCGCTCGTCGTCTTCCGCACCCCTGGGAACGACATCCACTGCGGCTCGTACCCGGCCTCCGGCGGCAGTCCCGCCTACCTGCGCTGCAACGTCCTCGAGGGCATGAAGCCGCTGCCCGAGAAGACCTGCCGAGCGGGAGATCCCGGGCTCGGCGTGGACATGCTCGCCACCGGGCGCTCGGAGGCGCCGTGCTTCGGCGACCCCGGCCCGGACGCGGTCTTCAAGCAGAGCCATCCGTTCGTGCTCGCCTACGGCGAGATCTGGAGGCGCAACGGCTTCTCCTGCGTCTCGCAGAGCAGCGGCCTCACCTGCCGAAACCGCTCCGGCCACGGGTTCACCCTCAAAGGCCGGAGCTGGCGGCTGCTCTAGCCGGCGGCGGGCTCAGAGTCGGGCCGATTTGCGGCGGCCGACTCGACAGGTGACCGCTGCAGAGCCGCCCCGCACGGGGGCGCGATCGACCGTTCAGCCGACGACGAAGAGACAGAGCGTCGAGAGGAGTGCCAGGAGATGGCGACTCCGGCGGGCAGCTTGCGAGAGCACGTGACCGCGCACAGCTCGGATTCTAGGCGCCGTTCCTGAACGGCTTCTTAACTCGACGGGGTGAGTTGAACCGCTGATCTACCGGCGTGGACCCACGCGGGCGCATGATCGGCGCTGTGAATCCCGCGTGTCTGTGGCGATGCATGACGGGCGCTTGCTTCGCGGTTGTGATGCTCGTCGTGGCCGGCTGTGGCGGTGACAACAGTGGCGTGATCGCCTGGAAGGCCGAGCGTCCGCCGGTTCCGCCGGCCCCGCCGCTCGCGACGCCGTGCCGGGCGCGGGACCTGCGGGCGGCACTCCCGGACGAGTGGAACGGCGCCACGGGCAGCCTCGTCGGCGGCATCGGCGTCACGAACGTCTCCGGCTACCCATGCTCGCTGCTCGGAGTGCCGAGGATCCGCATCCCCGGGGCGCGGGTTCACGTGCATTCGATTCCGGCCTACGGCGACGACCCGCTGAACCGGCCTCCGCTCTCGTCTCTTCGAGCGCTCGCCCCGGGGAAGTCGGCGGGGTTGATGGTGATCTGGAGCGAGTGGTGCGGCCCGCCTCCCCCTGCCTGGCTGGTCACCCTTCCCGGGAGCCGCAGCACGGTGCGACTGCCGAGCTCAGACGCTCCTCGCTGCAATCCGCCTGATTCCCCGTTGGGGACCGACCTCGCAATCGCCCACTGGGTGCCGGCGCCGGCACCGACGCCGCAGCTTCGACTCCCGTTGCGTGCGGAGCTGATCGGGCGAACCTATCCGCAGGGCAAGGGAAGAGAGGTCCGGTACTACGTCCACCGCGGTGACGTGCTCCGGTTCGAGGTCGCCCTGATCAATACCTCGCGGAAAGGCTTTCGCTTCGGACGGTGTCCGGTCTACAGGGAGGACGACCCGTCGAGCCTGGCGACGTTCACCTACGTCCTGAACTGCCGTCCGGCGGGATCGATCCCACCGGGAGGGCGGGCCGTGTTCGAGATGGTCGTGCCGGTTCACCTGATGACGGGCGGCGGCGTGGCGTGGTTCCTTACCCAGGTGGGCAACGACACGTTCGTCCACGCGCCCGTGATCGTTCGAGGCGGTCAGTTCGAGGCGAGCTTCGCGAGGAGCTGGTCGATGCGGACGTAGGTCTGGACGACGCCGGTCTGCATCCCGGAGCCGAGCAGTCCGTCGCGCTGCGCGGTCGTGTCGAAGAGCATGGTCGTGGTCACCTTCGTGCGTTCGCCGAGGTCCTCGAAGACGACGGTCTCGACGAGGTCGGAGCCGGGCATCCCTTCCATTTCGAAGGTGCGCACCACCCGTTCGGGCGCGACGACCTCACGGTACGTCCCGGAGAACGCCATCTCCCAGCCGTTCGGGTTCCGGGCGACGAACCGCCAACTCCCGCCCGGCCTGACGTCCATCTGGTCGACGATCGTGTTGTCGCCCCACCACTCGGGGATGAGCGCCGGATCGTTGAAGAGCGCGAACACCCGCTCGCGTGGCGCGTCGAACACCCGCTCGACGTGGATCTCTCGGTCGGTGGGCGTCGTGACCGTGGTCTCCCGCGCCTGCTCTCGATCGGTGGTCATTGCTCGTCTCCTTTCGTCGTGCGTTCGAGTAGCTCCCCGAACCGGTCGAGGCGCGCGTCCAGCATCCGCCGCTGCAGCTCGATCCACTCGTGGACGTCGTCGAGGTGTTGCGGGCCGAGGCTGCACCGGCGAGCCCGCCCGACCTTCTCGGTGGTGACGAGCCCGGCGTCCTCGAGCAGCCGCACGTGCTTCTTGATCCCGGTGAGCGAGATCCCGAACGGCTCGGCGAGCTCGCTGATCGTCGCGGTGCCGTGGCCGAGGCGCTCGAGCACGCTCCGGCGCGTGGGATCCGCGAGTGCGGCGAAGGTGCGGTCGATCTGCTGATACTGAACCATTGGGTTCAGTATAGCGTCGCCACCGCGGGTAGCATCGGACTCGTGCTTGGTCGGGCTCTCAGCATCTTCCGTCGACGCGAGCTGATTCCCGTCGAAGTGAAGAGGGCGATCAGTGACGAGACGGCGTCGCGGGTGATTCAGTGCGGCGCCGGGCAGACCTGGGTCGACCCGAGGGTCGGAGCGTCTTGGGTCGATCTGAAGAGCGGCCGCCGCTGACGACGGGTTTGACGGGAACGGTGGCGGTGCTAGCCTCTCGCTCGGCGGTGCCGTAGTCATCGGTACTGCTGGAGTGCTTGCGGGGTCCCAAACCGTGCGATCCGACTGAATCTTCTCCCCACAAGCATCGCGGGTTGGAGCACGTTCACTGCCGCTCCGATGCAGGCTCGGCCGGCGATCACCGTCGATCATCCGGAGGAGACATGCCCGAAGCGCCTGAATCCCGGTCCTCAGCGGCGAGTGGCTTGTCCGCAGTTCAGGGGTTGACGGAGCGAATCGCTCGCGCCTGTTCGGCTCATCCGCGCCGGGTGTTGGCGGTGTGGGGTGTTGTGGTCGTCGCGGCGCTCGTGCTCGCGGCGACGTCGCTGCACGGGCTGACCTCGACCGCGTCGGTGACTGGCAGTCCGGAGTCGGCGCGCGCCGCGGCAGCGATCGCGGCGGCATTTCCACGCACTTCGGCTGAGCTGCGGCGGCAGTCCAGCGACGTCATGATTGTCACCTCCGACCGATACACGGCTGGCAGCCCGCAGTTCGACGCGTTCGTGGCCAAACTGATCGGCGGACTGCGCACGATCGGGAAGGTGTCGAATGTGGTGACGCCGCCGGTCGTCTCGAAGAATCGGCACGCGGTTCTGCTCCCGATCCTGGTCGGCAGTGACGCGAAGATCAAGCCAGTGGTCGCGCTGGCGCAGACAGTCAGCCAGACGGCGGGCTTCCAGGTCGCGGTCACCGGTGACCACACCGCTGGAAATGACTTCAACACGCTTTCGACGAGCGACCTGAAGCACGGCGAACTCGGTTTCGGGCTCCCGGCTGCGCTCGTGATCTTGTTGCTCGTGTTCGGCGCGGTTGTCGCCGGGCTCATCCCTGTGCTTGTGGCGATCATCTCGATCATGGTCGGGCTCGGCCTCGTGACGCTGCTCTCGCTCGAGTTCGGCCTGTCCGTGTTCATCGTGAACATGCTCTTCGGCATGGGGCTCGCGCTCGGGATCGACTACACGCTCTTCGTCATCTCCCGTTACCGGGAGGAACGCGCGGGTGGCGCCGCCCAGGAGATCGCGATCGCGCTCACGGGAGCGACTGCGAGCCGGGCGGTGCTCTTCAGCGGTAGCACCTTCGTGGTGGCGCTACTCGGCCTTTTGATCGTTCCGACGAGCATCATGCGGAGCCTCGCTGCCGGCGCGATCATCGTCGGCGTCGTCTCGGTCGTCGCTGCGTTGACGCTGCTGCCGGCGCTCCTCGGACTCCTCGGCGACCGCGTCAACGCGCTGCGGATCCCGGTGCTCGGCCGCAACCTCGGGCATGGCGATCCCAACGGAGGACGCTACTGGCGGGCGATCGTCGAGCGCGTCCTGCGCAGGCCGGGTCTGAGCCTCGCCGTCACGGCCGGAGGGATGATCGCCCTCGCCGTGCCGGTGCTCGGACTGCACATCGGCGCCAGCGGCGTCGCGACGCTCCCGAACAGCTCGCCGTCCAAACAGGGATACCTCGCGCTTCAGCGCGCGTTTCCGACCCAGAGCCCCTATCCGGCACAGATCGTCGTCGAGGGCGGTACCGCTTCGGTGCAGCCAGACCTGGTCGCGCTCGAGCGGCGCCTCGCTGCCGACCCGCGATTCGGCGCCGGCCAGATCCAGGTCTCGACGACGCACCGCACCGCCGTTCTGACCGTGCCGGTGCAGGGCGACCCGGTTGCCGGGGCCGCGATTCGCGCGGTCCGCGACCTCCGCTCGCACCTGATCCCGGCTGCGTTCGCCGGTACGGGCGCGCACGTGCTCGTCGGCGGCAAGACCGAGCAGAACGCCGAGTACTTCGATGCCGTGACCGGGCCGACGCCCTTCGTGTTCGCGTTCGTGTTCGTGCTCAGCCTGATCCTGCTCACGATCGCGTTCCGTTCGGTGGTGGTCGCGGTCGTGTCGATCCTGCTCAACCTGCTCTCGGTCGGTGCGGCCTACGGGCTGCTGACGCTCGTGTTCATCCACGGCTTCGCGACGAAGTTCTTCGGCTTCCAGCACGTGCACGTGATCGACGCCTGGGTGCCGCTGTTCCTCTTCGCTGTGCTGTTCGGCCTCTCGATGGACTACCAGGTCTTCCTGATGAGCCGGATCAAGGAACGCTACGACCGCGCCGGCTCCACCCGTGATGCTGTCGTGACCGGCGTCTCCTCGACAGCGCGCATCATCACCGGCGCGGCGCTGATCATCATCGTCGTCTTCACCGGCTTCGCCCGCGGGCAGCTCGTCCAGTTCCAGGAAATGGGCTTCGGCGTTGCCGTCGCGCTCCTGCTCGACGCCACCCTGATCCGCACGGTCGTGCTCCCGAGCACGCTCGTCCTCCTCGGCCGCTGGAGCTGGTACCTACCCAACTGGCTCAGCTGGCTGCCGCACGTCGAGGTGGAAGCCCCCGTCTTGTCACAGCCTGCCGCGCTCGGCACAGACGTGCCCGCATGACCGCCTACCCGGTCACGTTCGAGCTCGAGCGGCCGGCGACGATGAGCCGCGCGCACGTGTTCCTGCGCATCCTGATCCTCGTGCTCGCGTCCTGGACCGTGGGCTCCGGCGGTGGGCTCGGCCTCGTCTACCTCGGCTTGCCGGCTGCGGCCGCGATCCTCATCGCGCAGAAGGATGGCAAGCCGATGCGGCTCGAGATTCTTCCCGCCGGTTCGCCGACCGTCGGCACGGCGCTGCTGCGCATCGTGAAGGCGATCCCGAGCGCGCTCGTGCTCGGCCTGCTCGGCATCGTCAGCTCGCTCGTCTGGCTGATCGCTGCGATCTCGATCCTGTTCAACCCGGAGCGCCTCTGGAACTTCCAATCCGGCGTGGTCCGCTGGGAGGCGCGGCTGCTCGCCTACCTCGCGTCGCTCGTCGACGCCTACCCGCCGTTCTCGTTCGACACAGGTCCAGGCGAACCATCGACAGCTACCGCCTCCTCAGTCGGGCTCGGGCCCTCAGTGCCGTGACATTCCGCGCAAACGATCGGGTCATGAGTGCAGCCCGCGTGTGTCACGCGGGCCAATGGCCGCGCTCCCGCTGACTCGTTCGAGTCCGGCAATCCAGTCGCCGTTGGCCCTGTTCCACGCGGTTACCCTATCTTCGTCGCCATCCCCACCAAGCTGGTCGAGGAGGAGCACTCTCGCCCATGGGGGCGCGACTCCGCCCGGCACCGCACGGCGCGACCCACCTCGGGAGAACCGCCAATACGTAGGATGAAACAGTGGGAAGACAGGCCGCCGTCGCGCTTTACGTGCTTACTCTGGTAGCCGTTGTGGTGGGCGTGGATGTCCTGTTCTTCAGGCATCAGCTCTGGGAGCGGCTGATAGCAAATGTCGGCATCGTCCTTGTGTTTGCGGCGTTCTATCTAAGGTTCCGGCTCGCATCGGGGGGGTAAGTGAAGGCCTCCGCGGCTACATCTTCCTCGGCGTCGACCCCCTACCTCGGCTCACCCGCAGTGCTCCGACTTGTCCACGCCAGCATTTCAGGCCGAGCAGCTCGGGCGTCAGGGACGAACACGCTCGCGCAGCCGAGGCTCTCGTAGCCGACGCTCGGGGACTTCGTTAGGCGCGTTGCGACCCGCCGAGAGTGCCGCTCTTCTCGGACCGGTCGTTAGTACCCGAGAGCGTCGAACGCGGCCGGATAGACGATCCGACCGGCGAGGTCGGGGCTGTATCCCGGCAGCCGTTTGACCATGAAAGCCTCGTCGAGCATCGGATACGGGGCGATGAATCCAAGCGCGCTCGCCCGCTCGAAGCCGAAGCGAGGGTAGTACGAGGGATGGCCCTGAACCATGACGGCAGGCTCGCCTGCTGCTTCGGCGCGGCCGAGCGCGTCCCGGATCAGCCGTGACCCCACACCGATGCGCTCGCGGTCAGGCCGAACCGACATCGGCGTGAGATTGAGGATCCTTGTACGGGATCCGCCCTCAACGCCGACCCAGCTCAGCATCACGTGAGCAATCACACCGGAGGAGTCCTCGGCGACCAACGCCAGCTCGGGAATGAACTGCTCCGACGCCCGAATGCGCTCGACGAACGACGCGACCTCGTCGGGGTGTCCGACGAATGCCGCGCGGACCACCTCTGCGATCACGGGATGGTCCGCGTCGCGCTCGGGACGGATGACGACGCCCTCGGCCACGGGTGCCGATGGTAATCGGGGCACGGCGTTCGCGCCTCCGGCCACGCGCCGCACCGGAACGCCAGGAACGGTGCTGGGTCGCGGTGATGCGCCCGGCATGACCATCGCAGCGCGATCAGGCGTCATCCCCGAACACTGGATCTGGTCGGTGCCGATGGGTTTTCGGTGGTCTGCCAGTCTCTACGGCGTACGGATCCGTAAGCGCCTAGAAAGCTCGCCTGCAGTAGTGACTCCGGGAGGCAGCATGAGGTTTCTTCTCACGTCCGGCGGCATCAGCAACACGAGCATCCACGACGCGCTGGTCGACCTGCTGGGCAAACCGATTGCCGAGTCCAGCGCCCTCTGCATTCCCACCGGGGTGCAGCCCTTCCCCGGCGGACCTTCACACGTCTACCGGTTCATCAGCGGATCAGCCCCCAGCCCCATGTGCGGATTGGGTTGGAAGTCGCTGGGAGTGCTAGAGCTCACCGCTCTGCCCAGCGTCAAAGAAGAGCATTGGGTCCCGGTGGTCCGGGAGGTTGACGCTCTGCTCGTTTGGGGCGGCAGTCCCTTGTTTCTGTGCTACTGGATGCGGCAATCCGGTCTGGCCGACCTCTTGCCGTCGCTGCGGCGCGAGACGGTCTATGTCGGCGTGAGCGGCGGGAGCATGGTGGCGACTCCCCACTTCGGCTCGGCGTGCTGAGCCTCCGAGACAGAAAGCCGTGTCCGTATCGATGATATCGCCGGCGGCTCGCTTCTGGCATCCATAGCTACCGTGATAGACCGAGTCGCGCTGTTCGCTGAGTTAGATACCTCGGCATGGTCGCCTTAGTCGAACTTCACCTCGAGG
>PLBK01000032.1:18631-19394 GCA_003134505.1 Actinomycetota bacterium | reverse complement strand
CGGCTACGGCGACGTCGCGGTCGCCGACATCGTCCGCGAGACGGCGTCGCTCGCGGACGGGATGACGATGAGCGCGAAGAAGGACCCGCTCGCCAACATCGGCGGCTGGCTGGCGCTGAACGACGACGCGCTGGCGGATCGCTGCCGCAACCTGGGGATCCTCACCGAAGGCTTCCCCACCTACGGTGGCCTCGCCGGACGTGACCTGGAGGCGATCGCCCAGGGGCTCCGGGAGGCAGTCGACCACGACTATCTCCGCTACCGGATCCGCTCCACGGCCTACCTCGGGGAGGGACTGCAACGCGCCGGCCTCCCGATCCTGCAACCACCCGGAGGGCACGCCGTCTACATCGACGCACGCGCGGCGCTGCCGCACATTCCGCCGCTCGAGTATCCCGGCCAGGCGCTCGCGGTCGCGCTCTACGTCACCGGTGGAATCCGCGCCTGCGAGATCGGCACGGTCATGTTCGGACGACAGCCGGACGGGAGCGAAGCCCCGGCGGCGATGGATCTCGTACGGCTCGCCGTTCCACGCCGCACCTACACCCAGAGCCACATCGACTACGTCATCGAGATCGGCGCTGAGATCGCCGGGCGGGCCGCCGGCCTGCGCGGGCTCCGGATCACGTGGGAGCCACAGACGCTGCGGCACTTCACGGCGCGGTTCGAGCAGCTAGCGTCCCCGCCATGACCGACCAGAGCACGCAGGACGAGAAGCCCGGCGCCAAGCCAGATCACGAGCCACCGCCGGGGGCGGAGATCA
>PLBK01000032.1:0-18522 GCA_003134505.1 Actinomycetota bacterium | reverse complement strand
ATGGCACGCTCCCGGAGATGCCTCCTCGACTCGTGCAGAACGAGGCGTCCTGGCTCGCCTTCGCCGACCTCGTGTTCGTCGATCCGGTGGGAACGGGATTCAGCCGCGTGATCGAAGACGAGAAGGGCGACGCGACGAAAGACGACAAGAAGAAAGACGACGAGACCGACCCGAAGGAGTATTTCGGGCGGAAGCGCGACCTCGAGTCGTTGTGCGAGTTCATGGGGCGCTGGCTCTCGGACAACGGCCGTTGGGGATCGCCTGTCTTCATCGCGGGCGAGAGCTACGGCGGGTATCGCGTAGGACGCCTCGTGCGGATGCTTCAGGAGAGCGCCGGGATCGGGCTCAACGGGGCAATCCTGATCTCGCCCGCGCTCGAGCTCTCGTCTTTGGCCCCCAGCGACTACGACGTCCTCGCCTGGGTGGACGTCCTGCCGACGATGGCCGCCGCCGCCGCCCATCACGGTCGCTCGCGCGCGTTCGCCGCCGGCGCTCCACTTGACGAGGTGTTGCCCGCAGCCGAGGAGTTCGCGACGGGCGACTATGCCTCGTTCCTCACCCGCGGTGCCTCGATGCCGCCGACCGAACGCGATCGCACCCTGACACGGCTGGCCGATCTCGTCGGGCTCCCCCTCGACCTGGTCTCCCGCGCCGAAGGGCGGATCACGATCAGCACGTTCTCGCGCGAGCTCCTCCGCGACGAGCGGAAGGTGCTCGGCCTCTACGACGCGACGATCACCACCACCGACCCGTTCCCCGATCGCGAGTCGTTCGCCGGCCCGGATCCGACCCTCGCGGGGATCAGCCCCGCGTACACGATGGCGATCAATCGGCAGCTCCGCTCCGAGATCGGCGTGGAGACCGATCGCGAGTACACGGTTCTGAGCTACGAGGTCAACAAGGCCTGGAAGGAAGACACCGAACAGCACTTCTTCGCCCTGCCGCCCGGCGCCACGGACGACTTCCGCTACGGCATGTCGCTCAACCCGCACATGAAGGCGTTCATCACGCACGGCCGGTACGACCTCGTGACCCCGTATTACGCGAGCGACCGGCTGCGGAACCTGATGCGGCTCGACGCGGACATGGCTGAACGCCTGACCGTCCGGCACTTCGGCGGAGGGCACATGTTCTACGCCTGGGAAACGAGCCGGAGGGAGTTCACGGAGGCGATCGCCTCGTTCGTCGCCAACGCGACGGGCCGTTAGCACGTATTTCTCCGCGCGGCGATCCGCGCCGGCACGGATGCCGGGTCGATCGGCGTCGGGGACGCTTGGGGCGTTCGATGAACGAAAGCTTCTGCGGAGGAGCGACCCGCGTGAAGGAGATGCTGTTCGTAGGCCGAGGCGGTCAGGGAGTCGTCCTTGCGTCGCAGCTTCTGGCCGACACCCTCGCTCGAGCGGGATACTGGGTTCAGAGCTTCCCCGAGTTCAAGGCCGAGAGGCGCGGCGCGCCGATCTCGGCCTTCCTGAGATGGGACGAGGCACCCATTCACCGCCGCTACAAGGTGCGGGAGTGCGACGTTCTCGTCGTCATCTCCGCCTCGCCGCCGTCCCCGGAGATCATCGGTTGCGTACGGCCCGGCGGACTGATCCTCCTGAATCGGGAGACGCGCTTTCCGCACGTCGGCCCGTACGAGATCGCGCGCGTCCCGGGCTCGTTCATCGCGCGCCGCAATAGCGTCCTTTCTTCCGAAGGCCGGCCGATGGGCAACGTGGCCGTGCTCGGCGCCTGCGTCAGGCTTCTCGTTCCGGATGGGCTGGAGTTCCTGGAGCAGGCGATCGTGTCTCGCATGGGCACGAGGGCCGAGGCCAACGTCGTCGCCGCCAGAGAGGGCTACGAGCGGTGCACGGTCCAGCGCCGGGTCGCCGGTGACACCGCGGTCGAGCCTGCCACCGGCCCCGCTGTCTCGGGGCGGCGACAGAGCCATGCGCGCTTTCCGGTGAGCAGGACGGACTCGCTTCTCAACCACACCGGCTCGTGGTCGGAGGACCGACCGGTCCTCACCGGCGAATGCACGGCCTGCGCGCTCTGTGCGCTGTTCTGTCCGGAAGGAGCAATTGCGAGGACCGATCACGCCATGGTCATCGACTATCTCTACTGCAAAGGCTGCGGCATTTGCGAGGTCGTGTGCCCGGTCCGAGACGCGATCACGATGGAAGAGGTGAGCGCATGAGCGTCGCTCGCCTTCGGCTCGCTCCCGTGGAGGAAACCATGTTTCCCCCACGAGCCCCCTTCTTCCAGCGGCCGATTTGGCTGGTGGAACCTCCCGGTTCCCCCCGGCCCCTCCCCGCTCATAGGCCGGAGGATGGCCTATGAGCCAGTCGCTGCCGCGCGGACGGACGGTCATGACCGCGAACGAGGCCGCGGCGTACGCGGTCGTGCTTGCACGCGCCCAGGCGATCGGCTGTTACCCGATCACCCCGCAGACGCTCATCGTCGAGCGGCTCGCGGAGCTCGTCGCCGGGCGAGACGATGTCGAATACGCGAACCTCGACAGCGAGCACTCCATGCTCGGGTACGTCATCGCGGCGTCCCGGGTCGGGGTTCGGACGTTCACCGCGACGTCCTCGCAAGGATTGCTGTACGCCCACGAGCAGCTCCACCGCGCGTCGCGGGAGCGCGTGCCGCTGGTGATGGTCAACGTCAACCGGTCCGTGTTCGCTCCCTGGAGCCTCGAGCCCGATCTCTCGGACAGCATGAGCCAGCGAGACACCGGCTGGATCCAGCTGTACTGCTCGTCGGCGCAGGAGGTCATGGACAGCATCCTCTGCGCGTACCGGATCGCCGAGACCGTCCTGCTGCCGGTGATGGTCTGCGCCGAGGGCTTCCTGCTCTCGCACACGTCGGAGGTCGTCGACGTTCCGGATCAGGCGGCGGTGGACGCGTTCATCCCCGAGTTTCGTCCGCCGAAGGAATGGGTGCTCGACCCGGACGTGCCGCGCGCGTTCTCGGGGCTGCCGGAGCCGAAGGAGTACGCCGCGTTCCAGCGCAACGTCGCAGATGCGATGGACGAGGCGAGGAATGTCATCGAGACTGTCGGCTCGGAATTCGGCTCGCATTTCGGACGGACAAAGATCGGCGCGCTCGAGAGCGGCGGCAATCCGGAAGCAGACACGGCTCTGGTCTCGATCGGAACGATCGGAGATTCGGCCCGAGAACTCCTCGACGACGACGGAGAACTCCTGATCGTCCGTGTCCACACGTACAGGCCGTTCCCGGCCGCGGAGCTGTCGTCCGTCCTCTCGCGGGCCGGCAGCGTCTGCGTCGTCGACCGCGCGTCGGCCTTCGGCTCGTTCGGGCCGCTGGGCGGCGACGTGAGGTCGCTCCGTCTCGAGCACGCGAGCGCCGTCACGAACTTCATCTGCGGGATCGGCGGAACGGAAGTGACCCCGGCCACGCTGCGCTGGGCTCTGCACCAGGCGCGCTCGAGCAGCGCCGCGAGAGGCGGCCTCGGGCCGATGTACGTTCCCGAGGGGGTGTAGCGATGGCCGCCTGGCTCGAGGAGCTGGTCGGCGAGGAGCGGCTTCTCCTCCCCGGCCACAGCGCCTGCGCCGGCTGTGTGCCCGCGATCAACATCCGTCACGTGCTCGGCGGCCTGGCCGCGGCCGCGCCGGCGGCGAAGACGGTCCTGGTCATCCCGGCCTCGTGCTGGACGATCATCGCCGGCATCTGGCCCGTCAATGCGTTCAAGGTCGCCGTCCACCTGACGCCGTTCGCCTCCGCGGCGGCCGAGGCGTCCGCGATCAAGGCGGCGCTGCGGTTGCGCGGCCTCGGCGACACCACGAACGTGGTCGTCTGGGGCGGAGACGGCTCGACGTGCGACATCGGGTTCTCCGGCGTCTCCGCGGCCGCGGAGAGGAACGAGGACATCATCTACGTCCTCAACGACAACGAGGCGTACATGAACACCGGCGTCCAGAAGTCCGGAGCGACCCCGGAAGGCGCCTGGACGACCACGACGCCGGCGGGCTCTCCGAGGGCGGGGCAGAAGAAGGACATCGCCCGGATCATGGCGGCCCACCGGATCCCGTATGTCGCGACGCTCGCCCTGGGCTCGGTGCCGATGCTGCGAGATTTCAGAGCGAAGGTGACCAGAGCCGCGGAGCTGCGGGGCTTTCGCTTCCTGCACATCCTCGGCGCCTGCCCGCCGGGTTGGAGATACCCGACGGCTCAGTCGACGGAGATATCGCGTCTCGCCGTCGAGTCGCGATACTTCCCCCTCTTCGCCTGCGACGACGGAAAGTGGAGGATCACATTCCGGCCGAAGCACGAAGTGCCGGTGCGGGAATTCCTCGAGACACAGGGACGTTTCAGCCACCTCTCGGCCGAGGAGATCGACTCGATCCAGGCTCATGTGGACGCGCGCTGGAACCTGCTGGCCGGCCTGGAATCGCAAGCGGAGATGCCTGTGCCCACTCTCTAGAAACGCTTGCTCAGAGGTTGCCGTCGAGCGTGTTGGGGTGGCCTCATCGTTCGACTCCTGAATCGGCGGAGGCGGGCGGGCGGCCTAGTCGTTGCCCTGCTCCTGGTTTCGGGCGCCCTTGTGGCCGGGCTGGCGGGTTCGGGGAGCGCGGCGTCGGAGCCGACGCAGATCGAGTCGATGTGCTCGCCCATTCCGAGCGGGCAGATGCGCTATGTGACCGATCTCTCGCAGTGCAAGGCGAGCGAGAAGAAGGTCTCCCCTCTATCCGGGCCCTCAGTACCTCTGCGTGTCGGCCACCATCGTCACGCTGGGCAGCTCTTCGGCCACGTGCCAGGCGGGGACGCAGAAGGTCAGGGGTGTTGAAGAAGCCGCCGCCGGACGACGTAAGCGCTGCGAACGTGACCAACGGCGGGCCGGTTGGGTTCAAACCCTGCCGGGCGGCGCGGCCTGCGCGCTGCCTGGCTTCTAGCCGGCCGGCGGCACTTTCATCCAGAGATTGTCGCTCAGACCTCGTCCGCCTCGGCGGTCTCCTCGCACTCGAGGCAGACCCAGTCGCGGTCGCGTGCGCCCCGGGCGCTGAGCTCCGCCGGCACCATCGTCACACCGCAGGCGGGACAGATCGGCGGGCGCTCGTCGTTCAAGGGGAAGTTGGAGTCGTTCAGCGGATCGTTAGAGCTCGGCCGGCGAGACGACGAAGCCGAGACGCGCGGCAAGCTCGGCCTTCGCCTCCTCCTCCATGTGTTCGAGACGCGTGTAGTAGTCGGGAAACTCGTTCAGGTGCGCGAGCGCGATCTTGGCGGTGAAGACCGGGTCGTTCCCGGTCACGTCGGTCGCCGGGTCGCGCAGCCCGTGCTCGAGCTCCACGCCCATGCCTTTCCGGAGCTGCTCGACGTCGAAGGGCGCCGTCGCCCAGTCGACTCCGACCTCCTCGCCGATCCGGCGTGCCTCTTCCGAGCTGAAGGATGGTTGTTGCGACATAGCTCTCCTTTCGTCTTTCAGTCTCCAGGACGGCGGTGCCCGGGGAATCGGGGGAGCCGCTGAGCGGTGCTGTGGGTTTCCCGACGGGCGCGTAGCCGCGAGAATGGTCACGGTGACGAGAGTCCGGCGCCGGTTTCGAGTCCTCGGCGTCGTCCAGGGCGTCGGGTTCCGGCCGTTCGTGCACGGTCTCGCCCACCGTCACGGGCTGGACGGCTTCGTGCTCAACGACGGCGAGGGCGTCGTCGTCGAGGCCGAGGGCGAGCCGGGCGCGCTCGACGCCTTCGCCTCGGCGCTGCGCGCGGAAGCGCCCTCGCTCGCGCGCGTCGACTCGGTGACGGCGGAGGCGGTCCCGGCGAGCGGCGAGCGCGGGTTCAGGATCGAGGCGAGCGTGGCCACCGGCCTGACTGCGCCGATTCCCGCCGACGCGGCGACCTGCGACGAGTGCCTGCGGGAGCTCTTCGACCCGGCCGACCGGCGCCATCGCTACCCGTTCGTCAACTGCACGCAGTGCGGGCCGCGGTTCACGATCGTCCGCCGGGTGCCGTACGACCGCCCGAACACGACCATGGCCGGCTTCCCGATGTGCGCCGAGTGCCGGCGCGAGTACGAGGACCCGACCGACCGTCGCTTCCATGCCGAGCCGATCGCCTGCCCGGTGTGCGGGCCGCGGCTCTCGATGCCGCTCGAGGAGGCCGTCGGGCTGCTTTCCGGAGGCGCCGTCGTCGCCGTCAAAGGGCTCGGCGGCTACCACCTCGCCTGCGATGCGGCGAACGAGGACGCGGTCGCCCGGCTGCGAGGCCGCAAGCACCGCGAGGAGAAGCCGTTCGCGGTCATGGCCGCCGAGCCGGCGGCGCTCGCCGANNTGGCTCGGCCTGATGCTCCCGTACACGCCGCTCCACCACCTGCTGCTGGCAGATTGCGGACGACCGCTCGTGATGACGAGCGGCAACCGCTCGGACGAGCCGATCGCCTACGAGGACGACGAGGCCCGCGAGCGCCTCGGCAGCATCGCGGACGCCTTCCTCGCCCACGACCGGCCGATCCACCGCCGCTGCGAGGACTCCGTCGTCCGCGTCGCGTTCCCGGTCCGCCGATCGCGGGGCTTCGTCCCCGATGCCCTGCCGCTCCCGGTCGCGGCGGCCCGGCCCCTGGTGGCAACGGGCGCCGAGCTGAAGAGCACGTTCTGCGTCGCGCGCGGCGGCGAGGCCTTCCTCTCGGCCCACCTCGGCGATCTCGACTCCGAGCTCGCCTACCGCGCCTTCGTGGGCGACCTCGAGCTCTACCTGCACATGCTCGGCATCGAGGAGCCCGCGATCACGCACGACCTCCATCCCGAGTACCTGGCGACGAAGTGGGCGCTCGAGCAGGACGCCGAGCTCTTGGGCGTCCAGCACCACCACGCGCACGCGGCCGCGTGCCTGGCCGAGCACGGCGAGAACGGGCCGGCGCTCGCGCTCGTCTTCGACGGGACGGGCTACGGCACCGACGGCACGCTCTGGGGCGGCGAGCTCCTGCGCTGCGACCTGCGCGAGCTCGAGCGGGTCGCGCACCTCGACCCGGTGCCGCTGCCGGGTGGCGAGGCCGCGATCCGCGATCCGTGGCGCATGGCGGCCGTCTATCTCGAGCTGGCTGGCCGGCCGGTCCCGTTCGAGCGTTGGCCGGAGGTGCGTCCCAGCCTGAAGGTGAACGCCCCCCTCTCGTCCGGCATGGGCCGTCTGTTCGACGCCGTGTCCGCCGTGCTCGGCGTCCGCGAGCAGGTGAGCTACGAGGGCCAGGCGGCGATCGAGCTGGAGCAGCTCGCCGACGGGACGGAGGCCGAGCCCTACGAGTGGCGCTTCGGCGACGGTGCCGCCCTCGTCGGCGCCGTCCACGACGACCTCGCCGCCGGCCGCCCGCGCGAGCAGATCGCGGCCGCCTTCCACGAGACCGTGGCCGCGGCGAGCGCCCGCGCCTGCGCCGAGGCGGCCCAGCCGCGCACGGTCGTTCTCAGCGGAGGCAGCTTCCAGAACCTGCGGCTGCTGGCCTCGACGCGACGGCGTCTCGAGCAGCTCGGCTTCCGAGTCCTGAGCCACCGCCGCGTCCCGCCGAACGACGGCGGGATCAGCTACGGCCAGGCGGCGATCGCCGCCGCGCTGCTGAGCCGGGGCTGAGGCCGTCTTTGCGCCGGGCGTGGCGGTCTGTCAGGGTGCCGCGAGTGGGTTTCGGATCGAACCGCTGGTCGGCTCTCGGCGCGGCTGCAACGCTGATCGCTGTCGTCGTCGCGGCCGGCTGCGGCGGCAGTAGCAAGCACTCGATCAAGCCCGCCCCGCCGACCCGGCGCACGCCGGGGCTGCTCGGCGGGGGCAACGCCGCGAACCGCTCGGCCGGAACCGTCGCGAGCTATACGCCGACCGGGAACATCGTCGCCGACGACGGCTTCCGACCGTGGGTCGACGGCTTCGGCTTCGAGAACTACGGCAACGACGTCGGCCCGCAGAACCTGACGGCGGCGCAGCTGGAGGACCTGTTCGGGACCCAGGTGTGCGCCCGGGGCACGGGTGCCCGCTGCCAGCTGACGTCCGTCGCCCAGGAGTGGATGGCGGCCGAGAACTCGAGGATGGCCGGCGGTCACTGCATGGGCTTCTCGGTGACGGCGCTCGAGTTCTTCTCGCACTACCGGCACACGCAGGACTACGGCGCGAAGACGACGATCTCGCTGCCGATCCGCAACAACGTGAGCCTCCAGTCGCTGCTGGCGGAGGACTGGACGTTCCAGGACCTGCCGTCCGTGGAGCAGAAGCGGGTGACGGGGACGCCCACCGCTGTGCTGCGCAAGCTGATCGCCGTCTTGAACGGCGGCCGCGAGCTCTACACGATCGCGATCTTCAAGCGTGACGGCACCGGGGGCCACGCCGTGACGCCGTTCGCCGTCGAGGACAAGGGCCAGGGCACGTTCGCGATCCTCATCTACGACAACAACTTCCCTGGCGTGATCCGCGCGATCCGGGTGAACACGCAGGCGGACACCTGGCGCTACGTCGGCGGCCCCGATCCGAGCGACACGAGCGAGCTGTACGACGGCGACGCGCGGACGCGGTCGCTGTTCCTGCTCCCGACGACGCCGGGCCTCGTCCGGCAGCCCTGCCCGTTCTGCAACGGCTCGCAGCGGGCGAACTCGTCCCAGACCGGCTCCGTGCTCGCCCCCGGCCAGCGCTACGACCAGCTCACGCTGATCGGCAATCCGGCGAACCACGGGCACCTGATCCTGCGCGACGACCAGGGTCGCGTCACCGGGTTCGTCGGCGGGCGCGTCGTCAACGGCATCCCGGGCGTGCGCATCCAGTCGACGATCACCTCGCAGAACTGGGCCGAGGCCCCCGAGCCGACCTACCTGATCCCGCCGGCGACGGCCGTCTCGGTCACGCTCGACGGCTCGGACCTGGCCAGGCCGGACAAGGAACGGGTCGACCTGATCGGCCCCGGCCTGTACGCCCAGGCCGACGACATCCAGCTCAAGCCGGGCGAGACGAACGTGGTCGACTTCCGCGGCGGCGCGACCGGCTTCACGTTCCACACCGATCCGCACCATGACCAGACCCCGCTCCTCGTGAGCGCGATCCAGGAGGGTCGGACCAGCTACGCCTTCGCCTCCGTCGCGGTGGGCGTGAAGGGCGGCTCCAGGCTGACGATGTACATCGACAAACAGTCGGGCTACTTTGCGATCGACACGCGGGGCACGAAAGGGAACATCGCCAAGACGGGCTATGCGGTCTACGTCCTGTCCGTGGTGCGCGAGACGCCGCAGGGCGAATCCGTGTGGGCGACGGGCAAGCTGCTGCTCAAGCGCGGCCAGCTCGCGATCGTCGACTACCGGCACCTGCCGAAGGCGGGGAAGCCGCTCCAGGTCACGACGGGCGCGCCGGGCGGGAAGATCTCCTTCCAGACGGTGCCGGCCGAGAAGTCGAAGTAGCTGCCGGCGCCAGGCCGTCCGACCTGCGGGCGTACCCTGCCGGGGCAAGGCTGGCTGATTTGCACCACACGTCGATCGCTCATCGGAGGCGTTGGGCCGCTGCGGCCGCGGGTCTGGCGCTGGTCGCGGCCGCGCTTGTGGTCGCTCCACCGGGCGCAGCCAGGCCGTTGCAGCTCAGGACGATGCAGAGGTCGACAAAGCTCGGTCGGTTGCTGGCCGGGAAACCGCTCAAGAATGTGGAGTTCCATAAGACCGTCGTCGTCAGTGGAAAGACACTCACGAATCCCTTCGAGTGCACGCACTGCACGTTCGACGGTGGCCTGTTGGCGCGCGACACAGACTTCAAGCGCACCGTGAATCTGAGCGGATCGACGTTCGACGGCTCGGTCGTCATGGCGGGTGCGACATTCGAGGGGCCGGTGGTGTTCATCTTCGTGCTTCCGCCGGCAGTACCAACGCAGCAGAACACGATGTTCAATGGCACGGTCGACTTCACGCTGGCGACCTTCAAAGACTCCGCGGACTTCGACTTGAGCTCCTTTCTCGGCCCCGCGACGTTCCAGCTGGCGCGGTTCGGCAGCGAAGCCGACTTCGACGGTGCGAGCTTCTTCGCCGACGCGACGTTCGACAGTGCCCGGTTCTCGACGGTGACGAACTTCCGCGCTGCGACGTTCTTGTCCCTGGCCTCGTTCAACTACGCAAGCGGCCCGTCGACCGACTTCACGTACGCGACGTTTTCGAGCATGGCGAGGTTCACCTTCTTCCGTGCTGCGGGAGGGACGCTCTCGTTCGAGAACGCCACGTTCGCCTCATCGCCAGCTTCGCTCGACCTGGAACAGATCGTTGCCACGGACCTTGTCCTGGATCCCGCCGCCGCCACGCACGTCGGCACAGCTGCTCGCGACCCCGTGCTCGCGCTGATCGAGTCGACCGCCAAGGCCCGGGGTGATCTCGGTGTCGCGAACGACGCGTACTACCGGATCCGCGAGCAACGGGGCAGTACGTGGGGCCCGGTCGGGCAGGTGCTCGACGTCGTCTTCTACCGCTGGGTGGCGGGGTACCTGGTCGTCCCCTGGCGTCCCCTCATCGCGCTCGTGTTGCTGGCCCTGCTCGTCGCGCTGTGGCGGTCTCGCCGCACTCCTCCTCCGGCTCCGACGGAACGGGATGCGATCGCGATCGGCCCGCCGACGCCACACCGCGGCCGACGGCTCGTTCCCGCCCGGCTCTCACGCTGGGGCCACGAGCTCCTCGACGCGCTCTTTCTGGTCGTGCCTCGCCCCGGGGGCGCGGCCGCCGGAAGGCGGTTCGAGTCGTTCGTCTACCGCTTGCTGTTCGTCTGCATGCTGTTCGGGTTCGCCAACTCGAACCCGACACTGAGGCAGATGCTTGACGCGGTGCTCTAGGGAGGTCACGATCGGCACGTGAGGCTTGCCGTCGCCTTCGCGCTGCTCGGGCTTGCCGCGTTCGCGGGCGCCGCCGCGGCCGGGCAAGCCGGCAGTTCCGCGTACTGCGCACACACGAGCAAGGTCGGCACGGGAACGGCCTTGTTGCCGGGCGTGTCTCTCAACAACCTCCAGCCGCCCCTTCAACTCGGCTCCTTCCCGCTCAAGGCTTGCAACACGGTCGCAAGCGGTGTCGGCAAGGCGAGGTTCAGCCTCTCCGGGGGAGCGGGAGTGAATTGCATCGTCCTCCCTGGGGCGAAGGTCAAGGTCGAAACGAGCAAGCAAGTCTTGGTGAACTTCACCGCGGGCACGACCTGGTGCTCGACGAAACACAAGTTCCCGAACGGGAAGGGATTCATGGCAGGGAAGGATGGGCCCCTCATCGCCGGGGACCCGCTCTTCGCGGTTGCGGTCGCCGGGAGCGGGCGTGCCAATGTCAAGGTGGCTCGAGGATTCCTGCAGATCGGGCCACAAATGGCTGACGGCACGCCAGCCGCCGGCGCTCAGATCGTAGGCCCGAACGAGCAGTCCGTCACGCCGAGCGGAAGCTCGCCCGGCTCGGCCACAGCCGTCCCGCCATCGTCGCTCGCGGCGCTCAATAACTCGACGCTGGCCAAAGCCTTGCCCGGGCCCGTGTACTCTCGCCCGAGCTCTCCGACCGCGCTCAAGAAGTCGGCGACGCTGCAGCGGATCGGGCGGAACCGGAGGATCGTGGTCGGGCTCGGCCCGTCGCTGGCCGGGTCCGATGCCGGTGACTTCGCGCAGGCGTACTTCACCTTCCTGGCCCAGCACTGGTTCCCCGGCCGCCCGCAAGCGAAGTGCGTGCTCGTGCGCGATGTGAACCATCTCTCGTCCCAGAAGTGCTCGCTCGTGCCCAATGTCTCTCCCGGCAGGGCAAGGAGTTTCCTGAAGACCCGCAGGCTCGACCTCTATGTCGGCCAGAGCCCTCCGTCGGCGACGCTCACGGCCCCGTTCTTCGCCGACCACGCGGGCAACAAGTGGAGCTTCGTCGTCGTGTCTGACCCGGTCTTCCTCGGTGCCCTGACGACGTTCCTCCAGTCGGCGCTCAACGTCGGCGACTACGACCGGCTCTACCGGAAGAGCCTCGCGCAGCAGCCGCCCGTCTACCAGGTCGTCGCGCCGCTGATCTTCAGTCCGGCCGCGTGCGCGCCGAGCCCCCAGGCCGACCAGACGAGCGAGCTCGACCTGTCCTTGACGCTGACGTCCTCACGCTCCGGTCCGCTCCTCCCCGGCAAGACGGTCGTCCAGACCGCGACGGTGACGAACATCGGCCGGCGGGTCGTCGACTGCGTCACGCTTCACTTCAGCATCTTCGGCGGGCGGCCGCTCAACTACGCCAAGCTCCTCGACGACGGCTGCACGTCGGTCGTCCCGCCGCCGGGGCAGGCGGAGGTGGGCGAGGTCGACCTCGGCTGCGAGGTCGGGAGACTCGGGCTCGGGGCGAAGACGTCGCGGAGCGTCGTCGTCGAGCCGGCGTCGTCGCCCACGAACACGGAGACCTGCGCCAAGGTGGACGCCACCGAAAGCGGAGGTGTGGCCGAGGTCAACCTGGCCGACAACAGCGCCTGCGCCCACCTGGCCTACCGTGACGCTCCTCTTCTCCCCGGAGCAGAGCCGCTCGGCCCACTCGTCGTCGGCGTCGTGGAGGACGTCGCCAAGGAGCCGCCGAACCCCGCGGCCGGAATCCCGGACCCACTCGGCACCCTCGCCCCGCAGGCCAAGTTCGACCTGCTCGGCACGGCGGGCTTCGGCGCGGTCGTACTGACGGCGGGCTGGGTTCGCGGCGAGAGCGCCCCCTCGCCGGTCGAGACGGCCAAGCTCCAGACCGCGGTGAAGGCCGCGAAGCTCGCCGGAATGCGCACCATCCTCGCCGTCTACAACTTCGACCCCGAGCAGAAGCTCACGGCAGCTCAGGACACGCCCGTCACGGCGGCACAGCGGGCCGACTTCGCCGCCTACGCAGCGGCGCTCGCGCGCGCTTTGCCCACGGTTCGGCAGTTCATCGTCGGCAACGAGCCGAACAACGAGAGGTTCTGGTCGCCGCAGAGCAGGCCCGAGGGCACGGACGTGGCGGCCGCGGCGTACGAGGCGCTGCTGGCGAGGACGTACGACGCGCTGAAGGCGGTCGACCCGAACATCACCGTGATCGGAGGTGCCCTGGCTCCGACGCATTCACCGGGCACGTTCATCAGCGAGCTCGGCAGCGTGTACAGGGCCGCCTTCCAGAAGGGATCGCGCACGAGGCCGATCATGGACGCGTTCGCGTTCCACCCGATTCCCGAGAGCCCGAACATCCCGCCGAGCACGCAGCATCCGCGCCCGCAGTCGGTGCTCGGCATCGCGGACTATCCGCAGCTCGTCAGCCTGCTCGGACGCGCCTTCGACGGAACCGCGCAGCTCGGCTCGAACCTCCCGATCTACTACACGGAGTACGCGGTCCAGTCAGCCCCGAAGGCCGGGCCCGACGTCCAGACGGGCGACCCCGTCAGCGAGAAGACGCAGGCCGCCTACTACCGCCAGGCGATCGCGCTCGCGTCCTGCCAGCCGAGCGTGGCGGGCATCTTCCTCTTCCACGGCTTCGACGAGCCGAAGCCCGCCGGCTGGCAGTCGGGCGTCTACTACGCGAACGGAACGCCGAAGTCGAGCTTCCTCGCGGTCCGCGCGGCGGCGCGCGCGGCCCGGACGCGACACGTCTCGAGCTGCTAGCCGCTCGACTCGAGCTGGTCTTTGAGCGCGCTCAGGTTCTTCGGCACCTCGCGGCGTGCGTCGCGTTGCACGAGCGGCATGAGCAAGACCCCGAGCCCGTGTCCGGCGAATTCGATCTGGAAGTCGACGCGCGTCCGGGTGCCGTTGTCGAGCGACGTCAGGTTGATCGTGCCGTGCGGCTGCACCGGCCCGCCGGTGACATGGAAGCTGCTCCGCCGCGGAGGGTCGTGCTCGGTGATCTCGAACGGGAACGAGCGCGTCCCACCGGGAACCCGTCTCGTCTGAACGGCATGCGTGCCGACCCGCGTCGGCCCCTCCGTCTCCACCTCGACGTTGACGATCGCCTCCTGCCACTCGCCCTGCCGCTTCAGGTCGACGACGTAGTCGAAGACGTCCTGGGCAGGACGGGCGATCTCGATCGTGCCGGTGATCGGGGTCACGGAGGCTCCTTTGCCGATTGTCGTGCCGATTGTCGCGTCGGCGGGATGCTAGCTCCCCTCGGGGCGGCGCGCCCGTCGCGGGCCTTCCGCTACGGTCACGAGCATGGTCGACACGACCACGCTGAAGCCGCCCGCCGACGGCGCCCGCGGCTCCGATCCCGACACCTTTTTCGACGCGATCCTGGTCGTCGCCTTCGGGGGCCCGGAGGGCATGGACGACGTGATGCCGTTCCTCGAGAACGTGACGCGGGGGCGGAACGTGCCTCCCGAGCGGCTGGAGGAGGTCGCGCACCACTACGCGCGCTTCGGCGGCGTCAGCCCGATCAACGCGCAGAACCGGGCCCTGATCGCGGCGCTGCGTCCCGAGCTCGACGCGCACGGGATCGACCTGCCGATCTACTTCGGCAATCGAAACTGGCAGCCGCTGCTCGCGGACACGCTCCGCGAGATGCGTGACGACGGCGTCCGGCGGGCGCTCGCCTTCTTCACGAGCGGCTTCAGCTCCTACTCGAGCTGCCGGCAGTACCGCGAGAACATCCTCGACGCGCAGGCCGCCGTGGGGCCGGACGCCCCCGAAGTCTCGCGGACGCGCATGTTCTACAACCACCCCGGCTTCGTCGAGGCGAACGCGGAGCACGTCGCCGACGCGCTCGCCCGCGTCCCGGAAGCGCGCCGGCCCGCCGTGCACGTCGCCTTCACGGCGCATTCGATCCCGCTCGCGATGGCGAGGCAGTCCCGTTACGAGACGCAGCTCGCCGAAGCGGCTCGGCTCGTTGCCGAGCGGGTCGGCGTGGACGACCACGCCGTCGTCTTCCAGAGCAGGAGCGGCTCGCCGCAGGTGCCGTGGCTCGAGCCCGACGTCTGCGATCACATCCGCGCTCTGGCGGATCGCGGCGTCCGCGACGTGGTGCTATCGCCGATCGGCTTCGTCTCCGACCACATGGAGATCCTCTTCGACCTCGACGTCGAGGCCCGCGAGGCGGCCGAGGCGGTGGGCGTCGACCTCGTGCGCGGGCAGACGGCCGGCACGCACCCGGCCTTCGTGGCGATGATCCGCGAGCTGATCTCGGAACGGCTCGATCCGGGCGTGCCGCGCCGCGCGCTCGGCCGCTACGGGCCGAGCCACGACGTCTGCCAGCCCGGCTGCTGCTTACTGCGCTAGGGCAGCCGATCGCGCGGCCAGCTCGCGGTCGCGGTCGGTGATCGCCTCGGCGGAGTGGGTCCGCCAGCGCAGGACGACGCGGCCCCAGCCGAGCTCGATGTCCGGGTGGTGGTTCTCGGCTTCGGCCAGCTCGCCGACCCGGTTCACGAACGCGAGCGCCTCGGCGAAGTTCGCGAACCGGAACTCGCGCTGCAACGCCCCGTCGACCTCGCTCCATCCCTCGGGAATCGTCATGCGCTCCAGTATGACGCGCGCTACGCTCATTCCGTGGCGGACTTCAGCATCCGCGAGCTCGTGGACTCGGGCGCCGGCGGCGAGCTCGAGCTGCACGGGCGCACGATCAACCCGCAGTTCCTGCGGATGCTGCGGACGATCGGCTTCGACGTCCACTGGGCCCGCGGCGAGGGCGCGTACCTCTACGACGCGGACGGCAACCGCTTCCTGGACATGCTGGGCGGCTTCGGGATGTACAACGTCGGCCGCTCGAACCCGCGCGTGCGCCGGGCGCTGCACGAGGCGCTCGACCTGGAGCTTCCCGGGCGCGTGGCGCTCGGCATCACCCAGCCTGCGGGCGCCCTCGCCGAGGCGCTGCTCGAGCGTGCTCCCGCCGGTCTCGGCCGCGTGCTGTTCACGAACTCGGGCACCGAGTCGGTCGAGGCGGCGATCAAGCTCGGCCGCACGGCCACCGGCCGCTCGCGCGTCGTCTCCATCGAGCACGGCTTCCACGGGCTGACGCTCGGCTCGCTGTCCGCGAACGGCGGCGGCGCGTTCACCGGCAGGTTCCAGCCGCTGCTCCCGGGCTTCTCCCACGTCCCGTTCAACGATCTCGACGCGCTCGAGGCCGAGCTGCGCGGAGAGGACGTGGCCCTGTTCATCACCGAGCCGATCGTCGGGCACGGCGTCCAGCTCCCCGAGCCCGGGTACCTCGAGGGTGCGCAGGCGCTCTGCCGCCGCTACGGAACGCTGTTCTGCGTGGACGAGGTCGCGACCGGCTTCGGCCGGACGGGACGCATGTTCGCGTGCGACCACTGGGGGCTCGAGCCCGACGTGATGACCGTGTCGAAGGCGCTCTCCGGCGGCTACGTCCCGATCGGCGCGGCGCTGTTCACGCCGCGGGTGTTCGACGCCGTCTTCGACTCGATGGAGCACGCTTTGAGCCACGGGTCGACCTTCGCGCCCAACGACCTCGGCGTCGTCGCGGGGCTGGCGATGCTGCACGAGCTCGAGTCGGAGGGGCTCGTCGAGCGCTCGGCGCGGATGGGCGAGCTGCTGCTCGAGCGCACGCGGCCGCTCGTGGAGCGCTACGCCGTCGTGCGCGACGTCCGCGGGCTCGGGCTGTTCTGGGCGATCGAGTTCGGCGAGCCCGGCCGCTCGACGACGTGGCGGATGCTCGAGCGGCTGCAGCCGGGCATCTTCTCGCAGCTCGTCGTCGTGCCGCTGTTCTCTGACCACCGGGTGTTGATCCAGGTGGCGGGCCACTCGATGAACGTCGTGCGGGCCCTCCCGCCGCTCGTCCTGTCCGAAGCCGACGTCGACATGTTCTCCGAGGCGCTCGACGACGTCGTCGCCCGCGCTCAGAAGATGCCGTCGGCGATGACGCGCTTCGCGCTCAAGGCCGCCCGTGCCGGCCGCGGCCGAAGCCCGAAGGCTCCCGCGCGACCCTAGCCGCTCGGGGCACGGCGAAACCGGCCGGCGGCACGCCGTATCCCCACCCTGGGTGGGGAGAAGAGCTCCACCCGCCACCCGGGGCTCACGGTAGCGGCGAAAGGCGCGCGGATGTGTGACGTCTTCGTGACAACTTTGGAACTTTTCGTCCACAGCCGGCTAGTCGAGGCGGCCGGACGCCTCAGCGACCCGACGACTCGCCTGGAAACAGCTCCATCACCTCGGCGTGGCGGGTTCCGATGCACCCCTTGGCCCAGCGCTCCGCCAGCATGACCAACCGATCTCGCACACGCTCCGCCTCGACGCTGTCGTCGGGCAGAACGGTCCGCGGCACGTCCACCCGCACCTGATGCAGCGACGTCTCAGTGTGGCCCCCGAGCTCATGCCGGTGCTCGGCCACGATCGTCACGTGCCCGACCTCGCCCAGCACGGCCCGGCCCAGCTCGTCCAGTTCGGCCGGCGTCGCCTCGCGTCCGGCGAAGACACCGAAGTTGACCCGCACCTCGAGGGAGGGCGGTTCAGCAGCTGTCGACGTGAACGCGATCGGAAGCTTGCCGGCCACGAACCACTTGTTCCCGTTCCGGCCCGCTCCTAGACATCGCGGGGTTCCCAGCGGAACCCGCGCACGGCGAAGAACAGCCCGACGGCCCCCCACGCGGCGATGACGCCGACCGCCGTGCCCTCGTTCCAGATCTCGGCGTTGCGTAGAACGATGTCGCGCGTCAGCCGGATGAAGTACGTGAGCGGCAGGATGTCCGCGATCACCTCCAGGAAGCGCGGATACGCGTGCGGCGACCAGAACGAGCCGGAGATGAACCCCATCGGGAGGTACACCGCGTTCACGACCGCCGACGAGCCCTCGGCCGAACGGATCACGGTCGTCAGCCCGATGCCCAGGGCCGCGAACGCGAACGCGCCCAGCAGCAGTGCGAGCACGAGCGAGAAGACCCTGCCCGGGAACGGCACGCCGAACAGGACCTTGGCGAGCACGATCAGCACGACCACCTCGATGGCGTAGACGATGATCGTGGAGGCCACCGTCGCGGCGATGTAGGCCCAGGCCGGAAGCGGCGTCCCTCGGAGGCGCTTGAGGATCGCCGACTCGCGCCGGATGACGAGGATGATCGCGAGGCCGGCAAAGGCGGTCGACGCGAGCCCGTAGCCGAGGATGCCGGCCAGCAGGTAGTGCGAGCCCTTGATCCCGTGCTCGCTCTTGATCTTGTCGTTGCCGTAGACCGAGCCGAGGAGCACGAAGATCAGCACCGGGAAGAGGAAAGTGAAGAAGGCGAGCTCGCGGCTCCGCCAGTACAGGCGCTGCTCGTTTCGCAGCTGGTGCAGGAACAGCCTCACTCCTCCGCATCTCCCGTGAGCTCCAGGTAGATCTCCTCGAGGGTCGGGCGGCGCACCTGCAGGCCCTCGAGCTCGACGCCCCGCGCCAGGGCCTCGCCCGTGAGCTCGTGCAGCGTCTTGGTGGGCTCGTGCGTCTCGACGAGCACCTCCTCGCCGTCGCGGCGGTAGCGGATCTCCGTCGCGACACGGCCTCCGGTCAGGTCCGACGGCCGTCCGAGCGCGACGATGCGTCCCTCGCGCAGGACGGCGACGCGGTCCGAGAGCTGCTCGGCCTCGTCGAGGTAGTGCGTCGTCAGCAGGACGGTCTTGCCGAGCTCGCGCAGCGAGCGGATCATGTCCCAGGCGGCGCGCCGGGCGGCGGGGTCGAAGCCGGTCGTCGGCTC
>PLBK01000054.1 GCA_003134505.1 Actinomycetota bacterium | reverse complement strand
TGCGGCTCCTTGGCCGGCTCGAACCCGCCGATCCGCTCGTACATGTACCAGCAGAACGAGCCGATCACGCCGACGTAGTCGTCGTAGGACATCTGCCCGTCGGTGACGATGTCGAGCCCCGCCTCCTCCTGGTCGCGGATCACCGTCGCCGTCGCGTCGTGGTAGGCCTCCTCGTGCCTGACCTCCTTGAACGCGACCCGGACGTCGCGCCCGAGCAGCTGCTGCGTGTACCAGTGCGGGCGGGGATAGGAGCCCACCATCGTGGTCGGGAGAATGGTGTCGACGATCTTCTTGGGCATCACGCCTCCTTCGGCTCGAGAGTCATGGTCGCGACAGTACCTCGGCCACGATCCTCTCAGAGCCGGGCAGGAAGGCGTCCTCGAGCGGCGGGCTGTACGGGATCGGCGAGTCGGGGGTGGCGATGCGCCAGGCGTCGTCGAGGTCTCCGAGCGCCTCCTCGGTGACGGCCGCGAGCACCTCTCCGGCCCAGCCGCCCGTCCGCGGGCCCTCCTCGACGACGACGATCCGGTTCGTCTTCTCGACCGAGCGCACGATCGTCGCGATGTCGGGCGGCCGCACCGTGCGCAGGTCGATCACCTCGGCCGAGATTCCCTGCTCGGCGAGCGAGTCGGCGGCGGCGAGGCAGTCGTGCACGCCCTTCATCGCGCTGACGAGCGTCACGTCCGAGCCTTCCCGGACGACGGCCGCCTGCCCGAGCACGTACTCGGTGTCGTCGCCGACCGGGCCCCTGGCCGAGTACAGCCGCTTGTGCTCGAAGAACAGCACGGGGTTGTCGTCGCGGATCGATGCCTTGAGCAGCCCTTTCGCATCCGCGGGCGTCGAGGGGGCGACGATCTTGAGCCCGGTCACGCCCATCAGCCACGAGATCGGCATCTGCGAGTGGATGGCGCCGAAGCGGCCGCCGGCGCCGACGACCGACCGGATCACGAGCGGGACGCTGTGGCGGCCCTGGGTGAGGAACCAGTACTTCGTCGCCTGGTTGATCAGGCTGTCCATCGACAGCGCCAGGAAGTCGCCGAACATGATCTCGAGCACCGGCCGCAGGCCCGAGATCGCCGCGCCGTAGGCGGCTCCGGTCATCGCCAGCTCCGAGATCGGCGTGTCGAAGACCCGTGACGAGCCGTACTTCTCGTGGAGGCCGGTCGTGACGGCGAAGACGCCGCCCGCGACCGCCACGTCCTCGCCGAACAGGATCACCCGCTCGTCGCGCGCGAGCTCCTCGTCGAGCGCGCTGCGGATCGCCTCGCGGAACTCCAGCTCGGCGCCGCCGTTCTCCGTCATGCGACCAGGAGGGCCGATGGATGCTCGAGCAGGTTCCGCAGCCGCTGCAGGAAAGCGGCCGCCTCGGCGCCGTAGACGACGCGGTGGTCGCAGGCGAGCGTCAGCTCGCAGACGCTGCGCGCGACGAGGCCGCCGTCCGCGGCGACGACGGCCCGCCGCTCGACTGCGCCGGCCGCGAGGATCGCCGCCTGCGGAGGATTGATCACGGCCTCGAAGCTCCGGATCCCGAACATGCCCAGATTGGACACGGTGAAGGTGCCGTCGCGCAGGTCGTCGAGCCCGGCCTTCCTCGCCCGAGCCTTCTCGACCAGCTCGCGCGCCGCTGCGGCGATCTCGAAGACGGACTTGCGGTCGGCGTCGAAGATCGTCGGCACGAGCAGCGCGTCGTCCGTGGCCACGGCGATGCCCACGTTGACCCGGCCGAAGCGGACGACCTTGCCGTCCACGAAGCCGGCGTTCAGCGCGGGAAACTCCCGCAGCGCGAGCGCGGCCGCACGGACCAGGAGGTCGTTCAGGGAGGGCAACGGCGAGCGGTCGAGCTCGCGCAGGTCGTCACGGAGGTCGACGGCACGCTCCATGTCCACCGCGATCCGGAGCGTGAACTCGGGGATCTGCGAGCGGGAGGCCGTCATCCGCTCGGCGATCGTGCGCTGCGTCGGCGTCAGATCGACGACAGTCTCCTCGCCGCGCCCGCCGCGGCCGGCTACGCTCGCCGTCGTCGGCGCCGAGGGTGTCGCGCCGCGCACGTCCGCCTCGACGATGCGCCCTCCCGGGCCGCTGCCGGCGATGCCGTCGAGCGCGACACCGAGCTCGGCGGCCAGTCGCCGGGCGACCGGAGTCGCGCGGGCGCGCGTGGCCGGCTCACGCGGGGCCGGAATCGGAGCCGGAGCCGTCGCGGAGCCCGCGCCGTCGACGGCGAGCCGCGCGATCACCGCGCCCAGCGCCGCCGACTCGCTCTCGCCGACCGAGATCTCGCTGAGCACGCCGTCGACCTCGGCCTCGTAGACGACGGTCGCCTTGTCGGTCTCGACCTCGACGAGCGGCTCGCCCTTGCCGACCCGCTCTCCGGGCCGCTTGAGCCAGCGCAGGACGGTGGCCTCCTCCATCGAGTCGGACAGCCGCGGCATGGTCACGTCGACGAGCCGGCCGGTCGTCACGAGGTGTCGGTCTCGAGCGACGCCGAGCGAATCCCACGGGCCCGGGAGTAGAGCCCTGCGCCGACGAGGATCAGGAAGCCGAGCAGCCAGTACGGAACGGCCACGGTGGGGATGTCGCTGAACGGGTGCGTGGTCTGCTGGAGGAAGCCGCTCGCCGTGACGATCTCCTGGATCAGGGCGGCGCCGAGGAACGCGCCCAGGAACGAGCCGCGGCCGCCGAAGATGCTGGCCCCGCCGAGCACGACCGCGCTGATCGTCTTCAGGGTGTAGGGCTCGCTCCCGGCCGGGTCGCCGGAGCCGACGGCGACGAAGCTCGCGACGATGATGCCGCCGGCGACCGCGAACAGCGAGCAGGCGACGTAGGCGCCGAACACGGTCGTGTTGACGCGCGCGCCCAGCCGGTGCGCCCGCGTCTCGTCCGACCCGACGGCGCGCAGCTCGAGCCCCACGCGCGTCCGTCGGAGCAGGTACTCGCAGGCGAGGGTGACGACGATGGCCGCGATGAAGACCGCGGGAACCGGGCCGACGTTCGTCTTGAGCGCGTCGGTCACGCCGGTCCGGTAGAAGCCCGCAGGCGTCGGCCGCGCCAGCAGCATGATCCCCTCGATCACGATGAAGCTCGCGAGGGTCGCGATCACGGGCGCGAGCCGGAAGACGCGGATCAGCGTCGCGTTGGCGAGCCCGACCCCGATGCCGCAGCCGATCACGGCGAGGATGCCGAGCGTCAGGTCGCCCGCACCCTGGCCGGCCGTCGCGAAGAAGGAGAGGATCACGACGGTCAGTCCCATCAGCGGCCCCACCGAGAGGTCGATGCCGGCCGAGAGCAACGCGATGAGCTGGCCGAGGCTGGCGAAGACGAGCGCGCTGCCGAGCAGCAGCATCCCACCGCCCGCGCCGGAGAGGTTGTAATCCGAGAAGAAGCGGCCGTTGACGCTGGTCGTGTAGGCGCCGAGGGCGAGCACGAGGGCCGCGAGCACGATGCTCGGCAGATAGTCGCCCGCCGCAAACCGGCGCAGCCGCAGCAGGCGGCGCGCGCGGGCGGCGATCTCGGTGCGATGCCGCGAGACGGTCGTGATCGCCGTGCCGGTGATGTTCTCCTCGGTGATCTCGTCCCCCTCCAGCGTGCGGACGACCCGTCCGCGCGAGAAGACGAGCACGCGGTCGCACAGGCCCTGAAGCTCGATCTGGTCGGAGGAGAGGACGACGACCGCCTTGCCCTCGTCGGCCGCGGCTCTCAAGACCTGGTAGAGCTCGACGCGCGCGCCGGCGTCGACGCCGCGAGTCGGCTCGTCGGCGAGCAGGACGGCCGGATGGGCGAGCGACGAGCGTGCGAACAGCACCTTCTGCTGGTTGCCGCCGGAGAGCGAGGAGATCGGTGTCTCCTGCGACGGCGTCCTGATCGAGTGCCGCTCGATCTGCTCGGCGACGGTGCGTCCCTCCCGGCGGCTGCGCACCACGCCGAACCGCGACAGGGCCTTGAGAGCGAGCAACGAGACGTTCTCGCGGACGGACAGCGAGAGCAGGATCCCCTCCCGGTGCCGGTCGCCCGGCAGGTAGACGATCCCCGACTGCCGCGCCGCGGTCGGGTTGCCGAGCGCGACGCGATCGCCGCGAAGCCGAATCTCCCCGCGCGCCTGCTCGAGCCCGGCGACGGCGCGCATGAGCTCGCGCTGCCCGTTCCCTTCGACGCCGGCGAGCCCGACGATCTCACCGGGCTGCACGCTCAGGCCGACCTCGTGGAAGTTGCCGCCGCTCAGGCTCTCGACCTCGAGCAGCGGCGCCACGTCCGGGACGGCGGCACGCTTCTCGGGGAAGACCTGCTCGACGGAGCGCCCGATGATCAGGCGCAAGATCTCGTCCTCCGACACGCCGGCCGCGTCGAAGGTGCCTCGCGCCTCGCCGTCGCGGAGCACGGTGATCCGGTCGGCGATCCCCTTGACCTCGGGGAGCCGGTGCGAGATGTAGACGACGGCCGTTCCCCGCTCGCGCATCGCGCGGATCTGCGCGAAGAGACGCTCGCTCTCGACACGCGTGAGCGCCTCCGTCGGCTCGTCGAGGACGAGCACCTTCGCGTCGAGCGCGAGCGCCTTGGCGATCTCGAGCAGCTGGCGGTCCGCGGTCGAGAGCTCGTTCACTCGGGCCGCCGGGTCGATGTCGGCGCCGATCGACTCGACCTGTTGCCTCGTCCACTCCGCCGCCCGCGCCATCGGCGGCCGGCGCTGCGGCGGCATCGCGAAGACCATGTTCTCCGCGACGGTCAGGTCCTCGAGGATGGACAGGTGCTGGTAGACGACGGCCAGCCCGAGCGCCTGGGCCGCCGCAGGCGACGGGTCGGCCATCGGGTGGCCGCCGATCTCGACCGTGCCCCGGTCAGGCAGGGTCGAGCCGGCGGCCACCGCCATCAGCGTCGACTTTCCCGCGCCGTTCTCGCCGACGAGAGCGTGAACCTCACCCTCGACGACGTCGAAGCTGACGCCCTCGAGGGCGATCACCCCCGGGAACGCCTTGACGACGTTCGTCAGGCGCAGGACGGTGCGGGAAGCCGGCACGGTTCTCCTACGGCTTTCCGTACTTGGCGACGGTTGCCGGGGAGATGTTGTCCGAGAGATAGAAGTCCTGCGACAGCTTCGGGTTGCAGAACGTCTTCTTCGGGTTCGTCAGCGTGTCCTCGTAGAACGGCAGGGTGATCCTCGCCGGCTCGGTGTTCGAGATCCCCTCTGCCGCCGAAATCGCCTTGCGGGCAGCGATCCGCCCCAGCCAGTTGCGGTTCGAGATCGTGGCGATCTGGAACTGCGGCTGGCTCTTCCGCGTCTTCTGATAGAGGCACGAGAGCCCGTTCGCGTCCAGCCCTTCCGTCGGCACGAGCTTGCGGCCCGCGGCCTGGAACGCTCTGATGATTCCGAGCGCGTCCGTGCCGAAGTTCGTGATGACCCCGTCGATCTTCTTGTACTTGGCCACGTACGCCGCCCCGAGCTTCTGAGCGGTCGCCGGGTCCCAGTTCGTGACGCCGTAGGTGGTCTTTCCGGTCAGGAGGTGCATGCCCGGGTACTTCGCGAACACCTTGACGATGTTCTTCAGCTGGCCTTCGCCGACCGGGCTCCCGGCCGGGCCGCCGGTGAAGATGACGTTGCCCTTGCCGTGCAGGGCCTTGACCATCCAGTTCGCCCACATCGTCCCGGCGACAGGATCGTTCCAGTCGACGTACTGGACGAAGTCGACGCCGTCCTTGCCGGACGGGTTCGCACCCCAGGGCACGACCTTGACGCCCGCCTTCGTCGCCGCCTGGATCGCTGCCAGCTCGGCCTGACCGAAGTCAGGGATGATCGTGATCGCGTTCGCGCCCTGCGTGACCGCCGTGTTGACGTCGGCGATCATCTTGTTCAGGTCGCCGCCGCCCGCGAGAGCGAACTGCTTGACGTTCGGGCACTTCGCCGCCTCCGAGCGAACCGCGGCGTACGACTCCTGCGACCACGTGTTGATGCCGTAGCCGTCGAGCACGGCAAGCGTGATCGGCTTCGTGCCGCAGAAGGCCTTGCTGGTCGAGATCGCAGTCGTCTTGATCTCCTGCGCCGGCGTCGTCGGCAGACCGGCGGCCCAGGCCGAGACCGCGGCCGCTGACACGACGACGAGTGCGATGAGGACGATGGCCGAACGGCGCATGCCCCAGCGCACGAGTTGCCTCCTACTCATGCTGACCTCCCTCGACCCCGGTTTACGTGTCTCCGAGGGCCTCGCCCTCCTCCTTGACGGATGAGGCACCGCTGCGAGGTGCCGCCGGCGTGGGGCCTCGACGCCGGCGACGCTGCTGCCCATCGGGCAGCGAGCAGCGACGCGCTCACTGGTCACTTCCTTCCGGAAGCTCTGCAGACCCGTTCGGCGCCGAGCGCGTCCCGGGCAAGACTGATCCGATCCTGTCGACGGTCTCCACGATCCGGCTGCCGACCAGGCGCCAGGGGATCGTCCGAAGCGCCATCCCGAGGGCGATGATCGCGCCCTGGATGATCAGCTGCTCGGACTCGGCTCCGCCCAGCCCGAGCACCAATTGCTCGAGCTGTGTCAGGAACAGTGCCCCCATCGCCGTGGCGATCACGCTTCCCGTGCCGCCTGCAAGCGATGTCCCGCCCAGCACGACGGCCGCGATCGTCGGCAGCAGGTACGAGTTCCCCGCGTCGATGTTGGGCGTGCGCAGGAAGCCCGCGAGGAGGATTCCCGCGCCTCCGTAGGCGAGGCTGGCCACGACGTAGGTGGCGACCTGGTAGTTCCGCACCCGGATCCCCGCCGCCCGCGCCGCGACCGGGCTGGCACCCACGGCGACGAACCTCCGGCCGGCGACCGTCCAGCGCATCACGGCCGCCACGACCAGCACGGCCACGGCCGCCACGATCGCGGTGTTCGGGATGCCGGCGGTCCTGTTGACCGAGAACGACGAGAGACCGGACGTCGCCGACCACGTCGCCGTTCCGCCGGTGATCTGGTAGACCGTCCCGAGCAGCAGCGCGTTGACGCCGAGCGTCGCGACGAGCGGCGTGATCCCGAACCGGGTGACGGCGATCCCGCTGACGAGACCGGTGACGACGCAGGCCAGCAGCACGAGCCCCACGGCGCCCGGGAGCTTGTCGGCGTTGCCGTTCGGGTACTTCGTGGTCAGGATGGCGGCCAGCGTGATCATCCCCGGCGCCGAGAGATCGAGGCCACGCTGCTGGATGACGAGCGTCTGGCCGATGGCCGCTATCGCGAGGATCGAGGCGAACGGCAGCATCGACACGAGGGCGGTCGAGTCGACGCTGCCGGAGACGAACAGGGGGCTGACCGCGAACAGGGTCCCGGTCGCGATCCAGATCGCGAAGAACCCGGACGGCCGGAAGCGCGACCCGGCGAGCGTCGCCGTCAAGCGTGAACCGGCCCTCTGCGCTTCCGCCATGAGCTCGATTCTGCGTGAACCCAGGGTCCTACTGGGCGATCCAGCCACCATCGGCGACAAGAGTGGCTCCGTCGACGTACGTCGAGAGCGGTGAGAGCAGGTAGACGATCGCGGGCGCGAGCTCCTCGGGGCCGCCGATCTGCCCCGTCGGAGTGCGGTCGACGATCCAGTCCTCGTAGCCGGCGTTCGCGTCGAGATGGGGCTGCAGCATCGGCGTGCGGACATAGCCGGGGACGACGATGTTCACCCTGATCCCGTTCGGGGCCAGCTCGACGGCCAGCGCCCTCGTCAGAGCGTTCACGGCGCCCTTCGTCGCGGTGTACGCCGAGCAGCCCGGGAAGCCGACGCTGCCCGTCGTCGAGCCGACGAAGACGACGGACGCCCCGGGCTCGAGGTGGGCCACCGCTGCCTGGGTCATCACGAGCGGCGCGAGCACGTTCGTCCGCCACTGGCGCTCGGCGCTCTCGACGGTGGTCTCGGCAAGCGGCCGCGGGTCGAACAGGCTGGCGCTGTGGACGATGCCGTGCAAGGGGCCGCACGCGTCGACGGCCTGGTCGATCACGCCGGCGGCGGCGGCCAGGTCCTCGATGTCCGCGTGCACCGGATGGGGCCGTCCGCCACGCGACTCGACCTCCGCCACCTCGTGCCCGAGCCGCTCCTCGTCCCGTCCGACGAGCACGACGGTGGCGCCTGCGTCACCCAGCAAGCGGGCGGTGGCTGCGCCGATTCCCGAGCTGGCGCCGGTGACGACAACCGTCTTGTCAGCAAGACCCCAGTCGAGGCTCGATCCTGGCACGCTCTCCTCCGCCGCCCGACGCGACACGTAGCGGCGACGTTAAGGAATACGCGCCCCGGTGTCAAGCTTTACTGAACGCTTGGGGAGGGGCGGGGGCTACTGGTAGCGCCCGAGAGTGACCCAGATCGCGTGCACGACCTCGTCGCCGTCGTTGTGCAGCCGGTGCGGGATCGTGGACTCGAACGAGATCGAGTCGCCGGGCCGGAGCACGTGCTCCTCGAACCCCACGGTCACGTCCAGCGTCCCGCTGAGCACGAGGCCGAACTCGCGCCCGCTGTGGCGGACGAGCTTCCCGTCCGGGCTCGAGGCGCCGCCGACCTCGTAGATCGCCTCCATGAACTCGATGTCCTTGTCGTTCCAGGCCGTCAGCCGCTCCCAGCGGACGCCGGACTCGAGCTCGAGCGCGCTGCGATCGGCGTGCCGCTGCACGGGGGCGGCGGTCCCGCGACCCGGCGGCTCGCCCTCTGACGCGTCCGGCCCCGCGCCTTCGAGCGCGCTCGCGGGAGAACCGGGCGGCCCGCTCGACCCGCTGAGCTCGAAGATCTCGTCGAGGGACAGGCCGAGCTCGCTGACGATCGCGTACAGCGTCCGCACCGACGGCTGGATCTTGCCCGTCTCGATCTGCGAGACCAGGCTGGGCGAGACCTCCAGCCGGCGGGCCAGCTCGCGCAGGCTGAGCCCGAGCTGCCCGCGGCGCTCGCGGAGGCGCGCGCCGACCGAGGCACCGGACCCCGTCGCACGGGCACGCGTCACGCGCGGGGAAGTGGGGCTCGTCTCGGCTCGTGAGGTCATCGACAGAGACGAGGATACGCGGTCAGCTCTTGAACTCGGGGAAGGGCTCGGGCTCGGGGAACGGCGCCTGGAGCGCCGCCTGCTCGACCTCGCCGAGCTCGCGCTCGACGCCGGCTGCGACCTCGTCCAGCTCGGCCTCCGGGACACCCAGCTCGTCGCGCAGCCGCTCGAGGGCCACCACGAGCGGGTCGCGCGGCTGCCACTCCTCGAGCTCGCCTTCGGGCCGGTACTTGCCGGGATCGCTCCGGGAGTGCCCGACGAAGCGGTAGGTGCGCGCCTCGACGAAGGTCGGTCCCTCCCCCGCCCGCACCGGCCCCATCACCTCGAGTGCCGTCTTCCGCGTCGCCCAGACGTCCATCCCGTCGACGATCGTCGCGGGAATCGCCATGGCGGTCGGCCGGGCGACGATCTCGCCCGCGGTCGACGCCGCCATCGGCGTGTACTCGCCGTAGCCGTTGTTCTCGCAGACGAAGACGAGCGGCAGCGACAGAACCTTGGCGAAGTTGAGGCACTCGAAGAAGTACGCCTGGTTCGCCGTGCCGTCGCCGAAGTACGCGACGGCGATCGAGCCGGTGCCCTTGAGGGCGAGCGCCGCTCCGGTCGCAGCCGCGATGCTGCCGCCGACGATCCCGTAGCAGCCGAGCAAGCCGTGATCCGTGTCGACGACGTTCATCGATCCCGCCCGGCCGCCGTTCACGCCGGTCGCCCGCCCGAGCAGCTCGGCGACGAGCGGCTCCGGCTCGAGCCCGAGCGCGAGCGCGTGCCCGTGCCCGCGGTAGGTGCAGGCGACCTTGTCCCCGTCCTCGAGCGCGCTCGCGAAGCCGACCGCGACCGCCTCCTGGCCCGAGTAGAGGTGGGTCGTCCCGTAGACCTCGCCGCGCAGGAACAGCGTCTGGACGAGGTCTTCGACGCGCCGGATCAGCAGCATCTGGCGGTAGAGGGCGAGGGAGAACGCGACGTCCTCGCTCCCCGCGGCCGGCCGGCGGACTCCCGAGACGGCCACCTACGCGTCCGCCGCCACTGCCTCGTAGGCCTTCGGGATCCAGTCGCCGCCGATCCGAGCGCCGGCCTTCCCGTCGGCGCGCCTGATGATGTCGTCGCGCGACTCGACCGCGAGCCGGCGGACGCGGGCCTGGTCGACGCCGACCAGCTTCCCGTCGCGCTTCACGACCTTGCCGTCGACGAGGATCGTGTCGACGAGGCCGGGGTGCGCGTTGTAGACGAAGGCGCCGACGGGATTGTTCAGCGGCGTCATGCCGAAGCTGTCGGCGCGCACGACGATCACGTCCGCACGCTTTCCGGGCGTCAGGCTGCCGATCTTGCGGTCGAGACCGCACGCGCGGGCCCCCTCGATCGTGGCGAACTCGAGCACGTCGCGGCAGGTCAGCTCGATCTCCGCGACCGACGCCTCGCCGCGCTCGCGGGCCTGCTCGTTGTCGAACCCGCGCTCCGTCCCGATCGTCGCGCGCATCGTGCCGAACAGGTGACCGCCGTTCGAGCAGCACACGTCGATCGACAGGCTCGGCCGGATGCCGGCGTCGAGCAGCCGCCCCGTCGCCGGCCAGCCGTGGCCCATCTGCATCTCGATGTCCGGCGAGATCGAGGCCGTGCAGCCCGCGTCGGCCATCATCCGCAGCTCGTCGTCGGCGAGCGTGTTGCAGTGCACGAGCGTCAGCGTCGGGCCGAGCATCCCCTTCTCGGCCAACTGGGCGATCGGCCGGCCCCTGCCCCACTCCCCGTCGCCGAAGTGGCAGCTGATCCGGATGCCGAGCTCGTCGGCGAGGGCCCAGTCCTGCTCGGTCACCTCCATGGTCGCGAACTGGTTGCCGCGCGGCGCCAGGCAGAGCGTGACGAGCGCGTCGTCCGTGGCGAGTCGGCCCTCGCGCAGCCGGCGGACGTCGTCGGCCGGGTGCGGTAGCGCGCTCACGGGCTGCCAGTGCCGGTGCCCGCCGCCGTGGCCGAAGACGACGCGTGCCCCGGACTCGACCACGGCGTCGAGGGCGGCGTCGGTGTGCTCCGGCGTGTTCAGGTTGTGCGACCAGTCGAGCAGCGTCGTGATGCCCGAGTCGAGCGCCTCGAGCGTGCCGATCAGGTTGCCGGAGTAGGTGTCCTCGGGCCGGTAGAGGCCGCTGAGCGTGCCGTGCAGGCCCGTGAAGTAGTGCGCCAGCGTCCAGTCGGAGCCGATGTTCCTGAACAGCGCCTGCCAGGTGTGGCGATGTGTGTCGACGAGCCCGGGCAGGACGAGGCAGTCGTGGGCGTCGATCACGTCCGCGTTCGCCGCGGCGAGCTCGGGGCCGACCTCGACGATCGTCGCGTCCTCGACGAGGACGTCGCCAGGGGCGAAGTCCCCGAGAGCCGGGTCGACGGTGATGACGGTGCCGCCCTTGATCAGCGTCCGGTGTGGCATCTCGGCTCCTTCCGCTCTCGGCGGGCTAGTCCGGTTTCGCCGCGGCGGCGACCTGGGCCGCGCCGCCCGAGAACACCGGTGCCCGGCCGTTCTCACCGCCGTCTGCCGCGATGAGGTCGGCGCCGCGAACGTAGGCCCTGCCCGCCACGAGCAGCTCCTCGGCGGGGAAGCGCGTCAGGATCTGCGGCCCGTCGGCGGTCACGACGACCTCCTCCTCGATCCGGGCGGCCGACCGCCGGTCCGGGGTCGGGCAGTACGTCTCCAGCGCGAAGACCATCCCGACCTCGAGCTCGACGGGCGCGTCGAGCGAGTGCAGCCGCGAGATCATCGGCGGCTCGTAGAGCCCCACGCCGATCCCGTGGCCGAACTGGAGCCCGAACGCGGCCCGCTCGTCCTCGATGCCGAGCTCCTGCGCGGTCGGCCAGACCTCGGCGATCTTGTCCGTCGTCACGCCGGGCCGCACCTGCTCGATCGCCGCGTCGAGCCACTCGCGGCACTGCTTGTAGGCGTCGAGCTGGGCCGGGGTCGCGTAGCCGACGTTGAACGTGCGGTAGTAGCACGTCCGGTAGCCGTTGAAGGCGTGGATGATGTCGAAGAACGCCTGGTCTCCCGGGCGCAGCAGCCGGTCTGCGAACGTGTGCGGGTGCGGGTAGCAGCGGTCCCCGGAGATGGCATTGATCGCCTCGACGTGCTCCGAGCCGAGCTCGAAGAGGATCTTCATCGCCTGCGCGACGACCTGGTTCTCGGTCACGCCCGGCCGGAGCATCCGGTAGATCTCCTCGTAGACCGCGTCGACGATCGCCGCGGCGTGGTCGAGGAGCGCGAGCTCGTCCTCGCTCTTCAGCCGCCGCGCCTCCATCATCACGGGCTGAGAGTCGGTCGCGTGGATCCCCTTCCGCTGCAGCGCGAGCAGCGTCGTCATGTCCGGGACGTCGATGCCGAGCGGCTCCTGCTCGAGCCCGCGCTCGCGGAGCTCCTCGAAGACGAGGTCGGCGAGGCTGTCGGGAACGCCGGTCGAGTCCGGCATGGCACCGCGGATCGGGGGCACCCAGGCGCGCCAGCTCGTCTCGGGCAGCCAGGGGCAGTAGAGCTGGTGGTGCTTCGCGGCGGAGCCGAAGTCCCACAGGATCGGGTCGTCCTCCCGGAACAGCAGCGCGAAGCGGATGTTCTTGTCCCGCTCCCATGTCCCGATCGCCGTGCTCGTGACGTAGCGGAGGTTGTTGGGGTCGAACAGCAGCAGGGCCCCGAGATCGGACTCCCTCAGCGTCGCCTTCGCCCGTTCGAGCCGGTGTCGCCGCAGCCGGTCGAAGTTGACCCGCTGCTCCCAGTCGACGGCCATCGTCGCGCCGCGCGACGCAATGCTCATCTCTGCCTCCCGCTCGCTAAGTGTTCAGCGATTCTGCACAACGTCGATCGATCAGTCAACATGCAAGCGGGCTACGCTCGTCCTCGAAAGGAGTGGGAATGGCGAACCTCGGCTTCGTCGGCCTGGGTCTGATGGGAAGCGGAGTCGTCCGGCGGCTCCTCGCTGCGGGCCACCAGGTGCACGGCTGGAACCGGACGAAGGAGAAGGCCGCGCCGCTCGTCGACGAGGGCCTGGTGTGGTGCGAGTCGCCGCGCGAGGTGGCCGAGCGCTCCGACGTCGTGCTCACAATGGTGACCCACGTCGAGGCCCTCGCGGCCGTGACCGAGGGCGAGGACGGCCTCCTCGCCGGCCTCGGCCCCGGGAAGGTGTACGTGGACATGAGCACCGTCCGGCCGGCAGCCAGCCGGAGGATGGCCGAGCGCGTCCGCGAGACCGGCGCCGAGATGGTCGACGCCCCGGTCTCCGGCAGCATCGTGACGATGGAGGCAGGGCAGCTCTCGATCATGGCCGCGGGCAGCCGGGAAACCTTCGACCGGGTCGAGCCGATCCTCCGGGACATCGGCCCCACGGTCACCTACGTGGGCGAGAACGGGAAGGCCGTGCTGCTCAAGATCGCGACGAACCTGAGCCTGGCCGTCCAGATGCTCGCGTTCTCCGAGGGGATCCTCCTCGCCGAGAAGGGTGGGATCGAACGCCGCGTCGCCGTCGAGGTGCTGACGAACAGCGCCATGGCCTCGCCGATGGTGAAGTACCGCGGGCCGTTCGTCCTCGGCCTGCCGGAGGCGGCGTGGTTCGACGTCGAGATGATGCAGAAGGATCTCGTCTACGCGCTCGACGAGGGACGCGCGGCCGGCGTGCCGCTGCCGACCACGGCGATCGCGAACGAGTACCTGACGGCCGCGCGGGCGATGGGGCTCGAGCACGAGGACTTCGCGGTCGTCTTCGATGTGCTGGCCGGCATGTCCGGCCTCGACACGATCTGAGCCGGCTGACTGCGGCGCGCCGCGATAATCGCAGTCGATGGCTCGTGTGATCGAGATCAGGACGTACCAGCTCAGGCCGGGATCCGGCGCGGCGTTCCATCGCACCGTCGTCGAGGAGTCGCTACCGATGCTCGAGCGCTGGGGGGTCGAGGTCGTCGCGTTCGGTCCGTCATTGGACGACGACGACCGGTACTACCTCGTTCGTGCGTACCCGAGCCTCGAGGATCGGCAGCGCAGCCAGGACGCGTTCTACGGAAGCGACGAGTGGCGCGACGGCCCACGCGAAGCGATCGTCTCCAAGATCGAGCGCGACATCTCGGTCGTGCTCCCGGCCGACTCGATGAGCCAGGGCCCGGACCTCGCGATCTGACGCAAAGTCACCGTGCCGGTGTCAAGCACACTGTCGGTGATGCTGGTCGCAACGAGCCTCGCCGCGATCGTGATCGTGGTCGCCACGACCGCGATCGTCGTCGTCGTCGTGCTCGGGCTGTTCGTCTGGGGGGCGATCCAGGACGGGCGCGAGGAGAAAGCCCTGAAAGCGAAGAGAAACCGGCAGCCCCCGCTCTGAGCGCCGATGGCGAGCAGCTTCAGCAACCCCTCCCTGGTCAACTTCCTGATCGCCGTCGCGATCGACGCGGGACTCGCGACGCTCGTCTTCCGTCACGCCCATCGACGGGGCAACCGCCACGCCACGGCCTGGGGCGTGTTCACGTTCCTGGCCGCGGGAATCGCGACGCCGCTCTACTTCCTCGTCTACTGGCTCCGGCGGAGCAGGCCGAGCTAGAGGCGCACTACGAGGCGGCCGGGTCGAGCGCGGGAAACGCGAACAGATCGACGAAGAGCGGGAGCAACGAGGCATCGCCGTCGAGGGTTACGTCGTCGGTCGTGATGACGAGGTCTGCAGGGGCGGGCGCGCCGGCTGAGACCGTGACGCTCGTGCCGTCGGCATGGGCCGCGAACGTCCCGTCGGTGAGCCGCAGCTCCAATGTGGTCGGCCGGGCGATGCGCTGCGGATAGGGTCGGAGCCCTACGAAGGAGGAGGTACCGAGATGACGCACACGATCGTCGACGCACAGTCCGTCGAGGCACAGCACGGAGTGTTCAAGCCCCTGCGCCAGCCCCTGGGGGTCACGGCGTTCGGGATCAACGAGCTGGAGCTGCCGCCCGGGGCAGAAGGGCCCGAGCACGACCACGTCGCGGACGGCCAGGAAGAGGTTTACGTGATCGTCCGCGGCGGCGGCACGATCCGTGTGGACGGCACCGAGACCGAGCTCCGGCCCGGCTCCTACGTGTTCATGTCGCCGGACGCTCGCAGGCAGATGGTGGCGGGCGATCAGGGCCTCGCGTGGGTCGGGATCGGCTGCCAGCCCGGCGCGTTCCAGCCGCAGCAATGACCACTGACGCGAAGGGCACGGGCACCGCAGACGACCCGTGGCGCCTGACCACGCCGCCGGGCAAGGGCGAGTATCAGATGTGGAGAGACGACCAGGCAGACCCACCCGCGCTGGTCTGCCAGGTCGGCGGCACCCAGCTGCGTTACCACCTGCGGGCGATCGATGACCTGCACACGATGCTGCGAGCGCACGGCGACTGGATGCCGCTCGGGGGCGCCGACGAACAGAAGCCGGCCGCAGCGGGAACCGTTGAGGCGTGGGGCCGCTCACCGGACAACCCGGTCGGCGGCTGGTACGGCCTGAAGAAGGGGTTGCGCGGCCGGTTCGGCGTCTACTTGCCGCCGCTGCTGGAGACGCTCGGCCTGGCCGAGGTCACCCACGAGGCGAGGAACAACCAGATGCGAGCGCTATGAACTCAGCCCCAGCTCCCGGCGCTTCCGGGCCACGTAGTCCGAGACATGCCCCTCGTAGCGCGCAACGAACTCCCGGAGGTGGTCGTCGCCGCGGATCGTGCCGCGGCATTCAGGCACGCCGCAGCCGCACTCGAAGCTCGGCATGATCTCGTTGCAGAAGGTGGCGTAGTCGACGGTGATCTCCTGCCCGGGCTCGAGCTCGTGGCGGGCGACGAGATCGAGGCCCTCGAGCCACGCCGTCGGCTCACAGGAGTGGTTGATCGGCTTCCACGCTTCGGGGTCTTGCTCCCAGGTGACGTAGACCTCGTCCGTGAGCGGCCAGGCGTAGCGATCGAACCAGGACGCGTTGGGCTCCCGCCAGCTCCGCACGGCGTGGCTGCGTGTGACCAGCACGTGCGGCTGCTCTTCGAAGACGACGATCCGCGCACCTCGGCTGACCGTCCGGGTCGCGAACATGCCGTAGCCGCCGTGCCGAGTCGACCGGATCTCCCACGGGCGCTGCCCGCGCTCGTGGCGCTGCAGCGCCGCGCGGACGATCTGCCGGGTGAACCCCGCGTGCCCGGCCGGGTCGTTCAACAGGCACAGGTCCGCCGCACCGGGATCGTCCAGTGGGTAGTAGACACCGCAGTTGGGGTTGATCTCCAGCAGGAAGGCTCGCCCCTCCTCGTCCACGCGGATGTCGGTCCGGCCGTAGCCCGCGCCGTTCAGCCCGACGAAGACCTCCGCCGACAGCTCGCGCAACCGGGCCTCGAGCGGCGCGTCCGTCATCGGAGCGGCACCCATCTGCTCGTAGTTCACCCATTTCACGTCGAAGTGCTTGAACGTCTCGCCCTCGGGAAGCACGAACTCGACGGGCACGTAGGTCGTCGGGGAGGGAGGATCGTCCGGGTTCTCAGCCACGAGCACGGTGAACTCGCGCCCGTCGACGAACTCCTCGATCAGCGCGGCACCGTAGGTCTCCGTCATCCGCCGCGCCTGCGCGCGGAGCGCCGACGGCGTTTCGACGCGTGAGGCAGCCGTGAGCCCGATGCTGCTGTAGCTCGACGGATGCTTGACGATGAGCGGAAAGCGCAGTGCCGCAGCCGCGTGCTCCACGTCGGCCTCCGCACTGGCCATGACGTAGGCGGGCGTGTCGATTCCCCAGGCCCGGCAGACGCGCTTCATCGCCTCCCGGGACGGCTCGTAGAACTCCGAGGTGGCACCGGTGAACGCACAGCCGAGCCGCTCCAGGGCGTGAACGACCTCGATCCCGGGCCGATCCTCGTCCCAGGCGCCGTCGCACAGGTTGAAGAACAGATCGAAGCCCCGCTGTGACAGCTCGACCAACCGGCGGGCTGCGGTGGACTTCTCGAGGATGACCTGCTCCCACTCGGCCTCGGGCAGATGAGGCCTGGGGTCGCAAGGGAGGTCGTACTCCTTGAACGGCGAGATCGAGTCGCCGTAGGAGTCCGTCAACAGGCAGATCTTCATCCCGGTTCGTGTCCAGCGCCGTCCCACAGCGGTGCGGAACGAACGTATGGAGCTAGGCGGGCTCGAACCGCCGACCTCCTGGGTGCGATCCAGGCGCTCTCCCAGCTGAGCTATAGCCCCGCGCTCGAAAGTCTAGCCTGAGGCCGCGCCGCGCTTCTCGTTCAGCTTGCCGGCCTTGATCGTCGCGGCCATGTCCTTCGACTGCTCCCGGTAGACGCTCCCGTCCTCGAACTCGATCACCGGGTAGAGCCGCTGGCCCGACATCTGCTCGATGTCCGTGCGCTTCCCCTTGAACAGCGGGCCCTTGACCACCTCGTAGTCGACCCCCGCCTCGTCGAGCGCGCTCTGCACCTTCCAGCACGGGTGCGCCTGCATCTTCACCCAGACGTTCGAGCACCGGTGGAGCTTGACTGCCATCTCGTCCTCCTCGTCGATCTCGTGCGACGGCCTACCATACCGCCGGGTGAGAGCCTTGCGCCTCCACGCACCTGGCGACCTGCGCGTCGACGAGGTGCCGCTGCCCGAGGCGCGCGACGGCGACGTGGTCGTCGAGGTCGAGGTCGCGCTGACGGGCGATGCCGAGCTGCGGGCGTTCGCGGCCGGAAGCGACGCGCTGGACGGCTCGCCGGCGCCGTTCGGCCGCGAGCTCGTCGGGATCGACGCCCGCGACGGACGGCGGGTCGTCGCCGCGGCCACCGCGCCCTGCGGGCACTGCGCGGCCTGCCTCGCCGACCGCGAAGCGCTCTGCCGGCGCCCCGTACGGCTCGAGGGCGCGCTCGCCGAGCGCGTGCTCGTCCCCGCCCGGATCGCGGAGGTCAACCTGCACCCGGTGCCGCGCGGGCTCGACCCCGCCGTCGCGGCGCTCGCCGACTCGCTCGCCTGCTGCCTGCACGCGGTCGAGCGCGCCGGGCTGCGGCCGGGGAGCCTCGTCGCCGTGCTCGGCTCCGGGCCGATCGGGCTCCTGCTCTGCGCCTGCGTGACCGACGCCGGCGGCTACGTGGCTGCGGTCGGCGGGCGCACGTCGCGGCACTCGCTGGCGGCAGCCTTCGGCGCCCGGCCGGCCGACCCGCGCGACGCCGACGTGGTGATCGAGGCGGCCGGCACCCAGCAGGCACGCCGGGACGCGCTCGAGCTCGTTCAGCCGGGCGGCACGGTGCTGCTCGTCGGGACCACCGAGCCCGGCGAGCCGATCGCCGCCGACGCGGAGCGGATCCGGGGCGAGGAGCTGACGCTCTGCGGCGCGACCGGGCACGCGCCGCGGCATTTCCGTGCGGCGCTCGCCTTCCTGGCCAGCGGCGCCTACCCGTGGGAGCGGCTGGTCACGCACGAGGTCTCGCTCGAGGGCGTAGCCGCGCTGCTCGCCGATCCGCCGGAGGACTACCTCAAGGCCGCTGTCCGGCCGTGAACAGCCGCCGACGCTGCCTCGACCGCATAGCGCAGGAGCGGTAGGGTTGTCGGCGTCCGGGGCCGTTCACGAGCCGGGAGAAAGCGAGGGCGAGCGTGGACGAGGGCGAGTTCGAGTTCGACTTCTTCTCCGAACGCCAGCCGGCGAGCGGGGAGGAACGAGAAGAGGTTCTCTGGGAGGAGGATCCCTCCGACCTGCACGAAGGCGACCTCCACGAGCGTCGCGCGCCCTCTCCGCCGCAGGTCGTCATGCGCCGCCGCGTCGCCCTCGCCGCCGCGATCGCGCTCGTGCTCCTGATCATCCTGATCGTCGTGCTCACCGAGGGGTCGGGCGGCCCGAGCGGCCCCTATGGCAGCTACCTGTCCAAGCTGTCGCCGATCGCGTCCGACTCGGAGCAGGCCGGCGCGTCGCTGGCCGCGGCTCTCGGCGGCAAGCAGACCGTGAGCTCCAGGAAGGGCCTGGCCGCGCGGCTGGACGGCCTGATCCAGCAGACGGTCCGCGACGTCACACAGCTGCAGGCGCTCACCCCGCCCCCGACGCTGGCCTCGGAACAGCAGCAGGCGCTCGTGGCGCTCGACCTGCGCCTCCGCGGCCTGCAGGGCATCCGTGACTCCGTCTCGCAGGCGCTGGCCGGCAGCAACGCGTCCTGGGAGCCGGTCCTGTCGGCACAGGTGGACGACCTGATCGCGAGCGACCTGATCTGGGACAGCTCCGCACGCACGCCGGCGGACGCAGTGCTGCAGGCGAACGGGCTCGGTGGCGTCTTCCCGCAATCTCGTTTCGTCGCGGACGCGAGCTCGCTGCGGAAGTCGATCCGTACGCTGCTCGCAGGGTCCGGTGGGTCGACGACCGGGCCCGTGCTCTCCCTCGGCTCCAAGGGCGCGGACGTCACGGCCTGGCAGAACCAGCTGAACACCTGGCTGACGCTCACCTCGTCCACGCTGGGCCAGCTCACAGCCGACGGCACCTTCGGCGCAGCCACGCAGACGGCCACCGAGGCCCTGCAGAACGCTGCCGGGATCACGCCGGACGGCTTCGTCGGGCCGAGCACGCGCCAGGCGCTCCAAACGGCGATCTCGAACGCGAGGTCGTCGTCGTCGTCGAGTGGCTCCACGAAGGCAAGCTCGCTCAAGCTGGGCGACAGCGGCACGGCCGTCACCGACTGGCAGACCCAGCTGAACACCTGGCTGAAGCTCACCTCGCCGACGCAGACGCCGCTCACGACCGACGGCACCTTCGGCGCGGCCACGCAGACGGCCACCGAGGCCCTGCAGACCGCGCAAGGGTTGACGCCGACCGGGGTCGTCGACACAGCCACGCGCCAGGCGCTCACCGCGGCGCTCGCGAAGCTCTCCCCGGCGCGGGGCTAGCCGACCCTCCTACGGGACGGCGAGCGCGGCTTTCCCCTCGCGCAGGCGCGCGAGGTGCTCGTCCGGGCTCGTGAAGCCGGCGCCCATCGTCGCCGCGCTGAGATGGGTCGCACCCAGGTCGCGCCACTCCTCGGCGACGGCCCGCCAGTCGTCCGGAGTGCCCTCGGCGACCGAGATCCGCTGCTCGATCCCGAACTCGTCCCAGTTCCGCCCCGCCTCGGTGGCCCATTCGCGCATCTGCTCGAGCGTCGCCGGCCAGCCGCCCTCGAGCGGGCGCTGCGGGAAGAAGCCGTCGGCGACGGTCGCCGCCCGGCGCAGCGCGCGCTCGGCCGAGCCGCCGATCCAGATCGGGATCGGCCGCTGCACCGGCAACGGGTTGAGCCCGGCCGCCGTGACCGTGTGCCAGCGGCCCTCGAAGTCGAACACGGGCTCCGCCCAGAGGCGTCGCAGCAGCTCGATCTGCTCGTCGAAGCGGCGGCCGCGGTTCGAGAAGTCCATTCCGAGCGCCTCGTACTCGACGTCGTTCCAGCCGATGCCGAGACCGAGCCGGAAGCGGCCGCCGGTCAGGACGTCCACCTCCACCGCCTGCTTGGCGAGCAGCGCCGTCTGCCGCTGCGGCGCGATCACGACGCCGCTGACGAGCTCGAGGCCAGGCGCGATGCCGGCCAGGTAGCCGAAGAGGACGAGGATCTCGTGGAACATGTGCTCCGTGCGGTACGGGCCGGTCAGGTGCGGGTGGCGCTCGCGGTCGGCGCCGAGCACGTGGTCGTAGGCCAGCAGGTGATCGAAGCCGAGCTCCTGGACGCCCTGCGCGAACGCCCGCACGGCACCCGGATCGGCGCCGATCTCGGTCTGCGGGAAGACGGCGCCGAGCTTCACGAGCGACGTTCCACCTTCGAGCCGCCGACGATCGCGTCGCGCCCGCCGGCGAGGCGCACCCACGCCTTGCCCTTGCCGTCGTAGTCCGGCGACCAGACGATCAGCGTCGCCTCCTCGCCGCCGACGCGGCAGGGCTCGGTGCCCTCGGGCTCGACGCCGCGCCAGACGCGGACGAAGGGGTTGTGCTCCCACTCGCGCCCGATCGTGGTCTCGTCGGTGTGACCGGGATAGGCGCGCAGCTCGTGCGGCAGCGCCATCAGCACGTCCATCACCGACGCGCGCACCTGCACGAAGTCGCCGCCTCCGACCGCGTCCTTGAACAGCGTGTCCCCGGTGAACACGGCCTCGCCGTTGACGACGAAGGCGAGCATGTCGTCCGAGTGGCCGGGCGTCGGCAGAGCATCGATCGAGAGCCCGCCCGTCTCAACCGGCTCCTTCACGATCGGGATCCCGAAGCGGTTCGTGAGCTCGGAGTCGCCGGCGACGTGATCGCCGTGCGAGTGCGTCGTCAGGAGGTGCGTGACCGTGAGGTGCTCGCGCTCGACGACGCGGAGGAGCGGCTCGAGCGGCGCGCCGGAGTCGACGAACACGGCCGTCCCGCCCGGCTCGTCGTAGACGAGGTAGGCGTTCGAGAGCCAACCCGAGTCCATGCTGCGCTCGACGACCACTGACCGGGAGGCTACTCACTGCGGCAGGTCTCGGGAGCGCACAGGCATACTGACCGTGGGCCCGGGTGACCCCGCTCGCGTCCTTCCGACAGCGTGAGACTTCCCCGCCCCAGACAGCAGTCGCTCGAGCGCGCGCTCGCACTCTCCCGCTCGAAGCCGCTCCGCATCGCCTTGACGGCCTGCGTGAGCCTGGGCGGCCTCGCTGCCGCGGCGCTCAGCGTCCGGCACTTCGTCTCGGGCGGCTGGCCGCTCGGGCACGCCGACCCGTACCTCGTCGCCGCCGCCGCCGTGCTCTTCCTCGCCGCGTACGCGTCCAAGGCGTTCGGGTGGAAACGGCTGTTCGCGCGCGACGTGCGGCCGAGCGCACCGGCACTCGCCGCGGCGACCGGCGCCGCCACGGTGACGGGCGTCGCGCTCCCCGGCCGGTTCGACGACATCGTCCGGATCACGGTCGTGCGCCGGTTCCGCACCTCGAAGGCCGGCTTCCCGGCGATCTGCCTGTCGATCGTGCTCGTCGGCTTCCTCGACAGCGCCGCGCTGACGCCGCTCGCGTCCGTGGCCGCCGGGCTCACCGACATGTCCGCCTGGCCGCGCGCCGGGATCGCCGTCGTCGCCGCGGCCGGCATCGGCTCGGCGGCGATCGTGATCGCCATGCCGCGGCTCGAGCGGAGCCGCCGCCTGGCCCGCTTCCGGATCGTGCGCTGGCTGGCCTCCCACTCGGCCGGGACGCGCGAAGCGGCGAAGGCGTGGCTCTTCATCGCAGGCTCCTGGAGCCTGAGGGCGGCTGCGCTCTACGTGCTCTTCCTCGCGCTCGGCCTCGAGGCGTCGTTCGTGCTTGCACTCCTCTTCCTCTGCGCCTCCGCCGCATCGGCCGCGCTGCCGGTGGCTCCGGCGGGGCAGGCGACCCAGGCCGGCGCGGGCGCGGCGATCCTGGTCGTCGCGGGCGTCGGGGCGCCGAGCGCCGTCGCCTTCGCCGTCGCCGCGCAGGGACTGATCGTGCTCACGGGCGCCGTGGTCGTGCTGCTGGCGAGCGCCTGGGAAGCACGCGGGCGTTTGATAGCCGTCGCCCGCTGACCGTCCTACACTCCGAGCAGGTGCTCGTGAACCACCGGCTTCCGTACTGGACCTGGATGCTGCCGGCGACGACGGCGGTCTCGGCCGTGCTCGCGTGGACGATCTGGGGCGGGACGCAGCGAGGGACGTGGGTCGGCGGGCTCCTGATCGGCGCCTCCGCCGTGCTCGTCTATGCTCTCGCCCTCGAGGCGCTGCCGCACGAGCGGGGCATCCTCTCGGCGATGCAGCGGGGCATGTTCGCCGCCTTCCTGGGAATCGCCGCCGGCGCGGCGACCCTCCTCGCCGCCGGGCTCGGCTACTACCTCGCGTTCCGCCCGTTCGGCTAGGCCCAGCCGGCTAGCTTGGCCGCACGGAACGACCCGGCGCGATAGCGTCCCGGGCGTGACGCTTCGGGGATCGTGGATGACCCGGGAAGCGCTCGCGGCGAGCGGTGCTGCCGCCATCCTTTCGGCCCTGCTCGTCTGGGTCGGCCCGCCGAGCGGGGACTTCGCCGCACACGCCTACCAGCGTGCGATCTACATCCAGCACGGGTTCGAGCTCTGGAACAACTTCTGGTACGCGGGGCGCTACAGCTTCATCACCTACAGCCTGCTCTACTACCCGCTCGCCGCGGTGGTCGGCATCCGGCTGCTGGCGGTGATCACCGTCGCGATCGCGACGCTCGCGTTCACCATCGTCGTCCTGCGCCAGTGGGGATCCTCCGCTCGCTGGTCGAGCCGGACCTTCGCCGTCGTCTGGGCCGGGATCGTCCTCCGCGCCACCTTCCCCTTCGCGCTCGGCTCCGCGCTCGCGCTCGTCGCCATCCTGGCCCTGCAACGGCGCCGGCTCTGGCTCTTCGCCGCCATGGCCGTCCTCACGCTGGCCGCGAGCCCGGTCGCGTTCCTCATGCTCGCGGTGATCCTGGTGGGAATCGCCGTCGGCCGGCGGACCGATCGCCGGATGCTGCTCGGAGCTGGCCTCGCCATCGGCAGCCTCGGTCTCGTCGAGATCGTCCTCTGGCGGGTCTTCCCGGACGACGGGCACCTTCCGTTCTCGGGGTGGGACCTCGCGGCCGCCCTCGTCTTCTGCTCGTTCGGCACCGTGCTCACCTGGGACGACGAGCGGACGCGGATCCTGCGGTTCCTGTTCCCCGTCTACGGGCTGGCCTGCATCGCGGCGTTCCTCGTCCCGTCGTCGCTCGGCGGCGACAACGTCATCCGGCTCCGGTACGTCGCGATTCCGATCGCCGTGCTGATCCTCGCCCTGCGCGAGTGGCGGCCGCGCCTGCTCGGCGCGGTGGCGATGGCGCTCGCCATCTCGTGGAACGTGATGCCGCTCGCATCCAGCTTCGCCCTCGCCAGCGACGACCCGGCCGCCCGGGCGGCGTTCTGGGCCCCCGCGGTCACCTACCTCCACCGGCACCTGACGCCGTCCTACCGCGTCGAGGCCGTCGACACGAGCGGCCACTGGCCCGCCTACTACCTGCCTCGAGCGCGCATCCCGCTCGCCCGCGGCTGGTACCGGCAGGACGACTTCCCGCAGAACGCGCTCCTCTACGGCCATCTCGGCCCGAGCACGTACCTCTCCTGGCTCCGCGGGCTCGGGGTTCGCTACGTCGTGCTCGCGAACGTTCCACCCGACTACAGCGCCGAGGCCGAGAGTCGGCTGCTGAAGAGCGGACGCCTGCCGCTGCGCATCGTGCTCGTGAGCCCGACGTTGACGATCTACGAGGTGCCATCCCCGCGACCGATCGTGACCGGGCCCGGGCCGTCGCGTGTCGTGTCCATGCGCGAGGAAGGCATGACCCTGCGCATCGACAGACCGGGGACGTACCGCGTCGCCATCCGGTACACGCCGTACTGGCACACGTCCGTCGGCTGCGTCTCGCAGGGGAAGGACCGGATGATCCGGCTGAAGATGCCGCGGGCGGGGCTCGCCAAGATGACCTTCGAGGTCGATCCGGCCGGCGTGCTCACGGAGATGGCGGGCGGCAAGCCGAAGGCCTGCGCGTAGGTTTCTCCGCCCGCCACCCGGGTTAGTAGAGTTGCGCCCGATGCGCCGCCGCAACGTTTCACTCGCCGCCTCGGCAGCGGCACTCCTCGTCGCGGGCCTCGCCGCGGGCTGCGGCTCGCAGGGTGTCGCCTCGCCCACGCCGCAGACGGTTCAGGGGAGCGTGCCGGTGCAGACGACGCCGACCGTGGCCAAGGGCGACCCCGTCAGCGGCAAGGCCGTCTTCGCAGCCAACGCCTGCGGCAGCTGCCACACGTATGGGCCGGCCGGCACGAACGGGAAGGTCGGCCCCGATCTCGACAATCTGACCGCCTATGCGAAGAAGGCGAACCAGCCGCTGGCCGACTTCGTGCAGTCGGCGATCACCTCGCCGCCCCCGCTCTACGTGCCGCCCGGCTTCCCGACGAACGTGATGCCGACGACCTTCGGCACGTCGATCAAGCCGCAGGACCTCGCGGACCTGGTCGCGTTCCTGACCCAGAAGCCCTGACGCTCGCGCTTCCGAGCGGCTTTCCGCGCGACGTTCGCGCGTTCGCGTGCGACCTCGACCGGACGCTGATCGGCGAGGACGCAGTGCTCCGGCCGCGGACGCTCGCGGCGATCGCGGCGGCTCGCGCGGCGAACATCCACGTCTTGATCGTGACCGGCCGCATGTTCCAGTCCGTGCGGCGGTACGCGCTTGCGGCCGGGATCACCGATCCGGTCGTCTGCTACCAGGGCGCTGTCGTGGCCGACCCGGCTACGGGCGAGTTCCTGCGTTACGTGCCGATGCCGGAGCCGGAGGCCCGCGAGGTGATCGGAGCGGTCGACGCGCTCGGCTACACGATCCTCGCCTACGTCGACGACGAGCTCTACGTCGCCCGCGAAACCCCGGAGTCGGACGCGTACGCCGGCTTCCAGCACCTGACCGTCCACGTCGTCGGCGATCTCCTCGACTGGCTCCCGAAGGCGCCGACGAAGCTCGTCGCCGTCGGCGACCCGCACGCCCTCGACGGCCTCGAGGTGGAGATGAAGGCGCGCTTCGACGGCCGCCTGTACATCTCGAAGTCGCTTCCCCACTTCCTCGAGTTCGCGAGCCCGTCGGTCAACAAGGGCTCGGGGCTCGACTTCGCCGCCGGGCTGCTCGGGTTCTCGCGCGAGCAGGCGGTGTCGTTCGGAGACGGCGAGAACGACGTCGAGCTGCTCGAGTGGGCCGGCTTCGGCGTCGCCGTCGCGAACGCCCACCCCAGGGTGCTGTCCGTCGCCGACTTCGTCTGCCCGTCGGTGGACGAGGAAGGCGTAGCGCAGGTGATCGAGGCCCATCTGGCCGCGTCCGCCGCCAAGTAACAGACTGTTGCAAGGCGCGGTCCGCGGCGCGGTTACCATGCCGACCCGTCGAACCAGGCCTTCGGAGGTTCTTGTAACAGTCTGTTGCAAGGGATCAATCGGCTTAGACTCACCTCGGTGATCGACCTCAAGGCAGCGCGCGCGCATCCCGATGTCGTCCGGGCGGCCGTGGCCCGCAAGGGCGGCGAGCAGCTCTTCGACGAGCTGATCCGCGCCGACGAGGAGTGGCGGCAGCTCCAGACGCAGGTCGACGAGCTCCGGGCGCGAACCAAGCTCAAGGGCAAGCCGACGCCCGAGCAGCTCGAGGAGCTGACGCGGATCAAGGGCGAGCTGAAGAGCCTCGAGGACCAGCTCGACCGGGCGGAGGCGAGCATGCAGCACTTCTGGGACCGCGTCCCCAATCCGCCCGACGCCTCCGCCCCCGACGGCTGGGACGAAGGAGACGCCGAGGAGATACGCCGCTGGGGCGAGCCCGCCGACTTCGGCTTCGAGCCTCGCGACCACCTCGACATCGGCGCCGGCCTCGGCTGGTACGACCAGGAGCGCGGCGCCAACGTGTCCGGCTCGCGGTTCGTCTACCGCATGGGCGACGCAGCGCTGCTCGAGCTCGCGCTCTATCGCTTCGCGCTCGACCGGCTCGTAGCGCGCGGCTTCGTGCCCGTGCTGCCGCCCGTGCTCGTGCGCGAGAAGGCGATGTACGGCACCGGCTTCCTGCCGACGGACGACGTCAACCTCTACTACATCGAGCGCGACGAGCTCTATCTCACGGGCACGTCCGAGGTCGCCCTGGCGGGGTTGCACATGGAGGAGATCCTCGCCGCGGACGACCTGCCGCTCCGCTACGCGGGCTACTCGACCTGCTTCCGCCGCGAGGCCGGCGCCGCCGGCAAGGACACACGCGGCATCTTCCGCGTCCACCAGTTCGACAAGGTCGAGATGTTCTCGTACACGCGGCCCGAGAGCTCGCGCGACGAGCACGAGTACCTGCTCTCGGTCGAGGAGGAGCTCGTGCAGGAGCTCGGCATCCCCTACCGGGTCGTCAACGTGGCAGCCGGCGACCTCGGCCCCTCGGCCGCGAAGAAGTACGACATCGAGGCGTGGTTCCCGGGCCAGCAGCGCTACCGCGAGATCACGTCGACCTCGAACACGACCGACTACCAGGCGCGCCGGCTCAAGATCCGCTTCCGCACCGGCGAGCGCGGCCCCGACCTCGTCCACACGCTGAACGGGACGGCGATCACCGCACGCTCGCTGGTCGCGATCATCGAGAACTTCCAGCAGGAGGACGGCTCGATCGCCGTGCCGCCGGTGCTCGAGCGCTTCGGCGCTCCCACGCGCGTCGGGGCCGCCGGCTGAACCGCACCTTCCCGCGGGTCGATGCCGCCAGGGCTTTCGCCGTCGCGGCCGCCCTCGCCGTCGTCGGCATCACCTACTTCCGGATCTGGTTCGGCGTCGACCTCACCGACGAGTCGTTCTACGTCGTCCTCCCCTACCGCTTCGCGCTCGGCGCCAGGCCGTTCGTCGACGAGACGACGGTCGCTCAGCAGGCGGGGCTGCTCGTCTCGCCGTTGGTGCGCATCTACCACGCGCTCGTCGGCGTGGACGGCGTCGTGCTCTTCGTCCGGCACCTGCAGTTCGTGTTCTCGCTGCTCGTCGGCGGCACGGTCTTCGTGGCGCTGCGCGGCGTCCTGCGGAGCGGTGCGGCGGCGCTCCTGCTTGCGATCTGCGCCGTCGCCTTCGTCCCGTTCGACATCCACAGCCTGAGCTACAACACGCTCGGCGGCGGGCTGTTCACGGCGGGCTGCCTGCTCGGCTACCTGTCGCTCGAGCGCGAGTCGAGCCTCGCGTGGCTCGTCCTGGGCGGGCTCTGCCACGGCCTCGCGGTGTTCGCGTACCCGTCGCTCGCCGTCGCCGTTGCCGTCTGCTTCCTGCTCCGGCTCGGTCTCGCGCGGCAGCGCTGGAGGCGGGAGATCCTCGGCTTCGGCGTGCCCGCGGTCGCCGCGGCCGGGGTGGCGATGGGGACCGTCGTCGCCCTCGCCGGCCTGCACCAGGTCACCGCGGGCTACCGGCGCTCGTCCGACTACCTCGGGCACTCGGGCAGCGCCGGGAAGCTCGTCGACGTCCTCCACCACCAGTGGACGACACTGCACTTCTGGTACGTCCTCTTCCCGGTGCTCGCCCTGCTCGGGCTCGTCTGGCGCTCCCGCCGCCGCCTGGCTCCGCTCCTGCTCCTGCCGTTGCCCCTGCTCGTCCTGCCGGGGTCGCTCTACCACTCGTTCGACTCGCCGCCGTACACGGCGACGCTCGAGTACGCGTCGCACTACGGCGCGCTGGCGTTGCCGTTGCTCGCGCTCGTCTGGCAGCGGCCCGCCGCCCGCAGGCTGTTCGTCGCGGTGTGGCTCCCGGCCTTCGCCGGCGGGCTCATGACCGGGTACTCGAGCACGAACGGCGGCGTCAACTTCGGCATCGGCTTCTTCCCGGCCGTGTTCGTGACCACGGCCTTCCTGCTCTGGTCGTTCGAGGATTCCCGCTCGGCGCGCTCGCGACCACGACCCGTCGTGTGGCCCGCCGTGCTCGTCCCGGCACTGCTCGTCGTCATGGGCGGACAGGTCTACCGCGACGGGCCGTTCTCGGACCTGTCCGCGGCCGTCAGCGGCGGCGCCTATGCCGGCATCAGGACGAGCCTGAACAAGAAGCTGTTCCTGGAGCAGTTCGAGCGCGACCTGGCGCGCATCGGCCCGCGTTGCACGATCGTCTTCTTCAAGGACTTCCCGGCTGGCTACCTGCTGACGGACGCGAAGCCGGACACGAACAGCGCCTGGATCGCCACCCTCACCGGCACGAAGAAGACACGCGCCTACCAGCGGACCTTCCTGCGCTACTGGAGCAAGCAGGGGCTCCCGGACATCGCCGTGATGGTCACGCGCATCCCGTTCGACACGCGCCGATCGGGGCGGATCGAGCACTACCGGCAGGACACGCCGCTAGCACGGCTCGTGCGCCCGCCCACGTACCGCCTGATCTCGTCGCACTACAACTACCTGATGTACGAGCGAGCCGACTCGACCTGCGCCGTCGCGGGCTGACCGGCCTCATCGCGCGCTCATCCACGGCGGGCTAGGCTCGTGCGCGTTGCCCGGCAGACCGTCCCGGCTGTCGGCAGGCACGAACGGCGTGATCATCGCTGTCGCGGTCGCCGTGCTCGGGATCACCTACTGGCGGCTCTGGTACGGCGTCGACCTCACCGACGAGTCGTTCTACGTCGTCGAGCCGTACCGGTTCGTCATGGGCGCGCGGCCCTTCGTCGACGAGACCAGCGTCACGCAGCAGACCACCGCCATCCTCCTCTACCCGTTCGTCCGCGCCTACTACGCGCTGGCCGGGACGACCGGGATCGTGCTCTTCGTCAGGCACCTCCAGTTCCTGCTCTCGCTCCTCGTCGCGCTCGCCGTGTACGTGTCGCTCCGCCTCGTCCTCGACGTCCGCCGCACGCTGCCGGTCGCTCTCGCCGCAGTCGCCTTCGTCCCGTTCGCGATCCACAGCTTGAGCTACGACTCCGTCGGGAGCAGCCTGTTCACGGCCGGCTGCCTGCTCGGCGTGCGCCCGCTGGTCGAGCCGGGTGCCCGGCGCCTCCGGCTCCTGTCGGCGCTCTGCCTCGGGCTCGCGGCGTTCGCCTACCCGCCGCTGATCATCCCGGTCGCGGTCTGCGTCGCCGTCCGGATCGCCCTCGCCCACGGGAACAGGCGCCGGGAGGCGGTCGCGCACGGCCTGCCGGCGCTCGGGCTCCCGACGGCGGGCATGGCCTCGCTGATCGGGATTGCAGGCCTGTCGAAGGTCGTCGACGACTACAAGCGCTCGTCCAGGTTCCTCGGCCAGGGCGGCGGCTTCACGAAGCTGCACCGGATCGTGCTGCACGAATGGTCGACGTTCCCGTTCTGGTATCTCGTCCTGCCGGCGCTCGCGCTGCTCGCCGTGACCTGGCGCTACCGGCGCGGTCTCGCCGTGGTCGTGCTCGCCGCGCTGCCGTTCCTGGCGCTTCCGCCCCGCCTGACGTTCTTCACGACGTCGCTCGACTTCGTCGCCCACTACGGCTGGCTCGCCCTGCCCCTGTTCGTGCTCGTCCGGCGACGGCCCGGCGCGGTCCCCCTCTTCCTCGCCGTGTGGCTGCCGTCGCTCGTCGCGGGCGTGACGACCGCCTACTCGAGCGCCAACGGCGGCGTCAACTTCGGCGTCGGCTTCTTCCCGGCCACGATCGTCACGTCGGTCTTCCTGGTCTTCGCCGCCGAGGACGCCCTCGACCGGCTCGGCCGCCGGCTCGACCTGCGCGCACTGGCGCTGGCTCCCGCGCTCGCCGTGCTCGCGTTCCTCGTCGCGTCCGACACGGTGCCCGTCTACCGTGACAGCAGCCTCTCGAAGTTGCAGGCGCGGGTGACGCAGGGCCCGTACGCGGGACTGCTCACGAGCGCGACGAAGCGCGCCTACCTGACTCGCCTCCAGCGCGATCTCGCCCCTTTCGGGCCGCGCTGCACGATCCTCTTCTTCGACGACTTCCCGGCCGGCTACATGCTCACGGAGGCGCGCCCGGACACGAACGGGGCCTGGGTCGCGAGTGTGGCGCCGAAGCTCGTGAAGCCCTATCAGGACGCGCTGCTCCGCTACTACCGGCGCCGCGGCTATCCGGACGTGGTCGTGGTCGTGCGGCGGATCCCGTACGCGGCGCGATCGTCCGGCCGGACGCTGTACTACCGGACGACGGAGCCGCTGCTCGCCGCCGTGCGGTCGCCTCCGTACCGTCTGCTCCGCTGGCGCCGCGCGTACGCCATCTACGGGCGGAGCGATGCCGCCTGCGGCACGAGCCCGGCCGGCGTCGGCGAGCTCGCGGTGGCCAGGCACCTGCCGAGCCGCGCCACCGAGTCGGAGAAGGGAGAACGGAGGGAGTAGGTTCCAGCTCGTGACCCTCCGATCGCGGTGGCGCATCGCCTGCCTCGCCGCGGCGTGCGTCGGAGCGGCCGGCTGGGTCGCCGCGGCCGGAACGCAGCCCACGTCCGGATCGACCGTGCGGCTGCTGTTCGGGGGCGACGTGATGCTCGGGCGAGGCGTCGGGCGGGTCGCCGCGCGCGATCCGGCGAGCGTGTTCGCGGGAATCCGCCTCGCCGTGTCCTCGGCCGACCTCTCCGTCGCGAACCTCGAGTCGCCGCTGACGCTGCGGCCGCACATCGCCTCCTTCGGCCCGAACGCGCTCGAGGCGAAGCCGGGAACCGCCCGCCTGCTCGCCGCCGCCGGCTTCGACGACCTCGGCATCGCGAACAACCACGCGGGCGACGCCGGCCCGCAGACGGTGCCCGACACGATGCGCGCGCTCGCCGCCCACGGGCTGGGAGTGATCGGCGCGGGCAGCTCGACCGCGGCGGCCTTCCGCCCGCGCGTCGTCAGGGTCGGCGGGCTCCGCGTGGCGCTGCTCATGTTCGACGCAACGGGTCAGGGGCCGCGCGCCGGCCCGGCGAAGCCCGGCGTCGCGTGGTGGGACCCGGCGCGCGCGCGGGCGGCGGTCAGGCAAGCGCGCGCCGAGGCCGACATCGTCGCCGTCGGCATTCACGGCGGCGCCGAGTACGTGCCCGAGCCGGACCCGTATGTCGTGAACATCGGTCGACAGCTCGCGTCCTGGGGCGTCGACGTCGTCTGGGGAACGGGGCCACACGTCGTCCATCCCGTCACCGTGATCGACCCGAACCACGACGGCCGCCCGACCGTCCTCGCCACCAGCCTCGGGAACCTGCTCTTCGACCAGCACATCCCCGGCACGCAGAGCGGCGCGCTGCTCGAGGTCGTCGCCGGCCGCGACGGCGTCCGCGCGCTGCGGGTCGGCACGACCGCGATCGCCGACGGGCGCGTGCGCCTCGCGGGCTGGCCCGAGCCGCGCGGGGACGCAGTCGCTCTCGGAGACGCCTGGTGGTCCCTCGCCCGACCGGTGCGCTCCGTGCCGATCCGGCATCTGCGCACCGTCCGGGGCTTCAGGGACGGCCTCGTCGTCGACGCGGCGATCGGCGACGTGGAGGGCAACGGCCGGCCCGACCTCGCCGTCGCCTTCCGCCGGAAGTTCAGGCCGACGAACGTGAGCCCGCTCATCCCGCGCTCGAAGCTCGTCGACAACCACGGCCGCTCGGCCCACGTCGGCCTCTACCGCGTGCGCGACCTGCATCCGCTCTGGGTCGCGGGCACGCTCCTGCGCCCGGTGGCCAGGCTCGCGCCGTGTGACGGAGCGCTCGCGGTCGCGTACTCGAGGCTCGACGATCCCGCGATCGTCGCCACGGGCGCGTGGCGCTGGTCCGGTTTCGGGTTTACTCCGCTACCGGATCTGCCCGGTCACGGAATACCCGGATGCCGGGATGTCGACGGAGACGGCATGCTTGACCCGCTGATTCTCGAGAGGAGCTCACGATGAAGAGGGCAGGAGTGGCTCTGATGTCCGTGCTCGTCGCCGTCGCGGCCGGGTGCGGCTCGAGCGCGAACAAATCGACCACCACCTCCGCGCAGACGACGCCGACCCCGACGCCGGCTGCGCTGCCGGTGTCGAACGTGCATTTCTCGTCGTTCACCGCCGTCCCGCTCGCCCCGGCCGACTCGCCGCGCTACCCCGGCCCGGCCACGCCGCACTCGCTCGCCGGCGTGCGCGTCGTGTCCCAGGTCCGCCAGGCGATCGACAAGCCCGGTGTCTCCGCGACGCTGCTGAGGCAGGGCTTCGTCGTCGTCCCGTCGCAGCTCACCCTGTTCCACATGGCCTACGACGGCAACGTCTACGGCGGCTGGCCCGTCTTCGTGACGACCGACGTCGCCTACCACGAGTGGCACCAGGTCTTCGACAAGATCGTGCGCTCACTCGAGCAGCAGGTTCTGCTCCCGAAGCTGGAGACGCTCGTGACCGGGCTCGTCGAGGCCGCGCACGCGCAGACCGCCGAGGTCGCCGGAACGGGTGCCGCGGACGCCGCCTCGCGCGTCGAGCAGCTCTTCCAGGTCGCGGCCGCCGAGCTCGGCCTCCCCGTGACGCTCGGCCCGCTCGCCACGCAGGAGAAGGCGCTGATCGACAGGCACGACGGCCCGACGACGTCGCCGCTCCTCGGCACCAAGATCGACTACTCGCTCTTCACGCCGCGCGGCCACTACACGCGCACCGCCGCGCTGACGCGGTACTTCAAGGCCATGTCCGTGCTCGGCCAGTCCGCGTTCTGCCTGCCCGGGACGGTCGACTGCGGCAAGGGCGTCGGCCCGGCGCGCATGGGCATCCTCGCCGCACGCGTCCTCGTGCGCGATCCGGCGTTGACCTCGCTCTGGCGGCAGATCTACGAGCCGACCGCGTTTCTGGTCGGGCTGGCCGACGACTACACGCCCATCGAGGTGGCCGCCGCCGGCAACGGGCTCGCCGACGCGAAGGCGCTCGCCGACGACGCGACGGTGAAGGGCATCGTCGCCAAGCTCGTCGCGACGCGCCCGATCCGGATCAACCCCGAGCGCGCCTCGATGCGGTTCATGGGCACCCGCTTCGTGATCGACTCGTTCATCTTCAACCAGCTGGTCTACCCGAACGTCGGCACCGACTCGAAGCCGCGGCTCTTCCCGTCGCCGCTCGACCTGGCCGCGGCGTTCGGCTCGCAGTTCGCCCACGACGTGCTGAAGCAGACGGGCGAGACCTCGTACGCCAACTACGAGACGAAGCTCGCGGCGATGAGCAAGCTGATCGCCGCCCGTCCCGCCTCCGACTGGGGCTCGACGGTCTACGACGCCTGGCTCTACGCCCTGCAGCCCATGTTCGTTCCGCACGGGAAGGCGTCGCCCGACTTCATGCGCACCGCCGCCTGGGACGCCAAGGCGCAGCAGACGGGGCTCGGCTCGTACGCCGAGCTGAAGCACGACACGATCCTGTATGCGAAGCAGGTGTTCGCCGAGGGTGGCGACAACGGGATCCCGGCCCGCCGGAACTGGGTCGAGCCCGAGCCCGTCGCCTTCGCGCGCCTCGCAGCGGTCGCCGAGCTGATGCGCAGCGGGCTCGCGCAGCGGAACCTGCTCACGAAGGCGCAGGCCGGGCTGCTCGAGACGCTGATCGGGCTCGACAGCTTCTTCGGGCGGATCGCCCGCGACGAGCTCGCGGGGAAGCCGATCGCGAAGGCCGACAACGACCGCCTGACGTACATCGGCGGCGAGCTAGAGGCGCTGTGGTGGCGGACGTCCGATCTCTCCCAGCACGCACTGCCGACCGACGCCGACCAGGACGCGATCGTGGCCGACATCGCCAGCAGCAACTCGGGCGTGCTCGAGGTCGGGACGGGGAAGATCGACCAGATCTACGTGCTCGTCCCGGACGACCAGGGGCAGTTCCAGGTCGCGGTCGGAGGCGTCTACTCGTACTACCAGTTCACGACGAAGGTGGGCGAGCGCCTGACCGACGAGTCCTGGCACGCGCTGCTGGCCTCGGGGAAGGCCCCGCCGCGGCCGGCGTGGGAGAAGGTGCTGCTGCCGAGCGGCTGAGTCAGCCGGGCGCTAGTCTCGCCGCACGGCGGGGTGCCGGAGCGGTCGAACGGGGCGGTCTTGAAAACCGTTGGGCGTGCAAGCGCCCCCTGGGTTCGAATCCCAGCCCCGCCGCCTCTGGTTGAGCCAAAACAGGCATGGTTGAGCCTAAGGCGGCCGTCGCGCCACGACCCGTGCAGGCTTGTCGTATTGCCGCTGTAGACCGCCTGAGACCGCCCGGCGAGGGCGGTCACTGGCGCACAACTGGCGCGCAGGCCACAGTCGTTACTTGCGGTGAGTGATCGTCGCCGGGACTCGCCTCACAAACCCAGCATGCCTGTCTCAAAGGCTGGGTTCCAAACCACGGTCGCACCAACGGCGGCGACAGCATCCATCCCCAAGATGTTGCTCGCTGCATCTGTCGACTTTATTCCGACGTATCTGGACGTTTGGACCGTCGTCACGACACCACGCGCGTCCTGGACCTGAAACTCCGTCGTGATGCCAGTCGTGACTTGAATGCCCCCACCACCGGTCGTCCCGCCTGCCGTCAAAGCAACGGACTGAACGTCGAATAACGAGCCGAGACTGTTCCAGATAACCGAGATCGACGACCCTGTGTCAACAAGCCACTCGACGTCGATGACGCTGGATTTCCCCATTACTGTTCCGAGCACGCGGCCAGTCTGGAAGGGACGGTTCGTACTAGACAGGATCGACGGCCCGAGCGTCACGGCGTCACCCACCGCGGCCCAGAACCGACTATCTCGAAGTAGAGTTGCCGCTCTCCTTGGTAGCGCTCGACGACGTGCTGTCAGAGCACCTCCAACCGGGCGACCACCCGCTTCGGTGCCGTCAACTCGCCAGCCTCGACTCGGGAGAGGATCGCACGGAGCGGCGAGGCGATGCCGCGTCAGACTGGGGCACAAACTGGCGCGCACCCACCGGAAATGGCCTGGCTCAGCCAAAGCTGGTTCATCTTGCAAACCGTTGCGTCTTCACGGGCGCCGTGGGTTCGAATCCCACCCCCGCCGTGGTCATTCCTGAGCACTGGCCCACGCAAGGTGTCAGCCCGTGAGGTGTCAGGATGACTAGCGAGTCCGATAACGCCGACTCGCTCAGCGGTTCATCAAGCTCGCCTAGTCAGTTTCGAGTGCTGCCTCGGCGAGGTCTGTGACCGGCACGAGGTGGTCGGCGGAGGTTTGTTCTTTGCGTGCGATCGTGCGTACGCCGCGGGAGAGGAGCACGGCGAGGGTAGCCAGGACGATGATCACCGAGACGGCATAGAGGGCCGTTTGGGTGCCGACCGCTACCGAGATCGGGCCGATGACGGCCAGTCCGATAGGAATGAGAACGAGTGAGCCGAGGGCGTCGTAGGAGGAGACGCGCGAGAGTCTGTCTTGCGGGATCTGTTGCTGCATCGCTGTGTCCCAGTTGATGCCGAAGCCTTCGCGTCCGGCGCCGGAGATCAGGGCTGCAACGGCGACGAGCACGAGTGCCGCTGGGACCGCCAGGGCGAAAAGGAAGACGACATTGATCAAATAGGAAAGGGTGGCGAACAGCAACAGCCGTTTCGGTTTCACGCGTAGGACAAAGACCCCGCCGATGATCAGTCCGACGGCCTGGCAGGCAAGGATCGCTCCCCAAGCCGCCGCTCCACCGTAGTGTTCCTTGGCGACGGTGGGGCCGAGCACATTGATCGCGCCGGATTCAGCTGCGTTGGTCACGCCGAACTGCAACACGATCGCCCACAGCCAGGTACGAGACCAGAACTCGCCCCAACCGACCCGAAGGTCGGCGAGCATGCTCGACCGCGGAGACCGGGCGATCGAGTGCGGCACCATCATCGCCGTGACCACGGCCGCAACGAGGAACGATCCTGCGTCGATCGCGATCGTCACACCCGGACTGGTCGCGGCGACCAACGCTCCTCCCAGGGCCGCGCCGAAGATCAAGCTCGTGTTCTGACCCATCCGCAACAGCGCGTTTCCCTGCTGCAACAACCGGCCCGGAAGCGTCTGCGGCACAAGCCCCTGCGAGGCAGGAAAGAAGAACGCCGACGACCCACCGTTCACCGCCGACAACGCCACCAACTCCCAGATCTGAGCGCTCCCGGCCAGCAGCAAGAACGCCACCATCGCCTGCGAGATCCCGCTGACCACGTTCGAGGCGACCATCACCATGTGGCGCGGCAGCCGATCCGCCCACACACCCCCAAACAAGATGAACAACACGGTCGGCACCGACCGGGCCGCAAGCACATACCCCAAATCCGCCTCCGACCCCGTCAGATCCAACACCGCAAACGCAAGCCCGACCGGAGCAACCGCGCCCCCCAAAGACGACACCGTCCGCGCAACAAACAGCAGCCGAAACTCCCGCTCACCAAGCGGAGCAGGAACCAACCCCCTCAACACCACCACACAAAAACCCTAGCCCCCAGCCAAGCAACGAGCCGTCAGGATCCTCGCTCCGCGATGGAGAAAATGCTTCTCGCGCTGAAGCGCTGGTTGGATCGCTGGTTCGACCGCAGACAGACAACGATCTTTCAAGTGAGTCTGATCTGACGATGCTCGCCTCGGTTCAGCTAGGCACTCGCCCGAGCGCGAGCCGTACCGTCGGCCGCGTAGCATCCCTGCATGACATTCGTCTGCGGTGTCGTCCTGCACCGCGTGAAGATCCCCTTGGACAAGGGCAGGGTTACTTGGCCGTGGGCGCGAGTTGAACTCGACGAGAGTGCCGTACTCGCCTACACGCCGGTGTTTCCCCTACGCGTTTGGTCGCTTCGTGTGCCCTACGCCGAGATCAGTGAGGCGGTCAAGCAGCCAAACTTCTGGGGAGGAAAGATCCGGCTGCGTCTCAACGCGCCCGACAGGGGGGATATCAGCATCGTGACTGTCAACGACAACTACATGAAGATCGCGGACACCCTGCGAGAGAAGGGCGTCCACGTCACGGCGAAGCCCCGTATCTTCGCCAAACACTCCTAGCTCGCCCGGCTTGGCCAGCCACTCGCCAGAGCCAGAGCCGTCGCGCTCGCAGCGTAGAGCAGGCTGCGCTATAAACCACGCGTGCGGTTGAGACGCACCACGCTCGCAACCCTGGTCGCAGCTGGGGCGTTGCTCGCCGCTCTCGCAATCCGCGCCTTCATTCAGCACAAGGTTCTGATCGCTTGCTCCAACCCGCCCGGAAATAGGTTCGGAGCCTTTTGCTCTCGTCAGGAACGACCTGGGTGGGTTGATCCCGTGGCCCTGGCTCTGGTCGCTTTCGCGGTAGCCGCAATCGGTCAAAACCTCGTGCCTGCCATGCGCCTCCGCGGGTATTTCGCCAAACCCTCCTAGGAGACTTTGACGAAACGCTAGTGAGACGGCGGCGGCACGTAGCGATCCAACATCGGCGTCATTGTCGGCACCCGATAATGAGGCTTGGCAAGCGAGCTTGAACCCGTCGCCAAGAGCGGCACCGCGATAGCGGCGGTCACGCCGCAGGTCGCCAGTACCCCGAGGATCCAGCGTCTCACAGGCAGAGAATAGCACCGCATTTTGGGTGTTCTCTGTTTCACAAACAGGCGCTGAGAGCGTAGATTCCTGCCTCCGCAGTGCGCGGAATGGCCGCTTGTCCACTGGTGTGGAGCACCGAGCCGTCCGTGCCGGGTTTCGACCGGGTCGGCGCCAGCGTCCGCAAGGTCTGTGCACCGCAGGATCGAAGCTACCTCCCGTCGGTACATAAATGGACCAACGGGAGAGAAGGCGTGGGCCTGGCTCTTCGCCACCTCACACTGGCAAGTGACCGTGCTCTGTAGAAGACTGCCGAGCGATGCAGAATTGGCCGGTGGCCGTGCGGATCCCCCTCGGCGTGATTGGCTCGCTTCTCATTTCGTTTGGCGGGTCGGCGGTCATCTATTTGACCACCAGCCGCCACGGCTCGTGGATGAGTGTGGTCTGGAAGGGCCTGCTGTTCTTCGGACTCACTTGGCTCCTCTTCGCGATCAAAGTAGCCTGGTTTTCGTACAGGCACCGCAGCCGCTAGGCGCGTTCCGCCAAGCTCTCCTACTAGCAGCGGTCGCCAGCTACCTTGAGAGGTGTGAGATGGCCGCTCAGGGCAGCACTCGCCGTCTTGTTCGTCTTGCAAGCCGGGCTGTCGTTCGCGCATCTCAGTCGTGGTGGCCTTGTCGTTATCGGCCTCATGCGCTTCCTGCTCGTTCTCGGGTTGATCTTCGTGGGCGTTCGGGCCTACCTAGCCCGGCGCGGCTTGAAAGCAGGCACAAGCCCGACGTCGTCACACAGCGAGGAACCACCACTTTCTGCCGCTGAGGCCGCACGCCGCCGCCTCTGGGGCGAGTGATCGCGCGTTTCGCCAATCCTTTCGCCAAGCCCTCCTAGGAGAGATTGGCGAAATGAGCCGTCAGTAGGCGTGTGCTTGGCCTAGCCTAGACCCATGCGGGACATGTTCACTTTGCACAGCATCATCTACAGGCTCATCCTCGGCGCTGTCGTCCTGGCGATCGTCATCCCAACTTCGGCGAGTGGGTACCAGCCGATGTGGCCCGTTGCGCTGATCGCCATCGCCGTCGTGATCGTCGGCATCCTGTTGGGGGCGCGACAACCGCGCCTGCGCGCCTGGTTGCGTCGCCGATGATCGGCGACCGCCACCCCAAGATACCGGGAAAGCTGTGTTGAGCCATTTCGCCAATCCCTCCTAGTAGTAGCCCGCCGACACGCTCGCCCCGCTCAGTCAGGCGCTCGCCCGAACGCGGCTGTCGTAGTCCCCGCAGATGGCGACAGGACTGGTTCGAGCGAAAGCACGCTCGCACATGGGGGCGCCCTTTCGCCCGGCACCGCACGGCGCGGCCAACCTCGGGAGAACCGCCAACACGTAGCATGAAACGGTGGGAAGACAGGCCGCCGTCGCGCTTTACGTGCTTACTCTGGTAGCCGTCGTGGTGGGCGCGGATGTCCTGTTCTTCAGGCACCACTTCTGGGAACGGCTGATAGCAAACGTCGGCGTCGTCCTTGTGTTTGCGGCGTTCGGTCTAAGGTTCCGGCACGCATTTGGGGGTAAGTGAAAGGCCTCCGCGGCTACATCTTCCGGGAGGCTTTGGTAGGCGAATCGGTATCGTTTTAGGCTCACCGATCCGAGGAGGCGCTGATGGCGGTTTGTCGCATCATCGAGACGGGAGCAACCCCTGAGCAGTACGAGCAGGTTCGATCGAAGCTCGGAGTCGATGAAAGCAATCCGCCCCCTGGGGGGCAGATCCACATCGCGGCGAAGGGCGAAGACGGAACCATCCGCGTCATCGAGGTCTGGGAGAGCCGCGAGCAGGCCGAGGACTGGGGCGAGAAGGTCCGCGCCGTTCGGCAGGAACTCGGAATCGGCGGTGCGATGCCGACGATCACGTACTTCGAGGTGCAACGCGTGATGACCGCCGGATCGAGACCCATCGAAGCAGTCGGGACCCAAACCACCGGCTGAGAACACGCCAGCTCTGCGAAGATTGATGCTCCTGAACCATTCAGCGCGAGTGGTTCGAGTCAATCACCGCTGAGAGACGGCCGGGGGGCTGCCGGGACGCTCAGCAAGCGTTCAGCAAGGAAGCCCGCAGGTATTCCCGTCGCGCTTCCACCATTCCGCGACACGCCCGGCTCAGTCAGGCACTCGCCCGAGCGCGTGCCGTTCCGCTGGCGCATTTGTCGCGGTGCGTGTGCTGATCTGACGCTCACCGTAGGGGAAGTACCGTTTCAGGCCGTTGATCGGCCGGCTCGCCATCGACTCGCGACCTTCTTACCGGCGCGACCCGCAACCTGTCAAGCGAGCCGAGCCGGGCGGCCGCGTGGCGAATCACCCGGCTTCGGAGACGACCCGCGTCGGCTGGGGCGGGGTCGAGGTCGCCGCCTCGGATCAGCCGGACGAGCGGCCGCAGCAAGGCACGCGGAGAGGCCATGCCTCCGAGCCTAACTGGCGCGCCCGGAGCATCCCGATGCATACTCCGCGCGCTTTGTCCGCCCCCGCCAACCGACCTGTCCGTTTGCTGAGCGGCCTGGTCGCTGCGGTCGCGGTGCTGTCCGGGCTCGGCGTGAGCGCGACCGCATCGCGGGGATCCGGCGGCCGCGCGTCCGTGGCAACACCCGTGACGCACATCTACTCGATCGGCGTCGGCGGCCACAACGAGCGCGACCTCAGCGGCGACCCCTCGGCCTCGGACACGTTCGCCTCGGTCTCGCCCGACCGCACGAAGATCGCCTTCCTCCGTGCGGGATCCGTGTGGCTGATGAACGCCGACGGGACGGGCCAGCGGCTCCTGCTCGAGCCCCTCCCGAAGGAAGCCTTCGACTTCTCGGCGTTCAGGCCGCCCGCCTGGTCGCCGGACTCGAGCCGGCTCGCCATCGACGGCGTCAGCACGGCCGGGTGCGGCGGAGGCGACACCAAGTGCGCCGCCTGGTACGTGCTGGTCGTCGATCTGCAGGGGAAGCTGGTGGCGACGCTGGGCACCGCGCTCAACGTCGCCTGGTCCCCCAACGGCCGCCAGATCGCCTACGAGCAGGGCGAGGACGGGGGCTTCAGCCTGACGCCGGAGAAGACCCAGATCGCGGTCTCGAATCTCGACGGGTCCAACCAGCGCCTGATCAGCACGGGGATCGCCCATCGCGCCGGCATCTGCCTCGGCCTGCCCGTCTGGTCGCCGGACGGCCGGCGAATCGCCTTCGTGAAGGAGGATTGCGCCGACTACTTCCCGGCGGCGCTGTACGTCACCCTGAACGGCACCACGAAGCGGCAGATCGTGAGCACGGCCGGGCGGCCGGTCTGGTCTCCCCGGGGCACCCGGCTCGCGTACCTCAGGGGACTGACAGCGGACTCGAGCCTCACGCCCGCCCGCGGGGCCCTGATCCTCGCTCGCGCAGACGGCACCCGGCCGAAGCAGGTCGTGCCGGTGTCCGGGGACGCCGTGTGGTCGGCGGACGGCTCCCGGCTCGCGCTCACCACCGGGGCCGGCCGCAGGCTCTCCCTGCTGAACACGACGACGCTAAAGCTGCAGACCCTCGCGGCGCAAGCGCCCGACTCCGCCCGCGAGGTGCTCGCGTTCTCCCGCGACGGCAAGCGGATCTTCTACCTGGCGACGGCAGGGGGAGCCGCCCGAGGCCAGGGCCGGGCCACTGCTCTACACTCCCGGCACGATGCCGACGGTGACGTTCCGTGGCCGTCCGGCGGCGACCCGCGAGGGAAGCGCCCGGCCAGCACTTCCTCCGCAGTAGCCGACTCGCGGCAGACCTCGTCGCGGAGGCCGGGGTCGCCCGCGGCGATCTCGTCGTGGAGATCGGCGGCGGCACAGGCGTGCTCACCCAGGCGATCGTGGACACGGGTGCTCAGGTCGTCGTGCTCGAACGGGACCCGGTGCTCGCGGCCGAGCTGAAGGCGCGCTTCGCGCGGCCCGGACGAGTCGAGACCGTGCGAGCGACGCCCGAGGCCGCTTGTGCCGCCGGACGCGCACGACGCCTACTGGCGTTTCCTCTCGGGCGCGTTCGGCTCGCGGCAGCCGTTGCGACGCGCCCTTCAGCCCGCACTGACGACGCTCCAGGTCAAGAAGCTCGCGCAGCGCGTCGGCTTCGACCCCGGCGCGCACGCCCGCGATCTCGACGCGAGGCAATGGGCCGTCGTCTTCGGCGTCTCGACCGCGAGCACGATCCGACGTCATCCCGGAGGGGGCGGAGGGCAGCCCCCACCAGGATCTCGAGCGGTGGCCCGGGAGTCCGGTGGAGGGGCGCCCGGCAGACGCCCCTCCACCCTTCCGACGGTTCAGCCGACGGAAAGCGTGTTGAAGTCCGGCTCCGCGAAGTACGAGGAGTAGACGTAGTTGTGCAAGCGTGAGCTGACGAAGAACACGCCGTTGATGATCGAGTAGGGCACCCACGGCGCGTAGTCCTTCATGATCGTGTAGTCGAGCTTCTGGTACGCGGCCGTGCGGCCCGTGCCGGTCAACGTGGCGGCCTGATCCATCGCCTTGTTCAGCGCCGGGCTGTTCAGGTACGCGTAGTCCACGTTGTTGGCGGCCTGGATCGAGCGGCCGTCGAGGTTGACGTTGATGTAGTCGAACGGATCGAAGTAGTCGGCACACCAGCCGGCACGAGCCATGTCGAAGTCGGCTCCCTTGGTGCCGAGCGTCTTGTAGTAGATCGAGCCCGGAACCGGCTTGTCCTTGGTCTGGAGTCCGATCCTCGACAGGTTGAAGGCCGCCACCTCCGAGATGTTCACGGCGAGCGGGCTCGTCGAGTGGAAGAGCGTGACCGATCCCGAGAGCCCGGGGTCGACCTTCTTCGCCTCGGCCGGGTTGGCCCCACGGAACGCGTACAGGTTGTACGGCTTGTACCCGGGGACGCCCGGAACCAGGATCTGATCGGAGCGCTTGGCCCCGAACTTGCCGTAGAGCCTGGTCATGGCCGGGCGGTCGAGCGCCCAGTTGACCGCCTGGCGAGCCTTGAGGCTGTTGAACGGAGCTCTCGTCGTGTTCAGCGCCCAGTAGATGACACAGGCCGACCCACCGACGAAGAAGCGGCCCTTGTTGACGCCGTACTGCGAGCTGAGCGACGCATTCGCCGTCGGCGGCGGCCCGGCGGCATCCACGTCGGCCTGCCCGGCCCTCACCTGGAGCAGGCTCTGGTCCTGGTCGGTATTCATCGTCCAGACGATCTGGTCCGGGTTCGCCGGCCGGGAGCCCTTGTAGTACGGGTTTCGCGCCTCGACGAGCGTCCGGCCCACGTCACGCGACTTGATGTAGTACGGGCCGGCCGACGGATACGTATTCAACCCGGTGGACGTGTACGGCATGTCCGGCTTCACGGCACCGAACCACTGCATGCCGAGGAAGGCCGTGAAGGTCGGGTTCGGCTTGGTCAGATGGAACGTCAGCGTCAGACCCTTGGCCGTGATGCCCGAGATCGACTGGGCCGT
>PLBK01000056.1 GCA_003134505.1 Actinomycetota bacterium | reverse complement strand
CACGGGCGCGGCCTCACCTTCCTGGCCGCCGAGGGCATCGTCCCGTCGAACGAGGGCCGCGGCTACGTGATGCGCCGGATTGCCCGCCGCGCCGTGCAGCAGGCGGGGCGGATCGGGCTCGAGGCGCCGTTCCTCTCCCGGCTCGCGGACGTCGTCGTCGAGCAGATGGGCGACCCCTACCCGGAGCTGCCGGAGCACAGGACGGAGATCGCGCGCACCCTGACCACCGAGGAGGAGATCTTCTCGCGGACGCTCTCGCGCGGCCTGCGGCTGTTCGAGGAGGTGGCCGCGGGAGGCGACGCGATCTCGGGCGAGGACGCGTTCCGCCTCCACGACACGTACGGCTTCCCGTTCGAGCTCACGCAGGAGCTGGCCCGCGAGCGCGGGCTGCCCGTCGACGAGGACGAGTTCGGGCGGCTGATGGACGAGCAGCGCGAGCGCTCGCGCTCGGCGACGGGCTTCGAGGTGCGGGTGATCGGCGAGCGGCCGACCGAGTTCATCGGGTACGAGAAGACCGAGGTGCTGACCGCGATCTCGGCACTCGGGCCGCGCGAGGACGGGCTCTTCGATGCCAAGCTCTTCGAGTCGCCGTTCTACGCCGAGGGCGGCGGGCAGGTCTCCGACATCGGCTTCATCGAGCACGAGGCGACGGGCGTCCGCGCCGACCTCGTCCGCGCGACGAGGGTCGGCGACGACCAGGTGCTGACATTCCAGGGTGAGGGCTTCGCGGTCGGCGACCGTGTCCGCGCCGTCGTCGCCTGGTCGCACCGCTTCCCGACGATGGCGAACCACACCGCCACGCACCTCCTGCACGAGGCGCTGCGTCAGGTGCTCGGCGAGCACGTGAAGCAGGCGGGCTCCGCCGTGCGGCCGGACAAGCTCCGCTTCGACTTCACGCACACGGAGGCGATGACCTCCGACGAACGGCACCGGGTCGAGGAGATCGTCAACCGGAAGGTGTTCGAGAACCTGCCCGTCCGCTCGTACGTCGTTCCGATCGCCGAGGCGCGCAAGCTCGGGGCGATGATGCTGTTCGGCGAGAAGTACGGCAAGGAGGTGCGCGTGATCGAGGTGCCCGGCTTCTCGATGGAGCTCTGCGGCGGCACCCATGTCCGCTGGACGGCGGAGATCGGGCCGTTCGCGATCCTTTCGGAAAGCTCGGTCGGCGCGGGCGCGCGGCGGATCGAGGCGGTCACGTCCGGCGAGGCCTATGCGCTGCTGCACGGGCGCTCGTACGAGGCGGACGAGCTCCGTGTCGAGCTCGAGCGCGTGCGACGCGACCAGCGCAAGCAGCCGGCCGCGGCCGCGGAGGAGGATCTCGTCGTGCGCTACGAGGACGGGAGCCTCGCCGTGATCGAGGTGAAGGGCTCCGCGCTGCCGCTCCGGGACCTGTCCGACCGGATCAAGCAGCAGCGGAAGGTGGGCGCCGTGCTCCTCGGCGCGAGGATCGACGGCCGCGTGCAGCTCGTCCTCAACATCGACAAGAGCCTCGTCGAGCGCGGCCTCGACGCCGCGCAGGTGATCCGGGAGATCGCCGGGCTCGTCAAGGGCGGAGGCGGCGGCCGGCCGGACTTCGCCGAGGCCGGCGGGAAAGCGCCCGAGAACCTCGACGAGGCGCTCGATGCCGGGCAGCAGCTGCTCGTCGCAGCGCTTTCGTGAAGGTGCTGGCGCTGGACTACGGCTCGGCGCGCACCGGCGTTGCGGTCTCCGATCCGACGGGCACGATCGCACGGCCGCTCGGCGTCGTCGAGCGGGCCGGCACCGACAGGGGCCTCGCCCGGCTGCGCGCGCTGATCGCGGAGGAGGGGCCCGACCGGGTCGTCGTCGGGCTGCCGCTCACGCTGCGCGGCGAGCACGGTGAGCAGGCGCAGGAGACGGAGCGGTTCGTGGAGACGCTGCGCGCGGCGATCGGTTGCCCGGTCGATCTCTTCGACGAGCGGTTCACTTCGGTGCTCGCCGGCGGCGACGACGCCCGTGCCGCTGCCCACCTGCTGACGAGCTACCTCGAGTGGTCACGCGACCGCTAGCGCTCGCCGCCGTGGCGAGCGCGCTGGTAGTGGTCGCAGGTTGCGGCGGCTCTGCGAAGCCGAAGCCGACGGTTCCGGCCGGGCCGAAGGTGCTGCACATCGTCTTCCCGGAGGGGTTCACCCGCGCCGAGATGGCGGGGCGCATCGACGCCGTGCGGAAGATCGCCGAGCAGCGCCGGCACGTGACGCCGAGGATCACGTCCGCCGGATACCTGGCTGCAACGGCCTCGTCCGCGCTGCCCGGCACGTTCGCCGGCGACGGGAAGCGCCGCCCGCTCGAAGGCTTCCTGTTCCCGGCCAAGTACGCGTTCTTCTCGAACGAGACCGCACGGCACTTCGTCTCCCGCCAGCTCACCGCGTTCCGCGCCGCGTTCGCGCACGTGAACATGAGCTACGCGCGCTCCAAGAACCTGACGCGGTACGACGTCCTGACCATCGCCTCGATGATCGAGGGCGAGGTCGTCGTCCCGTCCGAGCGGCGCCTCGTCGCGGCCGTGATCTACAACCGTCTGCACCTCCACATGCCGATCGGGATCGACGCCGCGCTTCGCTACGGCCTGAACATTCCGCCGACGCAGTCGATCACGCAATCCGAGTTGCAGTCGAGCTCGCCCTACAACGTCCGCAGGTTCCGCGGCCTGCCACCGACGCCGATCGGCAACCCCGGCCTGGCGTCGATCCAGGCGGCCGCCCATCCCGCGCACGTCGACTACCTCTACTACGCTCGCAAGAAGGGCTCGAAGCACCAGTTCTTCACGGCCAGCTACGCGGCCTTCCAGCAGTTCCTGGCGAGGAACGGGTACGGCTAGTTAGCACGGGGGAAACGGCCGGTTTCCCCCGTGTGCCCCCCTTCCCCTCGTGGTCGCGTCTCCGGCGGTCTGAACTACGCCCGGGCAAGGCCCGGGCTCCGCGGCTGCCGGAGGCGCCTTGACGATCGCGCCCGAACGGCTCCGGCGACCAATAACTGCGAGGACCCGATCACCGAACCGACTTAGCAACACTGTGTTGCAAACTCGCGGAGGTGTCAGGCCCCTGGCGGATCCGGGGGCGGTGAGCCGAACTGGATCGTCCCGAGCATTCGCGGCGGGAACGAAGACGCCCGTTTCACCAGCTCCTTGTCCACCGCCTGCTTGGCGAGGTGGTTCGTCCACTGGCGGCTGATGCCGAGCGCTTCGGCCATCTCTGCGACGGACAGGCCGACGGATCGGCCCCGCTCGAGCAAGGCCTGCACGTCAGCACGCCAGCGGCGCTGCTCCTCGGCGGCGTGCTCGGCCGCACTGCGCTCCTGGGCGAGGCCTGCGAGTACGGCCTCCCGCTCGGCGATCAGCACCTGCTTCGCCTGCTCGATCTCGCTCATTCTGTCAAGGAACTTTACACAGCGCCAACACCCTTTGCCGTGCCTGGCACGTGCCCGGCACCGCTGCAGCGGCTCGCACCGCCCCTGCGTGGGCGAGGAGCCGGCGCGATACTGCCCGCGATGGCCGAGATCGAGGGGACGACGACGCTCGTCGGGCTGATCGGCGATCCGGTCTCCGGGTCGCTGTCGCCACGGATGCAGAACAGCGCCTTCGCCGCGCGCGGGCTCGATTGGGTCTACGTGCCGCTCCGGGTCGAGCACGCCGGGCTCGGCGTCGCGGTCGACGGGCTGGCCGCGCTCGGCTTCGCCGGTGCGAACGTCACGATCCCGCACAAGGCGAGCGTCATCCCCTACTGCCACGAGCTGGACGAGTCGGCCGAGCGTGCCGGGTCGGTGAACACGCTCGTGATCCGGAACGGCCGGGTATTCGGCTCGAGCACCGACGCCGAGGCGCTCGACGAGGTCGGCGACCCGCAGAGCGCGGCGGTCGTCGGCGGCGGCGGCGCAGCGGCGGCGTGGATCGCCGCGCTCGAGGCTCGCCGAATCGCGGTGGACGTCTTCGCGCGCCGCGGAACCTGGCCGCCCGACACGGCGGGTGCCGAGCTCGTCGTGCACGCGACTCCGGTCAAGGACGAGCTGCTGTTCGAGCTCCGGCCCGGCCAGACCCTCGTCGAGCTTGCCTATCTCCCGGACGGGGCCGACACGGCTCACGTCGCCGCGGCGCGTGCCGCCGGCTGCCGCGTCATCGACGGGCTCGAGGTGCTCGCGCGCCAGGGAGCCGCCTCGTTCGAGCGCTGGACGGGAATCCCCGCGCCGCTCGAGATCATGCGCGCGGCGATCCGCCCGTAGGCTTCCAAGCGTGACCCTCGGGCTGACAACGGCGGGCGAGTCGCACGGCCCGGCGCTCGTCGCGATCGTGACCGGGCTGCCGGCAGGCCTCGCCCTCGACCGCGAGGCGATCGACGCCGACCTGCGACGCCGCCAGCAGGGCTACGGGCGCAGCCCCCGCCAGCAGATCGAGACCGACGAGGTCGAGGTGCTCGCCGGCCTCCGCCACGGTCGCACGCTCGGCACGCCTCTCGCGCTCGTCGTCCGCAACCGCGACCACAGGAACTGGACGTGGGGGATGAGCCCGTGGCCGCCGGAGGGCGAGCCGGAGGGGAAGGGCACGAAGCCGGTGACCGTGCCACGACCCGGGCATGCCGACCTCGCCGGTGCGATGAAGTACGGCCTCGACGACGTGCGCGACGCGCTCGAGCGTGCAAGCGCGCGCCACACAGCGGTCTTCGTCGCCGCCGGCGCGGTCGCGAAGGCGCTGCTGGGCGAGATCGGCGTCGAGGTGAACGGCAGCGTGCTCGAGGTCGGCGGCGCGCAGGGCGACGAGGAGCGGCGCGAGGCCATCGACGCGGCGCGCGCCGACCGGGAGACGCTCGGCGGCATCGTCGAGGTGCGCGCGGGCGGCGTCCCGCCCGGCCTCGGCTCCTACGCGACGAAGGAGGACCGGCTCGACGCGCGGCTCGCCTTCGCGCTGATGGGCATCCAGGCGGTCAAGGGCGTCGAGGTCGGCGAGGGCTTCGGGCTCGCGCCGCTGCGGGGCTCGGGCGCGCACGACGAGGTCGTCCGGGGCGAGGGCGGCCTTCACCGCGAGACGAACCACGCGGGCGGCATCGAGGCCGGCGTCTCGAACGGCGAGGAGATCGTCGTCCGGGCGGCGATGAAGCCGCTGCCCACGCTGATGCGGCCGCTGCAGACCGTCGACCTCGCGACCGGGGAGGCGGCCGAGGCGCTCGTCGAGCGGTCGGACACGGCGGCGGTCGAAGCGCTCGCCGTCGTCGCCGAGGCGGCGGTCGCCTTCGAGCTCGCCCGCGCCGCCCGCGAGAAGTTCGGCGGCGACGCGATCGGAGACTTCGTCGCGGCCCACGCGGCCTACCTGGGTCGGATCGATTGGTCTCCCCGCTAGACAAGCACGTCGCGCTGGTCGGCTTCATGGGGGCCGGAAAGTCGACGGTCGGCGAGGAGGTCGCCGCTCGCATCGGGCGGCCGTTCGTCGACGTCGACCGCGAGATCGAGGCGAACGCGGGCGACGCCGTCGCCGAGATCTTCCGTTCCTGGGGCGAGCCGGCGTTCCGCGAGATCGAGGAGGAGATGGCCTCCGAGGCGCTCCGGTCGAGCGAGCCGAAGGTCGTCGCGCTCGGGGGTGGCGCGCTCGGCTCCGAAGCGACTCGACGGCTGCTCCGCGAGCGCGCCACGGCGGTGCTCCTCGACGTCGACGTGGACACGGCGTGGGAGCGGGCGGAGTCGAGCGACCGGCCGCTGGCCCGGGACGAGGCCGGCTTCCGCCGGCTGTACGACGAGCGGCTCCCGGCGTACGAGGAGGCCGCGAACGCGGTCGCGCGCGACGCGGACGACGTCGTGCTCGCGGCCGGCGGCGTGCACGTCCACGTCGGCTCGCTCGAGCTCCTCGACGAGCTGGTGCCGGGAGACGGCCCGGTTGCGCTGATCGCCGACGCGCACGTAGCCGGGATGTACGGCGCCGATGCGCAGCTCGCCCTCGGGGGCCGGCTCGCCTCGACGCACACGGTTCCGCGCGGGGAGGAGGCGAAGACGGTCGCGGTGTGCGAGCGGCTCTGGCAGGAGCTGCGGCTGGAGCGCGGTGGGACCGTCGTCGCGCTCGGCGGCGGGACGACGACCGACGTGTCCGGCTTCGCGGCTGCGGCCTATCTCCGCGGTGTCGCGTGGGCCGCCGTGCCGACCACGCTCGTGGCGCAGGTGGACGCGGCGATCGGCGGCAAGTGCGCGATCGACCTTCCCCAGGGCAAGAACCTGGTCGGTGCCTTCCACTGGCCGGTGCGGACGGTGATCGACCCGGCGCTGCTCGAGACGCTGCCCGACTCGGAGCGCCGCGCCGGTCTGGCCGAGGTCGTCAAGACCGGACTGCTCGCCGGTGAGCGGCTCTGGGAGCTGCCCGACGCCGAGCTCGTCCGCCGCTGCGCGCTCTACAAGACGGCCGTCTGTTTGCGCGACCCGGAGGATCTCGGCGAGCGCGCTGTGCTCAACCTCGGCCACACGTTCGCGCACGCCCTCGAGGCGGCGGCGGGCTACGAGGAGATCACGCACGGCGAGGCGGTCGCGCTCGGGCTCCGAGCTGCCTTGCGGCTCTCCGTCGAGCACCTCGGCCTCGACCCCGCGGTGGCGGAGGATGCCGACCGGGTGCTGGCTCCGCGGCCGCTCCGGGTCGACCTCGACCGGGCCTGGTCCGCGCTCGGCCGCGACAAGAAGACCGAGGGCGGCCGCGTCAGGCTCGTCCTGCTCGAGGCGCCGGGGACGCCGGTGCGCGGCATCGAGCTGCCCGACGAGGACGTGCGGCGAGCGCTCCAGTCCCTCGTCGCCTAGCATCACCCCATGCGCGTGGAGGTGCTGAACGGCGTCAACCTGGACCAGCTCGGGCGGCGGGATCCGGCTACCTACGGGCCGCTGACATACCGCGAGCTGGAGTCGCAGCTCTACTCCTGGGGCAAGGAGCTCGGCATCGCCGTCCGCGTCCGCCAGACGAACCACGAGGGCGCTTACGTGGATTGGCTGCACGAAGCGCTCGACGTCGCCGACGGCGTGGTCGTCAACCCGGCCGCGTGGACGCACTACAGCTGGGCGATCCGCGACGCCGTCGAGCTGTTCACGAGCCCCGTCGTCGAGGTGCATCTCTCGAATGTGGACGAGCGCGAGGAGTGGCGCCGGTTCTCGGTGATCTCGGACCTGGTCGCGAAGCGCATCGCCGGCAAGGGCCCCGACGGCTATCGCGAGGCGCTCGAGTTCCTCGCCGGCAAGGCGAACGCGTGAGCCGCCTCGCCAGGCTGCAGGCGCAGCTCGAGGAGCCGCTGCTCGTCTCGAGCCTCGTCAACGTCCGCTACCTGACCGGCCTCGCGAGCTCGAACGCCGTGCTGCTCGTCGAGCCGGACGGCGCGCGGCTCTTCACCGATTTCCGCTACGCGGAGCGCGCGCGGGAGATCCCGGACGTCGCGCTCGTCGAGACGCGCCGCGACATCTATGCCGTGCTCCCTGAGCTGCTCGAGGGCCGGATCGCGTTCGAGCCGACCGTGCTCACCTACGAGCGCTGGTCCCTCCTGGCCGCGGGCGGGATCGAGCTCGTCCCGCGCCGAGGGGTCGTCGAGGCGATGCGGGCGGTCAAGGACGCCGGGGAGCTGAACACGATCCGCCGCGCCGCCGCGATCGCGAACGAGGCGTTCGCGCGGCTCGCCGAGGAGCCGTTTGTCGGCCACCGCGAGCGCGATCTCGCCTGGCGGATGCAGTCGCTCCTGCACGAGCTCGGCGGCGAGAAGGAGTCCTTCGACGTGATCGTCGCCTCGGGACCGACCGGCGAGTCGCCGCACTCCGTGCCGGGCGACAGGACGGTCGAGCCGGGGGAGACGGTGATCGTCGACGCCGGCTGCCGGGTCGGCGGCTACTGCTCGGACTGCACGCGCACGTTCGTCACCGGCGAGCTGCCGGCCGGGCTGCAGCGTGCGTACGAGGTGGTGAAGCAGGCGCAGGAGACGGGCCTCGCCGCCGTGCGGGCGGGCGCGGACAGCAAGGCCGTCGACGGCGCGGCGCGCGCCGTGGTCGAGGAGGCGGGGCTCGGCGACGCGTTCGGACACGGGCTCGGCCACGGCGTCGGGCTCGAGATCCACGAGGCGCCCTGGCTGAACGCCGAGTGGCCGAGCGTGCTCACCGCCGGCAACGTCGTCACCGTCGAGCCCGGCGTCTACCTCCACGGGCTCGGAGGCGTGCGGATCGAGGATCTCGTGATCGTCACCGACGACGGTCCCGAGGTGCTCACGCCGTTCACCAAGGAGCCCGTGACGGTCGGCTAGGCTGGGAACGTGGCCGAGGC
>PLBK01000035.1 GCA_003134505.1 Actinomycetota bacterium | reverse complement strand
GTCGTAGGCGAGACCCGGATCCGTGAACTCGAAGTCGTTGTTCGAGGCGTTCACACGCAACGTGCCGCCCTTCAACGCATGCTTCGACACAGGTTTCGCCGAGACCCTCGGAGCCGAGCTCGCCGTCGACGCAAACACCGCCGTGACGAGCATCACCACCCCGAGACTGGCAAACACTGCAGATAGCAGCGTTTTCCTTCGCATCTGACTCCCTTCGTGCGTCGCCCGCTGACTTCCCTCCACGCTAGGTCGAGGAAGGCCGGGCGTCTTGTACGCGGGGCGCGGGGCTTGGGATCAGCGGTGCGCGGCCCGATACCGGGCCGGAGTCATCCCGAAGCGGCTCTTGAACGCTCGCGTGAAGTGGCTCTGGTCGACGAACCCGGCCTCGTTCGCGAGGTACGCGAGCGGCACGTCGGTGCGGACGAGCTCGCGTGCGGCCCACTCGAGCCGGAGGCGCCGCACGCAGCCGCCGAGGCTCTCGCGGTAGTAGGCACGGAACGAGCGCGCCAGGTGCGACGGGTGCACGCCGACGCGCTCCGCGATCTCGGCTGCCGTCGGCGACTCCCGGAAGCGCTCCTGGAGCAGCTCGTACGCCTCGTACAGCCACCGGGTGGGGCGAGGCCGGTCAGGGCCCCGCCCCGCGGCGGCAGTCAGCTCGAGCGCGAGCCCTTCGAGCGCCAGCGGGCTGAACGCGTCGTCGACTTGTAGCTCGTGCTCGATCCGGAGCGCAACGAGCAGCGCGCTCCAGTCCTTGAAGCTCGAGACGGACTCGAGGCCGTTCCTGGCTTCGACGACGATGATCTTCGCGCCGTCCCGGCCGAACAGGTCCTGGTGCAGCTCCTTCGGCGGCATGGCGACGACGGTTCCTTCGCCCGCGTCGACGGTCAGGCCGCTGAAGCGCTTGCGGACGATCCCGTCGACGACCACCGCGAGGCAGGCGCTCGGGTGCGAGTGCCACCCGAACTGCTCGCCGCGCTTGAAGCTCACGCGGCTCACGTCGAAGGCGCCCGCCCGATGCCTGCGACGGTCGCACGCGCCCGTATCGATGGGAATCGACGACACCTTGCCTTCTGAGACGCGCTCGCCGACGTGAATGTTGGGAAGGTGTCCCGGGCTCCTGCGCCGAACAACGCCTCCCGGGCCCGCGCAGTGCGGGCCGGCGTAGTGGCACAGGAGGCGTCGTGTCGTTGCTCGACCGCAGAGAGGGACTTCCCTCACGGACAGTCCTGATTCCGGTCGAGCATCGCCCGGGTCGCGGGCGCACCGGCGGGTGGCGACGGTGGCTCGTCGTGCTCGCGGGCGTGCTCGCGCTCGCCGTCTCGGGCGCGACTGCGGTCGCGATCCTCCGCGGCGCGGGCTCGCAGCCGGCCCCGGCGCCGCCGGTCCCGCCGCCCCGCGTCGCCGCGAAGCCCACAGCGCCCGTCCGCTCCGCGGCGGCGCTGGCGACGGCAGCGCAGCAACGGGCGATCATGCGCCTGTCCGGGCTCGGCGTGCCGGTCTTCTGCGGAGCCGCGCGCGGCAACGAGGTGGCGCTGACCTTCGACGACGGCCCCGGCCCGTACACGGCCACGCTGCTCGCGATCCTTCGCCGCTTCCACGTGCAGGCGACCTTCTTCCTGGTCGGAAACCGGATCCGCTTCTGGCCGCGCCTGGCCGTCGCCGAGGCCGGGCTCGGTGCCGTCGGCGACCACACCTGGAGCCACGCCGACATCACGCGCCTCCCGCGCCAGGCGGCGAGAGCCGAGGTCAACCGGGGCCGGTCGGCGATCGCGGCGGCGGCGAGGGCCCCCGTTCGCCTGTTCCGCATCCCCTACGGCCGCGACCCGGCCTGGCTCGGCGGCTACCTGGGCGCACGTGGGATGCTCGAGATCCGCTGGAGCGTCGACAGCCGCGACTACCTGCCGGGCACGACCCCGGCCGCCCTCGTACGCCGCGTCGCTCCCGGGCTGAGGCCCGGCGCGATCGTCCTCCTGCACGACATCCACTCGACGACCGTGAAGGCGCTGCCACGGCTGCTGGCGCGGATCCGGGCGCGGCACCTGCGCGCAGTCAGCGTCCCGGAGCTGCTCCGCACCGACGCTCCCTCGTATTCGCAGCTGATGGCGGACAAGCGCGGGCAGGGCTGCGTCGACCTCGCCACCGCAGGGCGCGAATAGTCAGCGGATCTGGTAGAGCACGAGCTCGTTGCCTCCGAACCCGCTCGGGTCGATCGCCACCCCGGCGAGGCTCGCACCCCAGGTGACCGAGACGACGTCGCCCGCGTTCAGCGTCAGCAGTCCGGACAGGGTGAGGATCCCGTCCTGGACCGGCCCGAGGCTGAGCTTCTGCGCCTCGACGAGCGGCAGGTTCACGTTCACGTCCAGGACGGTGCCGGCGCCGGGATGCACTCCGTCCGTGTTGAGCAGATGCAGCGTGACCGAGAACGCGTACGTGCCCGTCTCGGTCACGGTGATGTCGGTCTTCGAGGGAGAGAGCGTGAAGCCGCTCGACACTCGCGTCGTGTCCCAGACGACCTTCTTGTAACCGTTGTCGCTGCCGAGCAGCTCGAAGCTCGTCTCGTAGAGGTCGAGGTACGGGCCGCTCCCCACCGGCCCGGTCGAGCCCTTGCCTCCGGTTGGCCCCTTCGAGCCGGTCGCGCCCTTCGCGCCAGTCGCTCCCTTCGCACCCGTCGCTCCCTTCGCNNGCTCCCGTCGTCCCTTTGGCGCCGGTCGTTCCTTTCGCGCCGGTCGGGCCCCTGGCTCCCGACGGTCCCGTCTGGCTCCAGATCAGGCCGACCTCGCCCGAGTGGCACGTCTGGCCGGCACCCGTGTCGATCACACGGAGCGCGCCGAGCGGGCCGCTCGCCGGCTGCGTGTTCCGACAGGCGTGGATGACGCCGCTCGAGTCCGGAACGCTCGCCTGAACGGCGGTCACGACGGCGAAGACCACGGCCGCGGCCACCAGAGCGACGAGGGCTCGCATGCGCATCCTCGGAAGCGTACGGTCCTACTCGGCCGTCACCAGCGCGAGGCCGGCGAGGGCTTCGCGCTCCAGCGCGTGCATCCCCTCGTGCCGGGCATAGACCGCGAGCGTGCCGCACAGGAAGAGCGCGAGGACGCGGGCGCGCACGAGCTGGTCGTCGCGAACGGGGCCGTACGCCGTGAGAAAGGCCGGGCGCGCGGGCGGCGGGAGATAGCTCCAGACGAGCATCAGGTCGATCGCCGGGTCGCCGCGGCAGAGATCGTCCCAGTCGATGACACCGGTCGGGACGCCGTCGTCGCCGACGAGCAGGTGGCGGATGTGCAGGTCGCCGTGGGTCACGGCCAGCCCGGACGGCGGTGGCAGCCGTGACGCCGACTCGAGCATCACGTCGACCTCGGGCGGCGCATCCCAGAGGCCGAGCTCGCGCAGCTCGTCGAGCCGGGCGCGCGTGCGCGGGACACGATGAGCCATGTCCGCCCGGCCCATCGGATCGACCGGCAGCTCCTCGACCCCGTTCATCCCGAGCAGCTCGGGATCGTGGAGCGCACGCAGGAACCCGGCGAGCGGACGGGCGGCGCGGCCCCGCTCCTCGTCTCCGGGCGACGCGTCGGCAGCCTCCCGGCCCGGCAGCAGCGGCGCGCCGAAGAAGGGCCAGCGGAAGTCGTCGCCGGGTCGGCCGGCGAAGACGGGCTGCGGGATCGGCAAGGGGAGGAGCGGCGCGAGGCGCGGCAGCAGCGCGACCTGCCGCTCGACCGCCGGCACGGCGATCTCGCGTCGCGGGAACCGGAACACCCAGCGCTCGTCGACGAGCCACACCGCGTTGTCCCAGCCCTCGCCGAGGAGCCGCACCGACCGGAGCTCGAGCTGCGGGAACTGCCCACCGAGCACCCGCCGCACGAGCGCCTCGTCGATCGCCACCTCGGCGCTCCACTCCCGCGCCGGCACGGCGGTCTAGGACCCGTTGCTGTGCGGCTGCCTGCGGATCTCAGCCACGAGCGCCCGCGCGAACCGGTCCCCGAGCTCGACCTCGAGGCGTTGCCGCGCGGGCAGGCGGCCGGGCCCGACCATTCGGCCGACGAGGGCACAGTCGCGCAGGAGGCGCTCAGTGCCGCGGTGCCGGCTCGGCCGGCGCCGGCGCGGGAATCGGGCAGGCACGTTCACTCGACTATCGGACGAAGCGGCATCGAGCACGCCACGATAGAGAGTGAATCAGTCGGACAGCAATCCTCAACTTCGGCGCTCACCCGCCGATAAGGACATTGGTGGACGACGAGACCAGAGACGCCTGGGTCCCGCTGGGAACGCTGCTGAGGCAAGTCGGCGCGATCAGCGCGGAGCAGCTCGAGATCGCTCTGACCGAGAAAGAGCGGTCGCCCCGCCGGCTGGGCGAGATCCTCGTCGAGTGGGGCTGGGTGCCGAGCGTCGCGATCGCACGCGCGCTCGCGGAGCAGTACGGCATCCCGTTCCTCGACCTTTCGGCCACCGACGTCGCGCAGGACGCGGCGATGCTCCTCCCCGAGGACGCCGCCCGCCGTCTGCAGGCTCTGCCGATCAGGTTCCTTCCCGACCGGCTGCTGCTCGTCGGCCTGGTCGACCCCACCGATCTGCTCGCCGCCGAGGAGCTTCGCTCGCTGCTCGGCACCGGGATCTGCCTCAACGTCGTCGACATCGACGCGCTCGAGGCGACCTTCTCGCGGCTGTACGTCGGCCGCGTCCACGCCGAGTAGCGCCGGCCGACCGGGGCTCGCCGCTCCCGGGTCGCTGTACGCTTGACCGACCGGGAGACGTGTCTCCCCCGGTCTTCCCCGGCGACGAGGAGGTCGTGCTGCTTCCCGAGGAGTTCTCGATCTCGACCACGTCCCTGGCCGAATGCGAGCTCGTCCAGGTGCACGGGGAGCTCGACGGAGCCAGGGCGCACGAGCTCGCCGCCGAGCTCGACCGCGCGAGCAGCGGGGGCCGAGCCGTCGTCATCGACCTGTCCGATCTCGCGTTCATCGACTCCGGCGGCCTGCACGCGATCATGCGACCGACGCCGGACGACCGGCGCCTGTCGCTCGTCTGCCCGGACGGGAACGTCGCGCGGGTGCTGTCGATCGTGCGGATCGACCAGGTCGTGCCGGTCTACGAGCGGCTCGACGACGCGCTCGCCGCGCTGCGCTGAGCTTCGCGCGGCGGAGCTACAGCCTCGAAATGGGGATTTGGCGCCGGCGCTCGGCTGACGATGGTGACGCATGTGGAAATCGTGCCGATTCCGGCGATCTTCGCGAAGGGAGGTGAACGGACTATGACCTTCTCCGACTGCCTCGATCTTCTCAAGTGGGCGCGGAAGCGCCAAGAGGGCCAGACGATGGCGGAGTACGCCGTCGTGCTGGGCGTCATCACCCTCGCGGTCGTCGGCGTCTTCACGGCGCTGGCCGGCGGGATCTCGGGCGCCATCAACAGCGTCAAGGGCGCGATCTAGCCGCTCGCGATACGAACGCACTGCCGGAGGCGGGGGTAAGACCCCCGCCTCCGTCATTTTCGGCTCGCGCCTGGCTGGCCGCGGAGCTAGTGCTTCTTCAGTTCGGGTACTCGCGAATTCTGCGAGACGCCGCTCGTGTTCGGAAGGCCGTCGACGACTTCCACGTACCCGTTGGCCCAGTTGTTGTTGTCCAGGTCCGAGTCACCGTAGTTGTCGACGCAGTAGCCGACGTTGTACGTGCCGGCTCCCGGGGCGGCAGTGCCGATCCCGGTGTAGTCCTGCTCGCCGACCTGATACGACGCGGCCGCGAAGTTGGCGTTGTTGCCGCCGGTGAACTGGTTCATGTTGACCACCGGATTGCCACCCTCACCGCCTCCGACCGTGTTCTGGAAGCAGACCCCGAACCCGAACTCGTTGAACTGGGGCTCGACGTTCGGCTTGGCGTCGCACGGCGTGTTGGGCTGGATGCCGATGAAGCACTCTTGCATCCCGAGCGACGCCGAGACGTTCGCGAGCATCGACTGCGTTGCGGTGATCGTCACCAGCGCCGTCGGCCCCTGGAAGCTCCAGTCGGGGTTGTCCGCCGGGAACGAGGCCCCGCTTCCGATGTCCTGCGACACAGCACCCGAGATCGCGTACACGCCCCCGACGCCGTTCGAGTTCCAGTTGAGCGGGTGCTCGTAGAACCTGCAGCTGTCACCCGTCGCGGAGTCGACCACGCGCAGCGTGCCCTTGGGAGTGGCCCCCTGGGCGAACTGGTAGCAACCGTGAATCGTCCCGTGCGAGTCTGGAATCGCGGCCTGGACGACCGTCGCTATCCCGAATGCAGCCCCTGCGACGCCCGCGGCGAGGAGAATCTTCGATCCTCGGCCCAGTCGCTTCAGCATTGCCATATTCCCTCCGGAGATTTGCGTGCCTGCCTTGAGTCGCCGAGAGTATCAGCGACGCAGGACCGACCTGGCAGGTCGCTCAGGCTTCGAGGTAGGCCAGGAGCGCCCAGAACTGGGATTCGGGCGGCGGCAGAACCGGGGGCCGGCGGCGGTGCTGTCGCCGCTCGGCCCAGCTGACGTACGAGCGGAGACGTGCGCCGATGCGGCGGCGGCAGGCGTCGGTCGGCTCGACGAGGGCCTCGCGGAGCGCCCAGCGCCACGCGGCCGCCTCCTTGTCGAGCCGTACTCCGGAGCGTCCCGGCCCGATCAGGTGCCCGATCTCGTGCAAGGCGACGAAGTAGGTGACCTGCCCGCGGACGGGCGGGACGCGGATCGCGGCCGTTCGCCTGCCGTTGCGGCGGTGGACCTCGGCGCGGCCCCGCGAGCCGTTCAGCCGGACGATGTCGTGCAGCTCGCACAGCTCGTCGACGTGCCGGTCGAACACCGCAGGGGAGATCGTTTGCGCCACAGCGCCATGCTGCCGTAGGTAGCGGTCAGAGCTCGCGCAGAGCCGGAGCGAGGCGCCTCAGCTCCGCGAGCGGATCCGCGCCGACCGCCTGGACGCAGACGTGATCAGCGCCGGCGTCGAGATGCGCCTCGACCCGGTCGCGCACGGCGTCCACGTCGCCCCAGGCCACGATCGCGTCGACGAGCCGGTCGCTGCCGCCGTCCGCGAAGTCGTCTTCGGTGAAGCCGAGCCGCTCGAGGTTCCGCCGGTAGTTGTCGAGGCGGAGGTAATAGATCATGTGCTCGCGCGCCTTCGCGCGCGCCAGGCCCGGATCGGTCTCGAGCACGAACGCCTGCTCCGGCGCGAGCAACGGCCCCTCCCCCATGACCTGTCTGGCCATGGCCGTGTGCTCGGGCGGCGTGAAGTACGGGTGAGCTCCTCTCGTTCGCTCGCCGGCGAGCTCGAGCATCTTCGGGCCGAGCGCCGCGAGGACCCACGCAGCGGCCTCCGCCGGCTCGACCCCCCGGAACAGCGCGCCGTCCATCGCGTCCAGGTAGGCGCGCATCGCCGTGAGTGGACGTGTGTATTCGTGCCCGCGCTCGGCGACGCTCGGCGCGTGGCTGACGCCGATGCCGAGCAGGAAGCGACCCGGATAGGCGTCGGCGAGTGTGCGGGCCCCGTTCGCCATCGCCATCGGATCCCGGGCGTAGATGTTGGCGATGCCACTGGCGACGACGGCGCGCTCGGTCCACGCGAGCAGCGTCGCCGCCTGCGTGAAGCACTCCTTCGTGCCGACGCCCTCGCCGAACCAGATCGCGGTGTAGCCGAGCTCCTCGAGCTCGCGCGCGAGCTCGCGCGTCTCCGCCGCCGCCCGCAGGCTCAGCGACCCCAACCAGACTCCCACGCGTCCCAACTCCATCAGCTGGTCTCCTCAACGAAGCAGACGCCTCGCTTCGTCCCGGTCGCCGTCACGGCGCCTTCCCAGAACGTGGGCAGGAGCAGGCCGCGGACAAGCTGGTCGGCCACGATCGCGTGCAGCGTGAGCGTCAGGTGCTCGCCGGGGACCCGGAGCGTCCAGTCGAGCGGCCAGCGCCGCCCCGCCGCGCTGAGCACCCGCGCCCCGGGAACCGCGTCGAAGCCGCCGACGAGGTGGCCGTGCCCCGCCGCGTCGACGAACGTGCCGCTCGCGTGGCCGTCCCGGAAGCGGTAGAGCATCACCTCGGTGCGGTCGTCGAAGCGGCACGAGAACCAGTCCCAGTGCAGGGCGCTCGGATCGAGCGTGAAGTCGCCCCACTGGTGGTCGAACCAGGCGGTGCCGGTGAACGGGATCGTGCGGAGCCCGCTCCGGATCGTGCCGTGCGCCGCCATCCTCGTGTCCGAGTAGTACGCGCTGACGGCGGTTCCCTGGCGGATGACGCCGGTGCCTCCGCCGTGGAGAACGTACGGCTTCTCGGGCTTCGCCGTGAGCGTCAGCGAGTACCGCAGCGAGGAGGCGTGGAAGAGCCACGTGTCCGTGGAAGGCTCGTACCGGAGCCGTGCCTCAGGGGCGGCGATGTCGAGCCCGGTCTCCGCGACACGGGCGGGAAAGGCGATCTCCGTGTGACCGACCCGCACACCCGTGTCGAGATCGATCACCTGGCTCACCGGCAGGACGATCGAGCCCCGCTTGAACAGCGTGAAGAAGACCGAGTAGCGATCGCCGTCGCTGCCGCGCACGTACGCAGTGACGTACCACCACTCGATGCCCGACGTGTGCGCGTAGTGATCGCGCGGGAGCCGGACGTGCGGGATGCCTGCCGCCGCCGCTGCCGCGGCGAGGGCCAGGACCGCGATCGACACCGCGAGCACGCGCACGTTCCCGATACTACGAGCCATGGACCACGAGCCCCACGCCCAACCGCTGCGGCGGAACGACCTCGATCCCGACCCGCTGCGCCAGTTCCATGCCTGGTACGCGGCCGCCCGAACCGCGGGCGCGTCCCGTCCCGACGCGCTTGCGCTGGCCACGGCCACACCGGACGCCCGCCCGTCGGTGCGGTTCGTGCTCCTGAAGGAGGCGAACGAGCAGGGCTTCCTGTTCTACTCCGGCTACGCGAGCCGCAAGGGCGTCGAGCTACAGGCGAACCCCCAGGCCGCGCTCTGCTTCTACTGGCACGAGCTCGGCCGCCAGGTGCGCGTCGAGGGGGTCGTCTCGCGGCTGCCGCAGGTCGACTCGGACGCGTACTTCGCGGCTCGTCCCTACGGGGCGCAGCTCTCCGCGGCGGCGTCGCACCAGAGCGAGGTCGTGAGCCGCCGCCGCGAGCTGGAGACGGCGGTCGAGGAGCTGCGGTCGAGCCACGGCGAGGGGCCGGTGCCGCGGCCGGAACGCTGGGGCGGCTTCGTGCTCGCGCCCGACGAGTACGAGTTCTGGCAGCACCGGGACGACCGGCTGCACGACCGCTTCCGCTACCGCCGCGCAGGCGAGGCCTGGACGATCGAGCGGCTCGCGCCGTGACGAGCTCGGGCGACGAGCTCCGCGCGCTGATGCGGCGCGCGCCGGCGGGCGTGGCCGTGCTCACGGTCGACACCGGTCGCGAGCGCCTCGGGCTCACGATCGCGTCGCTCGTGTCGCTCTCGCTCGAGCCGCCGCTCGTCGGCGTGTCGATCAGCCGTCAGGCAGCGATGCACGAGCTGCTCCGGGAGGCGGGCGGGTTCACGGTCAGCCTCCTCGCGGGCGGTCAGGAGTGGCTCGCGCAGCACTTTGCGCGCGGCGTCCCGCCGATCGGGATGTGGCACGGCATCGCGACCGAAGAGGGAGCCCGGGGCGCGCCGCTCCTCGCCGGCGCCCTCGGCTGGCTCGAGGGCCGGCTCGTCTCCGAGCACGAGACGGGCGACCACTCGTTCTTCGTCGCCGAGGTCGAGTCGGTGCGGCTCGGCGAGCCGGCGCCGCCGCTCGTCTACCACGACGGCTCGTACCGCACGCTGTGATCGGGGCGGTCGTCTTCGATCTGGACGGCGTCATCCTCGAGACGGAGGAGGTGTGGGACGAGGTGCGCGGCCGCTACGTCGTCGACCGCGGCGGGCGGTACGACGAGGAGGCGCAGCGGGCGATGATGGGCATGAGCGCGCCCGAGTGGTCGCGGTTCCTGCAGGAGGAGCTGGGCGTTCCCGGCACGCCGGACGAGATCAGCGCCGACATCGTTCGGCTGATGGTGGCGCGCTACCGGGAGCGGCTGCCGCTGATCCCGGGTGCGCGGGAGGCGGTGGAGCGGATGGCCGGCCGCTGGCGGCTCGGGCTCGCTTCGTCATCGAACCGGCCGCTGATCGACGCCGCCCTCGAGCTGTCGGGGCTGGACCGGTTCTTCGCGACCACGGTCTCCTCGGAGGAGGTCGCGAGGGGCAAGCCGGCTCCGGACGTCTACCTCGAGGCGGCGCGCCGGCTGGGCGTCGTGCCGGGCGGTTGCGCAGCGGTCGAGGACTCCCACAGCGGCATCCGCTCCGCGCAGGCGGCCGGAATGCGCGTGATCGCGATCCCGAACCCGAGCTACCCACCCGGGCCGGAGGCGCTCGCCGCGGCCGACGTCGTGCTCGACTCGATCGACGAGCTCACCGTGGACGTGGTCGAGCCGGCCCCGTCCGGGTAGGCCGATCCGCGCGCGCAATCCCCACCCAGGGTGGGGAAGAAGACCACCCGCCACCCGCGATCAGCGTACTCCGGAAATGCGCACGGAGGTGTCACGCAATTGCAACAAA
>PLBK01000028.1 GCA_003134505.1 Actinomycetota bacterium | reverse complement strand
GGGATCATCTTCGACGCGACGGTGATTCGCGCGCTGCTCGTGCCGTCGATCATGCGCGTCGCCGGCAAGTGGAACTGGTGGCTCCCGAAGCGGGTCGAGCGGGTGCTGCTCGTCGAGCCGCGCCCGGCCAGGGAAGAAACCTAGCCTCCCACAGGGGAAACAGCCGGTTTCCCCCGTGCGCCCCCTTCCCCGCGGAGTCGCGGACCCGACGGCCTGAGCTACGCCCGAGCAAAGCCCGGGCTTCGCGGCGGATGCAACCGCATGGAGCAGGTCATCCCGGCCGACCGAAACCGCCTCCCCCCGGCGTCTCCACCCGGAGCAGGTCGCCGGCGCGCAGCTGCCGCGTCGCCTTCGCCGGGAGCTCCTCCCCGTTCAGGAGCGTCCGGCCCGGCGCTCCCGGCTCCCCTCCGGCGGCGCCCGCCGGACCGCGGGAGCGCCGCTCCGAGAGGAGCGACAGCCGGCAGTCCTCGAGCACGCGCAGCTCGCGGATCACGCCGTCGCCGCCGCGGTGGCGCCCCGCGCCGCCCGAGCACGGGCGAAGCGAGTAACGCTCGACGCGCAAAGGATAGGAGAGCTCGAGCGCCTCGACCGGCGTGTTGAGCGTGTTCGACATCGCCACGTGGACGGCGCTCGGCCCGTCCGAGGCGGGGCACGCCCCCTGGCCGCCGGCGATCGTCTCGTAGTAGGTGAACCGCCGGTTGCCGAACGTGACGTTGTTCATCGTCCCCTGCCCCTGAGCCGGCACCTGGATCGCCTGCCCGAAGGCGGCGAAGACGACGTCGACGATGCGGCTCGACGTCTCGGTGTTGCCGGCGACGACCGCGGCCGGTGGGCGGGCGTTGACGAGCGAGCCCTCCGGCGCGTGGATGGTGACAGGCGAGTACGCCCCGCCGGACGAGGGCAGGTCCGGCGCGGTCAGGCAGCGGACGACGAAGTAGCAGGCCGAGCGAGTGACCGCCGGCGGGCAGTTCAGGTTCCCCTCGTGCTGCGGCGACGTGCCGGTGAAGTCGATCTCGACCTCGTCGCCCGCGATCGTCACCGCGGCGCGGATCTCGAGCGAGCCCTCGAGCGGCTCCAGCACGTCGGCCGCCTCGTAACGACCGTCCGGGAGCGCGGCGATCGCGGCGCGGACGACGCGCTCGGAGTAGCGGAAGAGCTCGTCCATCGCCGCCGTGACCGTCTCCCCGCCGCGTCGCGCCACCAGCTCCTCGAGCCGCCGCTCCGCCAGCCCGTGCGCCGCGATCTGGGCGCGCAGGTCGCCCCGGCGCTCGTCCGGATTGCGCATGTTCGCGAGCAGCAGCGTCAGCACCTCGTCGTCGAGCCTGACCGGCGGGATGATCACGCCTTCCTGGTACAGCTCGCGCGACTCGGCCGGAAGGCTGGCCGGCTCCATTCCGCCGACGTCGGCGTGGTGCGCGCGCGAGACGGCGAAGCCGCACGGGACGCGCGAGACGATCGTGATGTCCGGAAGGTGCGTGCCGCCCGTGTACGGGTCGTTCAGGACGTACAGCTCGCCCGGCTGCGGGTCGCGGGCGCGGACGGCCGCGACCGCCTCGGGCATGGCGCCGAGGTGGACGGGGATGTGCTCGGCCTGGACGACCATGCGGCCGCGCTCGTCGAAGAGCGCCGTCGAGCAGTCGCGCCGCTCCTTGATGTTCGCCGAGAACGCCGAGCGGACGAGCACGGCACCCATCTCCTCCGCCACGGCCCGAAGGGCCGCCCCGATCACCTGCAGCTGAATTTCCACGCTTCTTTCACACCCTCGTGACCCGGAGCGTGCTACTTGTTCCAACACCGAGGGTCCCGTCCCGAACCCCCACCCACCCGGGGGGAATCCAGCAGGTGGCGCCGTCGAGCTCCAGCAGGGCCGGGCCGGACACGTTCAACGGCTCCGCCGGCGGCAGAACGAGCTCCGGTCCGGGCCGCACGTCCGCCGTCCGCACGGCGACGAGCTCGACCGGACGATCCCGATCGGCATAGCCGTAGCGCTCCTCGTGGGCCAGGTGGAAGCGCTGCTCGAGCTCCGGGCCGAGCGCGACGGTCAGCTCGAACGACTGCCCGCGGTAGCGGAGGTCGGCCTCGCCCGTGGCAGGCAGCTCGCCTGCATCCTCGAGCGCGCAGACGTACGAGCGGACACTGTCGCGGCGCTCCTCGCTCACCACCAGGCCGAGCGCCGAGAGGACACCCGCCGCCGCCGGGACGAGCACGGTGCCGATCCCGAGCTCCTCGGCCAGCGCGCACGCGTGCAGCGGCCCGGCGCCGCCGAAGGCGACGAGCGCGAAGTCCCGTGGATCGTGGCCCCGTTCGACGGAGACGACCCGCAGCGCACGCAGCATCTCCGCGTTCACGACTTCGAGCACGTCGGCCGGGTCGAACCCGTCCAGGACACGCGCCGCCGCGTCGCGATCGAGCTCGATGCCGCCCGCGAGCCGGTCGGGCAGCCGCCCGAGCAGGAGGTTGGCGTCGGTGACGGTCGGGCGCGCTCCTCCCTGTCCGTAGGAGGCGGGGCCGGGGCTCGCACCGGCGCTCTCGGGGCCGGCCCGAATGGCTCCTCCCGCGTCGCGCCAGACGATCGACCCGCCGCCCGCGCCGACCGTGTGGATGTCGACCATCGGCAGGCGGATCGGCAGGCCCCCGACCGACCGCTCGAGCGTCCGCTCGGCGCGGCCGCCCGAGATCAGGCAGACGTCGGTGGACGTCCCGCCCATGTCGAACGAGATCGCGTTCTCGACCCCGGCCAGCGCGGCCACTCGCGCAGCACCGACGACGCCGCCCGCCGGGCCGGACACGAGCACGAGCGCTGCGTGCCGGGCCGCCTCGTCGATCGTCGCCACGCCGCCGGACGAGCGCATGACGAGCGGCTCGGGCAGGCCGGCGTCGCGGCAGCGCTCGGCGAGCGAGCGGAAGTAGCGCGCGCACACTGGCCCGAGGTACGCGTCCGCCGCCGTGGTCGAGGCGCGCTCGTACTCGCGGAACTCGGGCGCCACCTCGTGCGAGGCGACGACGTGAACGCCCGGCAGCCGGCGCCGCAGCTCCTCGGCCACCGTCTGCTCGTGCGAGCCGTCGCGGAACGAGAACAGGAGACACACTGCGACGGCCTCGGCGCCCGAGACGTCGGGCAGCGAGGAGAGATCGAGCGGCTCGAGCACGCCGTCCGGCCCGATCCGCTCGCGGACGCCGTGACAGCGCTCGAGCGGGACGAGCGGCGCCGGCAGCTCGTCGCAGAGCCGGTAGAGGTGCGCGCGGGTCTGCCGGCGCAGGTGGAGCAGGTGCTCGAACCCTTTCGTGGCGACGAAGGCGGTGCGAGCCCCCTTTCGCTCGAGCAGCGCGTTGGTGGCGATCGTCGTGCCGTGTGAGAAGCGCTCGACCTCGCCCGCCCCGACGGCCCGCGCGGCGGCGACGACCGAGTCCTCCTGCGCCTCGGCGGTCGGCACCTTCGCGGTGCGCAGCTCTCCGTCCTCGAGCAGGACGGCGTCGGTGAAGGTGCCGCCGACGTCGATCCCGAGGATGGCCACGCGAGAACCCTAGACCGATTGCAGCGGAGCACCCACCTTGCCGCCTCGCTTCGACCGCCCCGCGGCGCGCTGGGCTCGCGCGTACGCCTCCGAGACCGTGGCGCCGCCGGCCATCACCTCGCCCGTCGAGCGCATCTCGGGGCCGCGATTGCCGGCGTCGGCGAACCGGTCGGCCGGGAAGACGGCTTCCTTGGCCCAGGCGCGGGTGGGCACGGCGCGTTCGGGGAGAGCGAGCTCGGCGAGGCTCGCCCCGAGCATCAGCCGGCAGGCGTGCTCGACGATCAGGCTGCCGGTCGCCTTCGCGACGAACGGGACCGTTCGCGAGGCGCGCGGGTTCGCTTCGAGCACGTACAGGTCGCCGTCCTTCAGAGCCAGCTGCATGTTCAGCAGCCCGCGCACGCCGAGCCGGAGCGCGAGAGCCCGTGCGATCGAGCCGATCTCGCGCTCGAGCCTCTCGGAGACGGACGGCGCCGGGATCACGCAGGCGGAGTCCCCCGAGTGGACTCCGGCGGGCTCGACATGCTCGAGGATCCCGGCAACCCACGCCGAGTCGCCGTCGCACAGGCAGTCGACGTCGAGCTCGAGCGCGCCCTCGAGGAACTCGTCGACGAGCGACGGCTCGTGGATCTCGAGCTCCTCTGGGCCGCGGGCGACGCGCATCCGCCGGCCGCCGAGCACGTAGTGCGGCCGGACGAGGACCGGGTAGCCGACCTCCGTGGCGACGGTCAACGCCTCTTCGCGCGTCGTGGCGAGGCCCCAGCGAGGAGCGCGCAGCCCGAGCTCTCCGAGCAGCTCGGCGAACTGCCCGCGGTCCTCGGCGGCGTCGATCGCCGGCAGCGGATCGCCGAGCAGCGGCACGCCCTCGGCTGCCAGCTCGTGCGCGAGCCCGAGCGGGGTCTGACCCCCGAGCGTCACCACGACTCCGAGCGGCTGCTCGAGGGCGCAGACGTCGAGCACGCGCTCGAGCGTCACCGGCTCGAGGTAGAGCCGGTCGGACGTGTCGTAGTCGGTCGACACCGTCTCGGGATTCGAGTTGACGAGCACGGCCTCGTAGCCCAGCTTCCGGAACGCCTGCGCCGCGTGGACGCAGCAGTAGTCGAACTCGATCCCCTGCCCNNCCTGCCCGATCCGGTTCGGTCCGGAACCGACGATCACGATCGGGCCATGTCGGGGGGTCAGACCCCCGGACCTGTCCGGAACGTCCGAGGGCTCGTAGGACAGGTAGTAGTAGGGCGTCTCCGCCTCGAACTCGGCCGCGCACGAGTCGACGGCGAGCCGCCCCGGCAGCGGCCGCCGGGCTCGCACTTCCCGTTCGGCGATCCCGAGCGCGCGCGCGATCCAGGCGTCCGGGAGCCCGAAGCGCTTGGCCCCGGCCACGTCGCCGGTCTCCACGAGGCGGCGCTCCGCGTCGCGGATCGACTCCAGCTCGGCCAGGAAGTAGGGATGGGCGCCGGCAAGGTCGGGTAGCTCCAACCCGGTCTCGCGCCCCTCGAGCGCCTTCAGGAACGCCTCCGGGAACGTCCGGCCGAGGCCGAGCGCCTCGCCCGTCGAGCGCATCTCGGACCCGAGCTTGTGCGAGGCGCCGGGGAACTTGTCGAAGTCGAAGCGCGGCGCCTTCACCGCCACGTAGTCGAGCGCCGGCTCGAACGCGGCCGTCGTCTTGCCGGTGATGTCGTTCGGCAGCTCGTCGAGCGTGTAACCGACCGCGAGCAGCGCCGCCAGCTTCGCGATCGGAAAGCCGGTCGCCTTCGACGCCAGCGCCGACGAGCGCGAAACTCGCGGGTTCATCTCGATCAGCGCAAGCTCTCGCGTCTCCGGCTCGTAGGCGAACTGGACGTTCGCCCCGCCGGTCGCCACGCCGACAGCTCGCGCGCACGCGAACGCCGCCTCTCGCAGTCGCTGGTACTCGCGGTCGGGCAGCGTCTGCTGGGGCGCCACCGTCCAGGAGTCGCCGGTGTGGATGCCCATCGGGTCGATGTTCTCGATCGAGCAGACGACGACACAGTTCCCGGCCGAGTCGGACATGACCTCGAGCTCGAACTCCTGCCAGCCGGCGAGCGAGCGTTCGACGAGCACCTGCCCGACGGGGCTGGCCGCCAGCCCGATCTCGACCCGGCGGCCGAGCTCCTCGGCCGTCCACGCGAGACCACCACCGGAGCCGCCGAGCGTGAAGGCCGGACGGACGATCGCGGGAGCCGGAAAGCCGTCGAGCTCCGCAACCGAGGTGACGACGATGCTGTCCGGCACGGGGAGCCCGGCCGCGCGCATCGTCTCCCGGAACGCGAGCCGGTCCTCGGCCCGCCGGATCGCGTCGACTCCGGCGCCGATCAGCTCGACCCCGAACCGGTCGAGCACGCCGTCCTCGTGCAGGGCGACGGCGACGTTGAGCGCGGTCTGGCCGCCGAGCGTGGGCAGCAGCGCGTCGGGCCGCTCCCGTTCGATGATCTCGGCCACCGTCTCGGCGTCGAGCGGCTCGAGGTAGGTCGCGTCGGCCCACTCCGGGTCGGTCATGATCGTC
>PLBK01000030.1 GCA_003134505.1 Actinomycetota bacterium | reverse complement strand
ACCGCAAGTGGGCCTACATCCGCATGGAGGGCACCACCTTCGGCAACGTGCCCCTGAACGTCGAGCTCAAGCTCGAGGTCTGGGACTCGCCGAACTCGGCCGGCATCGTCATCGACGCGGTGCGCACGGCGAAGCTGGCGCTGAACAACGGCATCGCGGGCGCGCTCGAGGCGCCGAGCTCCTACCTGATGAAGTCGCCGCCGAAGCAGATCCGCGACGACGACGCGCGCGAGCTGACCGAGCGCTTCATCAAGGACAACCAACGCAAGAAGACGAAGGCTCCGGCCAAGGCGTAAGGAATCGACGAGCGGCCCGCGAGAGCGGGCCGCTCCAGTTGTCGGGGCCGCCCGCGGCAGGGCTAGACTCGGAGCGGAATGGGCCTTCGCATCTGCCTCGTCACCCCGTTTTCCTGGTCGCAGCCGCACGAGGTCAACGAGCACGCCGCCGCCGTGGCCCGGGAGCTGCGCGGCCTCGGGCACACGGTCACGGTGCTGGCGCCCTCGAACCGGGCAGACGACCTGCGGGAGGGACGCAAGGCGCTCCAGCGAGAGCTCCTGCCCGACGTCGTCGCGCTCGGGCCGGCGCTCCCGATCTCGCGACGAAGCGCGATGGGAGTGACGGTCGGGGCCCGGGCCAACCTGGCGCTCGCCCTCTCCCTCGGCGGCTTCGACGTCGTGCACGGGTTCGAGCCCGGCCTTCCCAGCCTCTCCTACCTGGCGCTGCGGGAGGCGCCGGGGTTGTCCGTGGCCACGTTCTTCTCGTCGGAGCGGCTCGCCTACCCGCTCGGGAAGGCGCAGCGCGACCGGCTGCTCGCCCGCGTCGACGCGCTGATCGCGACGACACCCGAGGTCGCCGAGGCGGCCAGGCTGCGCTTCCCGGGCGATTTTCGGGTCATCGCCCGCGGCGTCGACACGGGCCTGTTCCGGCCTGCGGCGAAGGAGCAGCGGATCGTGCTCGAGTGGGACCCGACCGAGCGACCGACCGCGCGGGCGGCGATTCGCGCCCTCGACGATCTCCCCGGCTGGGACCTGATCCTGCTGCGAACGCGTGCGTTCTCCGGCCGGCCCACGATCCCGCGACGGCTCCGAGACCGCATTCGGGTCCGCACGGCTCGCGACCCCGCCGCGCGGGCCGCCGTCCTCACGCCCGCCTCGATCTTCGTCCCGGCCGCCGACGGCAGCCCCGGGCTCCGGCTCGAAGCCGTCGCCTCGGGCGCCGCCGTCGCCGCCCCCGAGGAGCTCGAGACTCTCGCGGCGGACCCTCGGCGTGCGGCCGGCACGGCGACCGTCGAGAGCTACGCCGACGTCGCGGCCGAGCTCGACCGCCTCTACCGGCGCCTCGCCGGCCGCAAGCGGTCCGCTGCCGCCGAGCCGGCGCTCTACGACCGCGACTGGATCCTCTGCGACCTCCACATGCACACGTCCTGGTCACACGACTGCGCCGTCCCGGTGGACGACCTCCTCGACTACGCCGAGGAGCAGGGGCTCGGCGCGATCGCCGTCACCGACCACAACGCGTTCGGCGGAGCGCTCGAGGCGGTCGAGAAGGCCCGCGGGCGGAACCTCCTCGTCATCCCGGGCGAGGAGATCAAGACCGATCGCCAGGGCGAGGTGATCGGCCTCTTCCTGACCGAGGAGATCCCGCGCGGACTGTCCTTCGCGGACACGCTCGCCGCGATCAGGGCCCAGGGCGGTCTCGTCTACCTCCCCCACCCCTTCGACCGCCGCCATGCGATCCCGGATCCGGCGACCGTGCACCGGCATCTGGCCGAGATCGACGTGTTCGAGGTCTACAACGCGCGCCTCCTGTTCGAGACCTACAACGACGAGGCGCTCCGCTTCGCGCGCAAGTACAACCTGACGATGGGTGCCGGCTCGGACGCCCACGTGCTCCCGGGCGTTGGCACCGGGGCGATGAGCATGCGCGCGTTCCGCAACGCGGAGGAGTTCATGATCAGCCTGCACAGCGCCCAGGTTCTGCGCCGTCCGAAGTCCCTCGCCTACCTCCAGAGCCTGAAGTGGATGGCCCAGGTCAAGGAAAAGGTCCTCTAGGGGAGAAAGAGGACCGGCTCCCTGTGGCGGTCCCAACCGACGAGATCTACGAGAAGTACCTGCACAAGGCGATCTCCGAGATCAACGATCTCGGCGACGAGATCGCCCGTGCAGCCGGTGAGCGTGCCGCGACGGTGCTCGGCTCGGGGCATCCGCTCGCCGACGTGCTGCTGCTCAAGTACTCGCCGCAGGAGTCCGAGTTCCTCGAGGGCGTCGCCTTCTACGGCCGGGCCGGCCAGGCGATCCTGAAGTCGCTGCAGCGGCTCCAGGTCGACCCGATGGCCGTCTACGGGACGAACTGCCTCAAGTTCGCCGGTGCCGAGCCGGACGAGCGCGCCCGCGCCTGGCTCACCCGCGAGCTCCACATCGTGCAGCCGAAGCTCGTCGTCGTCATGGGCGAGCACGCGCTCGAGTTCCTGAACACGATCGAGTTCCCGCTCTCGCGGCCCGTGCAGGCGACCGAGGGCGAGATCCAGCGCTTCACGCCCACCGTGGAGGCCCTGTACGTGCCGGACGTCGACGCGTCGCTGGACGAGCAGTCCGAGAAGACGCGCTTCTGGAACGCCTTCAAGTCGCTCGGCGACTGGTGGGCCGCGCTCCCGCCGTATTGAGCTCGGCGCGGCGAGCGGTGATCTTCGCCGCGCTCGGCATCGCGGTCGGCTGCTACTACGCCTGGTCGGGCTCGCTCTGGAACGCCTCGACGTGGTGGGACGTCGCGTGGATCTCGCTCGTGCTCGTCCCGGCCGTGTTCGGGTTCGTCCTTCTGGCGCTGCCGCTGCGCCGGTGGCGCGGCACGCTGCCGCTCGGGCTCGTGCTCGTGCTCGTCACCTGGGGGCTCGAGGAGGCGAGCCTGAACGCCCTCGCCGACTTCTCCAAGCTCGCGGCGGCGTCGCTGCTCGGCTTCTGGTTCATCACGCTCTTCGAGACGCTCGGGCTCGTCGTCTTCGTGGCACTGCTCATTCCGTGGATCGACGCCTACTCGGTCTGGCGCGGCCCGACGTCGAACATCGTCTCGAACCACCCGCACGTCTTCACGTCGCTCTCGTTCGCCCTGCCGATCCCCGGCGAGCACGACGCCGCGCGGCTCGGGCCGCCCGACCTGCTCTTCTTCGCGCTCTTCCTCGCCGCGGCGGCCCGCTTCCGGCTGCGCGTCTTCTGGACATGGCTCGCGCTCGCGCTCTCGTTCGGTGCGACGCTGGCGATCGCGGTCGGTGCCGACATCAGCGGCCTGCCGGCGCTGCCCGGCCTCTCGATCGGCTTCCTGGGCGTGAACGCCGACCTGCTCTGGCCGGTGATCAAGCGTGGCTGGGCCACCGTCGCGGGCGGCAGCCGCACCCCTCCCTAAGCTGAGCGGTCGTGACCGTAGGGCGTGCCGTCCAGGGGATTCGTCGCCGCACCGAGAGCTACGACTCGCTGGCCGTCATGACCGTCTCGATCGCGCTCGCGGCCTACTCGTACGCGTCCCTGCCGGCCCGGCTCGTCTCCGTGCACTCGAACACGTTCACGGCGATCCGCTGGACGTCGCCCGTGCTCTGGACCGTCTTCTTCGTGTCGATCCTGGTCGTGATGCCGCCGCCCGGCTTCGAGCCGCTGATCAGCCCACTCGCCGCGCGTCCGATCTGGAGGAAGTCCGGCACGGTGCTCGTCTGGCTGTTCGGGCTCGCGCAGCTCTGGGTGATCGGTCTCCTCGTCCATTTCCTCCTCCACAACAAGGTCACCAACAACGGCACCGAGCTGATCCACATCGCGGCCCGCGTCGAGGGCACGACCATCGTCGTGACGGCGTTCGTGTTCTGGCTGCTGGACGCGGGCGGGCCGATCGCACGGCAGGCCGGCCTCCCTCACGCCCCCGACTTCCTGTGGCCGCAGACCGAGAACCCGAGCCTCGCGCCGCCCGGCTGGGGGCCGAGCTTCCTCGACTACCTCTACGTCTCGTTCACGAACGCGACGGCGTTCAGCCCGACGGATGTGATGCCCCTCTCGGCGCGGGCCAAGATGGTGATGATGGTCGAGGCCGGCGCGAGCGCGATCACACTCGTGCTGGTGGCCGCGCGCGCGGTCAACATCCTCAACGCGTGAGCAGGCCCATGCCGGGCAACCTCGATCGGCTCTCACGTATGTACAGCGAGGAAACGTGGCGCGTGTACGCCTTTCTCGACCAGAGCCTCGATCCTCGCAGCATGGACATGCTCTACGACGTCGCCGGTGAATACCTGCGGCCCGGCTCGGTCATCCTCGACGCAGGCTGCCGGGACGCGCAGCATCTGATCCGGCTCGCGGAAGCGCACGACGTGGTCGGTGTCGGCGTCGATCCCGTCGAAGTGCACATCGAGCGCGCGAGAGCCGCCGTCGTGGCTGCCGGACTCGCCGATCGGATCGAGGTCTTCCTTGGAGTGATGCAGGAGCTTCCGTATCCCGACGAGCATTTCGACTTCGTCTGGTGTCGTGACGTGATCGAGGGGGTGGACGAACTCGAAGCTGGCCTACACGAGGTCGCGCGCGTGCTCAAGCCGACCGGCCGGATGCTCGCCTACACCGTGTTCGCCACCGATCTCCTGGAACCCAAGGAAGAAGCGATGCTGAACCGCCTCCTCGGGAGCGTCGCCGACAACCTCGACGAAGGGAACGTCGAGGCGGCGTTCGAGAGCGCCGGAATGGCGGTCGAACGAAAGGACCTGATCGGAACGGAATGGCGCGAGTACGCCGAGGAGCGGACGCATCCCGCTGCTCGGGCTCTCCTGCGGCTCTCTCGATTGCGCAGGCAACGCGAAGCCGTGATCAGGACGCACGGCCAGGACATCTACGACCACGTGCAGGCGAACCTGCACTGGGAGACGTACATCCTCCTCGGCAAGCTCTCGTCGGTGCTCTACGTCCTCACGCCTCGCCGCGGGTGAGCAGCGCCACCGCTTCGACGTGCGGCGTGTGCGGGAACATGTCCACCGGCCGGACACGCTCGAGGGTGTACCCCCACTCCGTCGTGAGCTCCTTGACGTTGCCGGCCAGCGTCGTCGGGTTGCACGAGACGTAGACGATCCGCCGCGGCGCGAGACGGCCGAGGTGGCGCACGGCGCGGTTCGACAGGCCGGCCCTGGGCGGGTCCACGACGACCACGTCCGGATCGCCCGCTCGCGCCTGCAGGTCCTCGAGCGAGCGCGCCACGTCGCCGGCGAAGAACGCGGCGTTCGCGATCCCGTTCAGCGCCGCGTTGTCGATCGCGCAGGCGACCGCCTCCTCGGAGAACTCGACACCCCAGACGGTCAGGGCGTTGCGGGCCAGCGTCAGCGCGATCGTGCCGGTGCCGCAGTACAGGTCGTAGACGGTCTCGCCGCCGGTGAGCTGCGCGTACTCGGCCGCCAGCTCGTACAGCCGCTCGGCCATCGACGTGTTGGTCTGCAGGAAGGCGTTCGGGCTGACGCGGAAGCGCAACCCGCAGAGCTCCTCCTCGATCGCATCCTCGCCGTAGAGCAGCCGGGTCGGCAGGTCGCGCGTCACCTCCGCCGGCCGGTCGTTGACCGCCCAGTGGATCGAGCGCACCTCCGGGAAGCGCCGCAGGACCTCGACGAAGTGCTCCTCGTCCGGCAGCTTGCCCGGCGCCGTCACGAGCACGACGAGCGCCTGACCGGTGTTGCGGCCCTCGCGCACGACGAGATGGCGGAGGAAGCCCTCGTGCGTCTTCTGGTCGTAGGCGGTGAGCCGCTCTTCGCGGGCCCAGTCCCGGACGGCGTTCCGGATCGCGTTGCCGAGGTCGGTCGTCAGCCAGCACTGCTCAATCGGCAGCACCTCGTCCCAGCGCCCGGCCCGGTGAAGGCCGGGAGCCGGCCCTTCCGGAGCCTGCGTGAACGAGTACTCGAGCTTGTTCCGGTAGTGGAAGTGCGAGTCCGCGGGCACGATCGGCTCGAGCGGCAACTCGCCGAGGCCGCCGATCCGCTGGAGCGCGTCGCGGACCTGATCTTCCTTCGCCGCGATCTGCGCCTCGTAGGCGAGGTCCTGGAAGCGGCAGCCGCCGCACGCGGGATAGTGCGCGCAGGGCGCGTCGACGCGGACCGGGCCCGGTTCGAGCACGTCCACGGTCAGCGCCTCGGCGTGATTCTTCTTCACCTTGGTCACGCGCGCCCGGACGAGGTCGCCCGGTAGGCCTCGCCGGACGAACAGCACGAAGCCGTCGAGGCGCGCGACGCCGTTCCCGCCGTAGGCGAGCGAGTCGATGCGGAGCTCGAGCTCCTGGTCCAGGGCTACAGGCGCGGCCACCGGCCCAGCCTAGCCAGCTTCGCCTCGCCGCGGCTCGCCGCTTGTCCCGAGCAGCCATGACCCGGGGTCAGACCCCCGGACATGTCGGCTCAGGACAGGGTGGCCAGATAGACCTTGCGGTCGCGCGGGCCGTCGAACTCGCAGAAGAAGATGCCCTGGTACGTGCCGAGCGCCAGCTCGCCGTTCCGCAACGGGACGAGCACCTCGGGGCCGATCAGCGAGCCGCGGACGTGCGAGGGGGCGTTCGGCCCGTCCTGGTCCTCGTGCCGCCACTGCCAACCGTCGTCGACGATCTTCTGGAGCGCATCCTCGAAGTCGTCGACCAGAGCCGGGTCGATTCGCTCGTTGATCGTGACCCCGGCCGTCGTGTGCGGCACGTAGACGAGCGCCGCCGAGGCGCCGTTCGCTCCTTCGAGAGCCTGCCGCACCTCATCGGTGATCTCGACCAACTGGGTGCGCCGCTCGGTCCTGAGGGTGATCTCCTGCACAGGGTTATCCTACGTCCGTGGCCGACCCGTCCGTCAGTCCAGCGGCTCTCGAGACCTACCGCGAGCGGGCCGACCGGTTCGAGGCGGAGATGCTCGAGGAGTATTACCTCCACTTCGCCGGCCTCAAGGACGAGCTCCAGATCGAGCCGATCTACGCGCGCTACGAGGACCTGACGACCCTCGAGGCGGCGACCGGGCTCGGGGCGAGCGTCGACGGCGACCGGCGGATCAGAGAGCTCTGGCAGTTCGCCTGCACCGGCTACCTGGGCAACCTGGCCAAGAGCCAGGAGGCCAGGGTCAACGAGCTCGAGGCGACGCTCGAGGCGACGGTGAACGGCGAGACGATCCCGTACCGGATGCTCCGCCCGACGATCGCCAACGAGCCGGACCGCAACACGCGGCGCGCGCTCGAAGAGGCCCGCTGCGAGCTCGAGGACGAGCACCTGAACCCGATCTACCTGGAGGCGGCCGCGATCGTGCGCGCTGCCGTCCCCAGCCTCGGCGCGGAGAACTACGTCGACCTGCACCGTCGCTTCGGGCTTCGGCTCGACGAGCTCGCGGCCCAGTGCAGCCGCCTGCTCGACGAGACGGAACGGCTCTACGAAGACAGCCTCGACAGGCTCTTCCGAGCACGAGTCGGCCTGTCGCTCGCCGAGGCCGAGCGCTGGGACTCGCCACGGCTCATCCGCGCAGTCGAATGGGACAAGGCGTTTCCTTCCGAGCGGATGATCCCGGCGCTCGAGGGCACGCTGGCAGGCCTCGGCATCGACCTCCGCGCACAGCCGAACGTCGAGCTCGACGTCGAGCAGCGCGAGAAGAAGTCACCGCGGGCGTTCTGCGCCCCGATCGAGGTTCCCGGCCGGGTCGTGCTCGTGATCCAGCCGATGGGCGGCCCGGACGACTGGCGCGCTCTGTTCCACGAGGCCGGCCACACCGAGCACTTCGCGCACACCTCGGCGGATCTCCCGGTGGAGAGCAAGCGAATGGGCGACAACGCGGTCACCGAGGGCTGGGCCTTCCTGTTCGAGCACCTGGTCGACAGTCCCGCCTGGCTGACCCGGCGCCTCGACTTCCCGCGGCCGCAGGAATACGCCGCGGAGGGCGCAGCCATCCTGCTCTGGATCGTGCGCCGCTACTGCGCCAAGCTGCTCTACGAGCTCGAGCTCCTCCAGGCCGATGACCCGGTGCCGATGAAGCAGCGCTACGTCGAGATCCTCGGCGACGCGCTCAAGATCCAGCCGAGCCCGACCGACTGGCTCGCCGACGTCGACCCGGGCTTCTACGTGAGCCGGTACCTGCGCGCGTGGGCATTCGACGCCCAGCTCTCGTTCCACCTGCGCGAGCGCTTCGGCAACGACTGGTTCGCGCAGCGCGAGGCCGGGTCGCTGCTCAAGGAGCTGTGGTCGCTCGGGCAGGGACCGACCGCCGACGAGCTGCTGGACGACGTGACCGGCACCGAGATCGACATGGCAGCCGTCACCGAGCGCGTGCGCGAGACGCTCCGCTAGCCGGCCGCTGCCGCCGCCGCGAACTCCTCGTACCAGCTCGTCGCCGAGTCGGACGGCTCGGTCCGGCCGGCGATGCCGACGTCCTCCGCCCACCGCCACCAGGCCAGCGCGCGGCTGAGCTTGCCGAAGCAGCCGGCGAGCTCCACGCCGCGCAGCAGCTCGCGCCGCGAGGCGTGTCCTCCCCACTCCTCGAGGTATGCATCCCGGACGCGCTCCAGGTCGAGATCGTGCTCGGCCAGCCCGAACGTGTAGGCGATCCCGTTCAGGCCGACGACCAGCGACATGAACGGATGAGCGATGCAGCTGTCGCCCCAGTCGAAGATCGCATAGCCGCCACCGTCGCGAACGAAGACGTTGCCCTCGTGGAGATCGTCGTGCTGGATCGTCTCGGAGATGCCGAGCGCAGCCAGCTCGTCGCACAGCTCGGCGAGCCTCGCCGGACTCGGGCCGGGCAATCCGAAGGCGGAGCCGAGCCGCTCGGACAGCTCCGGTAGCCGCGTCAGACGGTAGTCGGGCGTGCCTGCATCGAGCAGGTCGTCGACGGCCGACGTCGCGGCGATCTGAAGCTGCGCGTAGAGCGGTGCCAGCTCGAGCCAGCGCCGCGGATGGCGCTCGCGGGCTAGCACCTCGCGCAGCCGCTCACCGCCGTTCGGGAGCAGCATCCAGCGTCGCTCGAGATCGACGGCGAGGGGCGCGAGCACGAGGTCGGGCCGGAGCCGAGCCAGCGTCGAGGTGACGCCCACGTCGTGACTGAGGCTTGGCACAGCCGCCTTGAACCAGACATCCCCGCCGGCCGTCGGAACTCGCAGCACGGTCGACCATGGCCTCACGTGCGGCTGCTCGATCTCACCGACGAGACGGAGACCCAGATCGACGAGCGCGCGCTCGATCCAGCCACGCGCCTCGGCGAGGAACGCGGGATCTTCCCAGTCGGACACAAGGGTGGCATTCTCACGGGTGTGAACCCCGGTCGGCTTGCCGTCGTATCGATCGCTTCGCTGGCGGTCGTTGCGGGCACTGCTCGAGGTAATGCGCTGACGGTCATTCCCAGCGGCGCGACGCGTACGGCCTGCACCGCAGTGGCGACGAAGTCGCTCGTCCGGAGATTTGTCCAGGCTTACGCCGCGGGACAGGTCGCGGCCGCCGACGGCCTCTGGGCCGCGGGGCCCCCGCTTCCAGTGGTTTTCCACCGGGCCGCCGGGTGCGCGGCTGGGGCGTCGGGCGCGCAACCGATCCACGCTCTCGGCCTACTTCGCTGCTCGCGTACGCGTCCACGAGCGAATCCGCCTCGCGGAGCTGCATTCCGGCTTCGACCCGAAGAGGAAGATCGTCAATTTCGGCGGCAAGCTTGTCCGCAGCGCTGACGATCTCCGACCGAGGCTTCACGACTTCAAGGGCGCGGCGGACTGCGTGTCCGGTCCTCCCGCCCTGATCGTCTGGAGCATGTAGAGCGTTCGTCCGTATGGCGCCGCCGCCGATGCCGGCTTGGCCGGCGTCGGCCGCTTCGGCTGGCCCGCGAGCTCAGGGAAGGGGGCTCACGGGGGAAACCGGCTGTTTCCCCCGTGTCAAAGCGCGCCGCCGGCCGCTGCCGGGGCGCCCACATCCGGAGCGCCTGCATCGCCCACGGCGTTCCGGGCCAGGTAGTCCTCGACGAGCAGGATGTTCGACTCTGCAGCCCGCTTCACGACGGCGAGCAACTCGGACATGCTGGCCACCTCTTCGCGCTGCTCCTGCAGGAACCAGTGCAGGAACTGCTCGCCGACGAAATCGTTCTCCTCGCGCGCGAGCTCGACCAGCTTCGCGATCTGCTGGGTGACCGTCCGCTCCTGCTCGAGCGCGAGCGCCACCGGCGCGGCCGCGTCCGTGAAGTCCGTCTTCGGCGCGTCGACACCCGGGATCTCGACGGTCTCACCCGCGTCGAGGAGGTACTGGACGAGCATCATCGCGTGGTTCCGCTCCTCGACCGCCTGCCGGTAGAAGTGGGCGGCGAGCTGCGGCAGCGTGTCGCTGTCGTAGTAGACGGCGATGGCGATGTACTGCTGCGAGGCCGCGAACTCGTGACCGATCTGCTCGTTGACGGCGTCGGGAAAGCGAGCCACGAAGAGACTCTACTTTCTGGCGCTCGGGAGTCGCGACGATAGTCCGCCGGAGCCGGGCTGCGCCCGGCGGNNGGGGAACCAGGGGTTCCCCCACGTTCAAACCAGAGAGGCGGCTGTGACACCGCCTCTCTGTGCCGTTAACTGCCCGGACGGGCAGCACCTCAAGCGTACGCCTCCGACAGCCCGGCTCCTGCACCGGGGTCCGAACCGGTCCTGCGCATTCGGCGAATGAGGCGCGACGACGGCCGCACTGCAACCCCAGCCACCCGGGCCGTCGACGAGAAAGGAGCCACACGCATGAAGAAGTACGCGATGTTCCTCCTGGTAGCCGCAGGCGCCGCACTCGTTGCGCTGTTCGTCGGGCGTCTCGCCCCGAGCGCGAGCACGGCGTCCAGCCACCGGGAGGCACCGCTGATCTCGGAGGATCCGACCGCGGACAACACCGATCTCTACGCGTTCCGCAGCCCTGACAAGCCGAACACGTTCACGATCGTGTCCAACTGGATCCCGGGTGAGGATCCGGCCGCCGGCCCGAACTACTACACGTTCTCGCAGTCGGCCCGCTACAACATCTACATCGACCGGAACGGCGACGGCCGGCCGGACGTGACCTACACGTTCCGGTTCAAGACGCCGACCGGCCCCTACTTCCTCGGCAACACGCAGCAGACCTGGACCGCGACGCGGAACGAGAAGGCGTGGGCCTCGGGCATGACGCCGATCGACAACATCGGCCCGCGCTTCAACGGGTTCGTCGGCGTCAAGAACTACGAGGCCTCGGCCGAGAAGACCATCGTCCACCAGGGCGGCGTCTCGATCTTCGCCGGCCAGCGTGACGATCCGTTCTTCGCGGACGTCGGCGCCATCTTCGACCTCGTCGCCATCCGCAAAGCCGGCACGTTGGGGAACATGGGCGGAGGCAAGGACTTCCTGTCCGGCTACAACGTCCACACGATCGCCCTGCAGATCCCGATCACGCAGGTCGACACGAAGAGCCACGTGATCGGCGTCTGGACGTCGACCGACCGTCAGAACGTCACGGTCAACGGCAAGCTCATCCGCGGCTGGTCGCAGGTGTCCCGCCTCGGCAACCCGCTGATCAACGAGGTCGTGATCCCGACCGGGCTGAAGGACTACTGGAACCGCACCAGCCCGGCCAACGACTCGCAGTTCGAGAAGTACTACAAGACCCCGATCCTGGCCGCCGTGCTCAACAAGCTCTACAAGCTCGGCGTCCAGACGACGAACCGCTCGGATCTCGTCGCCGTTCTGGGAACGGGCATCCCGAAGGTGACCTTCACCGGCAACACCTTCGCGGACGAACTGCGTCTCAACCTGTCCATCCCGCCGACGGCACACCCGAAGCGCATGGGCGTGCTGGCGGGCGACAACGCCGGCTTCCCGAACGGGCGCCGGCTGGGTGACGACGTCATCGACATCGAGGAGCAGGCCGTTGCAGGCTTCCTCCTCGGCAAGAAGGTGCCGTTGGGCGACGGTGTCAACGGCAATGACGAGCCCTTCCTGTCGCACTTCCCGTACGTAGCCATCCCGCACCAGGGCTACGCGAACTCGAAGGCGACGAACTAGGGACCCACGCGAACCGGAGGGCCTGTCAGACGGACAGGCCCTCCGGCCCTCCCCGGAGCGAAGGAGACATGGGAAACAGACTCTTCATCGGATTCGCAGCCTTGGTCGCCGCCGGGTTCGTCGCGTTCTTCGGCGGCGCGTTCTCCACCTCGCCGTCGACGCCGCCGAGCGCGCTCGCCGGCTCACAGTCGGCCGAGGACTTCAAGGCAGGCTTCGCACTCAACGCCTCGACGCAACAGCTCGTCGACAGCTTGCAGTCGACGCTCTACGTGAATCCGAAGGACGAGCACTCCTGGGCGCTGCTCGGCCTCGCCTACCAGCAGCGGGCCCGCGAGACCGGCGACCCGACCTATTACACGAAGTCGGACGGGGCGCTCCACCGGGCGCTCGCGCTCGCCACGAACGACTACCTCGTCTACAGCGGCCTCGGCTCGCTTGCCCTGTCACGGCACCGCTTCACCGAGGCGCTGGCCTACGGGGAGCAGGCGCATGCGATCGCGCCCAAGATCGCGATGAACTATGGCGTGATCGGCGACGCGCTGATCGAGCTCGGACGGTACCCCGAGGCGTTCAGGGCGTTCGACACGATGGGCCACATCCAGCCGAGCCTCACGTCCTACTCGCGTATCTCCTATGCACGCGAACTGCTCGGCCGTACGTCAAGGGCGATCAAGGCCATGAAGCTCGCGGTCGACGCGGCAACCGATACGAAGGAGCCGCTCGCCTGGACCCACGTCCAGCTCGGCAAGCTCTACTACAACCACGGCCGTTACCCCATCGCGGTCGACGAGCAGACGCTCGCCCTGAGGATCTTCCCGCTCTACCCCTACGGACTCGACGCGCTCGCGCAGACGGAGGCAGCCGAGGGGCACTACAAGCGGGCACTCGCGCTCGAGAACGCGGCGGTCGAGCGGATCCCGCTTCCCCAGTACGTCTCGTTCCTCGGCGATCTGTACAAGGTCACGGGGCACCCCGTCCTCGCGCAGCGGCAGTACGACCTGATCGGAGCGATCGCCCGCCTGCTGCAGGCAAACGGCGTTCGGACGGATCTCGACATCGCCCTCTTCCAGGCCGACCACGGCATCCGGCTCCGGCAGGCACTCACCCGGGCGCGGATCGGCCAGAGCGAGCGGCCCTCGATCGACGGCGACGACGTGCTCGCCTGGACGCTCGAGCGGAACGGCCAATGCGCTGCCGCTCTGCCCTACTCCGAGGACGCGCTCCATCTCGGAACCCAGGATGCGCTCAAATTCTTCCACCGCGGGATGATCGAGCGCTGCCTCGGCCATACGGCTGAGGCGAAGACCTGGTTCCGACGCGCGATCGCCCTCAACCCCCACTTCTCTCTCCTGTGGGCGCCCGTCGCCGCGAGGTATGCGTCGTGAAGAAGCTGCTCGCCCTCCTGGCAGCCGTCGCGGCGCTTGCCTTCGTGGCGAGCGCCGCGGCTCACCCGCTCGGGAACTTCACGATCAACCACTACGACCGGATCGAGCCGTCGGGTGACCGCATCTACGTCCTCTTCGTGCTCGACATGGCCGAGATCCCGACCTTCCAGGCCAAGCCCGAAGTGGACGCCAAGGGGGAGGCGGCCTACGGGACCGAGCTGGCCCGCTCGCTCGCCCAACACGTGGACGCCACCGTAGGCGGACAGCCTGTTGGGCTCGCTCCCGTGAAGCACGTTCTCGCGTTCCCGCCGGGACAGGCCGGCCTCCGGACGACCCGGCTCGAAGTGTTGCTCGCGTCGCCGCCGCTCTCGCACGGCGGCAACCTCGTCTACCACGACCGCAACTACGCGGGCCGTATCGGCTGGAAGGAGATCGTCGTCCAGGCCGGATCGGGCGCGCAGGTCTCCGGCTCGAGCGCCCCTTCGAGCTCGATCTCGCACGAGCTCCTCTCCTATCCCAAGAACCTCCTCCAGAGCCCCCTCGACGTGACCGAGGCCACCGCCCAGGTCACGCCCGGCACCGGCAACGGCTCGCCGCCGACGCTGATCCCCAAGGACATCCTCGACCAGCGCGTCGGCGTGCGCGCGGTCACGGACGGCGGCTTCGCATCCCTGATCGCGCGCGACCACCTCAGCATCGGCATCATCCTGATCTCGCTCGCGGTCGCGCTCTTCTGGGGCGCCGCGCACGCGCTCAGCCCCGGGCACGGGAAGTCGATCGTCGCCGCCTATCTCGTCGGGCAGCGCGGCACGCCGCGGCACGCCGTCCTGCTCGGGCTCACCGTCACCGTGACGCACACGCTGGGCGTGTTCGCGCTCGGCCTCGTCACGCTGCTCCTGTCGCAGTTCATCGTCCCGGACACTCTCTATCCGTGGCTGAACCTGGTCGCAGGCCTGATGGTGGTCACGATCGGGCTGTCCGTGCTGCGCTCCCGCCTGCGCAAGCGCCGCGTGCCCGCGCACGAGCACGGCCACAGTCACGACCACTCGCACGGCCACGGCCACACGCACGAGGTGCCGGACGGCCTGTCGACGCGCTCGCTGCTCGCGGTCGGGGTCTCCGGGGGCATGCTGCCGTGCCCGTCGGCGCTCGTCGTCCTACTCGCGGCGATCTCGCTGCACCGCGTCGCGTTCGGGCTCGTCCTCATCGTCGCCTTCAGCCTCGGGCTGGCGCTGACGATCACGAGCATCGGCCTCGTTGCCGTCGTCGCCAAGCGAGCATTCGGTCGCATGAGCATGGACAGCGGCGTCATTCGCTTCCTACCGGCCGTCAGCGCGCTCGTCATCCTCGTGGCCGGCGCGCTCATGACCGCGCGGGCGATCCCGACCATCACCTGAAAGGACCGGCAGATGTCGCTGGAAACACGCTCTGGTACGCTCAAACGGCCCTCGTCGTCCCGTCCGAGGAACCTCTAGGAGGCCGGTGGAGCAAGAGCTCATCCACGACCTAGCTGCGGCGTACGCCTTGGACGCACTCGACGAATCCGAGCGGCGCGAGTTCGAAGAGCATCTCGCGAGCTGCGAGCAGTGCTCCGAGGAGCTCGTCGGTCTCGGCGACGCGGCGGCTGCGCTCGCCTACGTCGCCGAAGGCCCGGCTCCGCCCGCGGCGCTGCGAGAGCGGCTGCTCGACCGCGTCCACGAGGACCGCGCTCCGAACGTCGTGCCCCTGCGGCGGCGATTCGCGCTGCCCGCCGTCGCGAGCTTCGCCGTCGTCGCCGCCGCCGCAGCGATCGTCCTCGGCGTCTGGGCGGCGGGCCTGTCCAGCTCGCTCGACCGCAAGGACGCTATCGCGCGTGTCCTCGGCGATCCGACCGCGACGAGCGTCTCGCTGGGCCAGAGCTCCCGTGTCTCGATCGGAAAGGACGGCCAGGCCGTCCTCGTCTCACGGCTCTCGACCGCGCCGCCAGGGAAGACCTATGAGGTCTGGGTGATCCCGGCCCGTGGCTCCGCCAAGCCTGCAGGGCTGTTCAGGGTCGGCCGCAGCGCTTCGCCGATGCTGCTCTCGCGCACCGTTCCGGAGGGCGCGCAGCTCGGCATATCGATCGAGCGTCGCGGCGGTGCTCCGCATCCCACGAACATCCTCTTCGTGAGCTCCAGCGCCTGATCGATGAACCTCAGAGTCCTGCCTGCCGCCGCTCGACGACCCGCCTCGCGCGATCACTCCGGCTTCCCGGACGAGGCGTTGCTCGCACTCGTCGCCCGTGAGGACGAGGAGGCGCTGGCCGCGCTCTACGACCGCTACAGCCGTGTCGCCTACGGACTGGCCCTGCGCGTCGTCCGCGACCCGGCGCTCGCCGAGGACGCCGTGCAGGAGGCGTTCCTGGCCGTCTGGCGCTCCGCCGCCGGCTTCCGCTCCGATCGGGCGAAGCCGAGCACCTGGATCCTGACGCTCGTCCACCGGCGAGCCGTCGACGTCGTGCGGCGCGAGGAGCGCCGGCGTGCCGTGCCGCTCGAGACGACGGAGCAGCTCGACGCTTACGGCCTCGCAACGGACGAGGAGATCGAGCTCACCGACCGGCGCCGCCTCGTCCAGGAAGCGTTGCGGCAGCTGCCCGACGAGCAACGCGAGGCGCTCGAGCTCGCGTACTACGCCGGCCTGACCCAATCCGAGCTGGCCGAGCGCCTGAGCGTCCCGCTCGGCACGATCAAGAGCCGCATGTTCACGGGCTTACGCCGCCTGCGGGACATCCTCGCCGAGGCAGGCCTCGACGAGCCGCTGGCCGAGCTCTGACACCAGGGCCGGCATCGGCCCCGGAGTAGGATCGAGGCCGTGATCGACACCGCAACGAATCTGAAGGGCCGCGACTTCACGTCGATCGGGCCGTGGTCGCGCGGCGATCTCGAACAGGTTCTCGACCTCGCGGACGAGCTCAAGGCCGCACGGGCTGCCGGCGAGCCGACCGACGTGCTTCCGGGCCGCACCGTCGGGCTGATCTTCCAGAAGCCCTCGACCAGGACCCGGGTGTCGTTCGAGGTGGGAGTCGCCGAGCTCGGGAGCACCGCGCTCTACCTCGCCGCCTCCGACCTCCAGCTCGGGCGCGGCGAGCCGATCCGCGACACCGCCTACGTCCTCTCGCGGTACCTGGACGCGATCATGATCCGCACGTTCGCCCAGGCCGACGTCGACGCGTTCGCAGAGCATGCCTCGATCCCGGTCGTCAACGGGCTCACGGACGAGGAGCACCCCTGCCAGGCGCTCGCCGACCTGATGACGATCCGCGAGCGGTTCGGCCGGCTCGACGGGCTCCGGGTCGCCTACGTCGGCGACGGCAACAACGTCTGCGTCTCGCTCATGCACGGGTGCGCACGGTTCGGCGTCCGGTTCGCGGCCGCGACGCCGGGCGACTACCAGCCGCCGGGCGCAGCGGTCGAGGAGGCCCGCGTGGCAGCCGCGGAGACGGGCGGGTCGGTCGACGTCGTCCCGGAGGCCGCCGAGGCCGCAGCCGGAGCCCACGCGGTGTACGCGGACGTGTGGACGAGCATGGGCCAGGAGGCGGAGCAGTCGGCGCGGACGCACGCGTTCCGCGCCTACGCGATCACGCCGCAACTGCTCGAACTCGCCTCGCCGGACGCGATCGTGCTCCACTGCCTCCCCGCGCACGTCGGCGAGGAGATCGACGAGGAGGTGCTCTACGGCCCGCGGTCGGCAGTCTGGGACCAGGCCGAGAACCGCCTCCACGCGCAGAAGGCGCTGCTGGCGCTGATCGTCCCCTAGGCTCCCGCGATGCTGCCGCTGCGGGACAACGTCCCGACCCGCTCGTTCCCGATCATCACGATCTCGTTGATCGCGGCGAACTTCGCGGTCTGGCTCTGGGAGCTGAGGGCGCCGGGGGTCACGACACACGTCTTCCGGGACGGCTTCTATCCCTGCTCGGTCTCGGGCCCTTGTCTCGTCCCACCGGCGCCGCTGCACCATCTGCCCTGGTACGAGGGCGCGTTCACGTCCATGTTCATGCACGGGAGCTGGCTCCACATCCTCGGGAACATGCTCTTCCTCTGGATCTTCGGGAACAACGTCGAGGACGCGCTCGGCCGGGTGCGCTTCCTCTTCTGGTACGTCGCTGCGGGCCTGGCGGCGACCGCCGTGCAGACGTTCGTGACGCTCCACTGGGCCACCCAGCAGGACGCGAGCGTGCCGAACATCGGCGCGAGCGGCGCGATCGCCGGCGTGCTCGGGGCCTACTTCCTGCTCCTGCCCGCCGCGCGCGTGCTCACGCTCGTGTTCTTCTTCATTCCGGTGCAGATCCCGGCGGTCATCTTCCTCGGCTTCTGGTTCGTGTTCCAGCTCTGGGAAGGCGACTACTCGATCACCCACCCGCAGGCGGGCGGCGGCGTGGCGTTCTTCGCCCACGTCGGGGGCTTCGCCTTCGGCCTGCTCACGGTGCAGCTCGTGCGCCGCCGCGACTGGGCTCCGCCCGCCTACCGACGATGATCGAAGCGCTCAAGATCGCGGCAGGCGTCATCGCGGCGATCGCGGTGCTCGCCTACTTCTTCGGCCCCTGGAGCTAGCCGGCGACTGCTAGTGGTGCTCGTTCTCGGACCCGGCGCCGATGCCGGCGACGACGGTCTCCTGCGAGCGCTCGTGCAACCGCTCGCGGCCGCGCCGAACCGCAGTCAGGAACTTCTCGAGGTTCACCTCGAGCGTCGACAGGATGCTGTCGGCCCAGTCCTCCATCTCGAGCTTCGTCTCGCGGGCCTGGCGGCGGGCGTCGTCGATGATCTCCTGCGCCTGGCGCTCGGCGAGCTTGACGATCTCGGTCTGCGAGGCCTCCCGGATCGCCTGCTCGCGCGCCTCCCCGAGCATCCGGTCGCACTCCCGCTTCGCCTCGGCGAGCATCTCCTGCCGCTCCTTGACGATCCACCGGGCCTGCTTGATCTCGTCGGGGATCGTGGCCCGCATCTGGTCGAGGATCTCGTAGATCTCCTCGCGGTCGATTCGCACCTGATCCGTGAGCGGGACGGCCTTGGCGTTGTGCACCAGGTCGTCGAGCTTGTCGATGAAAACGAGTACGTCCATGTGCCTCAGTCTACTCGCGGGGGCTGACAGGGGCACCGGGTCGCGCCTCCGGGTACAGCTCACGGAAGCGCCTGGCGACGGCCGGGGGCACCAGCTGGTCGACGTCTCCGCCGAAGGACGCGATCTCCTTGACGCCGCTCGAGGAGACGAAGCTGTACTGCGGGCTCGCCATCACGTACATCGTCTCGATGTCCGGCGCGAGCAGGCGGTTCAGGTGGTTCATCTGGAACTCCCACTCGAAGTCGGAGGTCACGCGCAGGCCCTTGACCATGGTCTTCGCGCCCCAGCGGCGGGCGAACTCGACGACGAGCTCGGCGAAGACGTCGACCTCGACGTTGTCCGCGCCGTCTCCGTCGGCCAGCGCCGTGCGGATGAACTCGACGCGCTCCTCGACGGTGAACATTGTCTCCTTGTGCTGAGGATCGCGCACGACGCCGACGACGACGCGGTCGAAGATCTCGGCCGTCCGGCGGATCACGTCCAGATGGCCGTTCGTGACCGGGTCGTAGGCTCCTGGACAGATCGCCGTCACCGGGTTCCCGGCGCTCACGCGTGCCCCTCGAAGAGGGTGACGCGGGCGGCCCCGTATCGGCGGCTCGTCCGCGGCTCGAGCGTCTCGAGCTGCGGCTCGACCCTCGACGACGACTCGACGACGACGAGCCCGTTCTCGGCCAGGATCGGTGGAAGGTAGACGGCGAGCCGCATGGCGAGGGATTCAAGCAGGTCGTACGGCGGATCGACCAGGATCAGGTCGAACCGGCGCCGTTCGGCGGCCAGGAAGCGGAGCACGTCGCGGCAAACGACTTCCGCCCCGCCGAGCCGCAGCTTCTCGAGATTCCGCCTGATCGCGCCGCAGGCGTCGCGGTCGGACTCGACGAAGACGGCGCTCGCGGCCCCTCGCGACAGCGCCTCGAGCCCCATGGCGCCCGAGCCGGCGTAGAGATCGAGCACGGAGGCGCCCTCGACCGGGCCGATCAGGTTGAACGCGGCCTCGCGGGCCCGGTCCGACGTCGGGCGCGTGTCGAGCCCTTTCGGCGCGAAGATGCGCGCGCCCCTGCAGCTCCCGGCGATGATCCTCACGCGGATCAGCCTAGTCCCGGCCGGGCAGCGTCAGGCGATCGCCTCGGCATCCCCGAACACGCGCTCGGCCTCGTCGGCCAGCGGGCCACGGTAGTCGACCAGAACGGCCGCGTCCTCGCGCGCCTGCTCGAGCAGCGGCCGGTCGGCGACGAGCCGCGCGAAGCGGAAATCGGTCAGACCCGACTGGCGCGTGCCGAGCAGCTCCCCGGCCCCGCGCAGCTCGAGGTCCTTCTCGGCCAACTCGAAGCCGTCGGTCGAGTCGACGAGCGCCTGCAGCCGCTGCTGCGCGATCTCGGTCAGCTCCTCGCGCGGGCGGGAGACGAGCAGGCAGTACGACTGCTCGGCGCCTCGCCCGACGCGCCCGCGGAGCTGGTGGAGCTGCGCCAGGCCGAAGCGATCGGCCTCCTGGACGATCATGATCGTCGCGTTCGGGACGTCGACGCCGACCTCGATCACGGTGGTCGCGACCAGGACGTCGAGCTCTCGCGCCTTGAATGCCGCCATGAGCTCACGCCGCTCCGCGGGCCGCAGCCGGCCGTGCAGGAGGCCGACCCGGTACCCGCGCAGCTCGCCGCGGCGCAGGCGCTCGGCCTCCACCTCGGCGGCTCGGGCGACCGAGGTCTCCGACTCCTCGATCAGCGGGCAGACGACGTACGCCTGCCGGCCCTCGTCCAGGTGGCGGCGGAGGCGCCGGTACGCCTCCGAGGAGCGCTCGGCGCCGACCCAGGCGGTCACGATCGGCTTCCGGTCGGCCGGCGGCCGCGCGATCTCGGTCACGTGCAGGTCGCCGTAGACGGTCAGGGCGAGGGTCCGCGGAATCGGCGTGGCCGTCATGTGCAGGACGTGCGGCGTGCGCCCGGCGACAAGGGCTCGGCGTTGCTCGACGCCGAAGCGGTGCTGCTCGTCGACGACGGCGACCCCGACGTCGCCGAGGTCGACGCCCTCCTGGATCAGGGCATGGGTGCCGACGAGGATGCTCGCGCCGGCCGCGCGCTGGCGGTCGCGCTTGCCGACCGAGCTGGTGAGGAGCCCAACCGTGACGCCGAGCTCGGAGCAGTAGGCCTCGAGCGTCAGGAAGTGCTGCTCGGCGAGCGTCTCCGTCGGAGCCATGAGCACGCCCAGCCGGCCCGACTCGACGGCGCGCAGCAGCGCATAGAGCGCCACGACCGTCTTCCCGGAGCCGACGTCGCCCTGGAGCAGCCGCTCCATCGGAACGGGCCGGGCGAGGTCGGCGTCGATCTCGGCGACGGCGCGCTCCTGGTCCGGCGTCAGCCGGAACAGCAGGACGGCGCGGTAGCGGCCGACGAGCTCGCCGGCCGGCTCGAGCGCCTGCGCAACGTCTGCCGCCCGCTCCGCCCGCCTGCGCGCGAGACCGAGCTGCAGCAGGAGCAGCTCGTCGAAGGCGAGCCGGGAGCGGGCGCGCTCGGCCTCGGCGAGCGACGAGGGCCGGTGCAGCGCGTGCAGCGCGTCGGCCTTGAGCGGCAATGCGCGCCGCACCTTCAGGTCGGCGGGAAGAAGGTCGGGGAAGTCGCCGACCGACTCGAGGGCCTGCTCGACAAGCCCTCGCAACCGCTTGGGCGTCATCTCCTCGCTCGCCGGGTACACCGGCGCGAAGTCGGCGGTGGCGGAGATGCCGTCCAGATCGTAGGAGCGGACATGGAAGTCCCCGCGCTTGAGGAAGCCTCGAAGACGGACGTGACGGCCCGGTGTGAGCTTGTCGGCAAGCCAGTCCTGGTTGAACCAGATCGCGTTGATCGTGTCGGTGCCGTCGTCGATCTTCGCCGAGAGGATCGTCAGGCGGCGCACGCGACGCATCTTCGTGCCGCGAACCGTGCCGGCGATCACAACCTCCTCTCCTGCGAGGAGATCGGCGATCTGCCGCTCCGGAGCGGCGGCCTCGTAACGTCGCGGGCGGTGCTCGAGAAGATCGCGGACGGTGTCGAGCCCGAGACTGTGCAGCTTCCGGCGCACCTGCGGCCCGACCCCCCTCAGACTCTCGACCGGCCGCTCCAGCCGCTCGGGACGCGGCACGAGACGCGGTCGCTCCCACGATGAGGGGCGCTCGAGAGAGGAGAAGCCTCTCAGCGACCCAGACGGAAGGGTGTGTGCCTCTGCCAGCTGCCGTTGACCTCGTGCATGAGCCAGACGTCGTTCGCGTTGCAGTGGATCGGCAACGACCGGGCCACGCTAGCGGCGGCATCGGCTCGCGCGCGCCGGTCGTCGGTGTGGACGACCGTGAGATGAGGAATCACCTCGTCGTGGATCCCGCCGTACGGCGGGTAGGCCGGATAGCGCTCGGCCAGGCGCCGGGTGAGGCGGATGAACGGCTCTGCGGGCGCAGGCTCGAGGTAGACCACGCCATCCGACCACTCGCGGACGGCGCCGAGGTCGAACGCGAACGGCTCGGCCTCGGCGGCGAGGCTGCGCAGGACGTCGGGCTCGGCCTCCCCGGCCGGCGCGAACGGGTAGAGCAGTGTCACGTGGGCCGGCATGCCGGAGGCGCCGTCCGGGGTGTGCGCGCGCCGCCACGTATCGACGACCGGCTCAGCCTCGGGCACGAGGACGACCAGCGCGCTCGCCGGTCCGGCGCCCGCCTCGGCGGCGACGGCACGCAGGGCTTCGACGAGGCCGGCCCCTCCCGCATCGACCACGCCGGCGTCGCGGAGGACGTCCAGCCGGCCCGGCGTGCGGGCAAGCGCGTCCTCCGCGCCCCGGACGAGCGCTTGCAGCAGCTCCGTGACCGTGCCGTTCGCGCTCTGCTCGGCCTCCGCGGCGGCGGCGCGCGCGACCGTGAGCATCGTCCCCTCGACGGGGTTGCGCACGGCGCGACCAGCGGCATCGCTACCTGCCCGGCAGGCACGCGCGAGCGCCACCGCGTCGATCCCGCCTGTCGCCGGCAGCGCCGCCGAGAAGCCGCGGACGATCTGCGAGAGGATCACTCCCGCCGTTCCGCGGGCCCCCATCACCGCTGCGCGGGCGGCTCCGTGGGCGACCGCGGCACGACTCGCATCGTCCGGAACGGCTTCGAGCCCGTCGTGGAGCGCGCGCAGCGTCGCGAGCATGTTCGCGCCTGCGTCGCCGTCCGGCACCGGATACACGTTCAGGTCGTCGATCCAGGCCCGGTGCCGTTCGAGCGCGGCCACTGCGGCCGACGCGAGTCGCCGCGCCCGAGCTGCCTCGTTCAAGCCGACGTCCTGAGGTCGCTGATGTGAACCTCGACGGAGGCGACCTTGAGGCCCGTCAGCCGCCCGACCTCGTACGAGACTCGCGAGCGCAGCGTTGCCGCCACCTCGGCGAGGTTGAGGCCGTGCTCGACGACGACATGGAGCGTGACCGCGAGCCCCTGGTCGGACTGGACGACGTCGACGCCGCGCTCGGGCGCATCGCCCAGGACGAGCCGGCCTACGCGTCCCCCGCGGCCCGCCATCGCGACCACGCCGTAGCACTCGCCCGCGATGAACCCGACGATCTGCGCGATCGCTCCGGTCGAGATCGAGACGCTGCCGAGCGAGCCCTCGACATCCATGTCTCTATTAGACAAGAGCGAAGGGTGCGACGGTTGCGTGGTGCCGAGCGCCGGCGCGCATTGACAACCCCGCCGAGGATTGTGATAGTCGGCACCGCGTCGGCGAGAGCCGCACGTCTAGCCGTCAGTCCACCGACGAGGGCACGCCAAAGCTCTCGTCGCCTCCAGGGAGGCCGTCATGAGCAGACAGAGGTCGGGAGGGAGCACTCATCCCGTGACGTTCGCGCACCCGCGGCGGTCGGCCGGCGAACAGCTTGCCGGCGGATCGAAGACCCCACCGCAGCCCGCAGAAGAGCTGCCGCCGCCGACCGGCGCGCCGCCGTTCCGCCTCGATCTCGCCACCGTCATCGGCACCGACAAGGTGGCGGCGATCGAGAAGGCAGGCACGCTGGTCTTCCACACCGTCGGCGACACGGGCGGCGTGAAGTCCCCTCAGCCGCAGGAGATCGTCGCCATGTGGATGGAGAACGACTTCGAAGGCCCCGGCATCGCGCCGTCGTTCTTCTACCACCTGGGTGACGTGGTCTATTACGACGGCGAGCGGAACAGCTACTACGACCAGTTCTACGAGCCGTACCTCGGGTACCCGGCACCGATCTTCGCAATTCCGGGGAATCACGACGGCGACGTCGCGATTCCCCCGGCCAACGCGATCTGCCCGGCCGACCCGTCACTGAAAGGCTTCATGGTCAACTTCTGCGCCCAGGAGCCGACGGTCATGCCCGATGCACGCGACGTTCCCCGTCCGGCGATGACCCAGCCGAACTGCTACTGGACGCTGATCGCACCGCTGGTGACGATCATCGGGCTCTACACGAACTGCCCCGGGCACGGCATCGTGCACCAAGACCAGGCGGACTGGTTCACCGCCGAGCTCGCTGCTGCCGACCCGACCAAGGCGCTGATCGTCGCCCTCCACCATCCGCCCTACTCCGCGGACAACCACCACGGCGCCAGCAAGCCGATGCGGACGCTGCTCGAGACCGCGTTCGCCTCGTCGGGCCGCAAGCCGAACCTCGTGCTGAGCGGGCACGTCCACAACTACCAGCGATTCCTCGTGCCGCAACAGGGCGGCGGACAGCTCGACTATGTCGTCGCCGGCGCGGGAGGCTACCCGAACCTGCACACGATGGCGAAGGTCGACGGTGCCTGGCCGCCGATCAACTGGGTCGATCCCGCGAGCGGCGTCACGCTCGCCTCGTACAACCAGGAGCATCGCAACGGCTTCCTCCGACTGACCGTCACCAAGACCGAGATCACCGGCGTCTACACGACCGTCCCGAGACTGCACGAGTCATGGACGACCGGCCCGGTAACGGCAATCGACAACTTCACGATCGATCTCGCGTAGGGCCTGGCTCGGGCGGCTCGCCCGGGCCGGGAAGCGCTCGGAACGGCCCCTAGAGGGCCTTTTCGACCTTGCCGGCCTTGAGGCAGCGGGTGCAGACGTAGGCCCGCGTCGCCTTGCCGCCGAGCAGGATGCGCACGCGCTGGAGGTTCGGGTTGAACCGGCGCTTCGTCGCCACCATCGAGTGGCTCCGGTTGTGACCGAACGACGGCTTCTTGCCGCAAATGACGCAGACCTTGGACATCGGCCGATCAGTCTAGCCGGTGCGTGCGGCGCGAGTGCGGACCTGGGTGAAGAGGTCGGCCATCTCGAGCGCCGCCCGGGCGGCGTCCGCTCCTCGGCCCACCCGCGCCTCCGCCTGGGCCTTCGTCTCGCAGGTCAGGAGGCCGAACGAGACGGGCACTCCGGTCTCGATCGCCGCCAGCTGCAGGCCGCTCGCCGCCTCGCCTGCGACGTAGTCGAAGTGCGGCGTCTCGCCGCGGATCACGCAGCCGAGCGCGACCACGCACGAGAACCGTCGCGTCTTGGCGAGCGCCATGGCCGCGAGCGGGAGCTCGAAGGCCCCGGGCACCGGGACGACCGTGATCGACTCCAGGGTCACGTGGGCGTCGGTGAGCGCGTCGAGCGCGCTCTCGAGCAGGCGGTTCGTCACGTCGGCGTTGAAGCGGCTGACGACGACGGCGACCGTCCGGCGGAAGCCGTTCGGCGCTCCTTCGAGCACCTCGGGACCTTCCGGGATCTCGAGCTCTCCCGGCGCGTGCTCCTCGGGCTGCTCGGATGCCTCGGCGGCGACCGGCAGCGGCTCGACAGGCAGCGGCTCGACTGGCAGCGGCTCGACTGGCAGCGGCTCGACGGGCAGGGACTCGACCGGTGCGGGCTCGGCAGGCTCGACGTCCGGCAGCGACACCGCCGCGTCCTCGTCGACCTCGTCCGGGACGACCGGCTCGGGCTCCGGCTCGGGTTCGGGCTCCGCCTCCGAAGCAACGACCGGCTCCGGCTCGGGCTCCTCGACGGGCTCGGGCCTCAGCTCGTCGAGCCGGAACGGCGCGGCGGGCTCGAGGTCGACGTCGTGCTCCTCGACCTCGTGCTGCTCGAGGTCGAAGGGCGCATCCGGCCCGGCGGGCGGCCCGGGCGGCTGCACGGGCGGAGGCGGCACCGACTCGCGGAACGGCCAGTCGCCGGTGTCCTCGAACGGGTTGTAGGTGCCGGATCGGTCGCGGTCAGTCATCCGTCTTCTCGAACTTCAAGTCCTGATGGTGCAGCCTATGCCCAAGCTTGTCACGCTTGGCGGCCAGATAGTCGCGGTTCTCGTCGTTCGGCGGCACCTCGATCGCCAGCTGCTCGACGACCGTCAGCCCGAAGCCCTCGATGCCGGTCAGCTTGCGCGGGTTGTTGGTGAGGATGCGGATCGTCGTGAGACCGAGCTCCGAGAGGATCTGGTTGCCGATCGCATAGTCGCGCGCGTCGGCGGGGAAGCCGAGCTCGAGGTTCGCCTCCACCGTGTCGAACCCCTGCTCCTGGAGCTCGTAGGCGCGCAGCTTGTTGAGCAAGCCGATGCCGCGGCCCTCCTGGGCCATGTACAGCAACACGCCGTCGCTCTCCGCGACGATGCGGCGGAGCGCCAGCTCGAGCTGCTCGCCGCAGTCGCAGCGCATCGAGTGGAACACGTCACCGGTCAGACACTCGGAGTGGACGCGGACGAGCACGTTCTCCTTGCCATCGACGTCGCCGCGGACGAGCGCAACATGGGTCTTGCCGGTCAGGGTCTCGCGGAAGGCGACGGCCGTGAACTCGCCGTAGTCGGTCGGCAGCCGCACCGAGGCGGTTCGCTCGACGAGCCGCTCGTGGCGGCGCCGGTACTCGACCAGCTGGGCGACGGTGATCATGCGGAGCGCGTGGCGCGAGCAGAAGCGCGCCAGGTCGGGGACGCGTGCCATCGTGCCGTCGTCGTTCATGATCTCGCAGACGACGCCGGCAGGCGTCAGGCCGGCCATGCGGGCCAGGTCGACCGCGGCCTCGGTCTGGCCGATCCGCTCGAGCACGCCGCCGGGCTTGGCGCGCAGCGGGAAGACATGGCCCGGTTGGACGAGATCGCCGGGGCTTGTCTGCGGGTTGATCGCGACCTGGATCGTGTGCGAGCGGTCGGCCGCCGAGATGCCGGTCGTCACGCCCTCGCGGGCCTCGATCGAGACGGTGAACGCCGTGCCGAGCGGTGCCTCGTTCCGCTCCGTCATCGGCCGCAGCGCGAGCTCGTCCGCCCGCTCCTCGGTCAGCGACAGGCAGATCAGCCCGCGTGCGTGCGTGGCCATGAAGTTGATCGCCTCGGGGGTCGCGAACTGGGCGGCGATGACGAGATCGCCCTCGTTCTCGCGGTCGGGGTCGTCGACGACGACGATGAACTTCCCCTGGCGGACGTCGTCGAGCGCTTCCTCGACAGGCGAGAAGGGCGAGATCCGTGGCTCGGCAAGCGCCGACATCGCTTCGAATCGTAGCCCGCGGGCGGGGCTCAGTCCCCGGGCATGAGGCGCTCGACGAACTTGGCGAGCACGTCCGCCTCGAGGTTGACCGTGTCGCCGGCCGCGAGAGCGCCGAGCGTCGTCTCGGCCAGCGTGTGGGGAACGAGCGCGACTGCGAACCCGTCGTCGTCGATCTCGGTGATCGTGAGCGCAACGCCGTCGACCGCAATCGAGCCCTTCTCGACGCAGTAACGCAGGATCTCGGACGGGGCGTCGAAACGGACGAGCCGCCCATCTCCCTCGGGCTCGACCGAGCGGACGGCGCCGACCGCGTCGACGTGGCCCTGGACGTAGTGGCCGCCGAGCGGCTCGCCGACGCGCAGCGCCGGCTCCACGTTCACCGCTGCGCCGGGCTGGAGCCGCCCGAGCGAGCTGCGGCGAAGCGTCTCGGCGACGGCGTCGAACTCGACCTCGCTGTCCGCGACCCTGACCACCGTCAGGCAGACGCCGGAGATCGCGATCGAGTCGCCCACGGCAGCTGCGGCCGCGGACTGCGGCGCAGAGATGCGGAGACGCATGCCCCGGTCGCCACCCTCGGCCGAGAGGACCGTTCCCCGCTCCCGCACGATGCCCGTGAACACCCGTTCAGGCTAGCCCAGCCGGGCTAACCGAGCGCCACGGCCTCGAGCGTCTCGCGGACGAGCATCTCGAGCTCGCCGCGGGTGCCTTCCGGCGCCGTGGCGAGCTCCGCGAGCAGCTCCTCGACAGCCTCGGCCTGATCCGGCTCGAGGCCGGACGTGCCGATCGTGGACAGCCGCGCGCGCAGCTCCGCGTTGCCGAGGTGGAACGCGAGCCAGTGCGACAGGGCGCTGACGACGTCGTCCTCGGGGCGGGCGATGGGCTCAGGGCTCGTGGACATAGGCACCGAGAAGGACATCTTCGCCGATCGGCTCGGAGGTCAGACGCGTCAGGGCGATCGCCGCGGGGAGATCGCCGAGCATCCTCGGCCCCGCGCCGGCGAGCGTCGGGGCGACGAAGACGAGCAGCTTGTCGACGAGATCCTCGGCGAGGAACGCCGCGGCAAGCGTCGGCCCGCCCTCGAGCAAGAGCGACTGGACGCCTTCCCCGGCCAGCTGACGGAGCTCCTCGGCGATCGGCCCGGTACGGAGCTCGAGCTCCGAGCCCTCCGGCAGCGGGCCCCGGCCGAAGGCGAGCCGCCGCGGCTGCCGCGCCGCTTCCACCCCGCGCACGTCGAGTCGGGGGTTGTCGGCGCGCACGGTGCCCATCCCCACCGCGACCGCGTCCGAGCGGGCACGCAGCTCGTGCACGCGCCGCCGGCTCTCCTCGCCGGACACCCAGCGCGACCCCGGCACGGCTACCCGCCCGTCCAGCGTGACCGCGACCTTCCAGGTCACGAACGGCCTGCCTCGGGTGATCCACGTCCGCCAGGCCTCCGTCTGCGCCCGGGCCGCGAACGAGTCGGCGAGCTCGACCGCGACACCGGCAACGCGGAGCCGCTCGGCACCGCCCGCTGCCTCCGGGTTCGGGTCACGCGAGCCGACGACCACCTTCGCCACGCCGGCCGCGACGATCGCTTCCGTGCACGGCGGCGTCGAGCCTTGGTGGGCGCAGGGCTCCATCGTCACGTAGAGCGTCGAAGCACGCGCTGCGTCGCCGGCAGCCGCGAGCGCGACGATCTCCCCGTGCCGCCCGCCGGCCTCCGTCGAGCCCTCCCCCACGATCATCCCGCCGCGGACGAGCACGGCGCCGACGTCCGGCCTGGGATGGGCGCGCCCGCGCGTCGCGTCAGCGAGCTCGAGCGCGCGCTGCAGGTAGTCCGTCACGCGCGCAATCGTAGGCGCGCGACGAAGAAGCCCGAGGTGCCGTGGACGTGCGGAAGCGTCAGCAGGAACTCGGGCCGCGCCGGATGCCGGAAGCCCGGCCACTCGGCGCCGAGGTCGGTCACCTCCAGGCCTGACGCGTCGACGACCGCCTCGCTCTCGTCCGCGTTCAGGGTGCAGACCGAATAGACGATCGTCCCGCCCGGCTTGACCCGCTCGGCGGCCGCCCGGAGGAGGGCGAGCTGCAGGTCGGGGAGCGGCTCGGAGCGCCAGCGGAGATCCGGTCGCCCGTTCAGGACGCCGAGCCCGGAGCACGGCGCGTCGACGAGCGCACGGTCGAAGCCGGTCAGCTCAGCCGGCAGCTCCAGCGCGTCGGCGTGCACCACGCGGACGTTCGTCGCGCCGAGCCGGGCGGCGTTCTCGGCCAACTCGCGTGCGCGCCCTTCGTGCTTCTCGACCGCCACGACCTCTCCCGCGAGCTGCGTCGCCTTCCCACCCGGGGCCGCGCAGAGGTCGAGCGTCCGCTCGCCCGCGGTGGAGCCGACGGCGAGCCCGGCGAGCTGCGAGCCGCGGCTCTGAGGCCAGATCCGCCCCTCCGCGAGCGCCCTCTCGTCGACGCGCTCGACCCGGTAGGCGCCCGGCACGTCGGTCGGCTCGCCGTCGATCTCGCCCCGGACGAGCCGCACGACCGTCTCCGGGGGCTCGTTCTGTGCGCGCATGAGCGCGAGCGCTGCCTCGTGGCCGAAGTCGCGCTCCCACACGTCGGCGACCCAGTCGGGATAGGACAGCTTGAGCGGTCCGTCCGGGAGCCCGTCGAGCAGGTCGCGCAGGCCGACCGTGAGCCGCCGCATGACCGCGTTCGTGAACGCCACCGCCCGCTCGAGGCGAGCAGCGCGCACCAGCTCGACCGTCTCGTTGACGGCTGCGTGCCGGGCCACGCCGGACAGGTACGCGAGCTGGTACGCGCCGAGGCGCAGCGCCGCACGAACCGGCGGGTCGAGCTTCGCGACCGGCCGGCGGGCGAGTGTCTCGATCCCGTGGTCGAGCGCCCGGACGCGCTGCACCGTCCCGTAGGCGAGCTGCTGCGCGAACGCGCGCTCTCTCGGGTCGAGGCGGGCGCCGGCGGTGGCGAAGGCGCGATCGGCGTAGGCGCCCTCCTCGAAGACGCGCAGGACGACGTCGTAGGCGACGCGCCGGGCCGGCGTGACCGACATCAGCGCAGCCCGCGGAGCCAGGCGGCGTGCTCCATGCGCCGGCCGCCTTCCGGCTGCACCTCGAGCGGCTCGAACGAGCCGTCGCCGGCGACACGCGCCCGCCACACGGTGACGGGCCGCCCCTCGAGCACACCCCTCGCGCCGATGTGCGGCGACAGCGCCCGCACCTGCCGGACGAGCTCGGCGGCCGGCCGGGAGAGGTCGAGCTCCCGGTCGGCGGTCGTGATCTTGTCCGCGTACGTCGCGCCCTCGTCGGCCTGCGGCGTGAACCGCCCGGGGAGCGGGTCGAGCAACCGCGCGGCGACCTCGGCCGCGCGATCGTAGACGGCGCCCGCGTCGTCGTCAGGCCCGATCGGGAAGGCTTCCCGGGCGCCGACCGGACCGGCGTCGAGCTCCTCGACGAGCCGGATGATCGTCACGCCCGTCTCCTCGTCGCCCGCCATGATCGCGCGCTCGACCGGCGCCGCGCCGCGCCAGCGGGGAAGCAGCGACGGGTGGACGTTCAGCCAGATGTGGCGCTCGAGCAGCGCCGTCGGGACGAGCAGGCCGTACGCGACGGCGACGATCGTCTCGACCGGCAGCTCGACCGAGCCGTCGAGGCGCTCCGGCTGCAGGACCGGCAGGCCGAGACCGCCGGCGACGAGACTGGCGGGCGGGGGTGCAACCGTGCGACCGCGGCCGCGCGGCCGATCGGGTCGGGTGAGCACGAACGCGATCTCGTGGAGTTCGGCGAGCCGCTCGAGGACGTCCGCGCCGAACGGCGCCGTCGCCGCGACGCCGATCCGCGCCACGTCAGGCGCGGCCGGCGAGCTGCGGGCGCGGGCGGAGCTTGGCCAGCGCCTCGCGGCGCGCCTCGTCGGTCGTCCGGTCGAGGATCAGCACGCCGTCGAGATGGTCGAGCTCGTGCTGGACGACACGGGCGTCGAGCCCCTCGAGCTCGACCTGCACCGGCTCGCCCGACAGGTCCCGCGCTTCGAGCGTCAGCCGCGCCGGCCGCTCGACGGGCAGCAGCACGCCCTGGAGCGAGAGGCAGCCCTCCTCCTCGGTCTCGCGCTCCTCGCCGGCGGACGACACCACAGGGTTCACGAACGCGCGGAGATCCTCGGCGTCCTCCTCGCCGAGCCGGCAGACGAACAGGCGCCGCAGCACGCCGACCTGCGTGGCCGCGAGGCCGATCCCGCTCGCTTCGGTCATCAGCCGGAGCATGCGCTCGGACAGGCGGCGGAGATCGTCGTCGAAGGCCTCGACCTCGGCGGCGTGGAGCCGCAACGCGGGGTCCGGATACTGGCGGATCTGGGCGAGTGCGAGCCTCCGGCGCGCTTCGCGCTCGGGATCCCGCTCCTTTGCGTCGTCTTCGACGACCTGTCCGTGTTCCTCGGCCATGTGACCAAGTGTAATTCGGCCCGGGCCTGCGGCAGGCTCAGAGGCTCTGCGGATCGACGTCGACGACGGCGTGGAGGCCCGCGCGGCGCATCGCCGGGGCGGCCGCCGCGAGCAGTCGAGCAGCGGCCGACGCCACCCGCCGCGGCTCGGCGGTCTTCGCGATCAGCTGCGAGCGGTGGCGGCCACGGAGGCGCAGCAGCGGTGCCGGGCCGACGACGTCGGCGCCGGCGAGTCCGCCTCGGATCTCTTCGAGCAGGCGGCGCGGATCGTCGGGCCCGGGGCCGGAGACGAGCACGCGCACGACGTGGCGGTAGGGCGGGTAGCCGAGCTCCTCCCGGCGACGCAGCTCCTCGTCGAGGAAGCCCTGCACGTCGTGGCGCGCGGCGAAGACGACGGCGCGCGAGTCGGGCTGGAAGGTCTGCACGATCACGCGCCCGGGCGCTGTGCGGCCGCTCCGCCCGGCGAGCTGCGTCACCAGCTGGAACGTGCGCTCCTCGGCGCGGAAGTCGGGCATCGCGAGCCCCGTGTCGGCGTCGACGACCGCCGCGAGCGAGACGTCGCCGAAGTGGTGTCCTTTCGCGACCATCTGGGTGCCGAGCAGGACGGCGCGACCGGCCCGGGAGAACCGTTCGAGCGCCTCCTGGAGCGCGGCCGGTCGCGCGGTCGTGTCCGAGTCGAGGCGGATCCGCTCCAGCTCGGGGACGTGCTTCTCCAGCTCCCGCTCGAGCCGCTGCGTCCCGGCGCCGATCCGGGCGAGGTCCGGCGAGCCGCAGGCCGGGCAGAGCTCGGGAGCCGCCTCCTCGTAGCCGCAGTGGTGGCAGCGGAGCGAGCCGTCGGCGTGCAGCACGAGGGCGACGTCGCAGCTCGTGCAGCGGCGCGTCTCCCCGCAGGTGCGGCAGTGGAGCGCAGGCACGAGCCCGCGCCGATTCAGCAGCAGGATCGCCTTCCCACCGTCCCGGGCGACGCGAGCCAGCGCGGCGAGTAGCGGCGCCGAGAGCGGGTAGCCGGCCTCGCGGCGCATGTCCACCACGGACACGGGCGGAAGCGCCGCGCCGAGCCGCGTGCCGAGCTCGAGCCGCTCGAGCCGGGCCCAGCTCTCCGGCCGCGGCGTCGCCGAGCCGTACAGGGCGACGGCACCCTCGAGCGCGGCCCGCTTGGCCGCGACCGTCCGCGCGTCGTAGCGCGGATCGGACTCCTGCTTGTAGGACGGGTCGTGCTCCTCGTCGATGCAGACGAGCCCGAGCCGGGGAAGCGGCGCGAACACGGCCGAGCGGGCGCCTACGACGACCGGCGCCGCGCCGGAGGCGATCCGCTCGCGCTCGTCGCGCCGCTCCGCATCGGACAGCCCCGAGTGGATCACCGCGACGCGTTCGCCGAAGCGGGCCCTGAAGCGGCCGAGCGTCTGCGGCGTCAGGGCGATCTCCGGGACGAGCACGATCGCCCCGAGCCCGCGACCGAGCGCCGCGGCGCAGGCCTGGAGGTACACCTCGGTCTTGCCGCTGCCGGTGGCTCCGTAGAGCAGGAAGTGCCCTCCGCCTGCGTCGACCGCCGCCGCGATCCGCGCGAGCGCCGCCCGCTGCGGCTCGCTCAGCGACGCCGGCTCAGCCTCGCCGCCGAAGGCGTAGTCGCTGCTCGGGCTGCGCCGCTCGCCCCTCCGGGCCGGCTTGGGCGGGGCGATCAGCGCGAGCGCGCGGGCCGGCGTGGAGCCGTAGTAGTCCGCCGTCCACAGGGCCAGGTCGACGAGCGACGGCGGGAGCGTGTCGAGGACGCGCCCCGCCGCAATCGGCTCNNCCGACCTCGTACGTGAACGGGCGCGCGAGCGACCGGGCCGAGACGAGCGGATAGACGGACGCGAAGGGCACGCTTCGAGCCTAGCCCCCGTGTCGGCGAACAGGGTGACCGTCTCCGCGGCACTGCCTTAAGCCGGCTCACACCACCCTGGACGCGTGACCAGCCGCCGCGGAGCCCGGGCTTTGCCCGGGCGTAGCTCAGACCGCCCGAGACGCGACCACAAAGGGAAGGGGGCTCACGGAGGAAACCGGCCGTTTCACCCGTGTTATCCGCCGACGGCGGTGAGGACGAAGTCGGTCGCGAAGCCGACGACCAGCCCTCCGAACATGCCCCAGGCGATCAGCGTCTTGTGACCGAGGCGGACGTTCACGTTCACGAGCTGGACGACGACATACAGGATCGAGCCGGCCGCGAGCGCCAGGAAGGCGACCGACAGGCCCGTGCTCGTCCACGCCTGCCCGACCAGCGTGCCCAGGAACGTCGGCCCGCCGCCGATCAGCCCGAGTGCGCCGAGGAAGCGCCAGCTCGGCCGCTGTGCGTCGCCGGCGAGCGGCGCGACGATCCCGAACCCCTCGGTGCCGTTGTGGAGCGCGAAGCCGATGATCAGGACGAGGGCGAGACTGGTCTCCCCGAGGGCGGCCGATTGCCCGATCGCGAGGCCCTCGGAGAAGTTGTGCAGGCCGATGCCGGTCGCGATCAGGAGCGACAGCCAGCGCGCGCTCGACATCCCCGCAGCCCACGACGGCTCGAACTCGGCCGCCGACGCCGCACCCGGGCCGAGCAGGCTTCTCGAGCGCTGGCGCGACATCCACCGGTCGTAATGGACGAGGCCGAGCAGGCCGATTCCGAACCCGCCCGCGAGCAGCGCCGCCAGCCCGACGAAGTCGCCCCACGAGCCGCCGTGCTTGACCGCGGCGGTCAGCGAGGTCTGGACCGGCGTGACACCGTGCGAGAGCACGTCGTAGAGCAGAAAGAGCAGGATGCCGGTGGCCACCGAGCTGAGCGTCGCCTTCAACGCGGTGCCCGAGCTCTGGAGACGCCCGAGCGGCAGGCCGACGAAGATCGTCGAGCCCGCGACCGCGCCCAGCACGAGAATCTGAGAGGACGTCACGATGTAAGGCAGACCTTACAGCAGCCCTTCGGTGTAAGGCAATCCTTACACGCTCGGTGCGCAACTATAGTCGAGGCCGATGGCGGGCCATGCGGGACATTCGGTCGACGACTACCTGGAGACGATCTACTTCCTCGCCTTCCCGATCGGCGAGTACCAGCCTGCGACCGGCTCGGCGGCGATCGCCTCCCGGGTGGCCGAGATGCTCGGCGTCTCGCGCGCCTCGGCCGGGGAGATGCTCAAACGGCTCGAGTCGGACGGCCTGGTCGAGCGGGGCGAGCAGAAGGAGGCGATCCTGACCACGCTCGGCATCGAGCGTGCGCAGAAGGTCGTCCGCAAGCACCGGATCATCGAGCGCTTCCTCACCGATTTCATGGGCTACACGGCCGCCGAGTCGCACGTCCAGGCGGACGAGCTCGGCGACACGTTCACGGACGAGATGATCGAGCGCATCGACGACCGGCTCGGCCATCCCGACCGCTGCCCGCACGGCTGGCCCGTCGATCCCGACTTCGAGCAGTCCGAGAACAGGGAGCTGGTGGCGCTCTCCGACCTCGGGCCGGGCGATCGCGCAACCGTCGTCCGGCTCGCCGAGCACGACGGAGAGCTCCTGCACTGGTTCTACGAGGAAGGCTTCGCCCCGGGAACGCCCGTCGAGGTCTCGAGCGCAGGTGACGGGACAATGACGGTCGTCGCCGGCGACGAGTCGCGCTCGATCGGCGTCAAGCAGGCCGCCGGCCTGTTCGTCCGCCGCGCGGCCTAGCCGGCTCGGGGCCGGCTCAGGCGGGCGCTTCGGCCCGGGCGGAGAGACCCGCGGCCGCGCGCAATGCGGCCGCCTTGTCAGTCTTCTCCCAGGTGAAGTCGTGGTCGTCGCGGCCGAAGTGGCCGTACGCCGCCGTCTTCGCGTAGATCGGGCGTCGGAGGTCGAGGTCTCGGATGATCGCCCCCGGCCTCAGGTCGAAGTGCTCGCGGATGAGCGCCTCGATCCGCGTCGTCGTCATCCCCTCGGCCTCGGTGCCGTAGCAGTGCACCTCGATCGACATCGGGTGCGCGACGCCGATCGCGTAGGCGATCTGCAGCTCGCACCGATCGGCGAGGCCGGCGGCCACCACGTTCTTCGCGGCGTAGCGCGCGGCGTAGGCGGCGGAGCGGTCGACCTTGGTCGGGTCCTTGCCCGAGAACGCGCCGCCACCGTGACGGGCCGAGCCGCCGTACGTGTCGACGATGATCTTCCGTCCCGTGAGGCCGGTGTCGCCCATCGGCCCGCCCTTGACGAAGCGGCCGGTCGGGTTGACGAGCACGAAGTCGCGCTCGCCGAAACGACGCTCGTCATAGAGGTCGTGCGGGAGGATCGGGTGGAGGACGTGCTCGATGACGTCCGGCTTGAGCAGCGTCTCGCAGTCGAGCCCTTCGCGGTGCTGCGCGGACACGAGCACCCGCTCGATCTCGACCGGCCGCTGCCGCCCATGCTCGTCGACCTCGTAGCGGACGGTGACCTGCGCCTTCCCGTCCGGCCGCAAATAGGGGAGCACGTTGGCCTTGCGCACCTCCGCGACCCGCTTGCAGATCCGGTGGGCGAGCGTGATCGGCAGCGGCATCAGCTCGTCGGTCTCGCGGCACGCGTAGCCGAACATCATCCCCTGGTCGCCCGCGCCGGTGCGGTCGATCGGATCGTCGTCGCCCGGATCGTGCTGGACCTCGTAGGCCGTGTCCACGCCCTGGGCGATGTCCGCCGACTGCTCGTGGATGGCGACGATCACGCCGCAGGTGTCCGCGTCGAAGCCGTACTTGGCGCGGTCGTACCCGATCTCGCGCACCTTCGCGCGGACGAGGGTGGGGATGTCCACGTAGGTCTTCGTCGAGATCTCGCCGGCGACGACGACCAGCCCCGTCGTGACGAGCGTCTCGCACGCCACGCGGCCCAGAGGATCGTCGGCGAGGACCGCGTCGAGGACCGCGTCCGAGACCTGGTCGGCGACCTTGTCCGGATGGCCCTCGGTGACCGACTCCGAAGTGAACGAGAAGCTGTGCGCGCCCATCTCGCCCCGAAGGGTAGTCGAAGCCCTCGGAGGGACGGCTACTCACCCTTCGGGCGGCGGCCCATCAGCGAGGCGGCGAGCTCGTGCAGGCTCTGGCCCTCGAGCACGCCGCAGACCGCCTCCGTGATCGGCAGCTCGATGCCGAGGCGATGCGACAGGTCGCGGAGCACGGGTGCGGTCGTCAGGCCCTCGACCACCTGGCCGATCTCCGCCGCCGCCTCGGCCGGGGTCGAGCCGTGGGCGATCAGCTCGCCGGCGCGGCGGTTCCGCCCCAGGCTGCTCCAGCACGTGACCATCAGGTCGCCCATGCCGGCGAGCCCGGCGAACGTCTCCGGCCTGGCACCGCACGCCGACCCGAGCCGCGTCATCTCGGCGACGCCCCGGGTGATCACCCCGGCCTTGGCGTTGTCGCCGAGCCCGAGCCCGTCGACGCCTCCGGCGGCGAGCGCGATCACGTTCTTCGCCGCGCCGCAGAACTCGACGCCGGTCAGGTCCGCGTTCACGTAGACCCGGAAGAGCGACGAGTTGATCTCCTGCTGGAGCCGCTCGGCAAGCTCCTCGTCACGGCTCGCGATCACCGTCGCGCAGGGCAGTCCGGCGGCGATCTCCTCGGCGAAGGTCGGGCCCGAGAGCACCGCGACGGGGCGTGCCCCGACGAGCGTGTGCAGGAGCTCGCCCGTGGCCGGATCGAGGCCCTTGGTCAACGTCAGCACCGGAGCCGTGCCGGGCAGCGACGCGACGACCTCGCCGAAGGCGCGGCTCGGGACCGCGACGGCGACGACGTCCGCCTGCTCGACCGGGGCGGCGGCGATCGTGGTCGCCGCGATTCCGCTCAGGTCGGCGTTCTCCAGGTAGCGCGGGTTATGACCGGTCTCGGCGATCGCCCGCGCCTGCTCCGGGTCGCGGCAGGCGATCGTCACGTCGTGCCCGCGCTCGCGGAGCAGCCACGCGAACGCGGTTCCCCACGACCCGCCTCCCACGACCACGGCTCTCATCGTGCTAGGAGCGTCTCACGAAATCGATCGAGACGGGCACCCCCTGCATCTCGAAGCGCTCGCGCAGCTGGTTCTCGACCCAGTAGCCGTAGTCGCGGGTCATCAGGGTCGGGTCGTTGACGAAGAAGCGGAAGCGCGGCGGGCGCACTCCCGTCTGGGTCGCGTAGAGCATGTTCAGCCGCTTGCCGCGGCGCGAGGGCGGCTCGCGCGACGCGGTCAGCTCGGTGACGAAACGGTTCAGCTCGGGCGTCGGAATCCGCCGGACGTGCTTCTCGAACAGCTCGGCGGCGCGGTCGAGCACGCGACCGATCCCGCGGCCGCTCTTCGCCGAGGTGACGATGAGCGGAGGCCGTTGACGGAGCCGCCCGTCCAGCCGGGCTCGGACGTCCTCGAGCGCCACCGTCGACGCGTCCCACTTCGACAGGACGACGAGCGTCGAGCAATCGGCCCTCCGCGCCACATCCGCGATCGCCAGGTCCTGCTCGACCACACCCTCCGACGCGTCGATGAGGACGAGCGCGACGTCGGCGCGCTCCGCTGCCTCGAGCGCGCGCAGCTCCGAGTAGTACTCGATGCCCTGCCGCTGGTGGCGCTTGCGGCGAAGCCCGGCGGTGTCGACCAGGACGAAGGTCTGCTCGCCGCGCTGGAACACGGTGTCGATCGCGTCGCGCGTCGTCCCGGGAACGTCCGAGACGATCACGCGCTCCTGGCCGAGCAACGCGTTCAGCAGGCTCGACTTGCCCACGTTCGGCCGGCCGAGGATCGCCACCCTGATCGCCTCCTCGCCGATCTCGGCCTCCCCGCCGCCGGGGAGCCGCGACACGATCTCGTCCAGCAGGTCGCCTGAGCCGTGCCCGTGCACGGCCGAGATCGGAACCGGCTCTCCGAGCCCGAGCCGGTGGAACTCGTGGGTCAGCGCCTCGTTCGCCGGCTCGTCGACCTTGTTCGCGAGCACGAGCACCGGCTTGTCCGAACGGCGCAGGATCGCCGCCAGCTCCTCGTCCCCCGGGGTGACGCCTGCCCGTGCGTCGACGACGAGCAGCACCAGGTCGGCCTCCTCGATCGCCAGCCTGGCCTGGTCGACGATCGAGCGCGCAACCGGCGAGACGTCGACGACGTCCACGCCGCCCGTGTCGACGATCGCGAACCGCTTGCCGTTCCACTCGCACACGAGCTCCTTGCGATCGCGCGTCACGCCCGACGTCTCGTGGACCACGGCAGCGCGCGTCGCCGTCAGGCGGTTGATCAGCGTCGACTTGCCGACGTTCGGATAGCCGACGATCGCGACCCTGCCCAGGAGCTCCTGTCCCATGGGCTCAGTATGTCCGCCCGCAGCCTTGCAACAGAGTGTTGCAAGGGTGGTCAGGCGGCCTGGCGGGCGCGGACGAGCGCCTCGATCCGGTCGACCACGTCCTCGACCTCGAGGTCGGTCGTGTCGATCTCGACCGCGTCTCCGGCCGGCGTCATTCGATCGGCGTCCTCCCGGTCGCGCTCGTGCAGGCGCAGGTCGGTCTCGAGCGCCGCGTCGCCGACCTCGGGTCGCTCTGCGCGCCGGCGGGCGGCCCGGACGTCCGCAGAAGCGACGAGATAGACCTTGACGTCCGCCGCCGGGGCGACGACCGTGCCGATGTCACGTCCCTCCATCACCGAGTCGGCGCGCTCCGCCAGGCGCCGCTGGCGCTCACGCATCACCTCGCGGACCCGCGGGTGGCGCGCCACGACAGGGACCATCTTGTCGATCCGGCCGGTCCGGATCGAGGTCGTCACGTCGGCGCCGGCGATCGAGACGCGACCCGAGGGATCGAGCTCGACCGGATGCTCGCTGGCGAGCACCCCGAGCCTGTGGCCGTCGCCCAGGTCGAGTCCCTCCCGCATCGCGAGCCAGGTCAGCGCGCGGTACATGGCGCCGGTGTCGAGGTAGCGGAAGCCGAGCCGTTCGGCCAGCATCCGGGCGACCGTGCTCTTGCCCGCGCCGGCAGGGCCGTCGATGGCGACGATCATCGTTGTGCGAGGGAGTCGATCACGTCGAAGAACCCGGGGAAGGATATAGCGACCGCCTCGGAGCCCTCGATCTCCACCCCGTCCCGTGACGCGAGCCCGCAGACGGCCGCGAGCATGGCGATCCGGTGGTCGCCCGCCGACGCCATGCGTCCCCCGCGCGGACGCGTCGGCACGCCACGGATCCGGAACCCGTCGCCGGTCGCGGCGATGTGCGCACCCACCCCCTTCAGCCCCTCGGCCACCGCCGCGATCCGGTCGGTCTCCTTCGCGCGCAGCTCCTCCGCGCCGCGGACGCGGCTGTCGCCGTGCGCCATCGACGCCGCCAGCGCGAAGAGCGGCAGCTCGTCGACCAGGCGCGGCACCTCCTCCGGCACGATCTCGGTGGCGACGAGCTCGGCGTGCGCGACGCTGAGGTCGGCGACCGGCTCCCCTCCCGCGGTCCGGCGGTTGAAGATCGAGATCCGCGCGCCCATTCGCTCCAGCACGTCGAGGAAGCCCGTCCGGGTCGGGTTGACGCCGACAGCGGAGAGGATCAGGTCCGATCCCGGGAGCAGCGTGGCCGCGAGCACGAGCGGCGCCGCCGAGGAGATGTCCCCCGGCACCTCGACCTCGCCCAGCTCGAGCCGCTCGGGCGGCTGCACGGTGATCCGTCCCGGCGCGACACGCACGCGCACGCCGGCGGCGCGGAGCATGCGCTCGGTGTGGTCGCGGGTCGGAACCGGTTCCAGCACGGTCGTCTGCCCGTTCGCGTACAGGCCGGCGAGCAGCACGCACGACTTCACCTGCGCGCTGGCGACGGGAAGCTCGTACGTGATCGCCTGCAGCGGGCGGCCCTCGATGCCGAGCGGCAGGTGTCCTTCGGCGCTCTCCACGCCCGCACCCATCTGCGCGAGCGGCTCGGCGATCCTGCTCATCGGTCGAGTGGAGAGCGACTCGTCGCCCCGGAGCTCGAACTGCTGCCACGTCTGCCCGGCCAGAATGCCCGCGAGCAGGCGAACGAGCGTGCCCGCGTTGTCGCAGTCGATCGGCTCGGCAGACGCGCGCAGGCCTCGCAGGCCTACTCCTCTGATCCGGAGGACGTCCGCCCCTTCCTCCACGACCTCGGCCCCGAGCGCGCGCACTGCGCGCACGGTCGCCGCGGTGTCCTCGGACCAGCCGAAGCCGCGGACGACCGTCTCGCCCTCGCAGATCGCCCCGATCAGGACGGCCCGGTGCGAGATCGACTTGTCGCCGGGAACCGCCACCGCGCCGTGCAGGCTGACGGCGGGCGCCACGAACGTCACAGGATCGCCTTGTACAGCGGCCCGAGCGGGCCCTCGGCCCACTCGTCGGTCGGCCACGGCGGGCCTTCCGGTGGCGGGTGCACGCCGTGGATGCCTGGCGGCGGCTCGCGCTCGGTGCCGTCCCGGAGCCGGTCCGGAAAGCCGTCCGCGACGGCCTGGCCAGCTAGCCGCCAGAGACGGATGAGCTCCGCCTCGACGACCCCCGCAGCTTCCTTGTATCCCTTGCCGTTGCGAGGGAAGGCGCCCAGGTCCATCGGCTCGCCGATCGCGATCGCGAACGGCCGCGGGTTGCGGAGCGACCAGCCGAACGCCTCGATCCCGACCGGCACGACCGGGACGCCCTCCTGGATCGCCACCATCGCCGCGCCCGTATGGGCGGCGCCGGGATAGCCGAGCTTCTGGCGCGTCCCCTCCATGAACATGCCGACGACGTGCCCCTCGCGGACGAGCCAGCGCGCGACGCGGAGCGAGTCCCGGTCGCCCTCCCCGCGCCGGACGGCGAACGTGCCGGCCATGCGCATGAACTCCCCTGCGATCGGGATCTGGAGCAGCTCGGTCTTCGTCATGTACCGGATCGACCGCGTCGAGTACACGCCGATCGCCGGCGGATCGAGCGCGCTCAGGTGGTTGGCGGCCAGCACCGCCCCACCGGTCGCCGGCATGCGCGAGACCCCGTAGCCGGCGCTCGGGGCCAGGACGCGCATGACACCGGGCAGCCACAGGCGCATGAACTTCCACACGACCTCCGGGTCGTTGCGGAACAGCCTGTAGACGCCGAGCTCGAACAGCATGAGCGGTCAGCCCATCACGGGGGCGATGACGACGCCGTAGCCCTGGGCCTCGAGCAGGTCGCCCGCACGGCGGGCCTCGCCCTCTCCCGTGACGAGCATCGTCAGGACACCGCCGCGCTCGGGCGAGAAGTGGCGGAGCTCGAAATCCTCGATGTTGATGCGTTCGGCCCCGAGCGCCTGCGTGATCCCGGCCAGGACGCCGGGCCGGTCGGGGATGTGGACACGCAGCCGCTGCAGCTCGCCGGGCTCCGTGAACTCCTGCTCGAGCATGCGCCGGCGGTTGCCGGCCGCCTCGGCGATCCAGCGGGCCAGGAAGCCCGCGTCACCGGCGTCGAGCGCCGACTCGAGCTGCTCGACGCGGCGGCGATGATCGGCGAGGGCCGCCCGGAGCTCCTCGGCGTTGTCGAGGAAGATGTCGACCCAGATCCGCGGGTTCGCGCCCGCGACCCGGGTCATGTCGCGGAGCGAGCCGCCGGCCGCGGCGAGGGGCTCGTGCCCGTCGACGCGGGTCGCGCCGGCCTGGTTGACGAGCAGGTTCGCAAGCGCGTGCGGGAGGTGGCTGGTCAGCGAGACGAGCCGGTCGTGCGCCCGCGGATCGACCGCGACGGGCGTCGCGCCGAGGCTCGAGACGAAGCCGTGGACGAGCCGGTAGCGCTCCGGGTCGGTCTCGGGCAGCGGCGCCAGGAACCAGGTCGCGCCCTCGAACAGGTTGGCGCTCGCGTGCTCGGCGCCGCGCGCCTCGGAGCCGCAGACCGGGTGCCCGCCGATGAACCTGGGCGAGCCCGCCGCCGCCGCGCACACCGACTCCTTGGTCGAGCCGACGTCGGTGACCGTGCACGCCTCCGGCGCCGCCTGCAATGCGGCCGCGACCTGCGCGGTGAGCTGGGCGACGGGAGCGGCCACGACGGCCAGCTCGGCCCCGGCGAGCGCCGCCTCGAGCGACGGCGCCGCCTCGTCCACCGCTCCCCGCTCGACCGCCGTCGCCAGCATCTCCCCGTCCGGGTCGTAACCGGTCACGTGCGTGTCCCCGGCTCGCTTGGCGGCCAGGCCGACGGAGGCGCCGATCAGGCCGGTGCCGAGGATGGCGAGGCGCCGGACGGCCACGTCACATCTCGCCCGGGCTCTGCCCGCCCATCTCCGGCCAGGCGCCGCGCATCAGCTCGGCGACGTGGAACGCGAGATCGAGCGACTGGCGTGCGTTGAGCCGCGGGTCGCAGAGCGACATGTAGTTCGTGGACAACGCCTCCTCGAGCACCGTGTCCGAGCCGCCCAGGCACTCGGTGACCGCGTCGCCGGTGAACTCGAGGTGGACGCCACCCGGCCAGACGCCCTCCTCGCGGCAGGCGGAGAAGAAGCCCTCGATCTCGTCCATGATCACCTCGAAGCGCCGCGTCTTGATGCCGCTCTCCGTCCTGAAGACATTGGCGTGCATGGGGTCGCAGGCCCAGACGACCGGCTGCTCGGCCTCACGGACGGCGCGCAGCAGCGGCGGCAGCACCTCGCGAACCCGGTCGGCACCCATCCGCGAGATCAGCGTCAGCCGACCCGGCTCGCGGCCGGGATTCAGGCGCTCGGCGAGCTCGACGACCTCGTCGGCCGACGCCGCCGGGCCGAGCTTGCAGCCGATCGGGTTGCGGACGCCGGAGAAGAACTCGAGATGGGCCCCGTCGAGCTGGCGCGTGCGCTCTCCGATCCAGAGCATGTGCGCCGAGCAGTCGTACCAGTCGCCCGTCGTCGAGTCCCGGCGCGTCAGACCTTCCTCGTAGTCGAGCAGCAGGCCCTCGTGGCTCGTCCAGACGTCGACCTGGTGCAGCGCCTGCAGGTCGGCGAGGTCGATCCCGATCGCCGCCATGAACCGGAGTGCCCGCTCGATGTCGGCTGCGATCCGCTCGTAGCGCCGGCCTTGCGGCGAGGAGGCGACGAACTCCTGGTTCCACATGTGCACGCGGTTCAGGTCGGCGAAGCCGCCCTTCGTGAACGCGCGCAGCAGGTTCAGCGTCGCAGCCGCCTGGTGATAGGCCTGGATCATCCGCGCCGGATCGGGTGTGCGCCCCTCGGCGGTCGGAACGTCGTCGTGGACCATGTGGCCGCGGAAGGACGGCAGCTCCGTGCCGTCGACCGTCTCCGTCGGCGACGTGCGTGCCTTCGCGAACTGTCCGGCGATCCGGCCGACCTTCACCACCGGTGTCGTCGAGCCGTAGATCATCACGGCCGACATCTGCAGCATGATCTTCAGCTTCTCGCGGATCGTGATCGCCGAGAAGTCGTGGAACGACTCCGCGCAATCGCCCGCCTGGAGCAGGAACGCGCGCCCGGTGGCCACCTCCGCGAGCGCGGACTGGAGCTGGCGCGCCTCGCCCGCGAACACGAGCGGGGGCAGCGCTCGGAGGCGCAACCGCGCCGCCTCGGCCGCGTCCTCGTCGGGCCAGTCGGCCTGGTGGCGGGCGGGATAGCCCCGCCAGGAGGATGGTGACCAGGTGGGAGGCGAAAGCGTCACGATCTTCAGTCTAGACGCCGATTTCCGGGCTACACTCCGGGAGATGGCTCCCGTCTTCGCAAAGCAGCGCTGGTCATGGCGCCGCGGGCGAGGCGGGAGCGTGCGCGCCTGACGTCGCGCCGACAGCCCTCTTCGTCCGCGTTCCGACCCCTGTCATGCGGATACTTAAGGAGCTACCCATGCGCATCTTCTCCGGCATCCAGCCCACAGGCGCCAAGCACCTCGGCAACTACATCGGCGGTTTCACGCAGTACGTGGCCACGCAGGAGCTGGGCGAGGGCTTCTTCTGCATCGTCGACCTGCACTCGATCACGGTCGAGCACGACCCTGCCGAGCTGCGCACGGCGACGATCGACCTGGCGGCGATGCTGTTCGCGAGCGGCCTCGACCCCGCGCGCTCGACGACGTTCGTCCAGAGCCACGTCCACGCGCACGCGGAGGCGGCCTGGCTGCTCGGCTCGGTCACGAGCTTCGGCGAGTTGCGGCGGATGACGCAGTTCAAGGACAAGGGCGACAAGCAGGAGTTCGTCTCGGCCGGGCTGTTCACCTATCCCGTGCTGATGGCCGGCGACATCCTCCTCTACCAGACCGACCTCGTCCCGATCGGGGACGACCAGCGCCAGCACCTCGAGCTGACCCGCGACATCGCGACACGCTTCAACCAGCGCTTCGGCGAGACGTTCCGGATCCCCGACGGACGCTATCCCGAGATCGGCGCGCGGATCATGGACCTCCAGGAGCCCGAGAACAAGATGTCGACGACGGGCGGAACGCCGCTCGGGACCGTCTTCGTCGCCGATCCGCCCGACGTGATCCGCCGGAAGTTCAAGGGCGCCGTCACCGACTCCGGCCACGAGGTTCATCGCGCCGCCGACAAGCCGGGCGTCACGAACCTCGTCGAGATCATGGCCGTCGCCACGGGCACGCCGCCCGAGGCGGTCGAGGATCGGTACGACGGACAGGGCTACGGCCAGTTCAAGTCGGACATCGCCGAGGCGGTGATCGCGTTCCTGGAGCCGGTTCGGCTGCGCTACGAGGAGCTCGCCGCCGATCCGGGAGAGCTCGAGCGACTGCTCCGCGCCGGGGCCGAGAAGGCAGCCGCGGTCGCGGCACCGACACTCGAGGCGATGTACGACCGGATGGGTTTCGCGCGCCCCTAGCGCACGCGGCCCGCATGAAGCGCAACATCCTGATCGCCGCCGCATTCGCGCTGACGGCGATCAGCGGCGTGCTCCGCTACACGACGACCCAGCACGTCACGACCTTCATCCTCTGCGCACTCGCGCTGGCCGGGCTCGCCTGGATCATCGCCGTCGGCACCGAGTCGGTCGGGGCGCGCTTCGGGCCGGCGGTCACGGGCGTGCTGCAGTCCACCCTCGGGAACCTGCCCGAGCTGTTCGTCGTCCTGTTCGCGCTGTCGGCCGGCGAGACCGTGGTCGCACAGACCTCGATCCTCGGCTCGCTGTTCGCGAACGCGCTGCTCGTGCTCGGCCTGTCGATCGTCGCCGGAGCGAGGGCCGCCGAGGGTGGGATCATGCGCTTCGGCTCACGGCTGCCGAACGACACGGCTGTCCTGACCCTGCTGGCCGTGTTCACGATCGTCATCCTCGGCGTCTCCGACCGCGTCGGCGACCGGGCCAGCCACCACGCCCTCGCGATCTCGATCGTCGGCGCCCTCGTCCTGCTCGCGATCTACGCCTCCTGGCTCCCGGGCTACCTGCGCAGCGACGCCGGTGCGCTTGCGCCGAGCGGCGACGAGTCCGGCCACGTGCCCTTCGCGGCAGCCCTGGCTCTGCTTGCGGCGGCCGGCGTGGGAGCGGCGCTCGTCTCCGACTGGTTCATCGCGGAGCTCGACCCGGCGGTGACGAAGCTCGGCATCTCGAAGGCGTTCACGGGGCTCGTGATCGTCGGCATCGCCGGGAACGCCGTCGAGAACACGGTCGGGATCACGCTCGCGGCCAAGGGGAAGAGCGACCTGGCGCTGTCGGTGATCAAGAACTCGGTGTCGCAGATCGCCGTGATGCTCTACCCCACGCTCGTCCTGCTCTCGCTCTTCTTCTCACACCGGCTGACGTTCGTCGTCAACCCGGTGCTGACCGGTGCGCTGGCACTGACGGCGCTCGCCGTCTGGGGGATCACCGGCGACGGCAAGGCGGCGGCGTTCGAGGGCTGGGCGCTCGTCGGCTTCTACGTCATCCTCGCCGCGCTGACCTGGTACGAGTAGCCGTCCGCGCGACGGCCGCGCGCAGGCCGTCGACCTCGGCGGCGGCGAGCTCGCGCCACTGCCCGGGCTGGAGCCCGCCGAGCGTCAGGCCCGCATAGGCGCGCCGGTGCAGGCGACGGACCGGATGGCCGACTGCCTCGCACATGCGCTTCACCTGATGCTTGCGGCCCTCGTGGAGCGTGAGCTCGATTCTCGACGGCCCGATCCGCCGTGCTCTCGCCGGGGCGGTTCGGCCGTCCTCCAGGTCGATGCCGTCGGACAGCCTGCGGATGGACTCGTCCGAAGGCTCCCCCTCCACGTCGGCTACGTAGACCTTGGCCACCTCGTAGCGGGGATGGGCGAGGCGATGGGCGAGGTCGCCGTCGTTCGTGAGCAGCAGCGCGCCGGTCGTGTCCGCGTCGAGGCGCCCGACCGGGACGACCCGCGGGTCGCGCGGGACGAGGTCGACGACCGTGGGGCGTCCACCCGGATCGTGTGCCGTCGTGACGACCCCGACCGGCTTGTGTAGGAGGAGATATGCCAGCGGCTGCTTCGCGACCGGGCGGCCGTCGACCTCGACCCGGTCGGCAGCAGCGACAAAGGTGTTGAGCTCTCCGGGCCGGCCGTTGACCGTCACCCGGCCGGCCTTGATCAGCTCGTCGGCCTTTCGGCGGGACGCGACGCCGGCGCGGGAGAGGTAGGCGTTCAGGCGCATCGTCGTACAGTTTCGCCCGCGCGGAGGGGTGCTAGCTCAATACAGCGCCGCCGCGAGCTGCCGGCGGTAGCTCGTCGCGAGCGGATGCTCCTGGCCGAGCTCCTCGAAGATCGCGACCATCAGCTCCCGCACGCGGTTGCGGCGTGCGGAGTCGGCGGATTCGACCTCGTCCAGCAGCTGCCGGAGCGCCCGCTCGTGGTCGCCGGCCTCGAGGGCCGCCACCAGCTCGGGCTCGTCTCCCGCCTCGCGCAGCTCCTCGAGCAGGCGCTCGCCGGCCGAGGGGCCGGTCAGCGCGTCGAGAAAGCTCGCAACGGCCTGCGTGGACAGCGCACCGACGAACTCGCTCACGACCTGGCCGTTCCTGAACGCCTTGACGGCGGGGATGCTGCGGATCCCGTAGTGGCCCGCGATGTTCGGATTGGCGTCGACGTCGAGCTTCGCGAGCACGACCTGACCCTCCCGCGCCGCGACCTCGCCCTCGAGCACGGGCGCGAGTGCCTTGCACGGCCCGCACCACTCCGCCCAGAAGTCGACCACGACCGGCAGCTCGTGCGAGCGCTCGACCACGTCCCGGTAGAAGGTCTCGTCGGTGACGTCCATCGCCACGCCTCAAACGTAGCGACCGCGGCCCACTTTGCGGCGACCCAGCGTTCCGCCGGCTTACGCGCCGCGGCGCGCAGCGACCGCCTCGAGCCGACCGCGGATCGAGTCCGCGTCGTCACCGAGGTCGTCGAGCCGCGGCAGCGCCGAGAGGCTCTCGAGGCCGAAGATCCGCTCGAAGAGCTCGGTCGTCCGGTAGCGCACGGCGCCTCCCACTCCCGGCTCGCGGCCGGCCTCGGTCAAGAGGCCGCGCTCGACGAGCCCCGCGACGACCGTGTCGGCCGCGACACCGCGCAGCCGCGCCACGTCGGGCCGGGAGACAGGGCCGAGATACGCAGCGACTGCGAGCGTCTCGAGAGCCGCGGGCGACAGGCCGCGCTCGACCGGGCGCTCGACCAGGCGTGCGCAGGCCGGCGCCTCGTCGCGCGAAGCCCGAAAGGCATATCCCCCCGAAACGTGCTCGAGTACGATCCCGCTCCGGCCCTCGACGAACCGTTCGGCGAGCAGCTCGAGCGCCGACTCGATCCGCGCCTCGTCGTCGTCTGCCGCCGCAGCCAGCTCGGCCACGCTGAGCGGCGCGGAGGCGACGACGAGCAGCGCCTCGAGCGTCCTGGCGAGGGCCTCCAGCGGGCCGGACGTGATCAGGCGGAACGGGCGGTTCTCCACTCAGAGCTCCTTTCGATGTCGAGGCGGGAAACCCTTATCGGCGCGAACGGCGCCGCCTGCTCGATCCGGACCTCGTTCCCCTTGCGGAGCTCGAGGACGGCCAGGAACGCGGCTGCCTGCTCCAGCCGCGAGAGCCCCTCGAGCTCGGCGTCGAGCATGAACGCCTTGCGGCGGCGGAGCGTGGCGCGGAACCGATCGAGGAAACGCTCGATCGGCGGAAAGCGAAGGCCCATGTGCGCGAGCGAGAGCTGAGGCGGCTCCTCGGCCAGCGCGCGGACGGCCGCCGCCAGGTCCTCGGGACGGCCGGGAGCGAGCCGTCGCTCGGGACGCGGCGCGAGCGGCGCCGGGCCGAGCCGGAAGTAGCGATCGGACTCGTGCTCGAGGCGCTCTGCGAGCCACGCAGCCCCGTGCTTGAGCCGGCGGTACTCCTCGAGCCTGCGCGCGAGCTCGTCGGCGGCCTCTTCCGGGCTCAGCTCGGAGAGGTCGACCTCCTCGTCGGGGAACAGGTCGCGGGCCTTGAGCTCGAGCAGCGAGGCGACGAGCACCAGGAACTCGCCGCAGCCCTCGAGGTCGAGCCGCTCACGAGCCGCGAGGCGTTCCACGTAGGCGAGCACGATCTCGGCCACGTCCACCTCGCCGAGCGCCAGCTCCTCCCGCAGGACGAGCGTCAGCAGCAGGTCGAACGGGCCCTCGAACGTGTCCAGATCGAGGTCGAGATCGGGCGCGCGCACCGAACGGAGGCTAGCGTCGAGGGCGGACGCGCCCCTTGGGGACGGCCATCGACGGCTCGGGCCCCGGGCGCGGTGCCACGGTGGTCGGCTCCGGGCCGCCGGGCCGGAGGAACTGCAGCCAGACGAACGAAGCCGCCGAGGCCAGGAAGACGACCAGCGAGACCCAGAAGTTGATCCGCTCGCCGAGGAAGTGGTGCGACGGATCGATCCGGAGCAGCTCCTCGAAGGTCCGGCCGAAGGTGTACCAGGCCACGTAGAGAGCGAACAGCGCCGGCGGCCTGATGCGGAACCGGCGCCCCACGTAGAGGAGCACGCCGACGCCGGCCAGGTCGTAGAGGGACTCGTAGAGGAAGGTCGGATGGAAGGTCGTGCCGCTCGCGTACCCCTTCGGCAGGTGGTTGTCGTCGATCTCGAGCCCCCACGGCAGGCTCGTCGGCCCGCCGAAGAGCTCCTGGTTCCAGTAGTTGCCCCAGCGTCCGATGGCCTGCGCGAGCAGGAGCCCGGGCGCGACGCAGTCCATCATCAGCACGACGCTCGCCCCGGCACGGCGCACGATGAAGGCCCCGGCGAGCACGCCGAAGGCGATCCCGCCCCAGATCCCGAGCCCGCCCTGCCAGACGGCGAACGGCCCCCACCAGGTGTGGGGCACCTCGTCCCAGCTCGTGATGTCGTGGTAGAGGCGCGCCCCGACGACGCCGAAGGCGACGCCCCAGACGGCGGCCTGGAAGACCAGGTCCCAGTCTCCACCCCGGCGCGTCCAGCGCCGCCCGGTGAGCGCGATCGCCGCCGCGATCCCGAGCAGCAGCATGACGCCGTACATGTGGATCGTCAGCGGCCCCAGGTGGAGGTTGCCGCTGGACGGCGAGGGGATCGACGCGAGGAACACCGGCTAGTGATTGTGCCCGCCCCGGGCTGCCGGGGTTTCTAGAGCAGGATCTGCATCGCGACGTCCTGCGAGCAGCCGCGCTGGAGCAGGTCGATCGCGAAGTGGAGGTCGACGCCCGAGGAGGCCGCAAGCACTGCCGCGGCGCTGAGGTCGTAGCCGGCACGCTCGAGCTCCTCCGCGCGCCAGCGCTCGACACGCTCGAGCTCGGTCTCCTCCAGTTCGCGAAGTTCGGTTGCGGCCACGTCCACCTCCAATCTTGTCACCTCCACATTCGTCCGGCGACCCCCATTGGATGTCCCCCGAACGAGGGATCGGCGTGCTCAAGGGATGCTTGATCCGAGCCGACAGAGCGCGCGATCGCGACGCTAGGCTGGCGTTCCATGCCTCGCCCGGTCGGGATCAACCATGTGGCACTCGAGGTGCGGTCGATCGACGAGGCGCTCGCGTTCTTCGAGCAGCTCTTCGGACGGCTCGAGCTCCGCGGTCGCAGCAGCTCGATGGCGTTCGTGGATCTCGGCGACCAGTTCATCGCGCTGTCCGCAGGCCGGACGCAGCCTCCGGACGGCGATCGCCACATCGGCCTCGTCGTCGACGGGCGGGAGGAAACCCTCGAGCGGGCACGGTCGGCAGGCGCCGAGATGCTGGCGGACAACGACTTCCTCGACCCCTGGGGCAACCACTGGCAGATCGTCGACTACCGCGATGTCCAGTTCACCAAAACCCCGCGGATCCTCGACGGGATGGGCCTCGCCGGGCTCGACAAGTCGGAGCGTGCCCTCGACGAGCTGCGCGCCAAGGGCCTCACGGACTGAGAGCCGATCGAGACGCCGCGAGTGCGAGGCAGCTCATAGAGTCCGTCCGGTGGGCAAGCGGGAAACACTCGGCGTCGAGGAGCTCGCCCGGGAGAACGAGAACCTCCGCGAGCAGCAACGGGCAGTCAGCGACGTTCTGCGAGCGGTCGCGCGCCCGGAAGGGCTACAGCCCGTCCTCGACGAAATCGTTGGTGCCGCGAAAAGCCTCTGCCGGGGCGAGCACGCCCAGCTCTACCTGGAGCAGGGCCATATCTTTCGGATCGTCGCGGAGAGCGGCGGCCTCCACGCCGGCTACGAGTACGCGGAAGAACATCCTCACGCGCTTGACCGGACGACCGTCGTCGGCCGAGTAGCGCTCAGTGGCGAACCTGTCCAGATCCCTGACGTCCTCGCCGACGACGAGTACTCCTACGGAGCACAGCAGATCGTCGGGTACCGCGCGCTGCTCGGCGTTCCCATCATTCTGGAGAGCGAGCTGATCGGTGCCATTGCGGTCGGCAGGGACGTTCCCGGGCCTTTCGCGGACGAGCAGGTCGAGCTCGTCAAGACTTTCGCCGCCCACGCGGCGATCGCGATCGCGAATGCCCGCCTGATCGACGCGGTCGAGCGGCAGCGGACAGAGCTGGCCCGGTTCGTCTCGCCGCAAGTCGCAGAGCTTCTCTCCTCCGAGCACGGCGAGCGGCTGCTGGCCGGCCATCGCGCCTACATCTCCTGCCTCTTCTGCGACCTCCGCAACTTCACCACCTTCGCGGAGACCGCCTCTCCTGAGGACCTGTTCGAGGTGCTGCGGGAGTACCACACCGCACTCGGCCGGCTGATTCCCGTCCACCAGGGGACGCTCGAGCACTTCGCGGGAGACGGCGTGATGGTCTTCTTCAACGACCCTGTGCCTGTCGTCGACCACGAGCTCCAGGCGGTCCGGTTCGCGCTGGCCGCGCAGGAGAGCGTCGGCGAGCTGGGGCAGTGGTGGCGAAAGCGAGGAGCCGAACTCGGCCTGGGCATCGGAGTCGAGGCGGGGCACGTCACTCTCGGCCGCATCGGCTTCGAAGGTCGGTACGACTATGGCGCAATCGGACCGGTCACGAACCTCGCGTCCCGGCTCAGCACCCGCGCCGCTGCCGGCCAGATCCTGATCGGGCAGCGCATCTTCGGAGCCGTCGAGGATGCAGTCGACGCGGCTCCCGTCGGCGAGCTCGAGTTGAAGGGATTCGGCCGGACCGTCACCGCGTACGAAGTCCGAGCGCTTCGAGGCCGCGGTTAGCCGAGGACGAACGAGGCTAGGAGACCGCAGCTTCGCCGAGGAGCGCCTTCACCTCGGCGTAGAAGTCGGGCACCGGCGCCACCCGGTAGCCGGGCCCGAGCTCCAGCGTCTTCATTCCCTCGGACGTCTCGAGCGACAGGACGACCTTGGCGTCGCCCGGAAAGTCCCGCACCAGGTGCGACAGGTCGCGGACGATCCCGGCCGGAGCCCGGCGCGCGTCCACCTTGAGGCGGACCAGCTCCGGCGTTCCCATCACCTCGAACTCGGCGACCTCCATCGCGATCAGCTTCGTCTCGCCCTCTTGCTTGTGGTCGACGCGGCCTTTGACGACGAGGATGCGGTCGGTCTCGAGCAGCTCGCGCGACGTCGCGTACACGGAGTTGAAGACGACCACCTCCGCGCCGCCGGTGAGGTCGTCGAGGCGCGCGAACACCATCGGGTCGCCCTTCTTCGTCGTCAGCTGCTTGAGCGTCGAGACGATGCCGCCGATCGTCACCACCTCGCCGTCGCGGCGCCGCTCGAGCTCGGCCAGCGGGAGATCGACGCGGCGGCGCAGCTGGTCGCGCACGCGGTCGAGCGGGTGCTCGGAGACGTAGAGCCCGAGCGTCTCCTTCTCGAGCCGGAGCAGCTCACCATTCTCGTACTCGTCGGTCGCGATCGCAGGATGATGCGCCCGCTGGCGCGTCGCCGTCTCCTCGCCGCCGCCGAGGTCGAAGATCGACGCCTGGCCGGCGAGGCGGTCCGCCTGCTGGCGCCCGCCCCATTGCAGCGCGTGCTCGACCACGTCGAGCATGCCCTTCCGCGAGCCGCCGGTCGAGTCGAGCCCGCCGCACTTGACCAGCGACTCGAGCGCGCGCTTGTTCACGACCTGCGGGTCGACCCGGTCGGTGAAGTCCCAGATCGACGCGAACGGCCCCTCATCCTCGCGCGCGGCCACGATCGCGCGGCACGCCGACTCGCCGACGTTCTTGACGGCGTTCAGGCCGAAGCGGATCTTGCCCTCGACGACCGCGAAGTCGATCTGCGAGGCGTTCACGTCGGGCGGCAGCACCTCGATCCCCATCTCGTGGCACGCGTTGACGTAGAACGGCACGCGGTCCTTCGTGTTCATCACCGAGGAGATGAGCGCCGCCATGTACTGGGCCGGGTAGTGCGCCTTGAGGTAGGCCGTGCGGTAGGCGATCAGCGCGTAGCAGGCCGAGTGCGCCTTGTTGAACGAGTAGTCCCGCGATTGCTGCATGTCCTTCCAGAGCTGCTCGGCGACGCCCCGTGCGGTACCGGAGGCGGCGCACCCCTCCATGAACTTGCCCTCCAGCGACGCCATGAGCTCGTGGATCTTCTTGCCGATCGCCTTGCGCAGCGTCTCGGCCTCGCCCGGCGTGAAGCCCGCGATCTGCTTGGCGATCTGCATGTACTGCTCCTGGTAGACGCAGATCCCGTAGGTGAGCCGCGTGATCTCCTCGAGCCGCGGGTCGACGTAGGTCACCTTCTCCTGGCCGTTCTTGCGGCGCGCGTAGACGGGGATGTACGCCATCGGGCCGGGCCGGTAGAGGGCGCTGAGCGCGATCAGGTCCTCGAACTCCGTCGGCTTCACCTGGCGTAGCGCCTCGCGCATCCCCGACGACTCGAACTGGAACACGCCGGTCGCGTCGCCGCGGGCGAGCATCTCGTACGTCTCGCGGTCGTCGAGCGGGATCTGCTCGATGTCGAAGCCGTCGCCGACCAGCTCGACGGTCTGGTCGATCACGTCGAGGTTGCGGAGCCCGAGGAAGTCGATCTTCAGCAGCCCGAGGTCGACGACATCGCCCATCGCGAGCTGGGTCACGACCTCCTGGTCGGAGCCCTTCTGCTGCAGCGGCACGACATCGGTGAGCGGCCGGTCGGCGATGACGACGCCGGCTGCGTGGATCGAGTCGGCGCGCACGAGGCCCTCCAGCGGCCGTGCGAGGTCGACGATCTCGCGCACGAGCGGATCGGCGTCGTACGCGGCGCGGAGCTCCTGTCCCGACTTGAGGCTCTCCTCGAGATAGACCTTCGGCCCTTCGGGAATCAGCTTCGCGATCTTGTCCACCGTCCCGTACGGCACTTCGAGCACGCGCCCGGCGTCGCGGACGGCGGCGCGGGCCATCATCGTCGAGAAGGTGATGATCTGGGCGACGCGATCGCGCCCGTACTTGTCCGCGACGTAGTTGATCACCCGGTCGCGGCCGGCGACGGCGAAGTCGATGTCCATGTCGGGCAGGTCCTTGCGCGCCGGGTTGAGGAAGCGCTCGAACAGCAGGCCGTAGCGCATCGGATCGACGTCGGTGATCCGCAGGCAGTAGGCGGCCAGGCTGCCGGCCGCCGAGCCGCGGCCCGGCCCGACCGAGATCCCGTTGCTCTTGGCGAAGCGGACGAAGTCGGAGACGATCAGGAAGTAGTCGGCGAAGCCCATCTCGCGGACCGTCTTGAGCTCGATCTGGAGCCGCTCCCGGAGCTCGGGCGTCTCCTGCCCGTACCGCTCGACGAGCCCCTTCTCGCAGAGCCCGACCAACTCGTCGAACGCGTCGCGGCCCTCGGGGAGCGGGAACTTGGGCAGCAGGATCTGGCCCAGCGCGATCTCGATCGAGCAGCGCTCCGCGATCTCGAGCGTGCGCCCGAGCGCCTCCGGGTGGTCCGGGAAGTCGCCGGCCATCTCCTCGGCGGTCTTGAAGAAGAACTGGTCGGTGTCGAACTTCCAGTGGTTCGGGTTCTTGAGCGAATCCCCGGACTGGATGCAGAGCAGGGCCTCGTGCGCCCGCGCGTCGTCGTGCCGCAGATAGTGGACGTCGCCCGTGGCGACGAGCGGCAGGCCCGTGTCGGCGGCGAGCTTCGCGAGCAGCGGGTTGATGCGCGCCTGCTGGTCGAGGCCGGCGTTCTGGATCTCGACGTACGTCGAGTCGCGGCCGAAGATCTGGACGAGCCGGTCGAGGTCGGCGGCGGCATCGGCCGGCCGGCTCTCCTCGAGCGCGCGCGAGACACGGCCGGAAAGACAGCCCGAGAGGCAGACGAGCCCCTTCGCGTGCCGCTCGAGCAGCTCCCAGTCGACCCGCGGCTTGTAGTAGTAGCCCTCCAGGTAGCCGAGCGAGGAGAGCTTGATCAGGTTCCCGTACCCCTCGTTGGTCTCGGCGAGCAGGGTCAGGTGCGCGTAACCCTTCACCTGCGCGCGGCGGTCGTCCGCGAGGTAGACCTCGCAGCCGATGATCGGCTTCACGCCGTACTTGCCGGCCTCACGGTAGAGCTCGACCGCACCCGCCAGCGAGCCGTGGTCGGTGAGCGCCACGGCCGGCATCTCGAGCTCCGCCGCGCGGGCCGCGAGCTCGGGGATCCGGCAGGCTCCGTCGAGGATCGAGTACTCGGAGTGGACGTGGAGATGGACGTAGGGCGCGGCCACGGGAGGGTCATTGTCGCACCCCCGTCGGCGGTGGCCGCCGCCGGGGTCAGCCGCGCAGGTCTCTCGCCCGGGCGACGCGGGCCGCCGTGCGCGCTGCGCGCAGCGGCTCGGGCGTCCGCATCTGCCCCGTGGCGGTGAGAACGACCTCCAGCGCCGCCTCCGGCATCGTGCGCCAGGCCGCGTGGACGCAGATCGGGCGCGCGCCTTGCTTCGTTCGGAGCAGGTAGCCGACCCGCTCCCCATCGATCGAGAGCGGCGACGCCGCCCCGCGGACGTCCTCGGGGTCGTCGCCGCGGGCGAGCAGCGGCCGGTCGGTGAGCCCGACCGTGGGCAGGTCGAGCACCGCGCCGAGCTGGAGGGCGAGGCCGGCGCGACGAGGATGGTCACGACCGGTCGCGTCGACGAGCAGCACGTCCGGGAGCTCGGTGAGCGCGCGCACGGCGGCCTCGAGCAGCGGCCCTTCACGCAACGCCAGGAGCCCCGCCTCGTAGCCCTCGGGGCTGACCGCGCTCGCGACCGCGATCTCGTCGCCGAGCGCGGCCGCCGCCCAGCCGACATCGTCCGGGCGGCCCCGCCCCGGCTCGGCCTGCGCGAAGCACGTGTAGCAGGCGCCCACGCGGACGCGCCCGAGCGGTCTGAACGGCGTCCAGGCGGCGTGCGCAAGCGTCTCCTGGACGCGAATCAGCTCGTCCGGAGTCGTAGGCCAGCCTGAAGCCGGCCAGATGTCGTGCCCAGGGTGATTCGTCAATTCGGCCGTGCCGGAACCAGTGAGTCCTGGCTCGGCGACGGCCGCCGAGCAAAGGTGATTCGCTGGGGAGTGCTACTACCTCAGGAAGTCGGGGTTCCGCCCGCCTTCTTCTTGCGCCAGAAGAACAGGACGCCGAGCAACGCGGCGACGAACGCAGACTTCTTGTTGAAGAACTTCATGGAGCTCCTTTCGTCATGGCGAGGCTAGCGCTCCGCTACGCGGCGCGCTAGGTCAGTGTGGCTGCCTTTCGCTTGGGCGGGATGTGGATGGGGCGTCCGAGCGCCACGAGCCCTGCTTCCTTGATCGCCTCGGAGAGCGTCGGGTGTGCGGCCATGCCGTCGGCCACCGTCTCGACGGTCGCCTCGGCGTCGAGCGCCACCACCCCGGCCTCGATCAGGTCGGTCGCATGCGTCCCGACGATGACGAGGCCGAGCAGCTCGCCGTAGCGGGTCTCGTGGATCGACTTGACCCAGCCGACCGTCTCGTTCTGCATCACGGCGCGGGCGTTCGCGATCCAGGGGAACATCCCGACGGAGACCGAGTCGCCGTACTGCTCTCGCGCCGCGGCCTCGGTCAGGCCGACGCCGGCGATCTCCGGATCGGTGTAGATCGGCCTCGGCACGGCACGATCGGACATGACTGCGTCGTGGCCCATCGCGTTCTCGGCCGCGACCTCGCCCTCGCGGAAGGCGGTGTGCGCGAGCTGCCAGTAGCCCGCGCAGTCGCCGACCGCGTAGATGTGCGGGACGGTCGTCCGCCGATGCTCGTCGGCGGCGATCCCCTTGCGTGGGTCGAGTTGCACGCCGATCGCCTCCAGGCCGAGATCCTGGACAAGCGGGCCACGGCCGACGGAGACGAGCATCAGGTCGGCGTCGACGGTCTCTCCGTCACCGAAGTGGACCGTCAGGTGCGAGCCGTGGTCGTCGACGCCGGTGCACTGCTTCCCGGTGTGGACGACGATGCCGCGCCGCTTGAACTGCTTGGCGAGCTCCTTCGTCGCGTCCTCGTCCTCCTGCGGGATCAACGTCGGCAGCATCTCGACGATCGTCACCTCGGAGCCGAAGCGCTGGAAGATCGAGGCGAACTCGCAGCCGATGATCCCGCCCCCGAGCACGACGAGGCGGCCCGGCACCTCCTGCTGGGCGAGCAGGCCCGTCGAGTCGACGCAGCGTGACGAGTCGAGCCCGGGAATCAGCGGCCTGAGGGGGAACGAGCCGGTGGCGACGACGGCGCTCTTGAACGTCACGTCCTCGGCGCCCTCGACGGCGATCGTGTTCGCGTCCTTGAAGCGGCCGGTGCCCTTGACCCACTCGACCCCGTTCGCCTTGAACAGCTGGGCCACGCCCTGCGTCATCTGCTTGACGACGCCGTCCTTCCACGCGTTCGCCGCCGCCATGTCGAGCCGCGGCTCGCTCACCTCGACGCCGAACTTGGCGAAGCTCTCGCCCGCGTCCTTGATCGCGTGCGCGGTCTGCACCCACGCCTTGGTCGGGATGCAGCCGACGCGCAGGCAGGTGCCGCCGAGCTCCGGCTCCTTCTCGATGCACACCGCCCTGGCCCCGAGCTGGGCCGCGCGGATCGCGGCCGTATAGCCCCCCGGCCCGCCGCCCAGAACGGCTACGTCACAGTCCATTTCGCTCTCCCGAGATCGCTTTGGATTCGGGACGATCCTAGCGGCACGGCACCCGTCAGCCGGCGTCGCTCGGCCGCCGTGCGCCACGGCCTCGAGGGCAGTGGGGCGGGCAGGCGTGCCGCGGTGCGGATAGCCGTACCGCTACGTCAGCGATGCGACCATGACGTTCGCGCCGCCGCGCTCGGCGACCGTCTCGAAGCCGTGGCGCTCGTACAGCTTCACGGCGGGGCTGTCGGGCATCACGCTCAGGCTGATCCGCTCATAGCCGTCGGCGCGGGCGCGGTCGAGCAGCGCCGTCAGCAGCTGGTCGCCGAAGCCCTTGCCGCGGCAGCTCGGCACGACGGCGATCGTCAGCTCGGGGGTCTGGTCGTCGACGAAGCCGTAGCCGGGCTCCATGGACTTGAACAGCCGGTACCAGGCGGCGCCGACGGGCTGGAAGCGATCGATCTCGACGAGCGCCGTGTCGCCGGCCCGGCCCCAGCGGTCGACGTAGCGGCCGACGGGGAGATCGACGAGCTCGGGGTCCGCCCAGCGCCAGTAGTAGGCGTGGCGGAGCATGTCGCGCATGAACGGGACGTCCTGCTGCCCGCCCCGGCGGATCATCAGAGCGCGCGCATCATCAGAGGGCGAGGCCTGGCAACTCGAGCATCGACTTCACCGTGCGCAGGAACTCGGCAGCGGGCGCGCCGTCGACCGCACGGTGGTCGACGGTAAGCGTCATCGTCATCATCGGCCGGACGACGAGCTCGCCGTCCCGCGCCACGGGGCGCTCCTCGGTCGCGGCGACGGCGAGGATCGCGGCCTGTGGCGGGTTGAGCACGGCGACGAACGCCTCGACCCCGAACATGCCGAGGTTCGAGATCGTGAACGTGCCCCCCTGCATGTCGTCTGCCTTGAGCTTCTGGTTCCGCGCCCGGTCGACGAGCTCGGCACGGGCGGCGGCGATCTCGGCCAGCGACAGCCGCTCGGCGCTCTTGACCACCGGCACGACCAGGCCCTGGGGGGCGGCGACGGCGATGCCGACGTTCGCGCTCGGATGCCGGAGCAGCGCCTCCTCCGTGAACGACACGTTCACCTCGGGGTGGCGCACGAGTGCTGACGCGCAGATCTTCGTGAGCAGGTCGGTGACGCTGACCTTCACGTCGGGATGGAGCTCGCGCGCTCCCGCGACGACCGCGTTCGCGCGCGTCATGTCCGCGGAGACCTGGAGCTGGAAGACCGGCACCTGCCAGGCCTCGGTGAGGCGCCGCGCGATCGTGCGGCGGATGCTCGTGAGCGGCACCTGCTCGACCTCGCCGGTTGGTGCCGGCGCGGCGGCAGGCGGAGCGGCGGGTGCGCCGGCGGCGGCGCGGTCGATGTCCTCGGCGATGATGCGCCCGTCCGGGCCCGTCCCCGTGATCGACGAGAGCTCGATCCCGCGCTCCCGGGCGATCCGGCGAGCGAGCGGCGAGGCCTTGACTCGCTCCCCCTCCTTGCGCGGCTCAGGCGTGGCGGCCGCAGGTTCGGGCTCGGGCTCGGGCTCCTCGGCCTTCGGCTCCTCTGCCGGCGGCGCCGAGACCTTGCCGTTCCCGGACACGTCCGGGACGGCCTCGCCCGGTTGCCCGATGAAGGCAATGATGGTCCCGACCGGCACCTCGCCCTCGGCGACAGCGATCCGGAGCAGCACGCCGGCCGCCTCGGCCTCGACCTCCTGGGTCACCTTCTCCGTGTCCAGCTCGTAGAGCGGCTCGCCCTTCTCGACGGCGTCGCCCTCGGCCTTCAGCCACTTGACGATCGTCCCGGACTCCATCCCCTGGCCGAGCCGCGGAACCTTGACCTCAGCGGCCATTGCGACCGACCGTCCTGCGAATCGCGTCGAGCACGTCCGAGTCGTGCGGGACGACGAACTGCTCCATCACGGGCGCGAACGGGATGGGCGCGAACTTCGAGCCGACCCGCTCGACCGGCGCGTCGAGCCAGTCGAAGGCCTGGTGCTGGACGACGGCCGCGACCTCGGCGCCGAAGCCCATGCGTGTGACGGCCTCGTGGGCGACGACGCAGCGGCTCGTCTTCTTCACGGAGGCGACGATCGTCTCCTCGTCGAGCGGCTGCAGCGTCCGCGGGTCGACGACCTCGACGGACACGCCCTCCTGCTCGGCCGCGGCGGCCGCCTTCAGCGCCTCGTGCACGAGGCGGCCCGTGGCGACGACGGTCACGTCCTCCCCCTCGCGGTGGATGCGCGCCTTGCCGAGCGGGATCGGCTCGATCTCGTCCGGCATCTCCTCCTTCAGGCCGTAGAGGACGCGGTGCTCGAAGAAGAGGACGGTGTTGTCGTCGTAGATGGACGACCAGAGCAGGCCGCGCACGTCGCTCGGCGTCGAGGCGAAGACCACTTTCAGGCCCGGGACGTGCACGAACCAGGCCTCGACCTGCTGCGCGTGCTGCGCACCCGGCGACCATCCCGCGCCGCCCTGCGTGCGGATCGTCAGCGGCACCTTGAGCTGGCCGCCCGACATGTAGCGGTGCTTCGCGGCCTGGTTGACGATCTGCTCCATGGCCAGGGTCGTGAAGTCCTCGTACATGATCTCGACCACCGGCCGCATGCCCTGCATGGCCGCGCCGATGCCGGCGCCGACGATCGCCATCTCCGAGATCGGCGTGTTGCGGACCCGCTCCGGCCCGAACTCGGCCAGCATTCCCTGCGTGACCGCCATCGAGCCGCCCATCTCGGCGATGTCCTCGCCCATGATGAACACGTCGTCGTCGCGGCGCATGGCCTGCGAGAGCGCGTCTCGTACGGCTTCCCGATAGGAAAGCTCAGGCATAGATGTTGTTCAGCGCGTCCTCGGGCCTCGGATCGGTGCCCGCCTTGGCGAACTCGACCGAGGCCTCGACCAGCTCCTCGACCTCGTGGTCGATCGACGCCAGCTCGTCGTCGGAGAGGTCGAGCTTCGCCCGCGTGTGGTCGAGCGGATCCTGCGTCTCGCGCAGCTCGTGCAGCTCCTCCTTCGACCGGTAGACCTGCGGGTCGCCGACGTAGTGCCCGACGAGCCGGTAGGTCTCGCAGAGCAGGAAGACGGGGCCCTTGCCCGAGCGCGCGTACTCGAGCGCACGCCCGGCGGTGCGGAGCACCTCCTCGACGTCCTGCCCGTCGACCTTCATCGAGTGCATGCCGAACGCGACGGCGCGCTTGGCCAGGTCCTTGATCGGGAGCTGCTGCTCGGCGGGGGTCGACTCCGCGTAGTGGTTGTTCTCGCAGACGTAGACGGCAGGCAGCTGCCAGAGCTGCCCCAGGTTCAGCGACTCGTGGAACGTGCCGATGTTGGTCGCCCCGTCGCCGAAGAACGCGACCGCGACGCGCGGCTCCTTGCGGAGCTTGAAGGCGAGCGCGGCGCCGGTCATCGCGGGCAGGCCCCCGCCGACGACCGCGTTCGCGCCGAGGAATCCGATCTCGACGTCGTACAGGTGCATCGAGCCGCCGTAGCCGTGCGAGCAGCCCTCGAGCTTCCCGTACAGCTCGGCCATCAGCGCGTTCGGGTGCATCCCGCGGGCGAGGGCGTGCCCGTGCGCGCGGTGCGTCGAGGCGAACACGTCTCCGTCGGCCAGCGCCTGGCAGACCCCGACCGCGACCGCCTCCTGCCCGATCGCGACATGGAGGAAGCCGGACAGATCGCCCGCGCGGAAGCGCTCCTCGACCTTCTCCTCGAAGCGGCGGATGAGCAGCATCTCGCGGTAAAGGCCTCTCAACCTCTCCTGCGAGACCCCGCCACGCCGCCTGGGCTCGACCTTGGCCACGAGGCTGAGTTTATGCTGAGGCTGTGGGTCTGGCGACGCAGTGGGAACGGATCTCCGCCTCGCTCCCGAACGGCTGGGAGCGCGCCGAGCTCCGGCTCGCCGTCCCCGAGCCGCAGTCGCGCCCACGGGCGGCAGCGCTGCTCGGCCCGCTCATGCCGGGCCGGGTCGGGGACGAGCTCCGTTTCGTCGTCTCCCGGGGATCGGGCGTCGGGCCCGAGGCGGCCCGGCGGCTGCTCGCGAACCTCGACGAGGACGGGATCTCCGGCACGCTCGTGCTCTCCGGGAGCACCGCCACGGCGGTCGAGGAAGCGCCGGCACAGGCGCTGCTCGCCTCCCGCTGGGACGAGCTCGTGGCGAGTCTGCCCGAGGACTGGAGCGACCTGCTCTGCCGGATCGAGCTCGCCTCGAGCGACGATCTGCAGCGCGCCGCGCTCGTGGCCGCGCCACTTAATCCATCACGGCCGGCCAGGGAGATCGGCTTCGACTTCCGCGTCGCGCGCACCTTCGGCTACGGGACGTCGCCGCAGATGACGCGCCGCTGCCTGGCGCGGATCGACGAGGCCGGCATCCCGGGACGCGTCGAGATCCTGCGGGCCTTCTCGGACACGCAGCCCGTCTCCACGCAGGGCCCGGTCTGGTACGTCGGCGGGAAAGTCCTGTGAACTCGACGGGCGAGCCGGACCCGGTTGCGTGGACCGCGCTCGACGCCGGTGCGCTGGTCGTCGCGGCCGACGGAAGCGAGGTGGGGCACGTCAAGGAGGTGGCCGGCGACAAGGAGAGGGACATCTTCGACGGGCTCGTCCTCACCCACGCACGACGCGGCACGAGCCACTACATCGCGTCCGAGCGGGTCAAGGGCATCTGGCCCGACCGGGTCGAGACCGACCTGACCCCCGAGGAGGCCGCGAGCCTCCCGGACTACACGGAGCCGAAGGTCACCACCTGGCGCGCGGACCAGGGCGGCGGCTTCGGGGGCCGGCTGCGGCAGGCGGGCAAGGACCTGTTCGGCCGCCGCCGATAGATGGTTGATGCCATGAGATCGTGCTCCTCGGGGCGCGAGCTGGCTGCTCTGGGGCGCGGCGACGGGACGTTGCCGATACGCGGGCGTATCGGTGACGGCGCGGCGCCGTGAAGCTCACGCCTGGTGGGGGCCGGCTCCGGCGGCATCCAGCAGGCGTGAGCGGCCCAGACAGGCCAGATCGCGCAGCCGAGCGCGCGAGATCGTGGCATCACCCATCTAGCCGATCAGCGGTGACAGCTCACGTGCGAGCGACCGCGCGTCGGCGGCGGTCTTCGTGATCACGAGCACGGTGTCGTCGCCGGCGACCGTTCCGACGACGAGCCTGTGCTCGAGACGGTCGAGCGCGCGTGCGATCGCGGGCGCGGTGCCGAGCTCGGCGGCGAGCACGACGAGGTTCTCGGCGGCCGTCGCGTGTCGCGCGAACTGACCGAGCACGCCGGCGAGAGCCTCGCGTGGATCGACCCGGCGCGCGCGGTGCGGCGCGACGTAGCGCGGCCGTCCGAGCGAGTCCTTTCCCTTCTCGAGCCCGAGCTCACGGATGTCGCGCGAGATCGTCGCCTGGGTCACTCGGCAGCCCGCCGCGGCCAGCGCGTCGCGGAGCTCGAGCTGCGTGCCGATCCGCTTCCGCGTGACGAGGCTGCCGATCAGGCGCAGCCGCTCGCGCTTCCCCAGCTCACGGTCGATCTGCATAGCGGGTGAATCGTATGCAGAGGTCTCGAACCGTGCCGGGCGCGATCTTCAGGTGTCCTCACGAACACCTAGCCGCGCAGCTCGGCGCCGAGGCGCTCGCGGAGCGTCGTGACGATCCGGCCGCGCAGGACGGCCGCGTCATCATCCGCCAGTGTCCGTTCCGGCGACTGGAAGACGACCGAGAACGCGACCGACTTCTTCCCCGGCCCGACCTGCTCGCCCCGGTAGACGTCGAACACGCGCATCTCGCGGAGCTCGGGGCCTGCGGCGTCGCGTGCCGCCGCGATCAGCTCGCCCGCCGGCACCGCCTCGTCGACCACGAACGCGAGATCCTCCTTGACCGACGGGAAGGTGATCACGTCGTCGTAGAGGATGCGCTCGGGCACCTGGGCGAAGAGCTCGGCGAGATCGAGCTCGAAGGCCGCCCACTCGCCCTCGAGGAGCCGCGGGTCGAGCTGCGCGACCCAGCCGCCCTGGACGGACGCGCACGCCGGCGAGGCCATGAACGGGTGCGCAGCGGCCGTGAAGCGCGGCTCCTCCTTCAGCATCGAGAAGACCTGCTCGACGACCCCCTTGACCCGGAAGAAGCCGCCGCGGGCGATCCCCCCGAGCCGCCACGGCTCGAGCGGCAGCGCCCCGTCGGTCGGAAGGTAGACGTGGGCGAGCTCGAACAGCGCCACGTCCTCGTTCCCCACGTCGACGTTGTGCTGCGCGGCACGGACCAGGCCGAACAGCATCGTCGTCCGCAGCACGCGTTGCTGCTCGGACAGGGGCACGGGCAGGACGAGCGCCGACGGGTCGGGGTCGGACGGTTGGAGCGAGTACGTGTACGCCTCGACGAAGCCGCAGCCCGCGAGCACGTCCGAGACGGCCCGCCGCAGCCGCTGCTCGTGCGTCAGCCGGCCGAACATCGCCGTCCGCTCGGGCATCGTCGGCGGCACCTCCTCGAGCCGGAAGCGCGCCACCTCCTCGACGAGGTCGATCTCGCGCCGCACGTCGCTCGCGCGCCAGGCAGGGACGAGGACATTCCAGTCGTCCGACACCTCGAAGCCGAGCCGCATCAGCCGCCGGCGCTGCTCGTCGGCCGGGATCGGGATGCCGACGACCTGCTCGGCGCGCTCGGGCCGCAGGCGGACGACCGGCCGCTCGGGAAACGCCCCCTTGACGTCGGCGTCGCCCGTCCAGCGCGCGCCGGCCAGCTCGACGAGGAGCTGCGTCGCGTAGACGGCGGCCTGCTCGGCGAGCTCAGGTGCCACACCCTTCTCCCAGCGCGTCTGCGCCTCCGAGCGGACACGGAGCCGCTCGCCGCTCCGCAGCACCCCGAGCTGCTCGAAGTTCGCGGCCTCGAGCAGCACGGTCTCCGTCTCTGCGGAGACCTCCGTCTCCTCGCCGCCCATGATCCCGGCGACGGCCACAGGCCGCTCGGCGTCGGCGATCACGAGCTCCTCGGGGGTGAGCGACCGCTCGGTGCCGTCCAGCGTGCGGATGCGCTCGCCGTCGCGGGCGCGGCGGACGACGATCCGCCCCTCGGCGAGCCTCGCGTGGTCGAACGCGTGCAACGGGCTGCCGAACGCGAGCATCACGTAGTTCGTCACGTCGACGACGTTGGAGATCGGCCGCATGCCCGCCCCGAGCAGCCGTGCCTTCAGCCACGGCGGCGACTCCCCGACCGCGACCGAGCGGAACAGGCGCCCGATGTAGCGAGGGCAGCGCTCGAGGTCCTCGACCCGGACGTCGACCGGCTCGTCGCCCGCCCGCTCCGGGTCGCGGCCCGGCGGTGGCGCGAGGTCGACGTCGAGCAGCGCCGAGACCTCGCGGGCAATGCCGTAGACCGAGGTGAGGTCGGGCCGGTTGTAGCCCGTCTCGATCTCGAGCACGTCGTCGGAGAGCGGCAACACGTCGCCGAGCGGCGTCCCCGGCTCGAGCTGCGAGTCGAGCAGCATGATCCCGGTGTGGTCGGTGCCGAGGTCGATCTCGTCCTCGGCCAGGATCATCCCGTCCGACAGCTCCCCACGGACCTTGCGCTGCTCGAGCTCGAGCCCGTTCGCCAGGCGGGCGCCGGGGAGGGCGACCGCGACCGTCGCTCCCGCGCCGAAGTTCCAGCCGCCGCACACGACCTGGCGCGCGTCGCCCTCGCCCACGTCGACGCGGCAGAGCTGCAGCCGGTCGGCGTTCGGGTGCTTGACCGCCTCGAGGACGCGGCCGACGCGGAAGCGATCGAGGTTGCCGTCGACGTCGGGCACGCCGCGGGGGACGATGCGGTCGACCTCGCAGCTCGTGAACACGAGCCGGCGGCCGAGCTCCTCGAGGGGCAGGTCGAACGAGACGTACTCGCGTAGCCAGGAGACGGGGACTTTCACAGCGCCGGCCTCAGAATTGCTCCAGCACGCGGAGGTCGTTCTCCCAGAACAGGCGCAGGTCGGGCAGGCCGTGCCTCAGCATGGCGATGCGCTCGATCCCGAGGCCGAAGGCGAAGCCGGACCACTCGTCGGGGTCGACACCGACGTTCCGGAACACGTCCGGGTCGACCCAGCCGGCACCGCCCATCTCGATCCAGCCCGAGTGCTTGCAGACGGGACAACCCTGCGCGTCGCAGATGAAGCAGGTCACGTCGAACTCGACCGAGGGCTCCGTGAACGGGAAGAAGCTCGTCCGCATCCGCACCTCGCGTGCGGGCCCGAACAGCTGCCGGAAGAAGTGCAGCACCGTCCCCTTCAGGTCGGCGAGCGTGATCCCGCGGTCGACGACCAGCGCCTCGACCTGCAGGAACGTCGGCGAGTGCGTCGCGTCCGGGGTGTCGCGGCGGTAGACCCGGCCGGGCATGATCGCGTAGATGGGCGGCGTCCGCGCTTCCATCAGCCGGATCTGGTCCGGCGAGGTGTGCGTGCGGAGGAGCACGTCCTCGGAGAGGTAGAAGGTGTCGTTCTGCGAGCGTGACGGATGTCCCGCATCGGTCGTCAGGGCGTCGAAGTTGCTCCAGGCGTCCACGACCTCGTCGCCCTCGAAGACCTCGTAGCCCATGCCGAGGAAGATGTCTTCGATCTCCCGCCGGATCTGGGTGAGCAGGTGCAGCCGGCCGCGCGGAACCGGATCGCCGGGCAGCGTGACGTCGACGGCGCTGTCGGCGTACACGCGCTCGATGGCGACGCGCTCCAGCTCCCGGCGCGCGGTCTTCACCAGGTCCTCGAGATGGATCTTCGTGCGGTTCAGCTCCGCCCGTTCCTCGATCTCCAGCTGAGCCGCTTCGCGCAAACGGAGAGTCAGCGGGCTCTTACGGCCGAGGTAGCCCACTCGAAGCTGCTCCAAGTCCTGGAGCGAGCCCGCACCTACGATGGCGGCGCGTGCTTCATCGAGATAGTCACTTGCCCAGCTCATCGAGCGAATCTAGCAGCGTCCCCCAGAGCGCATACGACGCGATCGCGCGGCTCTACGACCCGTGGAGCCGCAGCGTGACCGAGGACGTGCCCTTCTACGTGGACGAGGCCAGAAAGGACGGCGGGCCGGTCGTCGAGCTCGGCGTCGGCACCGGGCGGATCGCCGTGCCGATCGCCGCCGAAGGGATCCCCGTGATCGGCGTCGACTCGTCGCCGGGGATGCTCGAGGTCTGCCGGGAGCAGGTCGAACTGGCCGGGCTCGCCGCTCTCGTCGACCTGCGGCTCGGCGACCTGTGCGACCCTCCCGTCGGCGAGCGCGTCGGCCTCGTGATCTGCCCGTTCCGGGCCTACCTGCACCTCCCGACCGACGACGAGCGCCTGCACGCGCTTCGAGCCGCGCGCTCTCTGCTCGAGCCCGGCGGCCGGCTCGTGTTCGACGTCTTCGCCCCCGGCGCGCGGGACATCGCCGAGACGCACGGGCGCTGGCTGGAGCGCGAGCCGGGCATCTTCGAGCGGGCCGACTGGGACGAGCTGCGCCGCACGCTGACGCTCTCGGTGCGCGGGACGGCAGGCGAGGCGACGATGAAGCTCGCGTGGATCTCGCCGCCGGAGTGGGCCGAGCTGCTCGAGCGAGCCGGCCTCGAGGTCGAAGCCTGCTACGGCTGGTTCGACCGCAGCCCCTACCGCGACGGCGAGGACACGATCTGGGTCGCGCGAAGTCCCGACCCGTTGTAGGGTTCGGGCATGGTTCTCGCAGTCAGCTCCGGACTGATCATCGGCGTCGTCATCGCGGCGATCGTCGGGCTCTTCCTGTTCATCTTCGTCGGGATGTACAACGGGCTCGTCCGCAAGCGCAACCGCGCGCAGAACGCGTGGGCGCAGGTGGACGTGCAGCTCAAGCGGCGGCACGACCTGATCCCGAACCTGGTCGAGACGGTCAAGGGCTACGCCGCGCACGAGCGCGGGACGTTCGACGAGGTGACGCAGGCCCGCACGGCCGCGCAGCAGGCGCAAGGCCCGCAGGCGCAGGCGCAGGCCGAGAACGTGCTCACGCAGGCGCTCGGCAAGCTGTTCGCGGTCGCCGAGAACTACCCGACGCTGCGCGCGACCGAGAACTTCCAGCAGCTGCAGGCGCAGCTCTCGGAGACCGAGTCGAACATCGCCGTCTCGCGCCAGGTCTACAACGACACCGTCCTCACCTACGACAACGCGCTCCAGACACTCCCGACGAGCATCATCGCCGGCATCTTCAACTTCCAGGCGCGTGAGTACTTCCAGGCCGACGACGGTGACCGCGCGGTGCCACAGGTGTCCTTCGCGGCGCCGCCCGCGGACTCGTCAGCACCACCGGTGTCGTTCGACGCGCCGCCCGCGGAGCCGTCGCCGCCTCCAGAGTCGCCGCCGCCTCCAGCGTCCTGACCCGTCCACGCCTCGCTCTCCTCGGCATCGTCCTCGCGGCGGTTGCCGCGCTGGTCGTCGCGCCCCAGGCGCTCGCCAAGTCGTATTCGCTGACGCAGGCGAACGTCGGCGTCCGGATCGAGAAGGACGGATCGCTGCTCGTGCGCGAGGACATCAGCTTCTTCTTCTACGGCTCGTTCAGCGGCGCCTATCGCGACATCCCTCTCCGCCAGGGCGAGTCGATCGACCACGTGTCCGTGTCGGAGAACGGGCAGCCGTACTCGCCCGGCGGCAACACGAAGCTCGGCAGCATCGACACGGCGGGCAAGTTCGGTGTGGAGCGCGATTCGAACAAGGTCAGGATCGTCTGGCACTACTCGGCCTCCGACGAGCAGCGCACCTTCACGATCTCGTATCGCTTCCGCGGGCTCGCGGTCGCCTACAGCGACGTCGTCGATGTCGACCTGCAGGTCTGGGGCGGCGAGTGGAAGACGTCGCTCAGCAGGCTCTCGGCGACGATGCAGCTTCCCGGCCCGACGCAACTCGGCCCGCGCTACCGCGTGTACGGCCATCCGCGCTGGGTGAATGGCGTCACGGCACGATTCCCGACCCAGGCGACGCTTCAGGCCGTGGACGTTCCGGCCCACCAGTTCGTCGAGCTCCGGGTGGTCTTCCCCCGGAGCCTGCTCACGTCCACCGCGGGCGCGAAGGTGGTGGCCGGGCCGGGCCTCGCCAAGATCCAGGCCCAGGAGACGGCCGACGAGCAGTCCTACCTCGACAACCAGGCGCAGATCGACGACGCCAAGCACCACGCGTTGCGCACGGCCGGCTATCTGCTCGCGATCGGGCTCGCCCCGGCGCTGCTGATCATCGGGCTGATCTGGCTCGTGTTCGGCCGCGAGCGGAAGGTGGACTACGACCGCGAGTACGAGCAGGAGCCGCCGACCGACAGCCAGCCGGCGCTCGTGCCGCCGCTCCTGCGCCAGGGAACCGAGCCCGGGTCGCTCGAGTTCACGGCGACGCTATTCGATCTGATCCGCCGCGGCTACTACAAGTCGACGCCGGTGACGACCGAGCATGATCAGTGGGGCGGGCTGAAGAAGGAGCAGGTCGCCGACCTCGAGCTCTCGACCGGCGACCAGACGATCGCGCTCGAGCCCTACGAGCAGTCGGTCGCCGCCGTCTTCAACGCCGTGCTCGCAGGCGGGCCGGAGCGCCTGTCCAACATGCGCGACCGGATCAAGGCCGACCGGACCGAGAACAGCCAGCGCTTCACGAGCTTCAAGTCCCACGTTCAGAGCGCGATCAACGCGAGGCACTGGTACGTGGGCTCCGGCCTGCTCGCCCTCTGGGTCGCGATCGCCGGATTCGTCGTCGCCGCGATCGTGCTGATCGCCATCCCGGCCTCGCGCTGGCGCGGCACCGCGCCTCGCTGGACGGACATCGTGCTCCTCGCGATCGGCATCTGCATGGCCGTCAACGCGGCCGCGCTCTTCTTCGCCTTCCTGCACGCGAAGGTGTGGCGGCGGCGGACGAAGGCCGGCCAGACCGAGGCCGAGCGCTGGCAGGCGTTCCGCCACTACCTGACCGACTTCCCGCGCCTGAAGGACGCGCCGCCGGCGACGCTGCAGCTCTGGGAGAAGTTCCTCGTCTACGGAATCGCGTTCGGGATCGCCGAGCGCGTCCTCCAGGGCGCCCAGCTCCGGATGCCGAAGGAGCTGCACGACCAGAGCCGGATCTACTGGATCACGCCGTACGGCGATCTCGGCTCGGGCCCGACCGCGCTCGCGATCGGCGATCTCTCGGCCGGCTTCGGCTCCGCGCTCTCACCGCCGAGCTCGAGCGGCTCCGGCGGCGGCTTCTCCGGCGGCCCGTTCCACTCGCAGAATCCCGAGGCCGCGTTCCTGCACACGCCGGGACTCAAGATCGTCTATCCTGCCACGGCGTCGGATGCGAAGGGATTGCTGAAGGCCGCGATCCGCGACGATGATCCGGTGCTCTTTTTCGAGCACAAGTATCTCTATCGCCGCATCAAGGAAGAGATGCCCGCAGGCGATCACGTCGTGCCGATCGGCAAGGCGCGCATCGCGCGCGAAGGAACCGATGTGACGCTGATCGCCTACGGCGCGATGGTCAATGTGTGCGAGCTGACGGCCGACGCGCTCGACGTGTCGTGCGAGGTGATCGACATTCGCTCGCTTCGCCCGCTGGACGAGGAGACGATCCTCGCCTCGGTCGCGAAGACGGGCCGCGTCGTGATCGTGCACGAGGCGCCGCGCACCGCAGGCTTCGGCGCAGAGCTCGCCGCGTTGATCGCCGAGCGCGCGATCTTCGACCTGCAGGGCCCCGTGCTGCGCGTCACGGGCTACGACGTGCCGTACCCGTACTGGACGATCGAGGACGCGTACATGCCCTCGGTCGAGCGGGTGTCCGCCGCCGTGCGCAAGCTGGTACCGACCTAGGCTCGACGGAGTCGGAGCAACAGTTGATCCACGAGCTTCCGCTGTCACGCCGCACCCTCCACGGGCATTTCTCGCGCGACCTCGAGCCGGCGCTGACGATCGACTCCGGCGACTCGGTGC